>DUMF01000025.1 GCA_012840015.1 Bacillota bacterium
CAGGAGGCTGAATGAGCTCGTCAAAGCCTGCGATGAAGTGAGGAAAGGCAACCTGCAATGCAGAATACGGGTCGGGGGCTCGGACGAAGTCGGGGAACTGGGTAATGCCCTCGACAGTATGGTGTGTACGATCAGAGAGAAGGTGGAGCTTCTCGAGCGTACCAAAGAGAGGCTTCAGGTTGTAATGGACAGCACTCCTAACGGTGTGGTGATGTTGGACAGCACATTCAGGGTTTTGATGGTCAACCGTATGGCCGCTTATATGCTGGGTGTGAAGGAAGAGCAAGTACAGGGACTGACGTTCCACGAAAGCATTCGGAATTGGGACCTCTGGCGAATCGTCGAACGGGCCTCGATGGAACATGAGACGGCGAAGGGCAATGTAGATCTATTCTACCCGAACAAACTCAGCGTCGACGTAGCGGTGGTCCCCTTTGGCGAGCAGTGCCCGGGTTACCTCATTGTGATGCACGACGTGACGGAGTCTGCCCGCGCTGAGCGCATGAAGACCGATTTCGTGGCTAACGTATCGCACGAGCTGAAAACGCCCGTTACGTCCATCAAGGGCTTTGCCGAGACCTTGCTGAGCGGCGACTTCGGTGCCGCCAAGGTTTGTGAGTTTGCCAAAGTGATATACTCGGAAGCGGAAAGACTGGCCAAAATCATAGACGACCTGCTCGAACTGAGCAAGCTCGAAGCAGGTGTGGTGAAACTCAAGCCCACGGAGATCGACGTGAACTCTTTGGTAGAGTCGGTACGGAAGCTCATCGAGCCGATGGCCTCGCGGGCCGGACTAAAGCTCGAGACGAAGGTTTCGCCGGGGGTTTTCCGTTCGGACTCTGACTTGATCCGTAATGTGCTGCTCAACCTGCTGGACAATGCGATAAAATATACGGAAAGCGGCGGAACAGTTGGCATCGAGGCGGAGATCGAGCCCCGGGAAGCGAGGTTTAGCGTGTGTGATACCGGGATAGGCATACCGAAAGACGAGTTGCCGCGCATTTTCGAACGCTTTTACAGGGTGGATAAGGCAAGGAGCCGCGAGCTGGGAGGTACCGGGCTGGGCCTCTCCATAGCCAAGCATCAAGCGGAGTTGCTCGGGGGCGAAATTAGAGTGGAGAGTGAGCTGGGCAAGGGCTCGCGGTTTACACTGGTGATTCCGATTGGGGCAACTGATACAGCACGAAGTGACGGAGAGTTGTGAACGATGAATGATGGACAGGCAATTGAAATGAAGATCCGGACGGAGGACTTATCAGTTTACTACGGCGGCTTTCAAGCAATCTCTCACGTAAATGTGGAGATACCTGCTAGGTCGGTGACTGCTCTCATCGGGCCCTCGGGTTGCGGAAAGTCCACCTTCTTGCGGTCTCTCAACCGCATGAACGATCTGGTGGCCACAGCTAAAACGACGGGGAAGGTATATCTGGACGGGCAGAACATCTACGATCCCGGCGAAGACGTTGTGGCCTTGAGAAAGCGGGTAGGTATGGTGTTCCAAAGGCCCAACCCGTTCCCCATGTCCATCTTCGACAACGTGGCCTACGGACCCAGGATCCACGGAGTCCGCGATAGGAAGGCGCTAGAGGAGATAGTCGAGAAAAGCCTCTCGGCGGCAGGGCTGTGGGAGGAGGTAAAAGACAGGCTGAATAAGTCCGCTCTGGCGCTATCTGGCGGGCAGCAGCAGCGGCTCGTAATCGCCAGAGTGCTTGCGGTGGAGCCGGAAGTGATATTAATGGACGAGCCTGCGTCTGCCCTGGACCCGGTGTCAACTGGAAAACTGGAAGACCTCATTCACGAGTTAAAACAGCGATATACTATTGTAATCGTGACGCATAACATGCAGCAAGCAGCCAGGGTGTCCGAGAACTGCGCCTTTTTCCTCGCCGGGCACCTGGTTGAATATGGCCCAACCAAGGTGCTGTTTACGAGGCCCCAGGACAAACGCACTGAGGACTACATAACGGGCAGATTTGGATGATTCCGGAGGGCTGCGCGGTGAGGAGAAGTTTTCAAGAAGAGTTGAGCGCGCTTCAACAAGAACTGTTGAAGATGGGGGCTTTCGTGGAGCAAAGTATCCACGATTCCGTGAAAAGCCTGGCCACCCGTGACAGGAAGCTGGCCGAAAAGGTCATTAAAGATGACGATCTCGCCGACCAGATGCAAACCGAGATCGAAAACAGATCGCTCGAACTGTTGGCGCTCCAGCAACCGATGGCCAAAGACCTCAGGGTTCTCGGAACCGCGCTCAAGATCGTGACGGACCTTGAACGGATTGCCGACCACTCTGTCGATATCGCCAAAGCGACCATCAGGCTTGGCGATGAACCTCTCATCAAGCCTTTGATCGACATTCCGAGGATGGCCGAACTTTCGGAGCAGATGATCAGGAACGCTCTGGACGCTTACGTGAGTTGGGACACGCAGAAGGCGTTAGACCTTAAGCAGATAGACGATACCGTAGATCACCTTTACTCACAAGTGTTCAGAGAACTGCTGGTTTACATGATGGAGGATCATCGTACCATCCACCAGGCCACGTTACTGTTAATGGTAGCGCAGCACCTGGAGCGAGTAGCAGATCATGCCACCAACATCGCCGAATGGGTGATATACATGGTGACCGGCGAACGGTGCGACCTGAACGAATGAAGCAAGAAGTCTTAGGCATCGGGGTGGATGTCGTAGAACTATCACGCTTCGACGAAGCGCTTCAGCGGTGGGGACAGAAGTTGCTGGAGCGCTTGTTTTGCTCTGGCGAGGTACCGGAGTTCGACATGTACCAGCGGAACAGAAAACGGGCTCTTGAAGTCTGGTGTGGCCGTTTCGCGATCAAGGAAGCCGTGCTCAAGGCGCTAGGGGCAGGACTGGGGCAGTTGTCGTGGAAATATATTATGACGGAGAAATCCCCCTGCGGAACTCCGGGAGTGGTGTTATGCGGAGCTTGCCTGGAGTATGCCAGAAGACGGGGCATAACTCAAGTGCTGGTGAGTGTGAGCCATAGCGAGCACATTTGCGTCGCTCATGCTGTCGCTTTGGGTCAACCTGTTGTGAGGTGATGCTTGCGTGAGGCTCGTTACCGCGGACGAGATGAGACAAATCGACAGGTACGCCATCGATACGGTAGGCATTCCGAGCCTCGTGCTCATGGAAAACGCAGGAGCGTCAGCTGCACGGGTAGCGATAGAAGAACTGGACGGCTTTCAGAGGGCGTTTGTGATTTGCGGCCGGGGTAACAACGGGGGAGACGGGTTGGTGGCAGCGCGCCATCTGTGGGAAGAAGGCAAGCACGTGGAGGTCTTCATCGTGGGAGACGGTGAGCTTAGCCACGATGCAGAAATCTTCCTGCGCCCGGTGGAGAAGCTTGGCATTCCCGTGAAGCGGGTGACAGCCCCACCGGCTGAACTCCAGCAGTCCGCAGGTCAGCTCATCGTAGATGCGCTGTTGGGGACCGGATTTTCGGGGGAAGTTCGAGAGCCTGTCGCTTCCGTGATCGACGCAATCAGCTCTGCCCGGGAGGGCGGCGCGCGCGTGCTGGCAGTGGACGTACCTTCCGGGCTAGATGCATCTACCGGTCAGGTCTCTAGACACTGCGTTAAAGCGGACGTCACCGTCACATTCCAGTTCATGAAGGTCGGGCTTGCCACGTACCCAGGGGCGGCTTACGCGGGGCGCGTGAAAGTCTGCGCGATAGGCATCCCGGATGTGGCGTTGGATTTCGGGAAACGGTACCAGCTCGTGGACCGGGACGTTATAAGGCAGTGGCTCTCCCCCAGAGATCCATTTGCGCATAAAGGTAGTGCGGGAAGAGTGGTAGTACTTGCTGGTAGCGAGGGATTTACTGGAGCGGCGCTGCTTTCGGCAAGGGGCGCGCTCAGAGCCGGTGCTGGGCTGGTGTCGTTGGGCGTACCTGGCAAGGTTTATCCCGTTGTAGCACCGGTGTCTCCGGAGACCATGGTGATCCCAATCGGGGATCAGGCCAGATTCGGGCTCAAAGACGTCGAAGATGCGGCCAAGCTCTGCTCGAACGCCCGGGCGGTAGCCATGGGCCCTGGGCTGGGTACCTCTGGTGAAACACCCGCCTTTGTGAGGGAGCTTTTGGAGCGAGTGGCGACGCCGGTCGTACTGGATGCGGATGCGCTTAATTGCTTAGGAGGAGACCTGTCCCCGTTGAGGCGTCGCAGCGAGCGAGGCTGGCAAACGGTGGTTACGCCTCACCCTGGGGAGATGGCGAGGCTTTGCGGGGTTTCGCCTGCAGAGATACAGGCCAGTAGGATAGAGTGGGCATGGAAACTTGCTGGCGTTGGAGTGGTTTGTGTACTCAAAGGTGCCAGGACCGTAATCTGTTATGGGGGAGACTGCTTCATCAATCCGTCTGGGAACGGTTCTATGGCAGCGCCCGGGATGGGCGACGTGCTCACGGGAGTAATTGCCTCCTTCATCGCTCAGGGCATGGGTGTGCTGGCTGCAGCAGTCGTCGGCACTTATCTGCACGGGCTTGCAGCCGAATCGCTGGCGCTCGATCGCGGCATATTTGCCAGCCAGGTGGCTGATGGAATCCCAGCTACGCTATCGAGGGTACTTGCGGTCAGGTAGATTTGGCTCGGTTGAGCATATGTATCTGCGGATATATAATTGGCAACCGGAGGGGATACAATGAGTGGGCTGAGACGCATTATGGTTAGTCTGCCTTGTTCGTTGCTTGAACAGGTGGATGGTGAAGCCTCTCATGAGCGGCTCAACAGGAGCGAGCTCGTTAGGGAAGCTTTGAAGAGTTATCTCGACCAGAAAAGGCGTCTCAAGCTTCGTGAAGAAATGGTGCGCGGCTATGTGGAAATGGCTGAAATTAACCTGGAGCTTGCCGAGCAATGGTCGTGGGATACGGATGTGAAAGCAGGAGGGCGTGATAGGTGAACGTAAAGCGGGGCGATGTCTTTTACGCTGATTTAAGCCCCGTAATTGGGTCTGAGCAAGGAGGGATCCGTCCCGTCCTGGTGATTCAAAACGACGTTGGGAACAAATTCAGCCCTACGACTATCGTAGCAGCTATTACTTCACAGATAAGCAAGGCCAAACTTCCCACGCATGTAGAACTTCCAAGTGCTATCTCAGGCCTCGGAAAGGACTCCGTCGTACTCCTCGAACAGTTGAGAACCATTGATAAGCGGAGACTTCGGGAAAGGGTTACTCATTTGGAGGAAGAGGTCATGGCCAAAGTGAATGCAGCTATCGAGATCAGCCTGGGGCTGAAGGAAGTATAGGCGAGATGGTCGTCATTGGTTTCAGCCTCGGAAGACGGCCGGGAGGCTTATATGGCTTGAATACATCCTATGTGACTTCCGTTATGGAGGCCGGGATAGTACCGGTGCTCATCCCTCCGCTTTCAGCCGGGACTGTAAAAAACAACGAAGAGGGCGGCGCCGAAGTGGCAGCATGCATCCACGGCCTTGTGCTCACGGGCGGAGGCGACATAGACCCTGCACTGTTCAACCGGCCAGGTGCTGCCTCCGTGCAGAACGTTCAGAGAGATCGGGACGAGACGGAAATGGCGCTGTTGCGCTCGGCACTTAAATTGGGGATGCCCGTGCTCGGTATTTGCCGCGGGATGCAGCTCATCAATGTGGCCTTGGGCGGTGACCTGATAGTAGATATTAAGACGGAGTATTTGACATCTGTGGCGCATGACGTGGACGATGATTCAGTAAGGCACCCTGTTAGGATTGCCTCAGATTCTAAAATATCCCGAATCCTGGATACGTGCGAGCTGAATACGAATAGCCACCACCATCAAGCGGTGCGACGGGTAGCCGCGGGGCTCGTTGCGGTAGGGTGGGCTGAGGATGGCATTATCGAGGCGCTCGAGGGTAAGGGCGAGAATTACCTGGTGGGCGTACAATGGCACCCTGAACGCCTGAGAGAGGAGAGTAGCGCCAGGCTTTTCGCTTCTTTCCTGGAGGCGGCGCGAGATTACAGGCGGAGGCGAGACTCGGTTGAGCGAACGGGCCGAACTGCTGGTAGAAGTGACTCGAGGGCCGATCGTTGAGAGCAGGCATTTCGGCCACATAGTCGTAGTCTCAGTTGACGGGAGCATCGTGGCGAGCGTGGGAAACCCTCAACACGTGACCTATTGGAGGTCCGCGGCCAAGCCGGTGCAGGCTGTGCCGGTGGTTGAGTCTGGAGCGGCAGAACATTTCGGGTTTTCTGCGGAAGAAATCGCTTTGATGGGCGCCTCTCACAGCGGAGAGGAGAAGCACCGTCAAGTGGCAATGTCGATGCTGAGGAAGATGGGGCTGGGCGTGGAGGCATTGAGGTGCGGCGGCACACCCACTCCATTGGCGTGCAACTGCTCCGGAAAACATGCAGGGATGTTGGCGCTGGCATTGCAGATGGGGGTCACACTCGACGGTTATACCGATTTGAACCATCCTGTTCAGCAGGCCAATTTGAAGGCGGTGTCGAAGTTCACCGGATTGGAGCGGTCGCACATCGTGATAGGCGTGGATGGTTGCGGGGTGCCGGTCTTCGGTATCCCCCTGTATAATATGGCGCTGGCATATGCCAAGCTTTCCCATCCAACGGCTCCTGAAGCCGGGCTTTCGGAACGGGAAAGGGCGGCAGTAATGAAGATCACTGGAGCCATGATGGCAAAGCCATACTTCGTAGCGGGTACCGGCAGACTTTGTACAGAGCTCATGCGAGTTTTCAACGGCAAACTGCTGGGCAAGACCGGTGCAGAAGGCGTGTACTGTATGAGCCTCATGCAGAAAGGCATCGGCGTAGCGCTAAAGGTCGAGGACGGCAACGCGAGAGCGCTAGGCCCAGCCGTCGTGGAAACACTTTCGCAGCTGGGGTTGATAGGGGATGCTCAGAAGGATGCATTGGCTACCTTCTGGAGGCAACCGGTGCTCAACCTGCGGAGCGAAGTGGTGGGGGAGATCAGGCCGGCTTTCGAACTGCGATTCGCCCACAGCGGCACCTCGCATGACGGGAGGTGATTCTATCAGTGATAGCGATTGTAGGAGGCAACGTATATACGGGCAGGGGGAAACTGATACCTCGCGGCACTGTGCTCGTAGAGGGTGAGAGGATAGTGGCCGTGGGACAGGGTATAACCATCCCTCGCGATGCTCAAGTGAAGGACGTTTCGGGTATGACCGTGTTCCCTGGAATGATAGACGCGCACTGCCACGTGGGCCTTTTCGAAGAAGGATTGGGCTGGGAAGGCGATGACGTAAACGAGATCACCGATCCAATTACGCCCCAATTGCGGGCGGTGGACGGCATCAACCCCGAGGATGTGGGACTCAAGGAAGCAGCGCGGGCCGGAGTGACGGCGGTATGGAGCGCACCGGGGAGCGCCAACATAATCGGGGGGCAGGGAGTCGCACTACATACTGTGGGCCGATTCGTGGAAGATATGGTGCTGAGGGAGCCGTGCGGACTCAAAGCCGCTCTGGGGGAAAACCCGAAGCGATGCTATGGACTTGAGCTCAAGAAAAGCCCCTCGACACGAATGGGTTCTGCCGCAACGTTGCGCGAAACTTTGGTAAAGGCCCAAAACTATGCGCGAAAGAAGAAGCACGCCGAAGAAAAGGGAGAACCGGTGGAAATCGATTTTAAGCTCGAGCCAATCGTTAAGCTGCTTAAAGGGGAGCTGACGTTGAGGCTGCACGCCCATCGGGCGGACGACATCATGACTGGCATTAGGATCGCGCGGGAGTTCGGTTTCCCGATTTGCATCGATCACTGCACAGAGGGCCATAAAGTGGCAGATGTGCTGGCGAGGGAGAGGATTCCGGCGGTAATTGGGCCATCCCTCACCGGCAGGGTCAAGGTCGAACTGAGGGAACTGGACTTCGCTACTGTGGCGGCCTGCGCTTCGGCTGGGGTGAAAGTGGCGATCGCTACGGACCATCCTGTGGTACCTTCGAAGTATCTTCCACTGTGCGTGGGTCTTGCCATTAAGGCCGGATTAAGCTGGGACTATGCGCTACAGGCTGTAACCCTTAACGCTGCGGAAATAATCGGCATCGACGATCAGGTGGGCACCATAGAGGCCGGTAAACTAGCAGATATTTGCGTGGCTCAGGGCGACCCGTTTTCCATCGAGGGGAAGATGGTGGCTGTGATGGTCAAGGGGCAATGGCTATGAGCGAGAGAGTTTTCGTTCAGTTATCCATGTGGGATACTGCGCCAGATGGTGTAGCTGAGCGCCCGAAGCCGGTGACACCCCGCGGGGCGACACCAGAAGAGCTATGGGGGGACATCGCCGACCTTGGGGAACTGGAGCGGCGCGTGAAAGAATGTAGCAGGTGCGATTTGCGGCAAGGCTGCAAAGGTGTGGTCTTCGGAGAAGGTAACCCTTCTGCCAGGCTCATGCTTGTGGGTGAAGGCCCGGGGGCCGTGGAAGACGAAACCGGGAGGCCATTCGTGGGACCGGCTGGGCAATTGCTGGACAAGATCCTGGCTGCCATCGGTCTGAACAGGAGCGAGGTATACATAGCTAACGTAGTGAAATGCAGGCCACCGGGGAACAGGCTTCCGACTCCTCAGGAAGCTGCGGCGTGCTACCCGCACCTGCGTGCGCAGCTCCGCCTAATTAAACCAGCGGTAGTGGTATGCCTGGGTGCGCTATCCACGCAAGTGCTCGTGGACCCATCGGCCCGGATCACGAAGGTGCGGGGGCAATGGGTTGAGAAGAACGGCGTGCTTTATATGCCCACGTACCATCCTGCTGCGCTCCTTAGAGACCCCAACAAGAAGCGGCCGGTGTGGGAGGATTTCAAGCAAGTAAAAAGGGTGCTTCAGGAGAAGGCTGATGGAGCTGGAGGAAATTTCCAAGTCTGAAAAGGATACGCTCGAACTAGGACGGAGCATAGGGCGCCTGCTCAAGGGCGGCGAAGTGATATGCCTTGCCGGGCCGCTGGGTGCGGGGAAGACTTGCCTGGCTAGAGGAATCTTGGAAGGCGCCGGGGTGCGTTCGGGGATAAGGAGCCCATCATTCAATATCATGTATTTACACAAGGGCAGGATTCCGGTTTACCATTTTGACGTGTATAGGCTGGACGATCCTTCTGAGGCCTGGGAACTGGGCTTAGATGAAGCGGTGGGCGGCGACGCGGCGGTTATCATCGAATGGGCGGATCGCCTGGGAGACTGGGCAAAGTCTCATCTGTACATCGAGATTTTCCCGAGAGCAGAGGAACGCCTGATACGCATCTGCGATCGTGCGGGGGCTTACCGGGAGCTTCTGGCGAGCGTGACGAAAAATGCTGACACTCGCCATTGAAACCGCTACAGTGAACTGCTCCGTGGCTCTTTTACACGGCGATAGAGTGCTTGCCGAGGAGAGTCTGGCGGTACCGCGAGTTCACTCGGTCGTCCTGATGCCCATGATAGCCCAGCTGTACCAAAGGGTGTGTGCTATTCCGCAGGAGACGGACCTCGTGGCTGTGTCGTGCGGACCGGGCTCTTTTACCGGTTTGAGAATCGGAATAGCCACCGCCAAGGGGCTGGCGTATGCGTGGAACAAACCGTGTGTCGCGGTGGGTACTTTGGACGGGCTCGCGATGCAAGGCGGCGGATTGCGCTCCGTACGTACCGTACTGGCCGTGCTGAAGGCAAGGCAGGGGGAATTGTACTACTGCCTATTCCGCCCCTCCAGTGGAATACCCCAAAAAATAGGCGAGGTTTCTGCTGGTTACCCGGAAGACATTGCGGAAGCCGTTCATGAGGCAGCCGTCCGTGAGGCCCCTGTGCTCCTGGTGGGTGATGTGGATTTGGCAGAAGGGGAGACCCTCGTGGAAGTCCTGGCGGGCCGCGGTATACCGTGCGCGGTAGCTCCGGCGTGGTTGCGGAGACCGAGAGCGGCAATTATCGGCATTCTAGGGCGCCTTCTTGCGGAAAACGGGTTGAAGACCGATGCGGCCCGGTTGAGCGCCGCTTATGTGCGAAAGAGCGAGGCGGAAATCAAATGGGAAAAGTCAAGGCCCGCGTCGCGGAAATGAGGTTAAAGGACCTCGACCGCGTGCTAGAAATCGAGAAGCTTTGCTATCCAACGCCCTGGTCCAAACAATCTTTCCTAACTGAACTCGTGCAAAACGAATATGCTCACTACATCGTGTGTCAAGTGGAAGGCAAACTGGTTGGATATGCAGGCATGTGGGTCATCCTCGACGAAGCCCACGTCACGAACGTGGCGGTACATCCCGATTACCGAGGTAAAGGCCTGGGTCGGCTTCTGATGAACGAACTCATTGAAAGAGCCAAGAGTCGCGGGGCTCGAAAAATGACCCTTGAGGTGCGGAAATCTAATACTGTAGCGCAAGGACTGTACTCATCCCTCGGTTTCGAGGCCAGGGGAATCCGTAAGGGCTACTACTCTGATACCCACGAGGACGCAATCATAATGTGGAAAGACGACCTGGGTCCGGTAGATCAGAGAAGAGTGGACGAGATCAGGTGGGCGTGAGGTATGCTGGTACTCGGCATAGAGACAAGCTGTGATGACACATCGGCAGGCGTGGTGAAGGACGGACGAACGGTACTCTCAAATCTGCTTGCATCGCAGGTAGATGTGCATTCTAAATATGGAGGAGTGGTGCCGGAAATCGCTTCGCGAAAGCACCTGGAGGCGTCCGTGCCGGTAATAGACGAGGCGCTGATGCGAGCGGGCATATCCTTGCAGGACGTGGACGCGATCTCCGTGACCATGGGGCCTGGCCTTCTGGGCGCCCTGCTGGTGGGGGTTTGTATGGCCAAGGCTCTGGCATTCGCCGGCGGGAAAAGGTTGGTGGGCATTCATCACCTGGAGGGACATATCTACGCCAATTTCTTGACGGATGAGCCGCCAGCATTCCCGTTTTTGGCGCTGGTTGTATCGGGGGGACATACGGATTTGATCAAGGTAACTGGCCACGGCGAATACGAAGTGGTAGGCGTGACGAGGGATGACGCTGCAGGAGAGGCATTCGACAAGGTAGCCAGGGCTTTGGGGCTTGGGTACCCGGGCGGGCCAGAACTAGAAAAGTTGGCGGCCAGAGGAGATGCAGCATCAGTTCGATTCCCTAAACCCAGGTTGGACGGGAGTGGAGGCAGATTTGACTTCAGCTTTTCCGGACTAAAAACGGCCGTATTGAGGAAACTGGCAGTTGGGGATTGCAGCAAGGAAGATATTGCGGCGGCATTCCAGCGGGCAGTGGTATCGTCGCTGGTGGAGACGACGCTCGAGGCGGCTGAAGCCACAAGAACGGGCCGGGTGGCTCTGGCGGGCGGGGTGGCGGCCAACAGCGCTTTGCGCGCTTGCATGGAGGAAGCTTGTAGAGAACGCGGCATCAGCCTGTTCGTACCGCCTAAGTCTCTATGTACCGACAATGGCGCCATGGTGGCGGCAGGAGGCCACTACGCTCTTTTGAGCGGCCGCTCATCCGGATTAGAACTCAACGCGGTGGCGGATCTGCCCTTTGGTCCATGAGCTTGCTGGATCTCTTTTTCCTAGCGATAACTGCGACCGGCAGCGAGGGGTTTTATTTGCTGGCCCTGCCCCTCTTGTACTGGTGTGTGAACGTAGAACTGGCCTTCGAAGTGTGTTGCGTGTTCTTGAGCTCCATGTGGTGCAATTCGACGCTGAAGGAACTGTTCCGGGTGCCGCGACCGCCGCTGAGTTCGGTCAAAGGGTGGGCTTTCCCGAGCGGTCATGCGCAGGGCACTTCCTCCTTCTGGGGTTATCTGGCCTTCTTTAGGCCTTCGGCGCTGACGTTCAAACTGTTTGCCGCAGCGATAATCGTGCTGGTGGCCATATCCCGAGTATACTTGGGCGTTCATTGGCCTTCGGACGTGGTGGGCGGCATTGTCATCGGTCTCGGCTGGGCTTACCTTCTGAGTAGACCTGGGCGGCTTCGCGCGGGAAGGAGCGCGGCCTGGCTATGTGCCGGCGTGCTGTTATATCTGTTGTTTTCCGGAGGAGATTCGTCCGCTCCGGCGGGAGCGCTGCAGGGACTGGCGCTCGGGCACCTTGGCCAGAAGAAGTGGATCGATATGGATACTTGCGGGCCGATGACCCAGAAAGTTTGGCGTTACCTCGTAGGGCTGGGGGTGATGAGCCTAGTGTTGTTTGGGCTAAGGGCGATATTGCCTGGCTCTGTAGGGTTCCGGTTCCTACGGTACCTAGCGACCGGTTTTGGAGCGACTTTCGTTGCACCGTGGTTGTTCGTGCTTACCGGCTTGGCGAAAGCGAGGACCGGTCGCTGATGTCATCGACGAGCGCTTCCTCTAGCACGCGCCCTTCGACCCCTGACATCGGGATACCGAGCAAGTAAGCTATCGTAGGTGCTTCATCCGTCAGCCGGATCTCTCCGAGGCGAAGCCCCGGCCTAACGCCCGGGCCGCACATTATGAAAGCGGTTCGATATCCGGGGGTACCAGGCAAATAGCCGTGCGATCCCATCGTACCCTTGACAGTTTCCAGCATCGGGGCGTCGAGGGACTTACCGGCAGCCCAGCCCGGGGAGAGTATGACGTAGAACGATGGCTCGGGACTGGCTCCGTACTGCTTAGCTGCTTCTTCACCCGTCTTAACTTCTATTACGCCGTTGTTGGGGTTCGAAGCGATCTCTGCGAGGAGCGCCGATACCTGTTTTTTTAAGTCCCCGTCTTTCGGATCCGATAAATACACTTCCGACGTCCCACCAGAATGAAGCGCGTAGGCGCGCCAGCTCTCGATGTGTCCTTCCGCATCAGTGGTGAGGAGCCCTGCTTGCTTGAAGGCGGCGTTCAAGTTCAGCACGTATCTGGTTGAAAGAGTGCCGTGGTCTCCAGTTATCACGAAAAGCGTTTTCTCGGCGATACCCGCGGCGGTAGCGGCTTTCATGATTTCTCCCACGCGGCGGTCTTGCTGGTGCAGGCTAACTACCACCTCAGGGGCCTCCGGCCCGTACCTGTGCCGGGCAAAATCAGTCTCGTTGAGGTGGAGCATCAGCAAGTGTGGCCTGTACCGCCTAAAAATCGTAGCGGCGCCGTATGTGGCGAAATCATCCAGGGAGGGTTTGCGCCCGAGAGCGACCTGGAGACCATAACTCAGCACCAAGCGGAGCACCAGTATCGGGGTGCCGTACTTCATCGCGAGCAATAGCAGCGATTCTCCACGGTCGTTTGCTCGGATTTCCGGAACGAGGTAATCGATGCTAGCACCAGCCGTTACCGGCCAGAGTATGGCAGCAGTTGTGAATCCAGCGGCCTTCACGTGAGCCCATATGGCAGGCACTTTAAGAGCGGATGCCCACCAGTACCAATCGGGGAAAGGATGCTTCCCCGGTTGAGGCATCATGTTGTCGACAATGCCGTGCACGCGGGGAGGTACGCCGGTTGCTATGGCGGCGTGGGAAGGATAAGTGTTCGAAGGGTAGACGCAACGGGCGGGTGCTGAAACGCCTCGTTCGACCAACGAGCCGATATTCGGGAGCTGGGCCAGCAGCTCGAGGTCCTGTTCCCTGAGAGCATCAATGGAAATGATTATTACGTGTTGGACCCTGCCTGTGGGTAACAGAGTGGACCGGAAACAATCCCTGCTCGTGAAATGGTAGAGGACTCCCAGACAGAGGCAGATTATCAGCAGAAACGCTAGTCTCCGTCTAGCTTTCGCCATTTTGCCACCGCCTATGTGCTCTGGCTGTTCAGCCGTTCAGAGAAAATATATGCGTGACCGGAAACTTTGAGGAAGAATGCTTGGAATTAGGCTACGGAAGTACCGGGCTTCCTCTGAGCGTAGGAGACGAAGAGCCAGCCAGTAGACTACCGGCGAAAGCCCTATGGTTATCAAACCACCGATCAGCCGTCTCGAGGTATACGCCAAGGCCAGCGGGTATGAAGCCGGTAGGCCCGGCAAGTAAGTACGCGCGGAATGCTCATGAAGTACCGTTCCATCCTCGGGTCCGTGAGTATGATCGGGCCGCCGCGGCTTATCTGTTTCTTGAACAATGGTACCACGCTGCCTTGGCTACCGAGCACGTTCCCGAACCTAACGCACACTAAGACACAATTCCGGCCTGCCCGTGCTGCTTTCTCATTGGCGTCTTGTACCAGTTTTTCGCCGACGCGTTTGCTGGCTCCCATCACTGAGGTGGGGTTGACCGCTTTATCCGTGGATACGGACATCCGCGACAACTTCAATTAGGTTTAAATTGAGGAAACATTCACACACCTCGATCGCACTTTCGAAGACCCCCGTTTCGGCATGGTCCAATAACATGAGCGCTTCTGGGTCGAATTCCGCTACTTGGCGGCATCTCGAACCCTATTGAGCCTCAACAGGTCCTCCACGTCGAAGTCCTTAGCGCGATGATATCGCTGGCGGCGGCTATGAGATGACTTACGCTTGGCAGGATTTTGACCGCGAGGCCGTTTGCAGCCTTGTGCCGGGCCTTTCGTTCAAAAGCCTGATGAAGTATCGTATCCCGCCCACAAAGAACGTTGTTAAGATCCATGTGAGAAGGAGTACTGCCCGAGAAAAGCCGCCTGGCAGGAATATTGATATCACCCAAAGCCCGAGAGCAGCCAGCATGCTCGCTATCTCAATTTGAATGATTTCCCGGGCACTGGCGTAGCGCCATACCTGCCGATACAAACCCATCACTGTGAAGATCGATAATGACCAGAGGATATAGGCAGGCACCAGGGAGCGTAAGCGTTCTAGCATTTGGGGAGAAAGCTGGAACTCAAATCGTAGTGCCCAAGCCAAGACTAGACTTATTTGGACCTGGAAACTGTATCCTGAGTATATTTCATTGAGTTCGACCTAAACATTTCATTTCCTCCATTTTTCCTCCAGGAGGTCTGCCCTTTCAAGGGATTAGGTGCCGTAGCTGCACATGCGGTTGTTAAGAATGGTAATCGCTTAGAAATACTCTGCCCGACCCATTTAAGCTGATAAAGGAGAAAAGAGGTATACTTGAGACAGAATGGGAGCCCTGTACGCTTTTGGGTAATGCCGAAGTGCGAAAGGAGGAGGTTTCGCTGCAGCGGTTGCTGGAAGTTCGCGGGCTGAAGACATACTTTTTCACGTCCAGCGGGGTGCGGCCTGCGGTAGACGGGGTGACTTTTCACATAAATAGCGGGGAGACTCTGGCCATCGTCGGTGAGTCGGGCTGCGGCAAAAGCGTGACGTCTCTCTCGATAATGAGGCTGGTTCCCGTACCTCCTGGGCGGTACATGGGCGGAGAGATCTTATTCAACGGAGAGGACCTCCTTAAGAAGTCAGAAGCAGAGATGCAGGCAATCCGAGGGAATGAAATCGCGATGATCTACCAGGAGCCGATGACTTCCTTGAACCCCGTGTTTACGGTTGGATGGCAAATCGCTGAGGCACTTCAGCTTCATCAGAACGTCAAACCTAAAGAGGCTCTGGAGAAAGCAAAACACATGTTAGAACTCGTGGGTGTGCCCGATCCGCAGAGACGTGTACATGAATACCCCCATCAGCTTTCAGGAGGGATGAGGCAGCGCGTGATGATAGCCATGGCGCTGGCGTGCAGCCCGAGGCTGCTCATCGCGGATGAGCCGACGACAGCCTTGGATGTAACCGTGCAAGCACAGATCCTGGAGCTGCTGAAGCGATTGAAGGAAGAGCTGGGTATGGCCATTATGCTCATCACCCATGACTTGGGGGTCGTCGGGGAGATGGCGGATCGGGTAGTTGTCATGTACGCGGGCCGCGTGGTGGAGGAAGCGGGTGTATGCGATTTGTTCGAGCAGCCCTTGCATCCGTACACAGAAGGGCTCTTGACGTGCATCCCTAGGATCGATCGCCCTCGCGGGAAACTGTGCGTAATACGGGGTACTGTGGCCAATCTAGCTGAGCTTCCGAGAGGTTGCCGCTTCCATCCGAGGTGCGCGCATGCTCGAGAGATTTGTACGCGAGAAGAGCCGAGCCTTGCCGAAAGGAACGGACGTCGTGTGGCTTGTCACTTCCCTCTAGGAGAGCAGGACAGCACTAAGAAGGTGGTCTGATGGATGAGTTGCTGAAAGTGGTCGGACTCAAAAAGTACTTTCCCATATATGGGGGGATCCTTTCGCGACCCAAGGCCTATGTACGTGCCTTGGACGGTGTTTCCTTCTCCATCAGAAGGGGTGAGACGTTCGGGCTGGTTGGGGAATCGGGTTGCGGGAAGACCACGACGGGGCGAGTGATACTGCGCCTCATTGAACCTACTTCGGGCGAGGCGTTCTTCGAGGGGCGGAACCTGTTTTCGCTGAATCGATCGGATATGCGGAAGGTGCGCCGCGAGATACAGATGGTCTTTCAGGACCCGTTCGGTTCGCTTAACCCCAGAATGACCCTGGGGGAAATAATTTCCGAGCCCTTAGAAATTTTCGGCGAGGGGAACCGCACCCAAAGGCGTGAAGCCGTAAGGGAACTTCTGCGGGTGGTGGGCCTTCAGCCAACGGATATCGACAGGTTCCCTCACGAGCTTTCGGGAGGACAAAGGCAACGGGTGGGGATAGCTCGTGCGCTGGTACTCCGTCCCAAGCTGGTCATATGCGATGAGCCTGTATCAGCCTTGGACGTGTCCATACAGTCTCAAATATTGAACCTGCTTGGCGAGCTGCAACAACGGTTTGGACTCACGTACATGTTCATTGCCCACGGCCTGAACGTCATTAAGCATGTGTCCAACCGGGTTGGGGTCATGTACCTGGGTAAACTGGTTGAGACCGCGCCTGTGGACGAGTTGTTTGCGGAACCACGGCACCCGTATACTGAGGCGCTCCTTTCGGCGATACCCATACCCGACCCCAGGAAGCGTCTGAACCGGATCGTGCTCGAAGGTGACGTACCGAGCCCTGTGAAACCTCCTTCTGGCTGTAGGTTTCATACGAGATGCCCCTTCGCCAGGCAACTTTGTAAGGAGTCAGAACCGGAAATGGTCGAAATAGGGCCTGATCGCGCGGTGGCATGCCATTTTCCCCTGTGAACAGGGGGCCAAAAGGCTTGAAGGAATTCCTTTTTTCCAGCCGAAGCCAAAAAAGACTAGTCTGGCTGGGCGATCCACCAGTGCCTCTATGTGGGTTAAGTGAAGGGGGCTTAGCATGTCCGTTCTGGAAGAACTCGTAGGTTGTATCGTGAACACCGATTTCACCAAACTCGAGCCGGAAACTTTGGAGCGGGCGAGATACTGTCTCTTAGACGCTTTGGGGTGCGGTTTGCTTGGTAGCTCTCTCCCCGAGGGCCGCGCCTTAAGCTCAGCCATGCACTCTCTTTGCCCGGATGGATCGGCGCCAGTATGGGGGACGGCTATGACGCTCCCAGCAGACCAATGTGCGCTGGCGTGCGGCACTTTCTGCCACATGCGGGAACTAGACGACGTCCACTACTCCATCGTGCATCCAGGAGCGGTGTGCGTACCGGCGGCAGTAGCGGTGGCGCACACGGAAAGCCTGACCCTGGGGCAACTGCTCCGGGCATTGGTGATCGGATACGAAGTCATGGTCAGAGTATCGAAAGGAACCAACTACATCAATCACAGGCGATTGGGATGGCATGCCACTGCGAGCTGTGGTAGCTTCGGTGCTGCCGCTGCCACAGCCAGCTTGCTTGTACTGGATGCCAGACGGTTCGCCTGGGCGCTCGGCATCGCAGGCTCCCGAACGGGTGGCACCTGGGCTTTCGCCGCTGACGGCTCGATGAGCAAAAGGCTGCACCCCGGGCTTGCCTCGCGAGACGGCGTGCTCAGCGCCTACCTCGCCAGGGCGGGCTTCACAGGACCTGTACGGGTTCTGGAGGCTGAGGACGGAGGCTTCTTCAGAGCGACGTCAGATGAATGGAATCTCGAGGAGGTGACAGCCGGCTGGGGTAAAAGCTGGGCAATCGACGAAGTGGAGTTCAAGTGGTATGCTGCCTGCAAATCGGTACACTCTCCGGTGGAGGCGGCCATGCAGATCCGGGAGAACGCGAAAAGGCGCGGGAAGCAAATAGCTCCCCTGGTGATAAGGCAGGTGACTGTTCGCGTAAACAGTACTGCTCTTTCAATGGCGGGGGGCATGTACGATCCAGCTTCCGTCGCTTCAGCCCAAATCAGCATCCCGTACGGTGTAGCTGTGGCTCTCTTGGGGGGAGAGTGCGATGAAACCGACTACACTCCGCAAAAGCTCAATGACAGTGAGATTTTTTCTTTGGCTAGCAAAGTGCGTGTAGTTGCTGATAGCGAGCTCGATGAGCTTCGTGTGAGGGAGCATAAGAGTGCCGCAGAGGTGGTTGTAACTTGGGACAACGGCGAGGAAGAGAGTTGCCGCGTTCAGGATCCCAAGGGGTCCTTGGGTCACCCGATTTCCAAGGAAATGCTCATAAGCAAGTTCTTGAGACTGGCATCGGCGGTAATCGGCACCAAGCGAGCTCGCGAACTTTGTGAGCTGGTTACCAGGGGGACTGCGGATACGGCTGTGAGACGACTCACGGCACTATTAGCGGTACCTGAAGAGATGGAGGTGAGAGATTGACAGAGGGGGTTAGTTTCTTCGAACGTATCCAGGGTAAGCTTCATCCGGTTACTGTGAAGTATTACTACGGGCCAAGAATGCTCAAGAGCAAAGAATCCTTGCCTTATTTGGCTCGAGTATTGCTGGCCCATGTAGTAATGCTCGTAAAGCGCGGAATCATCCCCGAAAGCGCCGGCGCAAAGTTGGCAGAAAGCTTGTTGCAGTTTGCCTTGGAGCCAGACAAAGCTAAGCTGGCGCTGGACCCCGGCCTGGAAGACCTTTATGTCAACTTGGAAAGGTTGCTGACTCGCGAATTGGGAGCAGAGGTAAGCGGTTACCTTCCGGTGGGTCGGAGCCGCAATGACCTTGAGGGGACAATGTGGAGGATGGAGCTGCGGGAGAAGGCAGCGCGGGTATTGGATTCGTTCATATCTCTCGTACGTATACTGTGCAGGCGCGCGGAAGAGATGTCAGAGGCGATTATGCCGGGGTATACGTACGGCCAGCAGGCGCAGCCCATCACGATGGGCCACTATCTGTCCGGTATCGCCAGTGCGCTATTGAGAGACTGTGGGCGCATGGCTGACGCCGTAAAGCGGTTCGATTATTGCCCGTTGGGGGCGGCTGCTTTCGCGGGTACGGGCTACCCTATAGACCGGGAGCTTACTGCAAGATTGTTGGGCTTTCGGGGAGTGATGGAACACTCTCTGGACGCCGTTGCTTCCGCTGACTTCATGCTCGAAACTCTTTCGGCGGCTGCCATGGGTGCAGTGACGTTAACGAGATTTGCGGAAGACATAATGAAATGGTGTTCTAACGAAGTTGGATTCGCCTCGCTTCCCGACGATTTGATCGATTCCAGCTCGATAATGCCCCAGAAACGCAACCCGGTGATCGTAGCCACGGTGAGGTCGCAGGGCCGGTTGGTGGCCGGGAAAGTCTCGGCGTTGTACGCAGCATGCTCGGTGGGCTTCGAAGCCAGCCGGGATGTAACCGTCGCGTGGGAAGAGGTGCTGGAGTGCCTCGGTATTGTAGAAGGCATGAGCGAGATTACTTCTGCTTACACGGGCGAGATCATCTTCAACACCGAGACCATGGAACGGGCTCTGAGTATCGGTTTCAGCAACGCCACCGAGGTAGCGGACACCCTCGTGAGAGAAGGTGGCATGCCGTTCCGGCTGGCCCATCAGGTAGTGGGCGCGGCTGTGGCGGATCTTTATTCCAGAGGTGGGACTCCGGCCGAGTTCACCTGTGCCTTATTGGATCGGTGGTGCAGGAAGATCGCAGGGATACCGTTACCTGTGAACGAAGCGGCGGTGCGGGAAGCTTTGGATAACAGGGTGGGGGTGGCACGGCGTATCTCCATAGGAGGCCCTGCTCCGAGCGAGGTAAGGAGGATGATTGCGGCACAACGGGTGGCTGCGGACGAGCTCGAGGACATCTCAACCAGTTGGGCGGCTCGCTGGCGTGATGCAGGACGGCAGCTGGAGGAAGAGGCTAGAGGCTTGATAGCTCGTACCGTTCATAACGATTCAGGGGTGATGTAGAGTGAAGAAAATCCGGTTTATTTCATTTTTAGTGTGCGCGGTATTGTTCGCCGGTACCTTGGGCGGGTGTTCGCCGGCCACGACTAAGGGACCCGAGCTCGTAGTGGCAACGGGTACGGACGCGTCAACATTTGATCCTCACTTTACCACGGACTCCGCTACCGAAGTCTTGAACAAGAACCTCTACAACAACTTGGTCAAGTTCACGGCGGATATGCAGATCGTCCCTGACCTGGCCACAAAATGGGACCTGGCACAGGACGGAGTGACATGGACCTTCGAGCTGCGCAGGGGCGTCAAGTTCCACGATGGGACAGCCTTCAACGCCCAAGCGGTCAAGGCCTGTTTTGAACGGTTACTGGACAAGAATACAGGTTCGCCACGCAGGTCCGTGCTGGAAATGATCAAAGAAATCCAGCCGGTGGATGAGTACAAGGTCAAAATCGTGACTGCCTACCCGTGCGGTTCTTTCTTGCAGCAGCTCGCCCACCCTGTCGCGGCGATCATCAGTCCAGCGGCTATAAAGAAGTATGGCAAGGACCTGGCACGCAATCCGGTCGGAACGGGGCCTTTCAAGCTGGCGGAATGGGTTTCTGGAGAAAAGATCGTAATGGATCGCAACCCTGACTACTTTGAGGGTGCTCCACAGGTGCAGCGCGTTGTGTTCAGGATAGTCCCAGAAGATGCGACCCGGGCGATGCTTATCGAGTCGGGACAGGTTGACGTAGCCCTGAGGCTGCCGGTGACCGAGCTACAGCGTCTTCGCACAAACAAGGATCTGAACTTGATAGAAACCCCGACCTTGATGACCATGTATGTGGCGTTGAACAACCAGAGGGGCGCTCTTCGGGATGTGCGGGTCAGACAGGCCATCAACTATGCAGTGGATAAGGACGTATTGCTGAAGGATATTCTAGGCGGTCTCGGAACGGTAGCAGACGCGCCCATTTCTTCCGCGACGTGGGGATACGCGAAGATCGGCGCTTACCCCTGCGATAGAGCCAAGGCAAAGGACTTGCTGGCGGGTGCGGGCTACGGCAACGGAGTCGAATTGGAGCTTTGGACGCCTGTAGGCAGGTACCTGATGGACCGCCAGGTAGCCGAGAACCTCCAGGCACAGCTTGCGGAGGTGGGCATCAAGGTCAAGATCAGGCAGTGGGAATTCCAGTCCCTCATGGCTGAGGTGAAGAAGGGGCAGTTCGACATGGTACTTCTCGGCTGGAGTCCATCTACTGGTGACGCGGACCAAGGCTTGTTCCCGGTGTTCCATTCGACCCAATGGCCGCCAGGGTCCAACAGAGCACATTATAAGAACCCTCAGGTGGACTCGCTCCTTGAGAAAGCCAAGCAGGAGGTCAACCCTGAGACGCGAAAGAGTATGTATGCGCAGGCGGAAAAGCTCATCATGGACGAGGCCGCATGGTTGTTCCTGTACTATCCGAAGCAGGTCGTAGTGACCAGAGCTAACGTGAAGGGCATAGAGGTACTGCCTGCAGAACACATCATCTTCGGTAAGGTTCAAAAAGGTTAAGGGGGATTCAGGTCTTGTCGGCGTATCTCATCAGAAAGCTGGCGCTGACGTTGGTGGTACTGCTGGGAACCGCCACTTGTGCGTTTATTCTGGTTCACCTGGTGCCGGGGGACCCCGCTCATGCATTGGCGGGGCCCCAGGCCACGCCCGAAGACGTGGAGAATTTACGCCGGAGCCTCCAGCTAGACCGGCCGCTGATAGTGCAGTACGCAGTGTACATGAGGAATCTGCTGCGGTTAGACCTGGGCCGCTCATACACCAGTAACAAGCCGGTGATCGAGGAGATCGCTGCACGCTGGCCGGCGACCCTCCAGCTTTCGTTGGCCAGCCTGGTAGTTGCTGTGGCTGTGGGAGTCCCGGCAGGTGTGGTCGCGGCGACGAGACGAGGCAGTCTAGCAGACACCATCACTATGATGGGGGCATTTCTCGGTGTTTCAATGCCGTCATTTTGGCTTGGCCTGCTACTGATCTTGCTATTTTCTGTAAAGCTTAAGCTCCTGCCCTTTCTGGGTCGCAGCGGCCCTGCGAGCTTTGTACTGCCTAGCCTGACCCTGGGTCTCGGGGTGGCGGCAAACATAGCCCGACTTACCAGGGCCAGCATGTTGGAGGTGTTGGGCCAGGACTACGTGCGTACTGCCCGGGGGAAAGGCGTGCCGGGCCGTAGAGTGGTTTACGTTCATGCTCTGCGGAACGCTTCCATACCCATCGTCACTATCGTGGGCCTGCAGTTAGGAGCGCTACTAGGTGGGCAGGTAGTGACAGAGAAGGTATTCTCCTGGCCTGGAATAGGCCGTATGATAGTGGACGCCCTGATGACTCGCGACCTGTTGTTGGTGCAGGGCGGTATACTGGTACTGTCCCTAACATTTGCCATCACGAACTTGCTGACGGACATATGCTACGCCATACTCGACCCACGGATAAGATTCTGATGCGGCGGCCTTGCTCCAGGAGGTTTTTCAAGAATCCATCGGCGCTCGTCGGTGGTATTATCCTGGGCTTCCTGGTAATCGTGAGTGTCGTGGGGCCTGCCGTGGTGCCGTATTCGCCTTACAAGCAAGACACATCCATTAAGCTACGGGGACCTTATGCAGAACACTGGCTCGGTACCGACGAGTTCGGCAGAGACGTACTGAGCAGGCTAGTGCTGGGGTCGCGCTACTCCCTTTCGGCTGGGTTCGTTTCTGTGGGAATGGGTTTGGCAGGAGGACTTTTGCTGGGGGCGCCAGCTGGGTACTATGGGGGGCTAATCGACCAAATGGTGATGCTGCTATGCGACATCCTGCTGGCCTTTCCGGGGGTTCTCCTTTCTCTGGCAATAACGATGGCGCTGGGGCCTGGAATCTACACGCCCATGGTGGCTGTGGGCATAAGCTCCATACCCGTCTTTGCCCGGCTTGTACGGGCACAGTTTCTTTCGTTACGGAACGCCCAGTTCGTTGAAGCAGCACGCTCTCAGGGAGCGAGCGATGCTAGGATAGTGTTCAAGCACTTATTGCCCAACTCGATTGGGCCGCTCGTCGTTCAGTCTACGCTGAGAATGGGCTCAGCCATACTCACCACGGCGACTCTCAGCTTCCTTGGACAAGGAGCGCAGCCTCCCGAGCCTGAATGGGGTGCAATGCTCAACATGGCGGTACCATACTTTTGGACGGCGCCACACCTGGTGATTCTACCCGGGCTGGCCATAACCATCACCGTGATCGCTGTGAACTTATTGGGAGATGCGCTGCGGGATTTCGCAGACCCGAGGACCCGTGAGTAAAGGGCCGTTGCAGGCGGGCACGTCTATTACATATACTCAAGACAGGATCAAGTCCCACAGGCGATAGATGTGAGGGGGTGTCTTACATGCCCCCTTTTGTTTTTGCGATGATAGGGTAACTTACAGGAGGGTGAAGGAGTGGCTGCGGTGTTGGCCTTGAACGGGCATTCATTAAGGCTGGAGGATGTTGTGGAGGTCGCTCGGGGTAGCGTGCAAGTGGAGATCTCCGAGGAAGCGCTCGCAAAAGTACGTGCTACGCGGGAGGTAATCGAGAAATATGTGAGAGGAGGCCTACCGGTTTACGGGGTAAATACGGGCTTCGGGGCCTTATGCGATACTTCCATACCGGCAGGGGCCTTGCGTCGGCTCCAGCGAAACCTCGTACGTAGCCACGCCAGCGGTGCGGGAGGGTTTTTCCCACGTGAAATCGTGAGAGCAGCTATGCTTCTCAGGGCCAACAGCCTTAGCCGTGGGCAATCGGGTGTACGTCCGATCGTGGTCGAGACCCTCGTGAAGATGCTGAACAAAGACGTTACCCCTGCGGTACACTCCGAAGGATCCCTCGGGGCAAGCGGGGATCTGGCACCATTGGCCGATCTGGCTCTGGTCGTGACCGGAGGAGGACGCGCCTGGTACCGGGGGGAGCTCCTGGACGGACGGGAAGCTATGGAGAGAGCCGGGATTCTACCCATAGAGCTAGAAGCCAAAGAAGGACTGGCCCTCCTGAACGGGACCGCTTTCATGACGGCTATGGCTGTTCTGGCTTGTGACAAAGCGGTTCGGTACCTGGAAGCTCAAAACGCTGCAGCTGCGCTCTCGCTCGCGGGATTTGCCGGCACTGCAGTTCCGTACACGGAAAGACTGATCAAAGCCAGGGCGCACGAAGGTGCGCTCATTGTGGCCCGGCACATGCGGAGGTTGCTCGAGGGCAACAGAATGGTGGAGAGTGGCAAACGAAGGAAGGTGCAGGACCCGTACTGCTTCAGGTGCGTCCCCCAGGTTCACGGAGCGGCGGTGACAGCACTCCTTCACACTGCGTCCGTCATAGAAGTAGAGATCAACTCCGCCACCGACAACCCGCTCATCATCGATGGAAACGTTTATAGCGGGGGCAATTTTCATGGCCAGCCTGTGGGGAGCGTAATGGATTACCTGACAATCGCGATCACTTCAGTTGCGGCCATGGCGGAACGGCGGGTGAACCAATTGCTTCACCCTGGCCAGAGCGGCCTGCCTGCTTTTCTCACACCTGATCCCGGCCTCAATTCTGGGCTGATGATCGCACAGTATACTGCCGCTTCTCTTGTAAATGAAAGCCGAGTGCTAGCTACGCCCGCCTCGATACACTCCATTCCGGTGTGCGCCGACCAGGAGGATCACATCAGCATGGCCACTTACGCGGCCCACAAAGCGCTCGAGGTAATGGGCAAAGTCACCCTGGTGAGCGCGATTGAGTTGCTGACGGCCGCACAGGCTGTTGACTTGAGACTCGTGGGGCAAAAACCGAGTGAAGTTTTAGGAGACGCGCTGAGTTCGGTGTACGAAACGACACGGCAAAGAGTTCCATTCGTGGCTGAGGACGAATCGCTGGCCGAGCACATCGAGAGCATGGCATCGGCAATTGAAGGGGGAGAATTGCACGAGGCATTGAAGCGAAAGGAGGCCAACCTGGACTTAGAGAATACGTCTTATCGGGGCGATGCTCTTGGGTGATCGTTTAGACACGATAGGTAAGGTTGCCTTGCGAGTGGTATTGGTAGAGGACCCGACGGTTGAGGTGACCGCCGCGATGAAGGCAGGGTTTCGCGTGGTGCACGGGCACGTGGGATCCATGAACCTGGAAAAGGTGATCGCTGCCATCGAGACTGCTTCCAGGCGGGAGGGTATCGTGAGTGTGGAATATCCTGAAGACCACGCACTCTACCATTCTATATTGGACGCGCTCCATGGAGTGGGAAGAGGGCAACTGGCGCTTGGCAGCATTCTCCGCACGGCGGGTCTGCGCTTCTCGGTAGTGCGCGGTCCTCGGGTTGCCGGGGAGGTGGGCAGAGGAGAGTGGTTGGCAGTGGCGTTATACGGTCATATAGGTGGGCCGGTCAAGGGAAACGAACATGAATGCGTTGGCCTGGGCATATATCATTTGGGCCGGTGAAGGGGGCACGTAGTATGAGTTCACGCGTGGTGAGGGCGCCAAGGGGAACGACGCTTTCTTGCAAGGGCTGGATACAGGAAGCCGCTATGAGGATGCTTATGAACAACCTGGATCCAGAAGTAGCGGAGAGACCCGAGGATTTAGTCGTTTACGGCGGTATGGGCAAAGCCGCGCGCAACTGGGAGGCCTTTGACGCCATCGTTGCCTGCCTCAAAGAACTGGAGAACGATGAGACGCTGCTGGTGCAATCGGGTAAGCCGGTGGGGGTGTTTAAGACCCACGCCATGGCGCCGCGAGTGCTCATAGCTAACTCGCTACTTGTACCGAAATGGGCTACCTGGGAGAACTTCTGGGAGCTAGAAAAGAAAGGCCTGATCATGTTCGGGCAGATGACTGCTGGCAGCTGGATCTACATCGGATCGCAAGGGATCATCCAGGGGACATACGAAACGCTTGCAGAAGCTGCGAGGCAACATTTCGGGGGAACACTGAGGGGCAGGCTCGTCGTGACGGCCGGACTCGGCGGGATGAGCAGCGCACAACCTCTAGCCATCACCATGAACGAAGGAGTGGCGCTGGTGGTGGAGGTGGACGAGGCCAAGATACAGAGGCGCGTCCGAACGGGATACTGCGAGATGCAGGCGAAAGACCTGGACGATGCTATCCGCCTGGCAATGGAGGCCAAAGAAAAGGGTATTCCTCGTTCGATCGCGTTGCACGGGAATGCCGCGGAAGTGCATCCGGAGCTGGTGAGACGTGGCATAGTGCCCGACGTCGTAACGGACCAGACGTCGGCTCATGACCTTCTCAACGGCTACGTGCCTGCCGGATTGAGCGTGCAGGAGGCCGCCGAATTGAGGAAGCGCGACCCGGAAGAATACATCCGGCGTGCGAAAGAAAGTGTGGCCGTACACGTGACGGCGATGCTGGATTGGCTCAGGAAAGGCGCTGTTGTTTTTGACTATGGTAATAACATAAGACAGCAAGCGTTCAATGCCGGGGTCAAGGACGCTTTCGCGTTCCCAGGTTTCGTGCCGGCCTTCATCCGCCCGATGTTCTGCGAAGGCAAGGGTCCGTTCCGCTGGGCGGCGCTTTCCGGTGATCCCCAGGACATCTACCGCACTGACGAAGTGATTTTGAAGGAATTTCCGCACAACGAATCACTCGTGCGTTGGATAAAGATGGCCCGCGAGCGCATTCCGTTCCAGGGCTTGCCTGCCAGGATCTGCTGGTTGGGTTACGGCGAACGGGACCGCGCAGGCCTCATATTCAATGAGCTCGTGCGTAAAGGGGAAATCAAGGCTCCAATAGTGATCGGGAGGGACCACCTGGACAGCGGGAGTGTGGCCTCACCCAACAGGGAAACCGAATCCATGAAAGACGGCAGCGATGCCATCGCCGACTGGCCCATCCTCAACGCGCTCTTGAATACCGCAGCGGGTGCGAGCTGGGTCTCCGTACACCACGGCGGCGGGGTGGGCATAGGCTACTCCATCCATGCAGGGATGGTGGTCGTAGCCGATGGTAGCGCGGAGGCAGAGGAGCGGTTGAAGAGGGTACTCGTGACAGACCCAGGAACAGGTGTGATGAGGCATGCGGACGCAGGCTATGAACTCGCGATCGCGACCGCCAGAGAGAAAGGGATCAAGCTGCCGATGGTAAAGTAACCCCGAAAGGAACGGAGTAAACGGGGGGAGAGAAATGGCGGAGAAACGCGTAGTGGA
The DNA here is from genome assembly GCA_012840015.1 of Bacillota bacterium. Taxonomy (GTDB): domain Bacteria; phylum Bacillota; class Sulfobacillia; order DUMF01; family DUMF01; genus DUMF01. Next base: position 27,188 of record DUMF01000025.1, read on the forward strand.
GTGCGTGCCTAATTTCAGCGAGGGCCGCAGGCCAGAGATCATCGACGAAATAGTTTCAGAGGCTTCGCGCATGATGGGGCTCAAAGTGCTGGACGTTGCTCCAGATGCCAGCCACAATCGCGTAGTAGTTACTATGGCCGGTTTGCCTGAAGCGGTGGAGGAAGCGGCTTTCCGCATGACTGCGAAGGCAGCACAGTTAATCGACATGAACCAGCATCGAGGGGAGCATCCGAGGATTGGTGCTACCGACGTGATACCGTTCGTGCCCGTGTCCGGTGTTACCATGGAGGAATGCTGCGAGATGGCGCGCAGGGTCGCCAAACGCATCGCGGAGGAACTGGGAATACCGACATACCTGTATGCTAAAGCAGCCACAAGGCCCGATAGAGTCAGGTTACCCGACATACGGCGGGGAGAGTATGAAGGACTGCGTGATGCCATCAAAGACCCAGCGCGCCATCCGGATTTCGGTAAGCCACAGCTTCACCCGACTGCAGGTGCTACCGTCGTTGGAGCTCGGCCGCCCCTCATTGCGTTCAACGCCAACCTGAATACTCAAGACGTGGAGATTGCCAAGGCCGTTGCCAAAGCGGTGCGGGAGTCCAGCGGGGGCCTGATGAACGTGCAGGCCAAGGGTATCATGATCGAGGAGAAAAAGTGTGCCCAGGTTACGATGAACCTGTTGGATTACGAGCGGACTCCTATGGCGCGAGTTCTGGAAATGGTGAAAACAGAAGCAGCCCGGTATGGCGTCCAGGTGATAGAAACCGAGATCGTCGGGTTGGTACCGCTCAATGCGCTCTTAGACTCGGCGTGCTGGTACCTCCGGGTAGGCAAATTCTCCAGACAGCAAATACTCGACCTGAGCGTAGAGTGATTGTGCTGGCCTGCCGAAGTGCGCGTTAGATACCCATGACGTCGCGCACTTCCGCCAGCGTCTGCGAAGCTACCTCGCGCGCGCGAGCGGCGCCATCCCGTAGGACGTCTTCCACGAGGCCGGGCTGAGCTTCAACTTGCCGACGCCTTTCAGTTATGGGAGCGAGAAAGTCCACGAGTGCTTTGGCGAGCTCGCGCTTGCATTGCACGCAGCCCACCTTGGCGCCACGGCAAGCCTCTTCTGTTTCCCCAATGGTTCTTGGCATGAATATCTTCCGGTACTGGAATACAGCGCAAACATCCGGGTGCCCCGGGTCAGACTTCTTGATCCTGGCAGGGTCGGTGATCATCGATTCTACCTTTGCCTTAACTTCTTCTGGTGTAGCAGAAAGGTCGATTTGATTGCCATAGCTCTTGCTCATTTTCCTGCCATCGAGCCCCGGCAGGAGCGTCACGCGGTTCAGAAGCGCCTGGGGTTCCGGGAAAACCGGCTTATACAGGTAATTGAACCGTCTCACGATCTCGCGTGTTAACTCCAGGTGAGGAAGCTGGTCCTCGCCCACTGGCACCTTGGTGGCTTTATATACCAGTATATCCGCGGCCATGAGCACCGGATAGCCGAGAAAGCCGTAAGTGGCGATCTCGCGCCCTTGCAGCTCACGTAGCTGCTCCTTATATGTCGGCACCCTTTCGAGCCAGGCGAGGGGCGTGATCATAGAAAGCAATAGGTGCAGTTCGGCGTGCTCCTTTACATGAGATTGGCGGAATATCACGCATTTTTTCGGATCGAGACCGGCACTCAGCCAATCGACCACCATCTGGTATATATTCTCGCGTAATTCAGCGGTATCTTCGTAACCGGTCGTGAGGGCATGCCAGTCCACTACCGGGAAGAAACAGCGATACTGATCCTGCATCTTAACCCAATTATCGAGTGCTCCCAGCAGATTCCCAAGATGGAGTCTGCCTGTAGGTCTCATCCCGCTGAGGACTGTCTCCCTCTCTTGGTTCATCGAAAGAATCCCTCCATGCCTCATATGTTGACTACTAACGGCATTATATCATCAATGCCTGTAAGACATGCGGACCTTCGGCTAGCAGGAATAGAAGAGACCATGGAGAACAAATTCACGGTATACTTCCCCGCACACATTCGTATTAAGGGGGTCCCTTGGGATGAAGGAACGGGGCGGCGCGGAACCCTTCAAAATCAAGATGGTGGAACCAGTCGGCCTGACGACCAAGGCCCAAAGAGAGGAAATACTCAAGAAGGCGGGGTATAACCAGTTCAGGATCCCCGCCGAATATGTCTACATCGACCTCATGACTGATAGCGGCACTTCCGCCATGAGTGACAACCAGTGGGCGGGCATTATGATGGGCGATGAGTCATATGCCGGAGCGAGGAACTTCTACCACCTGCGGGACACAGTGAGGGAGATTTTCACCTACGAGTACGTGATACCTACGCACCAAGGGAGAGCTGCCGAAAACATCCTGATGTCCGCAGTGCTCTGGCCGGGTAAGTACGTCTTGGGCAACATGTTTTTTGACACGACCGAAGCGCACATAGCCCACAAAGGTTGCAAGGGCGTATCGTTCATGATTCCCGAGGCATATGACACGCAGAGCACCCACCCGTTCAAGGGGAACGTCGATGTCGTACGCTTAGAGGAATTCATCCGAAAAGAGGGCGCCAGCAAGGTCGGCATGATTATCATTACCGTGACGTGCAACAATAACGGGGGACAGCCGGTATCTATGGAAAACGTGCGGCAGGTGAGCGCGGTGGCACGCAAGTACGGGATACCGTTGTTCTTCGACTCCGCGCGCTTCGCCGAGAACTGCTATTTCATCAAGAAGAGAGAAGCAGGCTACGGAGATCGCAGTATCCTGGAAATCGCAAACGAAATGTTCTCATACGGCGATGGAGCCACCTGCAGTGCAAAAAAGAGCGCCCTGGTCAATATCGGCGGCTTCTTAGCCATGAATAGCAAGGAGCTATACGACAAGTGCCTGGAATACCTCGTACTGTTTGAGGGGTTCGCTACGTATGGTGGTTTGGCGGGACGGGACCTGGAGGCCATGGCCAGGGGTTTGAGGGAAGGATTGGACGAAGCCTACCTCGAGGACAGGATCGGGCAAGTGGAGTACCTGGCTTCGGCTCTGATGGAAGCGGGGGCAAGCGTGGTATTGCCGCCAGGCGGGCACGCAGCCTACGTTGATTGCAAGAAGACTGTACCCCATCTCAGCTGGGACAAGTTCCCCGCAGATTCCCTGGGCGTAGCGCTTTACCTCGATTGCGGGGTACGAACGGTGGGGCTAGGTGCGCTGGCCTTCGCCGAGAAAGACCCCGTGACGGGAGAATGGGTGCCTCCAGAATTGGAACTCCTCAGGCTAGCGGTGCCGAGGAGGGTATATACAGACAGGCATATGAACGTGGTTGCGGAAGCGATGGGGAGAGTTCTGAAGCGCCCCGAACAAATCCGCGGCCTCCGCTTGGTAAAAGAACCGGCCAGGCTGCGTCATTTCTTGAGTGAGCTGGAGCCGATCTGAAAACGAGCGGTTCTGTGACAGAAGCCATATATGCAGCCCAGAGCGCCGGCGTATTGCCGCTCACGTCGGTGTGTAACCTGGGCTGCGTCTTTTGCAGCAACAGGTTCAATCCCGCTGGGGTTGAAGTGTACAGGATAGCTCCACGGGAGCTTAGCGAAATCCGGGAGAGCCTACAGTGGCTTCCGCGGAGAGGCAAGATCGTTATCGGCGAGTCCGCGACTCGAATCATCGAAGGGGAGCCCCTGACCCACCCGCGGTTCCTGGAGATTATCAGATACATTCGGCGGCTGCGCCCCAGCCTCCAAATACAGGTGACTACGAACGCCACTCTCCTGACGGAGGAGATCGTGGCAGAACTCGCGGATCTGGGTGGGATTTCCTTTGTGATCTCGTTGAATTGTCTTTCTGCGCAATGGAGGCAGAGGCTGTTGGGCAGTCCCAGCGACGTGGTGGGAGCGGTACAGGCAGTTGCCGATAGGGGTCTGCGCTTTGATGGGAGCGTTGTGGCTATGCCTCACCTCACGGGTTGGGAGGAACTTGAGGGGAGCGTTGAGTTTCTCATCCAGGCCGGCGCGCAGACGGTGCGCATCATGGAACCGGGCTTCACGAAGTTGACTCCCAAGCATCTCTGCCCGGAGAAGCCCGATGAGGTGAGGGGCGTGCTGGAAGGATTGGCTGCGGAGCTTTCGGAGAAACATGGGGTGGCAGTGCTGGTAGAGCCGGCACAGCCAGCAGATCTACGGCCGGTAATTGAGGGTGTAGTACGTGGATCGCCAGCGCATTCGGCAGGCCTCCGGCGTGGAGATGTCGTTGAGAAGGTAAACGGAGTCACGGCCTTATCCCGGGCACATGCCTTCCAAATGTGCTTGAAGGCTGAAAACCCGGTACTGAGGGTTTATCGCGGGGGCGAGCGGCTCGAGATCATGCTCAGAAAAAGAGCGGAAGAAGAAAGCGGCATCGTCATGTATGACGATATCTCATACGATACTCTCGTACAGTTGGCCGGCTATCTGTCGGCCAGAAGAAGCATGGTGATCGCTACGTCCACTATAGCTGCGAAATGTGTCAATGCTGCTGTGGAGACGTGTGCCCGGCTGGCCAGTACTGAAGCGCGTGCGAAGGTGCTTGATGTCCAAAACCGCTTCTTCGGCGGGTCCATACGTTGCGCAGGTTTGCTTACAGCTTATGATATCATGGAAAAGCTGGAAACAGAGTTGCCTCGGGATGCTCTCGTGGTGTTACCACAAAGAGCCTTTGACTGGCGAGGTAGAGACTTAACCGGGAGGTCATACAGCACAATATGGCAGAAGACGGGAAGAGAGACGATCCTTATATAAAGTTGTTGGCGGAGCTCTCGGAAGCGTTCGGCCCGTCAGGCGGCGAGTCTCCGGTTGCATCTATAGCCGGTGTCTGGCTCAAGCCATGGTGCGATGAGATCTGGGAGGACGAAATGGGGAACCTGCTGGCCAAGCGGCACGGTTATGGCGATGGGGGGCAGCACGTAGGCACCGTAGTGATAGCCTCTCACATGGACGAGGTAGGCCTCATTGTCAAGGACATAGACGAGCGGGGTTTTCTTCGCTTTGCTGTGCTCGGGGGCATAGACGAAAGAGTGCTCGTGGGACAGGAGGTGACCGTGCTGGGAAGACAACCAGTGGGTGGCGTGATCGGAATGAAGCCGCCGCATCTCCTCCGGCCGGATGAGGCAGGGAAATCCATACCAATGGCAGATCTATTCATAGATACGGGGCTCGGTACTGAGGTGAAGCGCTTCGTCTCGGTTGGGGACATGGCCTGCTTTAAAAGTAGCTTCAGGCGGCTGAAAGGAGAGCTGGTTACCGGGAAAGCTCTGGACAACAGGGCTGGAGTAGCTACTGCCTGCCAGACGATGCGTTTGCTCTCTGCCAGAAAGCACCCACCGGACGTGATTGCTCTGCTCAGCACTCAAGAAGAAGAAGGATTGCGAGGCGCCATGACGGGTTGCTACCGTCTGAAGCCCAAAGTGGCCATTGCCCTGGATGTTACGCACGGTGATATGCCTGGTCTTTCAGAGTGGGAATCTCATAAGCTGGGCGGAGGACCGACCATACTGGTGGGGGCTAACGCTCATCCGAAACTGGCGGAGTTGCTCTTTCAAGTGGCCGGGGAATTAGGGATGGAATGCCAGACAGAGGTGGCACCCGGGCGCAGCGGAACGGACGCCTGGGAAATGCAGGTGTCTCGCGAGGGCGTGGCCACAGCCGTCGTGAGCATACCGCTACGCTACATGCATTCCCCGGTGGAGACCATGGATGTAAGGGACGGGAAACGCTGCGCAGAACTCCTGGCGACGGCGATAAGCCGCATGGAAAAGGCGTTCATGGAGGGTCTGAATTGCTGGGACTAGAAGAGCTGACTCAAGCTTCAGGTGTATCTGGCAGGGAAGATGAGGTTCGGAGGCTCATTCTCGAACACCTGAAGAAAATACCGGAAATCAGGGTCCGCACCGATGTGATGGGTAATGTACTGGTGAGTACCGGGCGCAAAGGACGAAAGGTAATGCTCGCCGCACATATGGATGAGGTAGGCTTGATGATCTCCGGTATCAGCAAAGAAGGATTACTTTACTTCAAGAAAGTAGGCGGCATTGATGACAGGGTGCTTTTGGCCAAAGTAGTGCTGATCGGAAAAGACAGGATCCCCGGGGTAATCGGGGCAAAACCCATACATAAACAAGAACCTAAGGAAAGGGAATCTGTGATAAGGGCGGACCAACTCTTCATCGACATTGGTGCTTCCCGCAAAGAGGAGGCGGAACGATGGGTGCACCCGGGGGACGTGGCGGTATTTGCTACGCAGTTCGAGCGTTACGGTAACGTGGTAAAAGCAAAGGCGCTGGACGATCGAGTGGGTGTCGCCATCCTCTTGCGCCTCCTGGAGCAGACCTTCGACCTCGATCTTCACGTGGCTTTCACCGTCCAGGAGGAGGTAGGATTGCGCGGAGCCAGAACAGCTGCATATCAACTCGAACCCGAGTGCGCTTTGGTGGTGGAAGGGACAATTTGCTCGGACATACCCGAAATCGAGCCCCACCAATGGGTAACGAAACTGGGAGCCGGCGCAGCCTTGAGCGTGGCCGACCACACTTCGCTGGCGAACAGGGGTTTGCTGAGGGTCTTGGAGGAGAGTGCCCAGAAGGCAGGAGTCAGGTATCAGTTCAGGGAGAGCAGCGCAGGTGGCAACGATGCGGGCGCTATTCAGGTTTCGCGGGCGGGGGTCCCCACCGCGAGCGTATCCGTACCGGTACGATATCTCCACAGCCCGTGCTCGATAGCAGATTCAGGGGATATTGAAGACACATACCGCCTACTCGAAGCTTTTCTAAGACGAGTGGAAGGGGGCCTTGTGATTTGAAGGAACTACTGAGAGAGCTGTGTGGCATACCAGGTCCGTCCGGTAACGAGGACTGTATACGGGAAGCTATCCGGAAAGCGGTCGAGGGTATGGCTGACGACCTCAGGACCGATGCCCTGGGGAATTTGATCCTCCGAAAGGGGAGCGGGGACAGGAAACTGATGCTGGCGGCTCATATGGACGAGATCGGGCTGATCGTAACCCACGTGGAAGAGAACGGCTTCTTGAGGTTCGGCACTATAGGCGGTATTGCGCCAGTCGCCCTGGTGGGTCAGAGAGTGCAATTCCTCGACGGCAGCCTCGGGGTGATAGGCTGCGAGAAAGTGGATGACCGGAAGGATCTAAAGCAGGAGCATCTCTTCATCGATGTGAGGAACGGGAGTAACCGGCGTGTGGGCGATGTATGTTGCCCTGTAGGAGGCGCCGAATTCGATGGGGATTTCGTGGTGTCGAGGGCGCTGGACGACAGAGTGGGTTGCGTGGTGCTCATAGAAACGTTACGAAGGCTGTGTGCAGAGGGCTTTCAGGGAGCAGAGGTGTACTTCGTGTTTACCGTACAGGAAGAGCTGGGCCTCAGGGGAGCGCATACGGCTACTTTCGGCGTAAAGCCCGATGTAGGGATAGCAGTCGATGTAACGGTTGCAGGAGATACTCCTAAAGCGAAGAGTACCAGCCTTCGCTTAGGAAAGGGCTGCGCCATAAAGGTAAAGGATCACAGTGTAATAACGACGCCTGCCGTTCGCCGGAAACTCCAGAAGATCGCCGAGGAGCGGGGAATACCATACCAGCTAGAAGTGCTGGAGCAAGGGGGAACTGACGCGGGCGCGATTCAGTTAACCTGTGGTGGGATACCCACGGGCGCTGTATCTGTGCCAGTTCGATACGTACATACGCCTTCTGAAACAGCCCATATGGGCGATGTGGAGGCCTGTGTGAATTTGTTGGTGCAGTTTATCAAGGAAGCTTAGGGAGGCTCACGAGATGATCGCAGAATTCCAGGGGAAAACGCCCAAGCTGCATCCCTCTACGATGTTGTTTCCATCTGCGGACGTCATCGGCGACGTCGAGCTGGGCGAGGAGGTGTGCGTCTGGCCGGGCGCAGTGGTGCGGGGCGACCTCAATTACGTAAAGGTAGGCAGGTGTACCAATATACAAGACAACGTTGTGCTGCACCCGACAGAGGAGTTCCCCGTGGTCGTGGGCGATTATGTGACCATCGGCCACGGCGCAATAGTACATGCTTGTGTTGTAAGAGACAGGTGTTTGATCGGCATGGGTGCAGTGGTGTTGGACGGCGCGGAGATCGGGGAAGAGTCCATTATCGCCGCGGGAGCGGTTGTGGCTCCTAACAGCAAAATCCCGCCTAGGAGCATGGTAATGGGAGTGCCGGGTAAGGTGGTAAGGGGGCTTTCCGCGGAAGAGGCCTCCAACATGGTCAGACACGCCATCTACTACATGAACCTGGCACGAAAACACTTCCCTGCGCGTTGACCGGCTTTCCTCGGGGGTCGGTTGAGGGGCAGTATTGTGTGTGCTATACTAGGGCAAATGCTGAGAGGCACGCACGGAGCGGGCCCTGGGAGGAAATGAAATGCACCAAGAAAGGTTTGTGGGCAAGGGACTAACTTTCGATGACGTGCTGCTCGTGCCGGACTACTCGGAAGTAGTTCCCGCGGCGGTGGACGTCAGTACCATGTTTACTCGCCATATAAGGCTCAATATACCCATCGTAAGTGCTGGCATGGATACCGTTACCGAGTCCAGGCTTGCGATAGCCATCGCCCGAGAGGGAGGTATTGGGGTCATCCATAAAAACATGAGCCCCGAGAGGCAGGCAGCCGAGGTAGATAAGGTGAAAAGGTCGGAGCACGGAGTGATTACTGACCCGATCTTTCTCCGGCCCAATAACACGGTAAACGAAGCACTCGAGCTCATGGCACGCTACCACATATCTGGGGTGCCTGTTGTAGAGGACGGTGGCAAACTGGTAGGGATCATAACCAACCGCGATATCAGGTTCGAAGAGGATCATACCAAAGAAGTACGTTTCGTGATGACTAAAGATAACCTCATCACTGGCCGCGTCGGTACTACCCTCGAAGAAGCCAGGAAGATCCTTGGACGATACAAAATAGAGAAGCTTCCTTTGGTGGACGAGCAGTTCAGGTTGAGAGGTCTCATCACGTTGAAGGACATCGAAAAGGCTCGAAAGTACCCCAATTCTGCGAAGGACAAACGCGGGCGGTTGCTCGCGGCGGCGGCCATAGGTGTGGACCGTGGGGCTATGCGCAGAGCAGAACTGCTCGTGGGGGCTGGCGTGGATGTGCTGGTACTCGATACTGCACACGGGCACTCGAAGAACGTAATAGAAATGGCCAAGGCGATCAAGAAGCGGTTCCCGGATGTGGACCTGGTGGCGGGAAACGTCGCTACAGGCGAAGGCGCTGCCGCCCTCGCGGACGTCGGCGTCGATGCAGTCAAAGTGGGTGTTGGCCCGGGCTCGATATGCACTACGAGAGTGATCGCTGGTATCGGAGTGCCTCAAATTACTGCGGTGATGATGGCTGCTGAAGTGTGTCAGAAGTATGGTATACCGGTCATCGCCGACGGCGGCATCCGTTATTCAGGAGATATAACAAAAGCGCTGGCGGCCGGAGCTTCAAGTGTGATGATCGGCAGCCTCTTTGCCGGTACTGAGGAAAGCCCTGGGGAAACGGAAATCTACCAGGGGAGAAGCTTCAAGGTATACAGGGGCATGGGTTCGCTCGGCGCGATGAAGGAGGGCTCAGCCGACCGTTATTTCCAGGAAGAAGCTACCAAACTTGTGCCCGAAGGCATCGAAGGTAGGGTGCCGTACAGAGGCCCTCTCTCCGAAACGATATTCCAGCTGGTCGGCGGTTTGCGCGCGGGTATGGGTTACCTTGGCGCGCGAAACATCCAGGAGCTGCAGAAAAAGGCTCGCTTTATGGAGATTACGACCGCTGGCCTACAGGAGAGCCACCCACATGGAGTGTACATTACCAAGGAAGCACCCAACTACACCGTGCGGCTCTAAGGTGGCTCACTTGTCTTACTTTCGGCTGAGAAGCGCGGCTCCAAAAGCACCTGCGAACTGAGCCAGTTCCGGCACGTGCACCTGCAGACCCAAGTGGCGTTCTATGGCCTGGGGGATCCCTCTGATGGCAGACACTCCCCCAGTCATTGCCACCTCGGGTTCAATGATCAGACGCGCAGCCATGCCCTGTATTCGCTCTGCCACCGAATTGAATAGGCCCCGTATGATCTCCAGAGTGGGGGTGCCACTTGCGACCAGAGAAATCACTTCTGACTCCGCGAAGACGGTACACGTGCTGGATATGGGCGCAGCCTTGCCATCTAAGTCGACTCGCGCGAGCTGCTCTAGGTCCATACCAAGCGCGTTGGCCATGACCTCGAGGAATCTTCCGGTGCCGGCGGCACACTTGTCGTTCATCACGAAGTCTTCCACTTGCCCGAGTTCGTTCGTACGGATGACTTTTATGTCCTGCCCGCCCACGTCAATCACGGTGCGCGCTGCCGGGAACAACCAGTGCACGCCGTAAGCGTGGCACGTAATCTCGGTTATCACGCGGTCCACTCCTGACAAGCGTATTCTGCCGTAACCAGTCCCGCCTATAGAAGCCAGCTGTTCCCGGCGCAAGCCGCACTGTGAAAGGACTTGGCTCAATGCCTTTTCAGCGGCACCTACGGGGTCAGCACCAGTGGGTACTAATGCTTTTGTGAGAATACGCGGCCTGCTCTCCGGCGTGCCAGGGAAGTCCTCCTCGATTATTACCGCTTTGGTAGCGACAGAACCCGCGTCAATTCCTGCGTGCAGTTTTAGCATCCTCAAGCACCTCCATGAATGCGTCGACTCGAGACCTGTGCTGGCCGGCTGAAGCGGAACGAGGATCCACGCAGTCGCCATCAAGCTCGAGGAATGGTATGCCGTTCTTGCGCAGTGCCTGCCGGAGGAGAGAGCCCATCCCGGTGGACTGCCTGCAACCCCAGTGGTCGAACTGAATCACTCCGTCAGCGTCGTATTCTTTGATCAGCTTTAGCACCAAGGCTACGCGCCGTTCGGCCGGGCCCCAACTTGGATGGCGGAGCATTCGCGATGCCAAGCTGTGCCAAGGCTTGTCAGGCTCTGGCGGAGCCCAGTGGACGTAACTGTAATCGTTGAAAGCTATCAATGCTTTCCAGTTCAGTTCGATATGGTTGAGTAGCTGGGCATCAGTATACGGGCGCAGGTGTAACCAGATCAACCGGTATGTCTCATCGGGGATGGCGGGGGTTGCCGAAGCCACACGCGCAGCAAGAGAGCTCTCTAATGCCTTGAAATAGGCCGTTCCCTCCTGGCAGCCCATCGCCAGGAGATCCATGGCCACGTAGCTGAGAGCCTCGGCTCCCCTCCATGGCCCCGGCTTTTGCTTTCTCAAGTTGTTAATGCGAAGCCGGTACGAGGTGGCCGCGGCGGATTCCTGCATAGCACGCTTGAGGCTCAGTTCCCAAAAGCGCTTATCAGTTTGGAGAGTTGACGGATAGAGCTGAGCTTTCAGGCGTTCCCACGTTTCTCGGAGCTGGCCAGCCACATAATCTTCTTCAGCAGCAGAGATGGTGGTGCCGAGCGGGAGGTCTATGTGGTAGTGGGGAACGCCAATTTCTGCTGCCAGGTTCTCAAGTACCCTATAGCCCCCGTCACACATGAGGTTCGTGGTGATCACAGCATCTGGCCTGGGCAGGAGCTCCATACCGAGCAGGCCGACCAGGCATCGATGGAAGCTGCACAGGTCGCTTGAATACCCCTGGCTTTGAGCGGCTGTTAGAGCGACTGGGCTGATACCGGCCACTGCCGCTACGCCCGCGGCGAGTTCTGGCATAAAAGGTATTGCATTCAGCGAGTAGCTCAACTCACTGGGTAAGAAAGCAGTCGTCCATACCACGGGGCGTTTCGAGACGAAAGAAGCAGCAGTCCATTTCAGCACGAATGCCAACGCTTCACGTTGATACGCGTTTTGTGGCGAGCACGTCGAGAGAGCTACCCCAAGCCTTCCCACGGCGTGAGCCGTTTTAGAGCGCAGGAGCTTGGCTACCTTTCCGGAAGTAAGCGCTTTTTGTATCAAGTTAGCTGCAAGCAATTGCGCAACCCGCCTTTGCTTCGAGCATTTCGAGGAACGCTTCTACACGAGTTCTGGCTTGGCCCGAATCGCCATAGCCGTAATCGATTTCCACTACGAGGCACGGAATTGACAGGCTGTCCAAGTACCTCTTAAAGACCGGTCCTTCGTAAAGGCCTACATCGCAGAACTTCGGTACGAAAAATATGACCCCGCGTACCCCGACTTTACGTGCCCGTTCGGCCAGAAGTCTTGCTCGGTGGATGGCCGTGGTTTGTCTGGGGCAAGGGTGCCTCTTTAAGTATGACTCTGCCAGCCAATATAATACCTCATCCAGGGAAGAACTCTCTGGAGGGGAGGTCTCATCTGTCTGTGCCGGGTCGAATAGGTTGAAGCGGTTCCAGTTACAACAATCCACGTCCAGAATGCGCCCACCGGCTTCTTCCACGAGGGCGATCAGCCCTCCGTCCAAGAGGTTTGCCCCAGCCAAAAGGAGGCCTATCTGGGATTTGCCACGGCTGGGCGCCGGCCCTTGAAACTCCGCCGGTGGCGAGCTTTCTTCCGGTGGGTGGGCCAGTACTTGGGTGGCCACGGAAAAAGCGCTAGAGAAGGATACCTCACCGCTATAGGCCAGGCGCTGAATTTGAAGGATCTTCTGCCTGACCCGGCGATATTTTTCTATGGAAGCGCGAATCAGTGAGGCCGACTCCTTCTGTGAAGGCTCGTCTTTACCAAGAAGCCGGTGCAGCCGGCCCCAAGTTCGCTTCAGTTCTAGTGCCAAATAGGTTACCTGTTCGGGAGTGCTTTGACCGTCGGGGGTTCTCGGCAGCGATATTGGGAGCACTATTGGGGCTACGTCCGCAAGGCGCCGCAGGCTATCACAACAAATCGCCGAGACCATCGCTGGCTGATTGACGGGACGGCGTTCCAGACAGGCACGTACATAAGTACAAAAACGTCTCGGGAGCAACGAGTCCGCGCGGGGTCCGCCCGCACGGTCGGGTATCAGCCTGATGGGCTCGAAGCCTGCCGCGTGGATAAGTTCGACTGGGGTGTATGAACATAGCCATACGCACTGAGGCTTATCGTTTAATACGCTCGTTCCACCATTCATGAAGTAGAGAAACGAGCACCTCCTTTCGGTTTCTGGCAGGGTCTTCGATTACCTTCTCGAGCAGGTATGCCAAAGCCTCACCGACGAGAGGGCCCGGTTTCAACTCGAGGGCTTCCATCACGTCGTGCCCTGAAACCGCCAGATCAGAAACATGTAAGGGCTCCTTGGCCTCGAGGATTTGCTTGATCCGCTCTTCCAGTACTCCAAACGCCTCTGCAGCTCTCGGCTCCCCGGAGGCGATGAGGTCTGCTCTCTTGAGATCGAGCCAGTCGAAAATCAGGCTGCCGAGCTTCCTTATGAGCCTGCGCAGCGGTGCTGGTTCCCACGCTATGGGCCGCATATGTTCCCTGACGAGCACAGACGTTTCCTCGATTGTGGCCTTATCCATCTTGAGCCTTGTCATTATGCTGACGGCCATATCGGCCCCGGCTTTATCATGCCCATAAAAGTGAACCTCTCCGTTATCCAGGCAAAGGGATGATGGTTTGGCGATATCGTGTAAAAGAGCAGCGAACCTCACCGCCAGCTTCGGCCGCACGAGGTCCACTACCTCGAGGGTGTGTTCGATTACTGGCTTATGATGGAACCTTACGCCTTCTTCCATGGTACGGGCGGCTGAGAACTCCGGGATCACTAGGTCCATCATCCCGGTTTGAAACATGAGCGCGAGCCCCCTGGAGGGGCAGGTGCCGAGCAGAAGCTTGCAAAGCTCATCTCTAATCCGTTCTACCGATACACATGCCAGGCTGGCTGCGTTGGCCCGGATTGCTCTTAGAGTGACGGGCTCCACTTCCCAATCGTACTCAGCAGCGAATCTGGCAGCTCTCAACATTCGTAGTGCATCTTCGGCGAATCTTTGGTTAGGGTCACCTACTGCTCTGATCACGCCTTTCCGGATGTCTTCAATGCCGCAAAACGGATCCACGATGTCGCAATCAGGCCAACGAATCGCAATAGCGTTTACAGTGAAATCGCGCCTGCTGAGGTCCGATTGTATATCGTGCACGAACTCCACTTTTCCGGGGTGCCGTTTGTCCGCGTAATCCGCTTCACTTCTAAAGGTGGTGACCTGGACCAGTCGCCCGTCCGAAACGATGCCCACGGTACCGAACCGATTACCAGTCAACACCAGTTGGCTATCGGCAAACAGCTCCTGGACGCGCATCGGGGTAGCCGTAGTAGCGAGATCCCAATCGTCTGGGACCTGGCCGAGGGCCAGGTCCCTTGGAGCACCGCCCACTACATATACTTCGTACCCTGCAGCGCGCAACCTTTCCGCCACTGCTTTTACGTATTCAGGCACCTTCCAATGTTGACTCCCACTCATACCGGATATAAGCTAACAAAGTGAGCTAGGTGTAGGGGTGAGGATGGTGAGCACGCGGCGGAGGAAATCCCTGCTCTTCCAGCTTCTCGTAGACTTGTTTTTCATATGTATCATCGCCATCTTGATCTACGCCCTGGTAGCTGCCGGCAGACCCATCGCAGGGGCCGGAGAAAGCATACCTCTCACCCTTGAGCACCTGCCTGCCTACACCTTACGTTCGCTATTGCGCATGACAGCTGCCTACATTATATCTCTTCTGTTTTCTCTAACGTATGGGTACGTGGCCGCCAGCAGCCCAATGGCGAGCAAGGTTATGATTCCTGCGCTGGATGTGCTTCAATCTGTGCCGGTGCTCGGTTTCTTCCCGGCGGCAGTATACTTTTTCGTGCAGCTTTTCCACGGCTCCAACCTGGGTGTGGAGCTCGCATCGATCTTCTTGATATTCACTGGCCAGGCCTGGAACATGACATTCGGTGTATATGAGTCACTTACCACCATACCGAGGGACTTGAGCCAGGCACTGAAGGCTTTCGGCGTGGAAGGCGTACTCGCGATGAAGCGCCTCTACCTTCCGGCTACAGTCAGCAAGCTCATATATAACAGCATGCTCTCATGGGCAGGCGGTTGGTATTTCTTGATCGCGTGCGAGATCATAACCTTTGGACCGGTTAGACATACACTGCCTGGGCTCGGAAGTTTCCTCATCAGGTCGGCGGAAGCGGGCCGACTGGATCTCGCATTTGCCGGACTGTGTGCTTTGGTGCTAGTGATAATACTTCTCAACGCGTTCATCTGGGGGCCTTTGCTGGTGTGGGGCGAGAAATATAAGTACGAACTCACGAGTGCCGGCGCTGTTCGGTCCCATTCCTTCGTGCTCGAACTGCTACAGGAATCTTTCCTGGTCCCCAAAATTCTGAGGATGGCGAGGAGCGTTCAGTCGCATCTCGTAGAAGTCCTAGAAGGTTTTCAGGGGAAGAAGAGCCGTCTACCGCGCCCCATGAGGGCCAGGGCGTCGTGGGTAGCGAGGCCTGGTACCCGAGCGAAGATCCGCTCCATACTGCTGTGGGGCACGTTGGTGGTGATCGCATGGGTAGGCTGGAGGGGCGTGGTTAGCCTTGGACAGGTACTGGCGGGTCCGTGGCCCTACGAAGTACGGCTGATACCTGCGGCTCTGGGTGCTTCTACAGTGAGACTGTTCGTAGCTTATCTGATTTCGCTGGCGTGGACGCTCCCGGTTGCCATTTGGATGGGTTTGAATCAGAAGGTCGGAGGAACGCTCATGCCCATAGCACAGGTGATGGCGTCAGTCCCTGCAACGGCGCTGTTCCCAGTGATCATATTGCTCTTCTTGAGACTGAGCGGGGGCATAAACCTCGTTTCAGTGCTGCTGGTCCTTACAGGTATGCAGTGGTATATTCTATTTAATCTCGTGGCCGGAGTACGTTCGATCCCCGCGGACTTACTGGCGGCTGCGAAAGCCTACCAGGTCAAGGGTATGCTATTCTTGAAGAAGGTTGTGCTGCCCGGAATGTTTCCTTCTCTTGTTACCGGCAGTATCACCGGCTGGGGCGGCGGGTGGAACGCGCTTATCGTGTCTGAGTACGTTGTATATGCTGGGCAAACGTATAAAGCATTCGGCATCGGTTCGCTCCTTGACGAAGCTACTTACGAGACGGGAGACACTCGGGTGATACTACTTGCCCTCCTGAGTATGGTATTGTTTATTACAGTAATGAACCGGCTCCTGTGGCGCCCGTTGTACGACCATGCCGCCAGGCGTTACAGGATCGAATACTAGTACTAGAGGTGTAAGTGTGGCGGGAGTGCTGTTGCAGATAAAAAATGTATCCAAAGTGTATGCCGACGAAGGCCGAGTAGTCCGGGTATTGGACGACGTGTCCTTCGATGTCCATGAGGACGAATTCGTTTGTCTCGTAGGGCCGTCGGGCTGCGGCAAATCGACGCTACTCAAGATGATTTTGAATCTCGATACGCCTACCTCGGGTGATGTGCTTTACCGCTCTCGCCCGGTATCGGAATATAGCGAGCGGATCTCTATCGTGTTTCAATCCTTCGCGCTGCTTCCCTGGTTGACGGTAAGTCAGAATGTGGAACTGGGGCTTGAAGCGAGGGGCCTAAGAAGGAGCGAGAGGTTGGCTGTAGTAAATAAATACTTAGATAAGGTTGGACTAGACGGATTCGAGGAGGCCTACCCCAGGGAATTATCGGGTGGGATGAAGCAGAGGGTGGGCATTGCGCGGGCTTTGGCCATGGGGCCTGAGTTACTCTGCATGGATGAACCGTTCTCAGCCCTCGATGCTCTGACTGCGCAGAACCTCAGGGAAGAGGTACTGGACCTTTGGGAGGATGAGTCTGTTCCGGTATCTTCAGTAATTATGGTTACGCATTCTATAGACGAAGCCGTCTTCATGGCAGACAGGGTAATAGTGTTATCGGCGAGACCAGGGAGGGTAGTCGGTGATGTAAAAATAGACCTGCCCAGGCCTAGAAACATGAAAGAAGAGGCTTTTCACGAAATGACAGACCGAATTTATTCACTCATCGTGTAACATAGCTTATAATGCTTCCTAAGCTGGAGGAGGTTGCTGTAATGGACGTAGACCCATTGCCGGGTAGTGCATTGGGTGCTGTAATGGGGTTAATGGAATTCCTGGACGACCTAGGGGGTCAGGAAGACGTATACCGTCTTGCGACGGGTTTACAGATGGAACTGGATGATCTGTTGCCGGTACTCAACGCCGGTAAGCTCCTCGGGTTTTTCACGGTGGCCAAAGGCGACGTAATAATGACCGATTTGGGGAGCAAATTCCTGTCCAGTGACGTCAATGACAGAAAAAAGATCGTCTGTCAGCAACTTAAGAGGCTTCCAATATTCAAAGACGTCACGGAACAACTCAAGAAAAGGAAGAATAAGCGGGCACCGAAAGATTACTTCCTGGAACTTTTCGAACGCAATCTCCCTGAAAACGAAGCAGAGAGCTTACTGAAGACTGTGATCGATTGGGGCCGTTATGGAGAACTGATAGGTTACAACGAAGACGATGATGAGATCTACCTTGACGAGGCAGGACAGGCTAATTGAGTATCAGAAGGAGTGAGGCTTATGGCTACCTGGCGGTGTTCGAGTTGCGGGTACGAGAAAGACTCAAGGTGCAAACCGCAGAAATGTCCTCAGTGTGGGACGAAGGGAAGCTTCACAAAGAAAGAATGATCGAGAAGCTGTCGGACACATCGATGGCGGCAAGATAGGCCGCCATTTCTTTTGCGAGGACGGGTGGTGAGCTGGGTGGGCTGGCTTCCGGCGCTATTCATTCTTGCTGTATTATGGCTGATCCTTTCCCTCGCGAGAGTGACTGTGGGTTGTATCATCCGCATAATGCTGGCTCTTGTAGTGCTCGGCTTTCTTGCTGCGGTGCTTAAGGGCTGTCTTTTTGGGGGGATTCCATGAGAGAGATCGCGGTGGACCAAATCACTGAGGCGGTAAAGAGGCTTTGTTTACTGGCCAATTATCGGCTGGGTGAAGATGTCATCCAGAAACTAGAGAGTGCGGAGCGCGAAGAAAAGTCGCCTCTCGGGAAAAAAGTGCTGCAGCAGATTATCGAGAACGACGAAATAGCGGCTCGAGACGAGGTACCGATTTGCCAGGACACAGGGATGGCAGTTATATTCGTAGAATTAGGGCAGGACGTACATGTGGTGGGCGGCGATTTTACCAGGGCTATCGATGAAGGTGTGAGGAGAGCTTACGTCGAAGGCTACCTACGCAAGTCAGTTGTGTCGGACCCACTGTTTAACCGCAAAAACACGGGCGACAATACTCCATCGATAATTCATACATCCATAGTTCCCGGCGACAGGCTCAAGATAAGCGTACTGCCGAAGGGATTTGGCAGCGAAAACATGAGCGCACTGAAAATGCTCAAGCCGTCGGATGGCGTGGATGGGCTCAAGGATTTCGTGCTTGAAACGATCGTGAAGGCTGGCCCTAACCCGTGCCCACCAGTAATCGTGGGCGTTGGCGTGGGCGGCACCATGGAAAAAGCTGCCGAGCTCGCAAAAAGGGCCACATGCAGGCGCCTTGGGGAACCCAATCCGGATCCCAGGTACGCGCGATTGGAAAGCGAACTTCTCGAAGCTATAAACCGCACTGGCATAGGGCCTGCAGGATTAGGCGGTACGGTCACTGCGCTTGCCGTGCACGTGGAGTATTATCCCACTCACATTGCGGGGCTTCCCGTTGCTGTGAACGTACTTTGCCACGCGGCAAGGCATGCTGAATTAGTCATATAAGGAGGTGGCACAATGAGTGAAGTGTTAATCCACCCGCCTTTGGACGATGAGACAGTGAAGCGGCTTCACGCTGGTGACACGGTCAGCATCTCCGGGGTGATTTATACCGGACGGGATGCCGCCCATAAGAGGCTCGTAGAGCTGATCCGTAAAGGCGAAGAGTTGCCGGTGGATCTCAAAGGGCAGATCATTTACTACGTGGGTCCCACTCCCGCCCGGCCGGGATGTGTTCCAGGGGCGGCAGGCCCAACCACCAGTACCCGCATGGACGCATACACCCCCGCGCTGCTTGAGCGTGGGTTGAAGGCGATGATAGGGAAGGGGCAGCGCTCCCCGCAAGTGGTCGAGACCATGAAGAAGCATACGGCGGTTTACCTGGCGGCAGTGGGAGGAGCAGCCGCATTGATCGCCAAGAAGATCAAGAAGGTAGAAGTTGTCGCTTATGAAGATCTGGGCCCGGAGGCGATATACCGTTTTCATGTGGAAGGTTTTCCTGCTATTGTGGTGATAGATTGCTACGGCAACAACCTGTACGAAACCGAGCCTCAAAAATATGCTAGGAATTAGGTATGGAAGGGGAGTGTCCATGAGTACCAGAGAAGAACTGCTCGCCAAAGCCAATAAGCCTTCTGAGCTGGCCATGAAGCTTCACCCGTACTATCGTGGAAAGATACAGACAGCTCTCAGGTGCCCTGTCGAGAGCGTAGGCGACTTCGCAATTTGGTATACGCCGGGTGTGGCCGCCCCATGTAAGGCCATTCAGGCTAACAAAGACCTGGCTTACGAGTACACCTGCAAATGGAACACCGTTGCCGTGGTGTCCGATGGGACAAGGGTATTGGGGCTGGGTGATATTGGGCCCGAAGCGGCTATGCCCGTGATGGAAGGAAAGGCATTGCTCTTTAAGTACCTTGGAGGAGTAGACGCGGTGCCCATCTGTCTGGATACTAAAGACCCCGATAAATTCATCGAAACGGTAAAGTTCCTTCAACCTTCGTTTGGTGGGATAAACCTCGAAGACATCGAGCAGCCCAAGTGCTTTTATATTCTCGAGAGATTACGCGAGGAAATGACTATTCCTGTCTGGCATGACGATCAGCAGGGTACTGCCGCTGTGACTGTGGCAGGCATGATGAATGCTGCGAAGATAGTCGGGAAGAAACTCTCGGAGATGAAGATCGCGATGGTCGGGGCGGGTGCAGCCAGCATCCGCACTGCGAAGATGCTTATTGCGGCAGGCGTTAACCCGGGCAACATCGTGATGACGGATACCAAGGGAACACTTCACAAGGGCAGGAAAGACCTTGAAAGTGAGAAAAGCAAGTTCAAAGAGAAATGGGAAATGTGTCTGGAGACCAACGCAGAAGGAATAACTGGCGGCATACCTGAAGCGATGCGTGGGGCGGATGCTCTTGTGGCTTTGGCCAAGCCGGGGCCCGGCACGGTCAGGAAAGAATGGGTCGCAGGGATGGCGTCGAATCCCATAGTATTTGCGTGTGCCAATCCCACGCCTGAAATCTGGCCGTGGGAGGCAAAAGAAGCCGGGGCACGGGTGGTGGCTACGGGGAGATCCGATTTCCCTAACCAGGTGAACAATTCTCTCGGCTTCCCCGCAATTTTCCGCGGAGCGTTGGACGTGAGGGCGAAGACCATTACGGACGAAATGTGCATTGCTGCGGCCAAGGCAATGGCCGATTATCAGGAATCGCGTGGGCTGGACGAGGAGCACCTGCTCCCGACGATGGATGACTGGGAAGTGTATCCCATGGAAGCGGCAGCCGTGGGCGCTAAGGCTGTCGAACAGGGAGTTGCAAGGATAAACCTTACTTACGAACAGCTCCGCAGGAACGCTGAGGAAATGATAAAGATTTCCCGGGAAATGACTCGAATTTTGATGGAAAAAGGCGTAATCCCTGCCAGACCTGAACTCTCATCGGAGGTGTAAGAGTTGCAGCAAAAGGTGAAGGTGGCAGCAGTACAAATCGCTCCCGTGGTCATGGAGGCTGAAGCCACGGCGGAGAAGGTGTGCGAGTATGTTGGGAAGGCAGCAGCCGAGGGCGCGCGGCTAGTGCTGTTCCCTGAAGCGATGATCTCGGGCTACCCGTGGGCGGTACGCTTTGCCGTATCGGTGGGTAGACGTGAGCCCGTGGGCCGCAAGGCATTCGAACGGTACTGGCGGGCGGCGATAGACGTGCCCGGTCCTATCACTCGCAGGATAGGGGAGGCGGCAAAGCGGTATGGCTGCTACGTAGCGATCGGCGTTATGGAAAGGGATACCACCTATAGCGGTGGCACTCTGTTCTGCACGGTGTTGTACTTCGGGCCCGACGGACAATTGCTGGGCAAACATCGCAAGCTGAAGCCCACAGCTGCTGAACGATACATTTGGGGCGAAGGCGACGGGAGCACGATGCCCGTTTTTGCCACTGAATTCGGGCGGTTTGGAGCTTTGATATGTTGGGAAAACTACATGCCCCTAGCGCGCATGGCAATGTACGGGAAAGGGCTGGACATTTACCTGGCGCCGACGGCTGATTCCCGTGATACATGGCAGGCTTCTATGCAGCATATCGCCTGCGAGGGAAGGTGCTTCGTGATTTCCTGCTGCCAGTATCTCACTAAAGACATGTACCCCAGGGAACTCGAGGTGCTGAACGAACTGGAGGGAGCGCCGCAAGTACTTTCGAGAGGAGGCAGCGCAATAATCTCGCCGATGGGTGAATACCTGGCAGGGCCTCTTTGGGGTGAAGAAGGTATCGTTTCTGCAGAGCTCGATCTTTCCCTGCTGCCTCAAGCACGGTTTGATCTCGACGTGGTAGGGCACTACTCGCGGCCGGACGTATTCCGTTTGATCGTAGATGAGCGCCCCAAGCCCGTTGTGGAATATGTCCGCACTGAGAATTCATAGGCTCCATCGAGCCGAGACCCGGACTGCCAGCAGCGGACTGTTATACGTATACGCTGCTGGCAGCCGTTATTCCAAGCGCTAGGATCACGACTACCTAGGCTCAGGCTAGGCTCAGGTAGGGGTATTGTTCCCTGCAAGACCGATCTCTGCAGCTACCTTTTGCATTCCCCGGATAGTCTCCTCTATCAGTTTATCAAGGTCCATCCCGAGCATTTTTGCCCCTCGTTCTATTACCTCTCTGTTCGCACCTGCCGCGAACGCCTTTTGCTTCCACTTCTTCTTTACCGATTGTACCGTGGTATCGAACAGGCTCTTGCTAGGCCGGACGAGCGCGGTGGCTGTAACTAGTCCGGTCAATTCATCTATGGCGTACAACACTTTCTCCATTCTCTCCGTGGGTTCTACGTCCGAGCATAGGCCCCATCCGTGGCTCTGTATCGCATGGATATAGTCTTCTGGCCAACCCTTCTCCTCCAGGATTTGCTTTACCTTAGTGCAATGCTGCTCTGGAAAACGTTCGTAGTCCAAGTCGTGGACAAGGCCAACGATGCCCCATTTGTGCTTATCAGTTTCGCCCAGCAGATCAGCGAAATGCAGCATCACGGCTTCTACGGCTAAAGCGTGCTTGATTAGGTTTTCGTTCTGATTGTATTCCTTCAAGAGGTTCATGGCCTCGGCCCGGTCTGGTATATGCCTTTCCACACTGCATTCTCCCTTTCGTAAGCGTGGTATTTCACATTATGCATGTTACCAGTGTCAAAAGCAAAAAGCCACCCTCTCTGTTTGCGGGGAAGCCATTAGGCTTTTGACGTGTCGTTGCTAGGATGGTCTAGCTTGTACTCTTTGAGCTTATTGTACAGCGTAGCGCGCGATATTCCCAAAAGCTTGGCGGCTTGCTTCTTGCCTTGAGTGGTTTTACCGCATACTTCTAATGCGTGTAAGATGGCTTCCCGCTCTATTTTTTTGAGGGGGATGACCTCCGTTGCCGAGATTGACGGGCGGCACGATGCCTCGTGTCTTCTACCGATGGCGAGTAGGTAGTCTGCTGTGACTTCCGGCTTATCGACCATAGTACACACCCAAAAAACGAAATTCTTGAGTTCTCGGACGTTCCCGGGCCATTCTTGCTCCTTCATGAGTTTTAGGGCTTCAGGCCGGAATACGATGTTTTTCCTGTGCTGTGAATTGAATCGAGAGAGAAAACTGTTCACTAATATGGGAATATCGTCCTTTCGCTTCCTCAAGGGCGGCACACGAATCGGGAAGCCGCTCAACCTGTAATACAAGTCCTCACGGAATAGACCCTTCCGGACCATTCCCTCTAAGTCTTTGTTGGTAGCGGCTATCACTCTTACATTGACGCTTATGGGCTTGTGTCCGCCGATCGGTTGAAACTCCTGTGACTCGATTACTCGTAAGACCTTTCCCTGGAGTTCGAGTCCCATGTCACCTATTTCGTCCAGGAAAACCGTACCTCCGTCGGCGATTTCGAACAGGCCGCTTTTGCCGCTGCGCGCTGCTCCTGTGAAAGCTCCGCTTGCGTACCCAAAAAGTTCGCTTTCTAGCAGGTTGGCTGGTATGGCTGCGCAATTAATCGGCACGAAAGGACGCTCGCTTCGCAGGGAAGCATTGTGGATCGCATGAGCAAAAAGCTCTTTGCCGACACCCGTCTCCCCAGTGATCAATACTGTCATGTCAGAGCGTGCCGCTTTTAGAGCGGCTGCTATGGCTTCGCGGATTGCGTGGCTTTCCCCAATGATATCGGAAAAGTTGTATTTTGCCTTATAAGCCTCCGATATTTTGTTTTCTAAACTGGACGCCTTTGCGGAAACTTTGGTAAGCCGGGTTAGGAGGTTCTGAACCTCGCTCATTTCTCTGGCTATAGTAACTCCACCGACCACTTTACCGTCTATTATAATGGGAGACATGTCCACCACGTATTCCACTTCCCCGACCTGGCGTTTTACCCCGCTCATCGGCTGCCCTGTTTTGATCACGGTCGGAAGCATGGCTCCTGGGCGGACCTCTCCCACGGGTTTACCTATTATGTCCTTCTCGGTTACCCCCGTAATCCTTGTGTAAGCTGGGTTTATGAATCTAACCACAGTATTGGCGTCTGCAACGAGTATTCCCTCGTTTATGGAGTACAGTATAGACGACAGCCAGCGGCATATCGTACTGATGCACCGGATGTTCGATCGTAAGCCGTCAACCTCGAGGTTTCTCTGTATCAAGTGGTAAACAAGCTTTTCCCGAGAGATGGTACCTAAAGGACGTCCATTGCTCTCTACTACCACGATTGGGTCGGGTGCAGCAAGTAAACCAATCAAATCTTCTACTGGTTCCGTTGCTGCTACGATCCTCAAACGTTGCTCCATGATAGTTCCTACAGTCACGTGTTCGTCTGATCGACGTTCGAGCATCGCGATTGCCTTCGCCATTGAGCGCATATCGATATGGCCTTTGAGCTGCCCGTCTTCGGAGACAACCAACCATGGAGACGTGGGTCCTGCTAGTAGAAGTTGTGAAAAAGTGGTTATTGGGGTATTTTCACACACCACTTGAGCGGGTTCTACGAAATACGATGCAAAGCCATTTGGAGTAGCCTCCACCTTTGTTGAAGAAAGGAAAGGCGCGGACATGACCATGCCAACGCCCGCACCAAACCACTGTTGCGCGCTCAATAGTCCGTCTTCATCGTAAATTGAGAATGCGTCTTGCTTCTTCGGGTGTAGCAATTTCTCTGCCGGCTGCACGTGCAACCCTCACAATCCTTTCGACTAGTTTTGGGTTGGTTGCAAGCACGCCTTTGTCATAATAAATGTTATCTTCGATACCTGTCCGAATATTTCCTCCAAGGGCCATAGCCATCATGGACAACTCTACATGGAGTGGGCCTATCGCGCTTACCTGCCAAGTGCAGTCTTCCGGGAGGCTTTCATACAGATAAAACAGGTTCCTAGGCGTGGCAGGAAGGGACCCCGGAACCCCAAGGACCAGGTTGAAGTGCATGGGTGTCGGGATCAGGCCCTTTTTTGCCAGGGCAATTGCATTTGGAATCATTGCCGCGTCGAAGACCTCAACCTCTGGAATTACCCGGAATTCAAGCATCCTCTTGCACAGATACTCGATGAGGTCAGGGGAGTTCGAGTTTACTTGGGTTGGAAAATTCGACGACCCTGTAGTGAGGCTTGCCATCTCAGCACCCAGATCAAGCGCCTCACCGCGTTCCTCGGCAGTTTTGCCTGCCCTTGCACCCGTAGAGATCTGTATAATTATGTCGCATTTTTCTCTTATTCGTTCTACGATTTCTTTGAATATATCGCGCCGATAAGTGGGCTTCCCCTGCTCATCTCTTGCGTGAATATGTGCGATAGCGGCACCTTCCATGTAGCTTTCATAAACCGATTCTGCGATTTCCTTTGGAGTCACCGGAACGTGCGGCGTCTTTTCCTTCGTTGGAACGTTTCCGGTAGGGGCTATAGTGATGATCAGCTTTTCCATGACTATTTCCTCCCTCGTATGATTTGAATTAGATACAAGTTTTCTTTACTTAGTTGAAGTCGGACGAGCTTTCTACACAATCGACTTAGCGATCCGGGCGAGTTTGTGAATCCCCCATGTTGCACGCTTGCCGTGACTTCTAGGGTGAGAATGAGTCCCTGGCTCTCGGCGCAGAGATCTTGCTCATAGGATGTTCGGATTGATGAATTTCCAGACCGCAGTCTCCGCAGCTGCGGCTTGCATAAGTCGCGAGGTTGATCCTGCGCCGGGCCAGGGCCCGTCTAATCCCGATCGGAAAAGGAGCGATCCACGTGATTGAAACCCCGCTCGTTGGCATTGAGTGAGTTCCAACTCCTGCGAAGTTGCGTTGCTGATGCCTGCGGCACACAACTGGATCGATCCTTCTCGGCCCTTAACAACCCCGATAGAACTGCCAAGATCGGCGAAGCAGGTCTCCAATGTCAAGATCGGGTTTGAATCCACCTCGGTCTATAGCTGGCGCCTCAGCGATTGCCTTTTTGACCTTGCTCCTCCCCAAAATACCGCCGCTAGGTACCAGTCACGCAGCTTCCAGGCCGAAGAACACTCCATGACCAAGACCGGTAACAAGTACCTGCGATATTACCTGGTAGAAGCTGCAAGCTCATTTAGGGTGCACAATGAGGAGTACAAACGGTTCTACCAGCGCAAGTACAACGAAGTGCCTAAACACCAGCACAAGAGAGCGTTGGTGCTTACCGCTCCCAAGTTCGTTCGTCTGGTCCACTCCATGCTGAGGAGTAGTCAATCATTTCTGTAATCGACACTCTCAAGTAGTGCTGGTTGACACTTTTCTAGCTGGTTCAGGTCAGCTATTCCCCTGTCAAGGACCAAACAGTGCTATTCCTCGTTTTGTCTATTGATATTGACATTTCACCCTAGGCCTCAGTCCGCGGTGCGGCCGCCATCTACAAGCAAGAGCGTACCTGTGACGAAGTCCGATGCCGGAGACGCCAGGTATACGGCTGCTCCGACCAAATCGCTAGGCATACCGAGCCTCCCCATCGGTATGGTCTTCACTATCTGTTCATAATGGTTCCCTGTTGAAAGGTAGCCCTCCGTCAGCGGAGTCCGGATGTATGCTGGGCATATAGCATTTACGTTGATTCCATTCTTTGCCCATTCAACTGCAAGCACCCGGGTGAGTAACGCAACGCCGCCTTTGCTTGCAGCATACGGTCCGTGGTGGGGATGACCTAATACTGAGGAAACGGAACCCATATTAATGATTTTTCCTTTTTGCTGTGCCAGCATTATCTTGCCGACGGCTTGGCAGCATAAGAAAGTGCCTTTGAGGTTAATATCAAGGATATGGTCGTATTCGTCCTCTGTGTATTCAATTGCTGGCTTGCGGTTGTTCACGCCAGCGCTGTTTATCAGAATATCGATTCTTCCGTACTGACGTGAGACCTTATCTACCATCGAGTCAACGCTTGGCTTGCTCGTTACATCTACAAAGACCGCGTCGGCTTGATATCCAGAGGCTACTACGGCCGCAGCTGCTCTTTTCGCTCCCTCAAGATTGTAGTCAGCAAATATCACAGGCTGCGCACCGTACTCTGCGAGGCCGAGCCCCATAATTTGCCCGAGCCCGCCAGCGCCCCCGGTGATCAGTGCCACTTTTCCAGTAAGATTGAACAAGTCTTTATAGTGTGCCATTTGATCCTCCTCCTTGAACAAGGGTCGTTAAATTAACTCGGTTGTCAAGAACTGCCAGGGGTTTCGACGGTGACCCGCGGTGCCTTGGACTGCAGCAGCCACACGAGGACTGCGATAGATGCTCCTATCAGGTCTGTAGCTAATCCAGGCGTAATCAGCAGTAAGGAAGCAGCGAAGAGCGCAAACCGATGAATCAGTGGGAGTGTGCGCTTGAAGTACCCTTCGAGACTTGCTGCAAGAAGATATGTGCCGATAGACGAGGTGATTACCGCCCAGATCAGTTGGATCGGTTTCACATCGATTAGCAGAAGCATCGGGGAGTAAACCGTGACAAAGGGTACGATGAATCCCGCCAAAGCTAACTTGGCGGCTACCCAACCGGTGCGGTTCGGATCCACACCCGTCAATCCGGCGGCGGTATATGCTGCTAGGGCAACCGGCGGCGTGACAGCGGACAGACAGGCGTAGTAGAAGACGAACATGTGGGCCACCAGGGGCGGCACGTTGAGTTTCACCAGGGCAGGGGCAGCGACGGTTGCAGCCACTATATAACAAGCTGTTGTCGGCAGGCCCATGCCTAAGACGATGCAGGCGACCATCGTAAGAATCATGGTTAACAGCAGGCTGCCATGAGCGATTCGGATTACCTGGTCCGTGAACACCAGACCGAGACTAGTCAAGGAAAGTATACCTATGACTATTCCCACGACGGCGCAGGCGATCGCCACACCGACTGCTTGCTTAGCCCCTGACTCGAGGGCCCTTAAGAGCCCCTTCAGCGTAAGCCGGGTGTCTTTCTTGAAGAAACTGCATACCACAGTAAGTGCAATTCCCCAAAACGCGGCATATATTGGAGTTATGCCGCGAATGAGTAGATAGACGATCGCGATTATTGGAATCAGAAGGTGGCCGCGGTTTCGCAGCACTTTACCTAGAGATGGTAGGTCTGACTTCGGCATACCCCGCAGCCCGATCCGCCGAGCCCTGATGTCTACTGCGAACCAAATGCACAGATAGTACAACGTCGCAGGTATAGCAGCAGCCAACATGATCCTCGTATATGAGACTCCGAGAAATTCGGCCATCACGAAGGCAGCTGCCCCCATAATTGGCGGCATAATCTGCCCTCCGGTTGATGAAGCTGCCGAGACTCCTGCCGCAAAGTAGGGATCGTACCCTATTTTCTTCATCAATGGTATCGTGAAAGAGCCTGTGGTAGCGACGTTAGCGGCAGCACTCCCGTTAATCATGCCCATCAGACCTGCGCCTATGACGGTGACTTTTGCGGGCCCACCCGGTGTATGTCCGGCCAGTGCCAAAGATATTTCGTTGAAAAGGGATCCCATTTTCGTCTCTTCGAGGAACGCCCCGAACAGAATGAACAGAAAGATGAAGGTAGAGGACACCCCTAGAATCTGACCGAATACGCCCAGGTCCGTCAGATACATCTGCTCAATTATCTTTCTCCATGGGAAACCCCGATGCGCCAGAAAGCCTGGGAAATATGGCCCGAAGTACCCATACAGAAGGAACACAGAGGCTATGATTGGTAGCTCCTTCCCCAGCGCTCTTCTTGCACCTTCGATAATCAGGATTAGCGTTATGCCACCGAGCACAATTTCAAAGGTTGTGGGTGTTGAGCCACGCAACGAATAGGCGTCGATGTTAAACGCGACGTATAGGCTTGTAGCTGCACCGGTAAGCCCCAGTATGACATCTAACCAGGTGGGTTGTCCTTTTGGTGCCCCCTTTCTTGCCGGATAGAGAAGGAAGACCAGCAGCAGCACAAACGCTAAATGGAAGGCTCTTTGTTTGATCGCTAGCATGAGCCCTATGCTAGAGCTATATAGGTGGAAAATGGACATCATCACTGCGATGACGGTTATCACCTTGCCCCAAGAACCCGCCATCTTTCTGTACCTGGACTCCGCTTCATACTTCTCTAAGACCTCTTGTGCGCTCGTCGCTGTGGTTCCCTTGGACAAGCGGACCACCTCTTTTCAGGTTGTTACTTCTTCCAAATGCCCTTCTCTTTGAAGAATCGGACCGCTCCAGGGTGAAAATCGATCGGCACGCCAACCAATGCAGTATCGAGCTTGATGTCTCGTGCCGTGTTATGGGTCTTAGTTAGCTCTTCTATATTGTCGAAGAGCGATTTTACGAGTTTGTACACTACCTCCTCGCTTACGCTGTTCTTAGCTACCAGGAGGTTGGCGTAAGCTATGGTTCGGATGGGAGTTGGTTGGTTTATATAGGTATTAGCAGGGATGGTGTATTCGTAGTAGAAACTATGCTTGGCGGATAAGGCCTTGATTTGATCGGACGTGAACTCTAGTATCTTAACGGGAGCAGAAGCCATGACGTCGGTCACTGCGGATGTGGGCATGCCACCAGTAAATACCGCTGCTGACACTTGTCTGTTTTTCAAGGCTTCCACGGCTTCGTTATACCCTACGTATTCCGGGATTACTTCCTTCCGTTCGCGGTAGTTGAGCCCGAAAAACTCCAGAACGAGTCTCGAATCTGTCTCATTGCCGCTGTTTATAGCGCCGACTACTACTCTCTTTCCTTTCAAGTCCTGGATACTATTTATATCTTTTGTCACTACGATTTGGAGGACGTTGGGCCAGACGGCTGTCACAGCAGAAAAGTCTTTGTATGGCTTGTCCTTAAAATCAACTTCACCCTTTTGAGCCCACAAGGCTACTTTGTTGTGGACTAAGGCTAACTCGCACTGGCCATCCTTCATCCGGTTGATGTTCTCGACTGAACCGTTCGAGGCTTGTGCCGATACCTGAATGCCCTCTTTTTCCAGCAATTTTGTCCAAAGGTTCGCCATCGCTCCACCCACTGCATAGTAACTTCCTCCTGCAGTAGCTGTAGCCAGCCCCAGGAACGTCTTCTTGCTTCCACAGCCGGCCACAGTTCCAGCGAGAACAAATACCAAAAGCAACCCAGCAATCCAAAACCGATACCCTTTCACCTGAATACCCCCTCCTCTTTTGGATTTCGGTCACGTCAGTCACCGTAGCAAGTCATGTGCCAATCAGAAGATGAGTGCAATGTGCTCCCGCGCCTCGGGAGGCGTGTCTATTATCTAGAAAAGGGACCAGTGAGTTCCAGATTATGGACACAATACACAACCATCGAGGCTCACCCACTGTAGGGCTTCCCCGGGGAACCGTTCTTGATGCCCGGCGCCTAAAGCCAGGGAAGTCATTCCCGATTGAGGGGGAAAATGCACAAGGAGGCGCATCCTGCCAAGTGCAAGAGAAGGACACTTCTGAACACTAGCGCTATGGCGAGTACCGGGCAATGACTGACATAGATGGGGCTGCTCCCGACGGTTCAAATACATCCAAGGACGTCACCATTCCGGGTTTTTTATCAATAGAAGTACCCTCAGATTGGACAGTTAAAGATAATGGTGACGGCGGCGAGCTGGCCAAATGCAAGGACGAGACTATAGGCGGCGCGAGTGAGACCGGCGGCCTCTGGCTACCGAACCGTAGTTCGGTAGCTTGGTCGAGAGAGATCTTAACCCCGACCGGCCACTAGACTATTTACAGTCTCATGCGGTCAGAGCCAGCAGCCTCCGGCGAAACCGGAGTTGTTGGAAGTCCAGGCGTTCTACCCGCGAGAAGCATGGAAGGTACCTGGATCTCTGGTTTGAAACTGTCCACTACAACACAAACGCGGGGGACCTTATCCTAGACGCTATCTTGGGGACCTGAGAAACCTGGCTCCAGCCCACTTACCATGTTACCTCTCAGATTCTCACGCTCGCCCACGGGAAGCCTCGTTTTGTACCAACAGCTTGCGTACGGTGAGCATTACGACAGTAGGTGTCACTTCCCTTTGATAGTCTTTCAGCGGGGAACTGGCGCGGATACTAGGGTCTGGCTGATATGTACGGTAGTATTGAAGTGTTGGTTTGGAGTGTTGGTTTGGAGTGTTGGTTCCGAAACGATCTACGTCGCTGGGGAAAATGTTGCTTGAGATGACAGTCTACCGTAGGGACGGTAGAAAGACAGAGTCCCGGTACATGGTGCTACGGGGAACCACTGGTATGGTAAGGGGCTCGGGTTCTTCGTTTTTTTGGGCCTCGGGTTTTTTGTGACGTCTATGGAACTCCTCTAGGCAATGCTGGCATGACGAATTGACCGGTAGTGATTGTACTATCCAGGAGATAACTTCTCCGGCCTCCCGCGCATAGGGCTTGCTGCCAGGTGCAGAAGCGACGAATATGGTTTGCAGCAAAGCAAGCGCAAGGCAATGGTGTGAAAGAAGCACGACACACGAACGGGCGCTTGAGCTGGCCTAGGTCGGCTTATAAAGAAGGGCCCCCTGTAGAAAGGCCCTTCCGTTTCGAGTAGATTGCCAAAGATAGTACTTCAATTGGCCCCAAAATAGGGCTCTATGGCTTCCTTGGGGGGAGCAGGAGTCAGGAAACTGACCACAACCATCAGGATTAGCGAAACCAGGAAGCCAGGCACTACAGGGTCTATGAGGCTCGTATTACCAAAGAGTTTCCAAGCGAAAGTAGCGACAAGGCCGCCGATCATAGATGCTACTGCTCCTTCGCGTGTAGCGCGTTTCCACAAGACACCGGCGAGGACCGGAACGCAGAAAGCAGCGCCAATTATAGCGCTGAATAGGGCCACGATCAGTTGTACCACCTGCCCTCCACCGATACCCATTATCAGAAGGATTAGCGGCACCACGCCCACGATGACGGTTCCGATGCGACCTACCCAGAGTTTTTGGGTTTCGTCGGCTTTAGGCCAGAGTGTACCAAATATATCGTGTGACAGTGCAGACCCAGCTGTCACGAGCAGCGAGTCCACTGTGGACATCATGGCTGCGGTAACGGCTGCCAGCAGGAGAGTGCCCGTCACAAGGGGCATTGCCTGCTGTGAAAGCATTGGCATTGCCAGGTCGCCCTTCCCGATCGCGGGGAATAGAGCTCGAGCGGCGAACGAAAGGATGAAGACGAGCGTATGTGCTAGACCCACAAGCAGGATTACGAAAGCGATAGACTTCCTTATCTCACGCATGTTCTTCATCGCCCAGAACCGGACTAACTGCTCGGGCCGGGCGATGTTACCGAGAAAGAAAGCTAGGCTCATGGTAAATATCAGACTTGGTGGCATACTCTTCCATGTAAGGGCCACCGGGTTTGCAGTCTGTACCAGGGCAAATAGGTTGCTAAGACCTCCGAGATGCGTGAGTGCCATCGGCACGGCCACCGCAGCTCCAAGCAACATAATCATCATTTGTACAAAGTCCGTATAGACGTCGGCCAGCACACCACCAATGACCGTGTATACCAGCTGAACTATAGCCATGATGATCATTCCTTCGCGTAGAGGAACACCAAAGACTATATTTGCTACGGTGCCACCTGCCACCAGCTGAGCCTGGATATAAACGATAAATGCCACCAGAATGACCAATGCGGCGATTACCCTCGCAGGCTGGCTGTAATAGCGTGCTGCAATGAAATCTGGCACGGTAATCTTTTTTTGGCGCGTGAATCTAGGCGCAATGAGGGCGACCATTACCCAGTACGCGACGGGGAACACGAAGACTACCCATGCGAAGGACCATCCCACCGAGTACATCATTCCGATGGTACCGATATAGAGTCCGGCGCTCATCTGGTTGGATGCGAGGCTGGCACCGCCTAGAGCCCAACCAAGCCTACCTCCCGCGACGAAATAATCCTGTTCTGTCTTGGTTTGGCGCATTCCAATATAGCCGATGATCGCTACTATGGCGAAATATGCAATGAATATCACAACCTGTAACGAGTTCATCCTCGAAGTCACCCCAGTTCCCAACGGTTTAAGCCGAAGTATTGTCCTGTCTATTTTTCCAGTTCATCCAGCAGAAATACAGTAAGAAGATGGCTGTGTAGCATATAAAGAAGCCCCAAATGATAAAACCGTATTTGAATATGGACATGCGCTATACCTCCTCATCCTGGATTACTTGCTTGCCTGGGATGCTGCTTGCTTTAACGGCAGCTTAACTATCAAGTAATAGGCCACATACGCTATAACGATCAATGATGCTATGGCGATGGCGTCCAAACTGCGTTCTAAATTGAAGAATGGCGATACCCCTTGGGTGATGATCGCTCGTATCATAGAGGGCATGACTTGCATCGAGTATGTGACCGTAGTTCTGCCGTTGGCTAGGTCCACCTTTGTGGGCTCTGAGGGAAACCCTTCCACGTAATGCCAGCCGTTCGGTAAGCGAACGGTGCCCTTGAATACGCCTGGAACTGGGTTTAACGGGCCCCATTTCAAAGTGAGCAGGGGGACATGAACGGGAACTTCACCTTGTTTGGTTAGCTGGGCAGCACCGTTAACGCGGTACTCGATCACGAAGTCCAGCTTATCTCCCGCCTTAAAACCTTGTGGCACGGCCACAGTTACGTCGGTAGCCAGCCCTGCGTCTTTGACAGATACCTCGAGCGGGTTCCCGTTTGGGTCGTGTGCGCGTATATCGCTCAGTGTGGCCCCACCCATATGGAGAGATGTGAGGGGCACGGCTTTAACGTCGGGTTTATCGATCATTACTCTGTAGTCCATCCTCACGGTCGCCGTTTCGCCGGCAATGTCGATATCGCTCTCGACGTCAACCAACCCCGGAGCGGCCCAGACCTCCTGGGCCGGGGCAAGGAGGAGAGTCGCCACTAGAACGGCCATCGTTAGCTGAATCACTCTTTTCATGCATCAGATACCTCCTGGCGCGATTACGAAATGAACAGCTCTTCAAACCGTTTGCCTGCTGCGAGTTTAGGCGGTGTCATATAGGCGTGACGACTGTGTTTTAGGCCCATTCCTACGGTGGCTTCAGCAACCTTGAGAGACGCCTTGGAAGGATTGATCACCGGTACACCGAGTTCGCGGGTCATGAGTTCTGCGACATCGAGGAATCCCATGCTCATGCATCCGAGCACCAGCACATCTGCTCGATCTTCCTTTACTGCCTTGCGTCCTTCCGCAATCATCTTTTCCACCGCAGCTTCGTGGTTCTTGTTCACCTCCATTACTGGGGTGTCAATGAAGCGCACCGAGGCCAAAGCGTCCAGGGCGCCGCTTTCCCATGCGAGCTTGCGCAGCGCGGGGACGATGGTTTCGGTTACGGTTACGAAGCTAAAACGGTGCCCCAAAGTGGTAGCCAAAGCGATCGATGCGTGTGCTGGCCCCACGACCAGCATGTCACTGATTTCTCTGAGCCCGTCGAGGCCGGGGTCTCCGAAGCAACCGATTATCGCAGCGTCGTAGCCTTTCGCTTCTGCTTCCTTGACTTTTTCCGCTGTAGGGGGAATGGCAAGATATTCTTCGTACATGGACTCAATCGAGGCAGGTCCCCTTGTTACGGCTGTGAGGTCCACCTGCGTTCCGGGAAAGGCCCACTCCCGAAGCTTGCGTTGGCGCCGTTCCATCTCTGCCACGCCCAATTCCGTTTTATCCATTGGTCCTGGTACAATGTAAAGAATACGCATTCAGATCTCCTCCTTAACTCGCTGATATACCTGCTGGTCTGGCTGGTCTGGCACGACCATCTGGCCGTCCTTGAACACTGCGGCCACGCGGTAAACCGCTTTGATGTCTTTCAAAGGATTTCCGTTCAAGACTACGAAGTCTGCTCTCTTACCAGGTTCGAGTGTGCCTACCTGGTCTGCTAAACCGAGTACCTGGGCTCCATTCCGGGTGGCTGCTACAATTGCCTGTTCAGGAGTTATGCCGTGCTTTACTAACCACTCCATCTCGTAGCCGATAAGCCCATGCATCGAGTCTGTACCCACTGCAAAGCGTATACCGGCTTCCTTTACACGTTCGAAGGTGCTCTCCATAGCCTCACGCGCTTGCAGTACCTTTGACATAATGGCAGGCTGGTGGGCATCACCCCTTTCGATGCCAGACGGATGAAACAGAATTGCATTGGTCAATACCAACCACGTGTTCCTGGCGGCCATCTTTTCGATGTTTTCTTCAGTCAAAAGGGCTCCGTGTTCGATCGAATCGACACCTTCTTCTACGCACAGAGTGACTCCTTCGCCTCCGTGAGCGTGAGAAGCTACGGGTTTGCCCGCACGGTGTGCCTCCTCTACTACAGCGCGGATTTCTTCACGCGAATAGCTGGATGCAGTTATCGGCATGCCGAAAGTGCTGGAGACGCCACCTGTGCAGAATATCTTGATGAGATCGGCGCCAGCACGAAGATTTCGTCTTACTGCCTTGCGAAGGTCGTCAGGGCCGTCCACACTTGGGAGGGACGGAGCATGTCCGTTGGTGGCAGTAAGCCCTACAGTGGAAACCCGCATCCTCGGCCCAACCATCTCTCGTCGCTCTATTGCATCCTTAAACTCTACGTCTATGCGGTGTTTTTCGGTCATCACCCTGATTGTAGTAACGCCCGATTGCAACATCTGCCGGATGTTCTTAACTGCCCTGATTGCTTGCCAAACTGGCGGTGCGGCGAGTTGGCCATGCTGATTTCCTTCTCCAGGCCTGATCGTGATGTGCGTGTGAGCGTCTACGAAACCGGGGACCAACGTGCAATTCGAGAAATCGAGTTCCCGTTGAGCTTCTACGCGTAATTCGGAAGCTAAGCCCAAGCGCACAATTCTCTCTTCGTCGATGAGCAGACTCAGTCCCTCGCGCCAGCCGGTGCCCGTGCCGTCGACGATACCGCGCGCACGTATGAGAGTCCTCATAAGATCACCTCTCCTACGATGGTGTTCAGCTCCGCATCGCTAAGCCGCGCAATCTGATATTGATCGGGCTCGTTTCCCTCCAGCCGATCGATGATGCGGTTCGCCGTAACGGGGTCTGCCACGATTGGGTTACCATCGGACGACATGAGGGTGGGCACGAAGCGATAGCTCACACGCTCCCCACGTTGGGCCAGCAGCAGGACGGACTCCAGAGTAGCAGGGTCGTTAAACGGGTTTCGGTAGGGGGCCATAGGGAGACTCGATGAGTAGCGTCCTTTGTCAGAAGCCTGTCTGAGTTCGGGCCATGCTTGAAAGACGAAATTCCCCAGAGAGTATGCTATCAAGCGCTGCTGGTAGACCTCCACGGGGTGTACGGCGTGGGGGTGGTTACCTACCACGATGTCGGCGCCTGCGTCGATCAAGGCATGGGCGAGAGGTCTTTGGTACTCTGCTAGCACTCCCTGCGAAAGAGGAACCCAGCCGTGGGGCACTCCCCAGTGGATCATCACGGCTACGAAATCCGCCTTCGACTTGGCGTCCGAGACGAATTCGCAGAAAGAATCCACGTCCGCCTGGTGGGCCTGGGTATGGACGAAGGGCGCTATACCAGGCTGCTCGGATACTACCGCCGGGTCAACGGCAAATTGCGAGAGCACGCGAATCGGCGCAATGCCCGGCCTGAAGGCCCCCGCAGCAAACCCTGGCGGCAGAGTACTCGCCACACCAAAGATCGCCACCTTACCGCCGCTCGTTTCACGGAACACGGGTTCATACGAAGCTCGCTGATTTGCCCCAGTTCCCACGTGTTGCACTCCCACTGTCTCCAGAGCAGCGATAGTATCCCTAAGCCCCTGCAGCCCGCAATCCAGCGCGTGGTTATTCGCCAGAGTGACAACATCGAATCCCATTTCTGCGACGTCCTGAGCTCGTTCAGGGTCGGCTCTTAAGGTGGAGGCTTTTTCTGCTTCAGGTGCAGCCGTGGTTAACGGGACTTCCAGGTTACCCACGCTGCATTCAGCCGCCCGGAGGAGCGCGAAAAGGGGTGACCGTCTCTCTGGTTCAGACAGGGGTCGGAGGATCATCATGTCTCCGCTGAATGCCAGCCACGCAGTCTTCCACACACTTCTCACCCTCCGGTTCAACGTGCCCATGCCTCTTTCAGAACGCGCAACACATTGAGTCCGAGTACTTTGGCGATGTCTTCCCGGCTATATCCATGCTTCACGAGCCACCTGGTGATATTCGGGAAGCACTCGGAGGGGTTTTCCAGTCCTTTCACGTATTCCACTTCTTCAAAGCTTTCGCCCGAGTGCGTAGAGGCGATGGATAGTTGACTCGCAAACGCATGGTGAAGCCCAACGTGATCCCCGAACAGAGTATCGGGCCCGAAAGCCACGTGGTCGATTCCTACGAGGTTCGCGATGTACTCGAAATGTTCCATGTAAGATTCGATGGAATGCTGAGGGTGCTTGTGCGTCAAAGTGGTGTGAGGAGCTGCCTCGATTCCCACCACTCCGCCTTTCTCTGCACACGCCTTCAACACGTAGTCCGGCTTCAAACGGTTTGTATTCCACAAGGCCCTGGCGCCTACGTGACTTATGAAAACCGGCTTTTCGCTATACTCGATCACGTCCAGAGCGGTCTTGTCTCCACAGTGCGCAGTGTCAATTGCCATGCCGAGCTTGTTCATCCGGCGTACGACCTGTTTGCCAAACTGTGTGAGCCCACCATCGTTGGCTTCCCTCAAGCCTGAGCCAAGAGCGTTTGATTCAGAGTAAGTGATGCCCATGCACCGAATCCCGAGGCCATACAAAACGTCCACCCGATCCACTTCGTTCTCTATAGCGGTTGCAGCTTCCAGGGTGGCTACCACCGCGATTTTGCCTTCGGCTTTGGCCCGCAGCAGATCGTCATATACTTCCGCGCGGAAGAGCATGTCCTGATGGGCGAAATCAGAAAAGCGCATGCCGATATCGTGGATGATGTCGGTCCATTTCCACCCCGCGTTTGAGGTGATCATCGCTGTGCCATCCATGAAGTTCTCGAAGAGCACATCGATGCCTGAAACGCTAAGCCCCTCGTATCCAGTCCACTGCCGGCCACGGCGGGTGTAATCGAAGATCTCATATACGTTTTCAGGTGTGACGAACGAATGGTCATGCAAGGAGACTACTATGTTCTCCTCAAGTAGTTCCTGAGCCAGGCGCTCCTGCTCGGGCGTGACCGGTACCACGTAAGGCTCCACCCGCCCAATCTCTTTGGCCAGTTTGAATGGCTTGTAATCTACTCCCG
Source organism: Bacillota bacterium (assembly GCA_012840015.1). Taxonomy (GTDB): domain Bacteria; phylum Bacillota; class Sulfobacillia; order DUMF01; family DUMF01; genus DUMF01. Next base: position 65,036 of record DUMF01000025.1, read on the forward strand.
GCTCGAGATACTGGAACGACTTGTACCCCTTATACGCTTTTGTCTTCATAATCTTGCCTCCCACAAGTTCCTACGCCTGCGTTTGAAATTACAGCTCTTAGAGCTGTTTAGCGTATATAAACGTGTACTTTCGACGTTTGTGCCGAAATCCCTTCTTTCGTAAAAAAAATTTCTCGTGTTCGATTAATTGAAAGGAGGAAAACAACGATTTCCGACGAATTGCTAGGCATGCGGATAGGAAAATCGACAGGGGGATGCGAAATGGCTGCGACCCTGGACAAGTACGAAAAACAAATCGTGTTGTTACTGCAGAAAGATGGACGCATGTCTAACGTTGAAATAGCCAAGGCGATCGGAGCAAACGAAGGTACGGTAAGACGTAAGCTACGCAGGCTAATATCGGAGGGTATCGTCAAGGTAGCTGGAGTGGCTAACCCGCATGCGTTAGGTTTCAAGGCGCCCGCCATAATATGCCTGAAGATTGAACTAGACAGACTGGAGGAGGCCGTCAAGAGACTGGCTGAGCTCCCGAGTGTTCGTTACGTAGCTCTCACCACTGGCAATTGTGACGTAATTATCGAGGGGCTCTGGGCAGACAACGAGCAGCTCTCCGATTTTCTGCTCAACCAACTGTGCAAAGTACCCGGGGTTAAGGACATTCAGACCTCCCTGTTGCTTCGCATCGTCAAGCAAAGTTACGATTGGGGGCTCCCCGAGAAGGCTGATGAAGCTAAAAACCCAGCTAGCTGATTGGTGTTACGATGGACGCTAACGTGGAGTACCTCAATCGCACCTGAGCAGGTTTTCGAGTAAGATGCAAATGACGGAGCCAGCTAGTAGAGCCATCTGTCCGAACCCTATGCCGGCCACTACGCTGCAGCCGATCACTATTGCCCGGCGTGGGGTGATGTCCACTTTTGCCAGGCCCTTGATAGCTACTACGAACATGTTGCATACTGCAGCGAAAGTGGCAGCGCTGGCGACGCTCGCTGGCATGGTCGCTACGAGGGCTATGACGGGACGGGCAAAACCCAAGGCGACTAAGATTATGGAGAAAAGCACGAACGGCGCTCTCGCAGCTACCCCTGTCATATCGATGATGGCTGCCGATGCCGGATAGCTGACCGTGCCTGCTCCTGCCATCAGTCCGGAGAGAGATTGTACCAGCCCATTTACGAGTATGCCTCGGGACCAGGTGCGTTCGCTCCCACTTGGGAGCTTGACGGCTGCCTCCACTGCCTTCATAGAGGCGATGGTATTGGCTATAAACATCACGTAGCCGGCGGTCAAAGTGATTACCGCCACCGTATCAAAAGTGGGCGGCCCCCAGCTGAAGAACATGCTTGCGGGTGGAAAAGCCGGAATGTCGGTCCTGGTAAGCCCAAGGGGCATAGAGAGTAGCCATCCTACTGCTAAACCACTCACTACAGACACACTTCGCAAAGCCCGCCTTTTAGAAAGGGAGAGGCCGTACACGATCCCCAAGACGATGACTGAAACTGCCATGTACATTGGATCAAATATACCGTCGGATCTCCTAATCATGCTCGTCACCAGTGGTTGGGCAACTTGAATGACAGCCATAATTATGACCACGCTCGTGACGATGGGGGTAAACAATCGCACCAGCGCTGGTGCGAGGCCCAACACTACTATAGCTGCCACAACGATGCCCGCCACCACGAGCCCTCCTTCTACATCTGTCCGGAGTTTGCTTATGGGCAGTCCAAGGGCGCTGGCCCGCTGAACGAGGAAAAGTATGTATCCCCACGAGAAGGCTGCGGCGGCCTCCAAAATGGGTAGTCTGTGTCCCAGGGTCACCTGAGCGAGGCAACCCACCCCGGATATGATTAGCAGCCTCTGGAGGAAGGATGCCACTTCGCCCGGACCTAAGCCAAGAGCTTGTCCAATAACTATAGCAGTGGAGATGACCGGCCCAATCGTAAACAGGAGCCATTGCATCGCATAAGCGAGCATCTCCTGGAATGGTGGCCTGTCATTGAGATGGTAGATAAGCGGTCGTTCATCGTTCTTCAACTGGGTTTTGGACATGGTTCTCTCGCCACCCCCACAACACTTCCGATTATACCAGCTTTAGCGCCAGGCTCTTTCTTTAAGGCTCAAAAGGAAAAAACAGGGAAATGGAAGAAAATGTCTAAAATATAGCGCAAATGGTGATGCTTCGTAACGGGGGGATCTGCAATGCCACGAAAGGTGAGGAGGAGTTGCTGCCTGACAATAGTTTGTATTGCCCTCTGTCTTGTGATATCGGCAGGAGAGGCCGCGAAGGCTGCACACTTCGGATACAGGAACCTTCATGTGGGCGACTCGGGAGAAGACGTAGATAATCTTCAAAGGCTGTTGGGGGAGTTCGGCTATTACGAAGGTATGTACAGTGGCAAGCTCGATCAAAGCACTGCGGAGGCCGTGAAACGCTTTCAAGAAGACAACGGTCTAAAGCCTGACGGCATCGTACGCGGTGAGACTATGCGCCTCCTCGAAAAGCTATGGGAAGGCTATTCTTTGGTGGTAGATGGGTACGAGCTCAAGGCGGGAGAAACGGTAGAGGCCGTGGCGCAAAATTGGCGTGTGCCGGCTGCGCTCCTCAGAAAGCTTAACGGTCTCGAGCCTGGGGCCAGCGTTAATGCCGGGGAGAAACTAAAGATTCCGGTGCCGGGCTTCGTTCTATATAGAGTCAAGAAGGGCGATACCCTGAGCGGAATCGCAAGGAAATACGGGGTTACTGTTGAAGAACTAATCAGATGGAACCAGATCGCCGATAGTAATATGATTCTTGCAGGAGAACCGTTATTGATCTTCTCGGAGGACTACGGGGAAGGGAGCTTCGAGGGTGCTCAGACTTGTTCCGACAAGAACGGCGATTGAAAAGGTGTTGCCATTTATCCGGCGGCTGCAGATACCCCAAGATACGGAGCGCCTATGGCCGGGGGACGCTGTGGGGAGGGTGCTGGCTGAGGATGTAGTGGCCAGCATAGAGGTGCCGTCATTCACCAGGTCCACTGTGGATGGGTACGCGGTCAGGGCTTCGGACACCTTCGGTGCAAGCGAAGGGTTGCCCGCCATACTCCCGATAGCAGGTGAGGTGAAGATGGGTAAGCCTGCTGGCAGTTTACCTGCCGGGTCCGCCGTGGAAATCCCTACCGGCGGTATGCTGCCCGAGGGAGCGGACGCGGTGGTGATGGTGGAGTACACGGAAGCCCTGGGCGACGGGAGCGTGGCAGTTTATTCCCCCGTTGCGCCTGGAGACAACGTGATCGTGAGGGGAGAAGATTTTCAGCCAGGGGGAGTAATCGTTCCGGCAGGGCGCAAGTTGAGGCCGATGGACGTGGCGGCCATTGCGGCAGTGGGGGTTGCACGTGTTACCGTGTTCAGGAAGCTTTCGGTGTTTGTGCTATCGACGGGGGACGAGCTACGACCGCCAGGGGAGGTGCCCGGCGATGGAGAAATATTCGATATTAATGGGCTAGCGTTATGTGGGATGATACATAACGAAATGATGAAGCCCGTGTTCGGCGGGATTGTGAGGGACGACCCTCAGCGGATTCGCGAAACCCTCAAGAAAGGGCTGGAAAGCTGCGACGCGGCCGTGGTTTCCGGTGGCACGTCGGCAGGGCCGGCCGATGTGATCGCGTCTGTGATAGACGAGCTCGGGGAGCCAGGAGTCTTGGTGCATGGCCTAGCAATGAGGCCGGGTAAGCCGACGGTGATTGGCGTGGTTTCCGGAAAGCCGGTTCTGGGGCTTGCGGGGCACCCTGCGTCTGCCATGATGGTTTTCGAAGTAGTCGCCCGGCCGATCCTGAATGCTCTGGCGGGAAGGACGCTGACAGCGGACATACAGGTAGGACGAGTCCTCGCAACTCTCACCAGGGCTGTATCTTCGCGAGCGGGGAGGGAGGACTTTATCCGTTGCACGTTGAGGTATGACGGGGGAAAGGTGTTTGCCGAGCCGGTCATGGGGAAGTCAGGCCTGGTAACCACCATGCTCAAGGCTTCAGGGTATTTCAAGGTGCCTTTGGAAAAAGAAGGTTTCGCGGCGGGGGACACTGTGGAAGTGACATTTTTCGGAGGTAGCCTATGAGGAAAGATTCGGTCTATCTGGAGACAGTGAGCAGGGAAGAAGCATTGCTCAAACTTCTGGAGGCCGTCAAGAAGGCGGGTATCGAGCCCGTGGAAGAAGAAGTCAGGGCAGAGGATGCCCTGGGACGAATAACTTCGCGGCCCGTTTTCGCTGCAGCATCGTGCCCGCACTATGCGGCGGCGGCCATGGATGGTTATGCAGTGCGGGCGGCCGATACCTTTGGGGCGCGCGAGAGTGCGCCCATCTGGCTGAAAGTGGGCGAGAAGGCCTTCTACGTCGATACGGGTGACGCCATGCCAGAGGGGACCGATGCGGTGATAATGGTGGAAGAAGTAAACCGCGAGGCGGGCGCAAGTGGAGAGGGGATCGAGATCATATCCCCGGTGTATCCAGGGCAGAACGTCCGGCAGGTTGGGGAAGATATCGTCGCCACAGAAATGCTTCTCCCGGGCCGCCAGGTGCTGGGACCGGCTGACATCGGAGGGCTACTGGCTGCAGGCGTTACGCGGGTTAAAGTGGTTCGGCGGCCAAGGGTGGCGGTGATACCTACGGGCGACGAACTCCGCCCTGCAGGTCTCGGGCTTAAGGCGGGGGAAATCCCGGAGTTCAACTCAGCCATGATCAGCGGTTTGGTACGCGAATGGGGTGGTGTACCCGTAGTAGAGAAAGTTGTCCCGGACGAGTTTGACGCGCTGGTCGAAGCAGTTCGATCTGCTGCCGGTCATGCCGACGTAGTGGTGATGAACGCCGGTTCCTCGGCTGGTTCAGAAGATTATACCGCGCAAACCGTTAGGCAGTTGGGGACCCTCCTCGTGCACGGTGTGGCCATACGACCTGGTAAGCCTACCGTTTTGGGGATGGTGGGCCGAGTGCCGCTCGTGGGCCTGCCAGGATATCCTGTGTCCTGCTGGCTTTCAGCTCGGCTGTTCCTGAAACCTTTATTGTGCTATATGTCGGGCCTCCCAGAGGCTCCAGCCCAAACGGTCTCTGCTCGGCTCTCAAGGAGGCTGGTGAGCTCTGGCGGCGTTGAAGAGTTCGTGCGTGTGAAGATGGGGCGCGTTTCCGGAAAGCTGATCGCAACGCCCCTCGGGCGCGGGGCAGGTTTGATCAGTTCCGTAATGAGGGCGGATGGACTGGTACGGATACCCAGACTGAGTGAAGGTTACAGGGAGGGCGAAACAGTTGAGGTTGAGCTGCTCAGACCCCTGGCTGAGATCGAATCAACGATACTGATGATAGGCAGCCACGATGTGGCGCTCGATCTGTTGGGCGCCATGATCGGCGGGTACAAAAAGGGGATAAGGATATCGTCCGCTCACGTAGGTAGCCTAGGCGGGCTCATGTCGCTGAAGCGCGGCGAAGCTCATGCTGCTCCCACTCATCTCTTAGACGAAGCCACAGGCGAATATAACGTTTCATACGTAAAGAAGTATCTGCCCGGCCTAAAGTGCAGCCTTGTTACCGTTGCCCGCCGGGCGCAGGGGTTCATCGTAAAAAAGGGTAACCCCCTCGGGATCAGAGGCATAAGTGACCTGCTTCGGCCGGGTGTCAGGTTCGTGAACAGGCAGAAAGGTGCAGGCACCAGAGTGCTGCTCGATTACTTACTGAAGAAAGAGAATCTGTCCCCTTCGGAAATCCAAGGCTATCAGAACGAACAGTATACCCACATGGCAGTAGCAGCGACGGTGGCCTCTGGAGCGGCGGACGTAGGGTTGGGTATTCTGGCTGCAGCCAGGGCGTTGGGCCTGGATTTCGTGCCTGTGGATTGGGAGCTTTATCAGCTGTGCATACCGGAGCAACACAGACACAATCCCTTGGTAGAGTGTATGCTAGAACTGTTGAGGTCTGACGAGTTCAAGAAGCAGATGGCAGGGCTGGGCGGCTACGATGTAAACGAGACCGGGGAGGAGATCGTGATAACGTGAACTCAGCTGTGTTAGTGGACAGCCTTGGCCGCCGGATCGACTATTTGCGCATATCCGTTACAGACAGATGCAACCTGCGGTGCATCTACTGTATGCCTGAGAACGGAATCCAAAGGCTCGGCCACGACGAGATGCTCCGCTACGAGGAGATCCTAAGGCTTGCCCGGATTTTCGCGAGCCTCGGCTTCAACCGGTTCAGGATCACAGGGGGAGAACCTTTGGTGCGAAAGGGCATCGTGGATTTCGTGAGGGAACTGAGCGCCGCGCTGCCCGGCTGCGACATAAGCATGAGCACAAACGGCATTTTGCTTGCCGAAGTGGCGGCTGAGCTCAAAAGGAACGGCTTGCACCGGGTGAACATCAGCCTGGACTCCGTGGACCCACATGCCTTCGCGGAGGTCACGAGGGGTGGCGATTTGAACCGTGTGCTCCAGGGCATCGACGAAGCATTGAAAGCTGGCCTTGTACCCGTTAAGACAAATACGGTGCTGATGAGGAACGTTAACTACGGCGAATTGCCCGATATAGCTGCGCTCACGCTATCGAGACCAATCCACGTACGATTCATAGAGCTGATGCCTTTGGGAGAGGCATGCAGTCGGTGGCAAGCCGGTGCGTTCGTGCCTGCTTCCGAGGCCCTGGCTATGCTGAGGAGCAGGTTTCAACTGAGGCAGGCTGTTTTAGACGGTGGAGGGCCTGCCCGGTACTGGAGGATTCCAGGTGCTGCGGGGACAGTGGGGTTTATCACGGCGGTATCGAGCCATTTCTGTTCCAGCTGCAACAGGGTCAGACTCACTGCCAAGGGGGGATTGGCACTTTGCCTTGGCTCAAACCTGGAGGTGGATCTGAGGACGCCGATGCGCTCGGGCTCGAGCGACGAAGAGCTGCGGCGGATAATAGTGGAGGCAATCCGGCGGAAGCCAGCGCGGCATCATATGGGTGAGCCGGGTAACGGAGGTGGCGGCGAATATGGATGGAGAGAGATGTTCAGCATCGGAGGATAGGGTTACCGGGATTGCGCTTACTCACGTGGATCGGAGCGGTGCCGTCAGGATGGTGGACGTCGGTGAAAAGCCCGTAACTGAGCGAAAAGCCATCGCCAGGGGAGAAGTGCAGATGTCAGCCAACACGCTGGCATTAGTGAAAGCAAATGCCGTCGCCAAGGGTGATGTTCTCACCGTGGCCAAAATCGCCGGGATAATGGCGGCCAAGAAGAGTGCCGAACTGATACCCCTCTGTCATCCGATCTCCATCACTCACTGCGATGTGAAGGTCTCTTTGAACGAAGAGAGGAACGTGGTGGAAGTAGAGGCCAGCGTAAGCTGTACTGCACAAACGGGGGTCGAAATGGAGGCATTGACCGCTGTTGCGGTGGCTTGTTTGACCGTATACGATATGTGCAAAGCAGTCGAACGCGGCATGACCATAAGCAACATACGGTTGGAGTACAAGGCCGGGGGCAGGAGCGGTGTGTATGAAAGGGCTTAGGGTGTGTATTCTGACTGCCAGTGATTCGGGAGCCCGTGGGGAACGAGAGGACCTGAGTGGATCCAAGATCCGCGAGATAGTGGAAGCTGCCGGAGCGACGGTAATACATCACGTGATAGTATGTGATGATACAGAGCTCATCGCTCGCGAATTGAGGGACATGGCCGACAACAGAGGCGCTGATCTGATTTTCACCACTGGCGGCACCGGCTTGGGCCCCCGTGACAACACTCCCGAAGCCACTTACCAAGTGATCGAAAAGGAAGTGCCAGGCATAGCTGAAGCCATGAGGTGGCACAGTCTCCGGTATACCCCCAGGGCCATGCTCTCCAGGGCAACAGCTGGTGTTCGTGGAAAGAGCCTTATCGTTAACATGCCGGGAAGCCCGAAGGCAGTGGAGGAATGCCTTCAGCTGATTATGCCTGCGTTACCACACGCTGTGGCAGTGCTACGGGGCGAGGTACAGAATTGTGCTGCCGACAGGGAAACACCCGGAACATAAGGGAGGGAAAACTCTTGCGGACGCTAATAGAGGAAGGACGCATCAAAGAAAGGATCAAGCAACTGGCTGCTCAGATTTCTTCCGATTTCGACGGGCACGAAGTGTTGCTGGTAGGCGTTTTAAAGGGCGCGGTGGTTTTCATGGCCGATCTCGTGAGGGAGCTCAAATGCCCCTGCACGATAGATTTCATGGCGGTATCCAGCTATGGGATGTCCACGCACTCTTCAGGGGTTGTGAGGATAATAAAGGACCTAGACCACAGCATCGAAGGTAAACACGTGATACTGGTTGAAGACATAGTAGATACAGGGCTCACGCTGGATTACCTTTGCGGCGTGTTGCGATCTAGGAAACCTGCAACCCTGAAGGTGTGTGTTCTTCTGGACAAGCCTTCACGACGGAAAATACCCGTTAAGGTTGACTATACCGGATTTCAAATACCGGACGAGTTCGTGATCGGTTACGGGCTTGATTATCAGGAATTATACAGGCAGCTTCCATACGTGGCCGTCTTAGAAAACGGAGGTTCGCACTGAAATTGAAGGAGTCATCCACTGATCTGGTCCTGGTGTTAGATTTTGGCGCCCAGTATGCACAGCTGATCGCGCGCAGGGTGAGGGAAGCTCGGGTTTATTGCGAGATAGCAGCTTACAGCGTGAGTGCGGAAGCTGTGGCAAGCAGAAAGCCCCGTGCCCTAATACTGAGCGGGGGCCCGGCCAGCGTGTATGAAGAGAGGGCACCCGGGGTAGATCCGAAGATCTACGAGCTCGGGATTCCCATATTGGGTATTTGTTATGGTATGCAACTCATGGCCAGAGACCTCGGAGGAGCTGTTTCGCCGCACGTGAGCCGCGAGTTTGGGAAATGCTCTCTTGCCATTGGGGAAAGTGCCAGCCCGCTGTTCGAAGGTGTGAGCCCCGCCACCCAATGCTGGATGAGCCATGGCGATACCGTACTCCAACCGCCCCCGGGCTTCAAAGTACTGGCTTCCTCGGCAAATACTCCCGTAGCGGCCATGGGCGATGAAGAAAGGAATCTCTACGGCGTGCAATTCCACCCAGAAGTGGTTCACACGCCGGAAGGGTCGCGCATCATAAGTAATTTCCTCTATAAAATCGCGGGCTGTCGGGGAGACTGGACTGCCGAATCATTCGTGGATCAGGCAGTAAGGTCTATCAGGCAGCAAATCGGAGAAGGTAAGGCAGTCTGCGCTTTGAGCGGAGGCGTCGATTCAACCGTGGCAGCGGTGCTGGTGCATCGTGCCATCGGGGATGCTTTGACCTGCGTATTCGTAGACCATGGCCTCCTGAGGAAAGGCGAAGCTGAGGAGGTAGTAGGGGTTCTTTCGAATAAACTGGGCATGAAGCTCGTGACCGTAGACGCGTCCGAGAGGTTCTTGGCAAAACTGAAAGGCGTTGAGGACCCGGAACAGAAACGCAAGATAATAGGCACGGAGTTCATTCGCATTTTCGAGGACGAAGCCGCGAGAATACAAGACGTGAAGTACCTCGTACAAGGCACCTTGTACCCGGACGTTATAGAAAGCGGCACAGGCAGCAAGGCTGGAGCTGCTGCTGTGATCAAGAGCCATCACAATGTAGGAGGCTTGCCCTCTGATATGCGCCTCGAACTCGTGGAGCCGTTGCGCCAACTCTTCAAAGATGAGGTCAGACGGGTTGGCCTGGTGCTCGGTCTTCCGGAGGAGGTAGTTTACAGGCAGCCGTTCCCCGGGCCAGGCCTCGCGGTGCGTATAATCGGCGAGGTCGACCGCGAGAAGTTGAAGACCTTGAGAGAGGCTGATGCCATCGTCCGCGAAGAAATAGGGAAGGCCGGACTTTCACGGAGCATATGGCAGTACTTCGCTGTGCTGACAGATTTGAGGAGCGTCGGAGTGATGGGAGATAAGCGCACCTATGGCCGCATGGTGGCCGTCCGCGCGATTACGAGTGAGGACGGCATGACGGCCGATTGGGCCCGTTTACCCGATGCGGTGCTGGAACGCATAGCGAGCAGGATCGTAAATGAGGTGCACGGCGTCAACAGGGTAGTGTACGACATCACGTCAAAACCACCAGCCACTATCGAATGGGAATAGCCCCGGGTTAAAATATTCGGATATTCTTGCTTGCAGCAACTCTTTTCGCCCCCAAGCGAAGCCTCAAAAAGGCCCAAATAGGGGGTTCGCACACTGGCTTGCGAATATTATAATAGATTTGTCTAAAATTGTTCGGATCGGGGGAATGAGAGTTGTTGGAAAAGCTGTTCAAACTAAAAGAAAACGGCACCGACGTAAGGACTGAAGTCATTGCCGGAATAACCACCTTCATGACCATGGCTTACATCATCTTCGTGAACCCCGCAATTCTGAGCAAGGCTGGCATGGATTTCGGAGCAGTGATGACCGCAACGGTCCTGTCAGCTGGGTTCACCACCTTGCTGAACGCACTATATCCCAACATACCTTTCGCGTTAGCCAGCGGAATGGGTCTCAACGCTTTCTTCGCCTTTACAGTGGCAAAACAAATAGGCTGGCAGGCGGCCCTTGGCGTAGTATTTATCGAAGGGATAGCTTTTTTGGTGCTAGCCATTACAGGTGCGCTCAGTGCTGCGGATGCCGCTGTACCCGCCAGTTTGAAGAGAGCGGTTTCCGTAGGAATTGGGTTGTTCATCGCATTGATCGGTATGAGGAGTGCAGGGATAGTGGTCGGTAACCCTGACACGCTGATTTCAATGGGCGACCTAACCCAGCCCGGGCCAGGACTGGCGCTTATTGGCTTGATCCTCACCGCCGTGTTGATGGCCCTGCGCGTGAGAGGCGCGATACTACTGGGAATACTAATCACCACAGCCATCGGTATTCCAATGGGAATAACCAAAGTCACAGGTTCGATAATCGGCAAACCCGCGTCGCTTGCCCCCGTCTTCATGAAGATGGACATCGCCGGAGCTTTCTCCGCGGGAATAATGACCATTTTCGCTTTCGCTTTCGTGGACATTTTCGATACGATGGGCACCCTTGTGGGCACTGCCGCTCGCTCGGGGCTTTTGGACGAAAAGGGGCGGTATCCAAAGACTAAACCTGCAATGATAGTGGATGCGATCGGTACTGTGCTCGGAGCCGTGTTGGGCACTAGCACTGTAACCACATATGTGGAAAGCTCGGCTGGTATTGCAGAAGGTGGGCGTACAGGGCTCACCTCGTTGGTAGTCGCGCTCCTATTCTTTCTATCGCTCATTTTCAGCCCGTTAGCTGGGATGGTGCCGGCACAGGCAACGGCGCCCGCCTTGATAATAGTGGGCGTGCTCATGATGGCGGCGGTTACTCGCATCAACTTCGAAGACTTTACCGAAGCCTTCCCCGCGTTCATAACCATATCCGTCATGCCGTTCACCGGTAGTATTGCATCAGGTATAGCGGCCGGCTTCGTGACATACCCGATAGTCAAGCTCGTTGCTGGGAGAGCGCGCGAGGTGCACTGGATAGTATATGTGTTAGGATTGGTTTCCTTGCTGCACTTCATACCGAGTTTGACCAAGGCCTTAGGGCTCTGAGAATCGAGGGAACGACATGGACAGAGCTTTGGTCGGGATAGTGGTGGGGAGTGACTCTGACCTCCCCGCCATCGCTGAGAGTGTTCGGACGCTAGAAATGCTGGGCATAAGGTACGAGCTGACTATAGCGTCTGCTCATCGTTCGCCGGATAGGGTACTGGAGTACGCTCGAACCGCACGAACCCGTGGCCTAAAGGTCATCATTGCTGCGGCCGGGCTTGCTGCGCACCTGCCCGGATTCATTGCTGCCAACACCGTGCTGCCGGTCATTGGCGTGCCGATGGGTGTGGGCGCCCTCAACGGGGTAGATGCCCTACTTTCCATAGTTCAGATGCCCCCTGGGATCCCTGTAGCGTGTGTGGGCATTTCTGCCGCACGTAACGCCGCCATGCTGGCTGCCGCGATCCTGGCTACAGGGGATGAGGTCCTGGCTGCTAAACTGGAGACCGTGAGGCGTGCCATGGCAGAAGAGGTAGCGGCAAAGGCGAAACGCTTGGGGAAGGTGGAAGAGCGTGATCAGTAGATACGCAAGGCCCGTGATGAGAAGGCTTTGGAGCGACGAGAATAAGTACCAAACATGGCTACAGGTAGAGATTCTAGCAGCGGAGGCTTGGGCGCAACTCGGCGAGATACCAGCGGAAGCGCCCAGGGCGATCCGCGAAATGGCGAAGATAGATCCGGCTCGGGTGGCGGAGATAGAGGCGGTGGTTAAACACGACGTGATCGCCTTCGTGACGGCAGTGGCGGAGACCGTTGGAGAATGGGGAAAATACGTGCATTATGGGCTGACATCCTACGACGTAGTGGACACTGCCCTCGGCGTGCTTATGGTAAAGGCTGCGGACGTGATCCTGGAGGGCCTGAAAGAGCTTGCGGAGACCATCCGCGGACGCGCTGCTGAAGAAGAATTCACTGTGATGATCGGACGTACTCACGGCGTGCACGCTGAACCTATTACCCTTGGTCTGAAGCTCGCCGTTTGGTATCAGGAAACACTGAGGAATATAGACAGGCTCTGGCATGCAAGGGAAAGAGTGAGGGTAGGGAAGCTGTCGGGCGCTGTGGGTACTTTCGCTCACGTACCTCCGTTCGTGGAAGAGTATGTCTGCCGGAAACTTGGGCTAGAGCCTGCTCCAGTATCCACCCAAATAGTGCAAAGGGATCGCCATGCCGAGTTTATTTTTTGCCTCGCGCAGATCGCCACCTCGATCGACAAGTTCGCCACGGAGATCCGCTCCCTCCAGCGTACCGAGATTAGAGAGCTAGAAGAGCCGTTCGCCAAGGGACAGAAGGGCAGTTCGGCCATGCCACATAAGAGAAATCCCGTCGCTTGTGAGCAAATGTCTGGCCTGGCGAGGGTGATGCGGGGTTACGTGACAGCGGCGCTTGAGAACGAAGTGCTTTGGGGTGAAAGGGACATATCGAATTCCTCGGTGGAACGGATCGTATTGGCCGATGCTACTACACTGGCCGATTACATGATATCTCGCTTCAAGTGGATAGTAGAGAATATGCGGGTATACAGAGACAGAATGACCCAAAACCTGGAGCTCACTCACGGTTTGGTGTTTTCAGAGGATTTACTCCTTGCTCTGGTGAAAAAGGGAATGCGGCGTGAAGATGCCTATGTGCTGGTGCAGTCGCGGGCCATGGAAGCGTGGGAGAGGGGCGGGGATTTCAGGCGGATGATGCTGGCGGATGCCAAGGTGCGCGAATATCTGAGTGAAGAAGAGATTGAAGCTTGCTTTAGACCACAAAATCATTTCAGGCATGTAGATACAGTTATGAGGCGAGCGGGTATTACACAGGAAGCTGGTAACGTTTGACCAGGCGAGGCTTACTGGGAGGTGGGCGAGATGATTCGAGGGGAGAAGCTTTACGAGGGGAAGGCGAAAATCGTCTACACGACGGATGATCCAGATAAGCTGTGGGTACATTTCAAGGACGAGGCTACCGCTTTTGACGGGAAGAAGAAGGGAGTCATCGAGAACAAGGGCTACTTAAACGCTCAGGTTTCCTCGAAACTCTTCGGCGTATTGTCCCGGAACGGTGTACCCACGCATTTCGTAAGGCTCGAGACGCCGAGGGACATGATCGTGAGAAAGTTGGAGATCATCCCGGTTGAAGTGGTTGTAAGGAACGTGGTGGCGGGCAGCATGTCCAAGCGTTTGGGGATTGAAGAGGGACGGAAGCTCACCCAGCCCGTTTTAGAGTTTTATTACAAGAGTGATGCCCTTGGCGACCCGTGGGTAAACGAGTCTCACGTCCTGGCTTTGGGGTGGGCTCAGGCGGCTGAAGTGGAAGCAATCAGGAGTATGGCACTCACAGTGAACCGCGTATTGAGCAAGCACCTGGGGAACGTGGGGATATTGCTCGTAGATTTCAAGTTGGAGTTCGGGAGGACCTCCGATGGGACCATTCTCTTGGGCGACGAGATATCGCCTGATACCTGCAGGTTGTGGGACGTACGGTCTGGAGAGAAGCTCGACAAAGACCGCTTCCGCAGGGACATGGGGGGAGTGGAAGACGCTTACGAAGAAGTGCTACGCCGGTTGAGCTGAGCCCAGCGAGAGGCAGGGCAGGCGTGGCCAGGGGGTGCGATTGTGGAATTCCTCGTGAAGGTGGAAGTGACCCTAAAGAAAACGGTGGCGGATCCGCAGGGACAAGCAGTATATTCCGCGCTTCGGGATATGGGTTTTGAAGGTACGCGCGAAGTGCGCGTGGGAAAGCTCATCGAGGTTAGGGTGGAGGGGGAAGATCGCGAGCATGCCCGTTCTCTGGTGGACGAGATGTGCCGCAGACTGTTAGCTAACCCCGTGATAGAGGATTACCGGCTCGAAGTGGGGGTGGACGGGTGAGATTCGGTGTAGTGATTTTCCCCGGTTCCAATTGCGATTCTGACTGCTACCACGCTCTGAAAGACGTGATGGGTCTGGAAGCAGAATACATATGGCACAAATCCACGGATATTCGAGGTTTTGATGCGATAATCTTGCCGGGCGGCTTTTCCTACGGAGACTACCTAAGAGCGGGGGCGATTGCCAGGTTTTCGCCTGTGATGAAGGCGGTGGAGAAATTCGCGAGGGGTGGTGGACTCGTTCTAGGTATATGCAACGGTTTCCAGATTCTTCTCGAAGCGGGTTTGTTGCCAGGCGCCATGATGCGCAATGACTGCCTTCAGTTCCGCTGCCACTACGTAGAGGTCAAGGTGGAAAACGCGGAGACCCCGTTTACGGGAGAGTGCAGCCCGGGCCAGATTCTACGAATACCGATCGCACACGGCGAGGGGAATTACTTCGCCGAACCGCGAGTACTCGAGGAGCTCAAGCGTAACCAGCAGATCGTGCTCAGGTACCACGGGAGCAACCCGAACGGCTCCGTGGATAACATAGCTGCGGTAATCAACCGGGAAGGGAACGTAATGGGTATGATGCCTCACCCCGAGAGATGCTGTGAGGGCGTGTTGGGGGGCACCGACGGTAAGTTCATTTTCCAATCGATGATGAAGTACATTGGCTGGAGCTTACCGCTCAACCCGGCGACCCAGGGGAGGTGTGGTTCCCGTGAAAGCTGAGAACTGGCAACAGCTTGGACTGAAACCCTTCGAATACGAAAAGATAGTGAAGTCTCTCGGCAGGGAGCCTACCTGGACGGAACTGGGCATGTTTTCCGTACTGTGGTCAGAGCATTGCGCTTACAAACACTCGCGAAAGCTCCTCAAAACGCTACCCACACAAGGAGAGCGCGTATTGATCGGTCCCGGCGAGAACGCCGGGGTCGTCGACCTGGGTGACGGATTGGCCGTAGTGATGAAGATCGAAAGCCATAACCATCCAATCGCCGTGGAGCCGTATCAGGGAGCGGCCACAGGCGTAGGCGGCATAGTACGGGACATCATGGCCATGGGGGCCCGGCCTGTGGCGCTGTTGGACTCACTGAGGTTCGGCCCGCTCGAGGAGGCGCGCAACCGGTTTATTTTCGGCGGGACCGTAGGTGGAATCGCTGGGTACGGGAACTGCCTAGGTATACCCACTGTTGGGGGCGAAGTGTATTTTGAAGAAGCCTACTCGTTAAACCCGCTTTGTAACGTGCTGTGCGTAGGCGTGATAGAGAAGGACAAGGTGAAGAGAGGGCGTGCCGCTGGCGAAGGCAATGCTGTGATACTAATAGGGAATACCACCGGGCGAGACGGTATCCATGGCTGCACGTTTGCCTCTGAAGAGTTGGGTGAAGACACTGAGGAAAAGCGACCAAATATACAAGTTGGCGATCCTTTTACGGAGAAGCTCCTGATAGAGGCCTGCCTGGAGCTCGTGGATTCGGGTGCAGTGGTTGGCATGACGGATATGGGCGCGGCGGGTATCACTTCTTCCTGCGCTGAGGCTGCCGCTCGCGCGGGGATGGGCATCGAAATAGACGTGGCCAAGGTGCCACTCCGGGAAGAAGGGATGACTCCCTATGAAATCATGCTTTCTGAGTCGCAGGAGAGGATGTTGATAATCGCCGAGAAGGGTAAGGAGGATCAGGTGAAGGCCATCTGCGACAAATGGGGCCTGCGTTCAGCACAAATCGGGGTCGTAACGGCGGATGGGATGTTCCGGGTCCGGGAGCGTGGCACGATCGTGGCAGAGGTGCCGGCGAAGCTTTTGGCCGAGGAAGCACCCATTTATACCCCCGAGGCGCGCAAGCCAGCGTATCTGGACGAAGTCGGCCATTTGGATCCAGGCGAAGTTTCTCCCATCGGCGATGCTGCCGAATGCCTGCGGATCTTACTCAGAACCCCTGACCTCGCCTCGAAGGAGTACGTCTACCGCCAGTACGATCACATGGTCAGAACGGACACGATAGTGCTTCCAGGTGCGGACGCTGCGGTGCTCCGGGTTAAGGGTAGCAGAAAGGGATTTGCCGTGTGTACAGACGGAAACGGGAGGCATTGCTACCTGGATCCTCGCTCGGGAGCAATTTCCGCTGTAGCAGAAGCGGCACGTAACGTGTGTTGCGTGGGGGCGAAACCTGTAGCCGTCACAAACTGCCTGAACTTCGGCAATCCGGAGAAGCCCGAGGTCTTCTGGCAGTTCAGCCAGGTCATCGAGGGGATGGCCGAAGCCTGCTTGAAACTGGGTACGCCAGTGATCGGGGGTAACGTGAGCTTCTATAACGAGACGAGCGGACATGCTGTCTACCCCACGCCCGTCATCGGAATGCTCGGGATCATCCAGGACACTTCGGCAGTGTGCACTCCCGAATTCAAACTCGAAGGGGATATCATATTGCTCCTGGGACCCATCGCTCCTCCTCAAGAGGGGGCATGGCTGGGAGGAAGTGAGTATCTGCGAGCGGTACATAGGATGGTCAAAGGGAAGCCTGCGCGTGTGGATCTGGAACTCGAGAAGAGACTGCAGGCCATGCTGCTCGAGGCAATCGGAAAGGGCTTGCTCAAATCAGCGCACGATATCTCCGACGGCGGGCTTGCCGTGGCTTTGGCGGAGTGTTGTTTCGGCAGTCCTGCCCACGAAATGATCGGTGCTAGTGTGGTGCTGGCGACGCCGGGAGTGAGGAGACGGGACGAGCTTCTCTTCGGGGAAGCACCGGCGAGGGTGATAGTCTCAGCGGATCCCAGTGACTTCGGACGACTAAAGGCTCTGGCCGAGAAGCACGACGTGCCTCTGACGTTGCTCGGAAAGGTAGGGGGAGACCACCTGGATATCGCCATAGCCGAGGGGGAGACGAAGACGTTGATCCACGAGAGGGTGGAGGAACTCAGGTCTCTCTGGCAGGGGGCGATCGAATGCCTGCTGAAGTAAGGGAGATGTGCGGCGTTTTTGGGATATTCGGGCACGATAAAGCCGCGATGCTGACCAAGCTCGGCCTTTTTGCCCTCCAACATCGCGGTCAGGAGAGTGCAGGCATTACATCTTCTGACGGCACCAGGCTTTACACTCACAAGGGCATGGGGCTTGTCTCAGAGGTGTTTGATGGTTCTACAGAAGCGACACTGATTGGCGAAAGCGCGATCGGACATGTTAGGTATTCAACCACAGGTTCCAGCAACATCACTAACGCCCAACCGCTGGTAGTGCGATATGCGCGAGGCGAACTCGCCATCGCTCATAACGGCAACCTCGTGAATGCGCCCACGCTGAGACGGAGCCTCGAGGCTGATGGCTCGATATTCCAGACTACGATGGATACTGAAGTGGTAGCGCACTTAATAGCCAAGGAGGGCAAGCTCGATTTCGTAAGTGCACTGCAGGCAAGTCTTCAAAGAGTGAGAGGCGCCTATGCCTTGTTATTTTTGAGTCTTCGCTGCCTGGTCGCAGTGCGCGATCCCTTCGGTATACGCCCTTTGTCTCTCGGAAAACTGGGTGAAGCTTGGGTGGTGGCGTCCGAAACGTGTGCCTTCGATGCAGTAGGTGCCGAATTCGTCAGAGATGTTCTCCCGGGAGAGGCGATCGTTTTCGGACCAACGGGGATGTCCGCCATTCAACTTCTGCCCCGCAATCCAGCGAGGCTTTGTTCGTTTGAGTACATCTATTTCGCGAGACCCGATTCAGACCTGGACGGCATAAACGTACATTCTGCCCGAAAGCGGATGGGGCGGGCGCTAGCTCGAGACTATCCTGTGGACGCAGATCTGGTGGTTGGCGTACCAGATTCCAGCATATCCGCTGCTTCCGGTTTCGCGGAGGAAGCGGGTATCCCGTACGAGATGGGCCTCGTCAAGAATAAGTATGTGGGCCGCACTTTCATTCAACCGGAACAGCGGTTGAGAGATGCCAGCGTTAGGCTCAAGCTTAACCCTTTGAGAAGGGTGGTTGACGGCAAAAGGGTTGTTCTGGTGGACGACTCGATAGTGAGAGGCACTACGATGAAAAGGATCGTGTGCTTATTACGCGAAGCGGGTGCGCGGGAGGTGCACGTAAGGGTGAGCTCGCCCCCGTATAAGTATTCGTGCTACTATGGCATAGACACATCTTCACAATCAGAGCTAGTCGCCGCTTTGATGAGCGTAGAAGATATCAGACGAGCCGTAAATGCGGATTCTTTGTGTTATCTATCGGAAAGTGCACTTGCTTCCTCTATCGGCAGGGAACCGGGGCAGCTGTGTACTGCGTGTTTCAGCGGCGGATATCCGGTACCCGTCGCAGATGGGGAAGGTAAGTACGCACTGGAATGAGACGTAGAACCAGGCGCGGGTGGTGAGGTTGAATGGGCGATAAGGGTTCTCACAGGCAAGGTGCATCTCCTGTTTACGCAGAAGCGGGCGTTGATATAGATGCAGCGGGGAAGACAGTCCCGTTGCTGGCAAGGCTGGCCAAGACGACTTATGGGCGAGAGGTTCTTTCGGGCGTAGGAGGGTTTGCCGGGCTGTTCGATTTAGGGAGTCTCGGCCTACGCCAGCCCGTGCTGGTGTCGGGGGCCGACGGAGTCGGCACTAAGCTCAAAGTGGCCCAGCAGATGGGCGTTTTAGATACTGTAGGCATCGACTGTGTGGCCATGAATGTGGACGATGTTGTCTGTGTGGGTGCGAAGCCACTTTTCTTTTTGGACTACATCGCCTTAGGAAAGCATGACCGAGGCCTGATCGAACAGTTGGTGCGTGGTTTGGCCGAGGGGTGTTCCCGAGCAGGATGCGCTTTGTTGGGCGGGGAGACCGCGCAAATGCCGGGTTTCTACGATGAAGGGGAGTTTGAGCTGGCAGGGTTCGCGGTAGGTGTGGTTGAAAGAGACCGCATCGTGGACGGAAGTGAGGTGAGGCCTGGAGATGCCATCGTGGGATTGGCATCATCAGGGCTCCATTCCAATGGTTACAGCCTGGTGCGTAGAGTGTTGCTGGAGCAGGGGAAACTTGAGCTCGGGCAGTACGTTCCTGACTTCGGTCGTACTCTCGGCGAAGAGCTCCTTGAACCCACCAGGATATATGCGCCACTAGTGACCGAATATCTCAGTCGGTACGAAGTACACGGTATAGCTCATATCACCGGGGGTGGTATTTTCGAAAATATCCCGAGAATCCTCCCGGAGAGCTGCCAGGCGCTGCTGCGCCGCGGAACGTGGGAGGAGCATTCTGTCTTCGGTTTCATCCAACACCACGGTAGGTTATCTGACGAAGAGATGTTCCGCACCTTCAATATGGGCATAGGTATGACATTGATCGTTCCGCCGGATTCTGCAGAGGCGTGTGCCGGTTGGTTCGAGCAGCAGGGGATCCGGGCTTGCGTTATCGGGGAAATAAGGGTCTCGCGAGACGCAGGCAGGAAGAGCGTTGAAGTGGAGGGCTTGAGGTGAAAAGACAGCTGACACGGGTTGGAGTGCTGGTTTCCGGGAGGGGAAGCAACCTGCAAGCACTGCTCGACGCGTGTGCTTCCGGCTCTGTGCCTGCCAAAGTGGTGCTGGTAATCAGCGACAAACCGAATGCTGCAGCTTTGGAAAAAGCTCGAGCAGCGGGAGTGGAGGCTCTGGCCATTGAACCTGCCCGAGTAGGTGGCATGCGGCAGTTCGAGGTACAGGCAGTAACAGCGCTCAAGAGCAAGGGTGTAGAATTAGTGTGCTTGGCGGGATTCATGCGCGTGGTCAGCCCAGCCTTCTTGAAGGAGTTTCCAGGGCGCGTATTGAATATACATCCTTCGCTACTGCCTTCCTTTCCGGGACTGGATGCTCAGAAACAGGCTTTGGAGTATGGAGTCAAGGTAACCGGCTGTACGGTGCATTTTGTGGACGAGCAGGTAGACCATGGCCCCATCGTGATCCAGGCGGCTGTGCCCGTTTTGGAGGGGGATACAGTGGAGTCGCTCTCTGAGCGCATACTTGAGCAGGAGCACAAAATTTACCCGGAAGCCGTGCGCCTTTTTGCCACGGGGCGGTTAAAACTGGAAGGCAGACGCGTGAGGATTCTACCGCCGAGTGAGTGGGGGGAATGAGCTGTTGGGGAACCTTGCAGTGATCAGCGTTTACGATAAGCAGGGTGTAATTGAGTTTGCCCGTGGCCTTCGCGATCTGGGCTATCAGATCGTATCAACCGGAGGCACGGCCAAAGTGATTAGGGATGCAGGCGTGGAAGTGAAAGAAATCTCGGATCTGACTGGCTTCCCTGAAATCCTTGACGGGAGGGTGAAGACTCTCAATCCGGTAGTGTTTGCGGGCATACTGGCCAGGCGTAGCAAGCCGGAGCACGTCGCTCAGCTGGAGGAGAAGGGGATTCCGTTGGTAGATGTAGTGGCGGTAAACCTTTATCCCTTCGAACAGACTGTGAAAAGGCCAGGGGCCACCATCGAGGAGGCTATTGAAAACATCGATATCGGTGGGCCTTCTCTAATCAGGGCTGCAGCCAAGAATCACGAGGATGTCATTGTGATCTGCGATCCATCTGACTACGAGCCGGTGTTGGACGGCCTGAGGTCAGGAACCCTTGGAGCGCAAGCGAGGCGTAAGCTTGCGGCAAAGGCGTTCTATCACACCGCTTGTTACGATTCGCTCATCGCCAGTTACTTTGCACGTAAGTCCGGAGTACCGCAAGACGATTTTCCCGAAAGGTTTGCGGTATACTTCGAAAAGAAATACGACCTGCGCTACGGCGAGAACCCGCACCAGAAGGCGGCGTTCTATGTAGAACCTTTCTCCACTGAAGTTACGATCGCGGGCGCGAGGCAACTCCAAGGTAAGGAACTCTCTTTCAACAACATCCTCGATGCAGATGCTGCTTTGAACGTGGTTAGGGAGTTCGATCAGCCTGCCGCAGTGGCGGTGAAACATACTAACCCGTGCGGCTGTGCTATAGGAGAAACCATTGCCGAAGCGTTTCGTAAAACCTACGAGGGAGATCCAGTATCCATATTCGGTGGCATCGTGGCTTTCAATCGTAAGCTCGATGCGGAAACAGCTAGGCGGCTTGTGGAACTGTTTCTCGAAATAGTAATAGCGCCCGAGTACGACGACGAGGCTTTGGAAATACTCAAGCGCAAGCCAAACCTGAGAGTGCTGGTTACCGGTCACTGGATGGGTCACTCTGGTCAGGGAAGAGATTTCCGCAGAGTGCGAGGCGGGTTGCTGGTGCAGGAAGCGGATATCACGGATGCCGCTCATTGGAAAGTGGTGACCGAGAAAGAACCTACCCCGGAGCAATTGGCGGACTTGCACTTTGCCTGGAAGGTGGTCAAGCACGTCAAGTCAAATGCGATCGTGCTGGCTAAGGGCAGACAAACGATAGGTGTGGGCGCAGGCCAAATGAATCGGATCGACGCGGCCCGCATTGCCATATCCCACGCAGGGGAAGCAGCTAAGGGGTGCGTACTTGCGTCCGACGGGTTCTTTCCTTTCGCTGACGTCGTAGAGGCTGCGGCAGACGCAGGGGTGGTTGCCATAGTGCAGCCGGGCGGTTCCATAAGGGACGAAGAGTCGATCGCGAAAGCCAACGAAAGAGGAGTGCCGATGCTCTTAACGGGTGTAAGGCATTTCCGCCACTGATGGAGCTCGGTGTCTTTGCGGGGGTTGGAGTATGAGGGTACTTGTTGTAGGTTCGGGCGGAAGAGAGCACGCGATCGTGTGGGCCGTAAGCCGCAACCGGGACGTAGATAAGATCTATGCGGCACCTGGCAACGCGGGCATGTCGGGGCTTGCTGAGTGTATCCCTATTGAGGCAACCGACCTGGAGACCCTGGCGGATTTCGCAAGGGCTAATCGTGTGGATCTCACGATAGTCGGGCCCGAGGCGCCTCTAGCGCTCGGTATTACGGATGTATTTGCAGCCCGCGGCCTGAAGATCTTCGGGCCGGGCCGCGCCAGCGCACAGATCGAAAGCAGCAAGGTTTTCGCCAAGGAGTTTATGAAAAGGCATTCCATTCCTACTGCGCAGTTTTCCGCTTTCGATTCCCTGGAGGAGAGCCTCGCCTTTGTGCGCAAGCGAGATGGTGCCCTCGTCATCAAAGCAGATGGGCTGGCAGCTGGTAAAGGCGTGGTGATAGCTCAGAACAGTAGGGAGGCGGAGAAGGCCTTGCGCTCGATGATGGAGGACCGCAGCTTGGGCGATGCTGGGGCGAAAGTGGTTATCGAGGAGCTGCTGGAGGGGCCTGAGGTATCGGTAATGGCATTGTGCGACGGGGAAACCATCTTGCCACTGGCGCCTGCTCAGGATCATAAGCGTGCCTTTGACGGCGACCGTGGCCCTAATACGGGTGGTATGGGGGCCTATTCTCCGGTACCGGTCCTGGATCCTCCTATGATGGAGAGGGTGTACTCTGAAATACTCGTGCCCACACTGGAAGGCCTTCGAGAAGAAGGGATTCCGTACAAAGGAGTGCTTTACGCTGGCCTGATCTTGACTGGGGACGGGCCTATGGTGTTGGAATTCAACTGCCGTTTGGGGGACCCGGAGACGCAGGCCGTCCTGCCGAGGCTTGACGGCGACCTGGTTTCGTTGGCACAGGCGTGCGTGGAGGGCAGGCTTAGCGAGGTGGCCCTCCACTGGAAGAATGAAGCGTGCGTGTGCGTGGTCGCAGCCTCAGCCGGTTACCCGGGACGATACGAGAAAGGTAAGAGCATATCCGGTTTGGATAGGATAAAAGAGCACGAAGACGTGCTGGTGTTCCATGCGGGTACCGCTTTTAGGGATGCAGGTAGCGGCCGGAAGGAAATAGTGACGTCGGGCGGAAGGGTCCTGGGGGTCGCAGCGCTGGGGAAAGATATAGAGACAGCGAGATGCAGAGCATACCAGGCCATCAAGGAAATCAGTTTCGAAGGGATATTCTGGAGAAGTGACATTGCTTCGAAAAGATAGGTTTAGCGTTGCCTACTTAGCTAGAGTGTCAGTCATCGCAGCGGTTTACGCTGCCGCGACTGTCACGCCGCCACTCAACAGTATCAGCTATGGCCCGGTGCAGTTCCGATTGTCCGAAGCGCTCACAGTGTTAGCTTATGTGAGCGATGCAGCCATACCCGGTCTCGCGGTGGGGTGCTTTTTGGCTAACCTCGCGAGTCCTTTCCTGGCGTGGGATCTTACCTTCGGGGTTGCAGCCACATTTGTGGCCGCATGCTTGACCCGTGTAATGCCACACCCGTGCTTGGCGCCGCTACCTCCCGTGATCATAAACGCCGTTGTAGTCGCGTGGTACGTCAGCGTTCTTTGTGAGAGCCCATACCTGGTTACTGCGGGTTATATCGC
Organism: Bacillota bacterium; assembly: GCA_012840015.1. Taxonomy (GTDB): domain Bacteria; phylum Bacillota; class Sulfobacillia; order DUMF01; family DUMF01; genus DUMF01. Next base: position 88,759 of record DUMF01000025.1, read on the forward strand.
CATCGGAGAAGCCACGGTTTGCTACCTTCTGGGTTATCCGTTGTTGATCTTGCTGCTAAAGAATCCCTCGCTCCTGCGCCTGGTAAAAGGATAATCGCTACTAGCCTCCAGTAATGCCCTGTGGGTTCTATAGCTACTAGGCTCCAGCTGTTCCCATCTTCTTCCGAGGCCTGCTATGCCTCCCGGCAGACGCTCAACCCATTTCCTCTTATTGGGAGAAGCCTGTGTGGATAAAGTCTTGGACTTCGCATGATTTTGCCGGTTGTGGGGTCGACTTGTTACTGCCGCCGTGGCGACCACCCTGTCTACTACATCAGCGAAATCGTGGACCAGCTGGACCTGAGAGAAATCTCCCCCGTATGATCCCAGGATGATGGTGAAAGCCCGATAGCGGCTTTCAGGCAGAGGCATCACGAGGCTCTGGGCGGGCTGTTCGTTCAGACGTTACAGATGGCGAAACGGAACGGGTTAGTGAAGTTAGATCGTATAGCGTTGGATGGAACGGACGTTAAGTTCGAATGCCTCCAAGCACGCGGCGATGAGTATAAAGCTCAGGCGGCAGTAGACGCGGATACGAAGATGATAGTCGCTACCGATGTGACCAACAAGGCTGTGGATTAGATAGAACTAAAGGATGTGGTGAGCCAGAACGAGGAGAACACTGGAGAGAAAACGAGAAAAGTATCTGCTGACGCGGGCTAGTACAGCGAACTTAACGTTAAGTTTCTCGAGGGAAAAGGCATAGAGGCATTCATTCTGCCAAACAAGGTGAGCCAGAGGGAGTGGCAGCAACGGAAGGAGATATAAACGAGGCCGGGCGAGGTGTTCGGCTACATCAAGGAAGGGTTGGGTTTCTGTCAAGTCATGCTTCGAGGTTTGAGGAAGGCAGGGTCGAGGTGGCTCCTGATATGCACAGTATGCTACCTGATGAAGATTTTCAGAGCAGGTGTAAGCGCAAGGACGGCGTTGAGCAGCATCTGAGAAGGGGAAGCCAACCTACCAGCCAGGAATGGGGTCAGCGACAGAGATTCAAGAGAAAACGCCGGAGGTTACCTGACCATTACCAACGCAGACTGCTAGCCCGACTTTCGCAACGTCGTCACTGTTTTTGCGGGTTTTAGTCATGTTTGGAACGCGGAAGCTTGAGAGTTCTAGTGGTCTCCTCAAGAAAGGCGGATTTACATCCGCAAGTCCGTCCACAAGACAAAAGACGGCAAAGAATATGTGAACTAATTGTTGGTGAAATGCGTATCCACCCCAAAGGGACCCAGGCAGCGCACGATGTGCTCCATTGTTGGGGAAAATGATCCCCGGGTCGGCGGGATAGCTGCACGTGCAAGGGCACCCAAGCGCAAGTCCGCACAGCAACCTGCAGAAGGCGAGGGTAGAAGCTGGAGGCAAAGGCTGATGCTGTTTCGGTAGAAGAAGCCAGAAAAGCGGGGCCAATGCACGTTGCAAACCAGTTCTGGCACAGGCTGGGGATGGGTTAAGTGCTGAGATTTTTAGCCCTTTGATCCATTGCTTTTCGACTTCCTGATATCCACCTTGGGACTTGGTGGTGTTGCTTCCCAAGTTATATCAAGAGGCCTTATAATGCAGCAACCACGCCTACAAATCATCACAGCCTGCTCATTGGAGAGTGTGCGCGAAACGCTGCGTACTCACCAGGTGGTTACGGTCTTAATCCCGCTAACAGATGGCCAAGTACTGAAGATACGGCGGGTGAGAACTCCTGAGCCGCCGCATGTTCAACGGAGCCCATTAAACCGAAGAAGACGTGGGTCAAACCGGGATAGTGACTAACGGCGAGGACAAAGTGCGCCCAGCTGTGGTTTTGAGTCAATAGTGCGGAAGTGGGGCTATAGCCGGTTTGATTTTCGACGCGCGGTGGGAGTTTTGGCCTGGAAGTTGGCAGAACCGGCAGTTACTTGTATATATAAACGAAGCATATGAGTCTGTTGTATGATGTTCCTAGGACAGGTATCGGGGGGGTGTCTTAAGCTTGGAGTTGCAGGTGAGAGCAGAACTATGTTCAGGATGTAGGGTATGTCAACTGGTTTGCGCTTTAAGGAACATGAACGAATGCAACCCAAAAAAGTCCACACTCAAACCAATCGGTCACTTTCCGGAGCCTGGCAGGTATGAAGTGAAGGTGTGCAACCAGTGTGGGGCGTGCGCCGAAGTGTGCCCTGTCGGTGCAATCCACAACGAGGACGGGGTGTATATAATTCACGAAGATGAATGCATCGGCTGTATGCAATGCGTGGATGCTTGTCCGTACGGAGTTATGTTCACCCATCCGGACCGGCAGGCACCATTCAAGTGCGTGGCGTGTGGAGAGTGCGTTCGGTACTGTCCCACCGGAGCGCTCGTGGACGCAACAGGCCAGGTTAAAGGGGGGAGTGCCCGATGATCTATGGTTACGCCGGGAAAGTGCTTCGTGTGGACCTCACCTCTGGTAGAGTTTCCACAGAACCCCTGGACGAGTCGATGGCTCGAGAATGGCTAGGCGGCAGGGGGTTTGTAGCAAAGAAGCTGTGGGACGAAGTGACGGCAGGGACGGAACCATTTTCGCCGGAAAATAAGCTGATAATGGCCGCAGGGCCCCTCACTGGGACTTTGTTGCCTTCAAGTGGGAAACTGCATTCTGGTTGTCTTTCCCCTGCTAGCGGTGGCTACGGCGACAGCAACATGGGCGGCCACTTCGCTGCAGAACTGAAATATGCTGGCTACGACATGATCATCATAGAGGGGCGTGCGGGACTTCCCTCCATCCTGGTTATTGACGATGATAAGGTAGAAATAAGAGGGGCAGGAGACATTTGGGGGAAAGGATGCATCGCTTCAGAAGTAGAACTCAAGAGGAAGCTCGGAGACGATTTTCAGATTGCCGTAGTGGGTCCTGCTGCGGAACGGCTAGTCAGGTTTGCATGTATTTCCCATGACTTCGGCAGGCAGTCGGGCCGGGCAGGCGTAGGTGCCGTCATGGGTTACAAGAACCTTAAAGCGATAGCGGTCCGAGGCTCCAAAGCCATACCGTTGAAAGACCCGGCACTCGCGCTAAAAAAGGGCGAGGAACTGTTTGAGGCGGTGTTTGCAAAACCGGGCTACAAGGAATGGACCCCTTACGGAACTGCAGGTGTAACCGATTGGGTCAACGAAGTGGGAGCCTTCCCGACCAGGAACTTCAAGAGTGGTTACTTCAACGGGTACAAAGGGATTGACGGTCAAGCTTTACGCGATAGGATCCGAATTACCGACAAGGGTTGCTTCTGTTGCCCGATACCCTGCGGCAAGTATTCCACCGGCGTGGTGGGTGGGAAACGCTTCTTTGTGGAAGGGCCCGAGTACGAGACTATTGCCATGATCGGCGGAGATCTCATGCTTCCCACTATCGAAGAGGTAGCCTACGCCAATTCTGTGTGCGATGACCTCGGACTTGACTCGATTTCTGCAGGAAGTGTCGCTGCCTTTGCCATCGAGTGCTACGAGAATGGCATCATTTCGAAGGAAGATATCGGCCGTCACGTTCAATTCGGTGACGTGGACAGCGCCGTGTACCTTTTCGAACAGATGGCCTACAGAAGAGGGATCGGCGACCTACTGGCCGAGGGCGTGAAGAGAGCCGCCGATAGGCTGGGTCGCGGAGCTGAACGTTTTGCCATACATGTTAAAGGGCTTGAGGTCACAGGATACGAGCCAAGGAACGCGGCCGCGATGCTCCTATCTTATATGACCGCAGATATCGGGGCGCATCACAATAGGTCCTGGGCCATCACCTACGATATCGCCAAGGGCCGCCTGAGCACGGAGGGCAAAGCGGAGTGGGTGATTCAGCTACAGCACACCAGGCCGCTGTTCGATACCCTCGGCATTTGCCGCCTGCCATGGGTTGAGATCGGGTTTGAGACAAAATGGTACGAAGAGATATTCCCTGTGATCACCGGTCTCGATTACAGCTGGGAGCAGCTGCTAAACATATCTGAAAGAATATGGAACCTCACAAGGTGTATCAGCATCAGGCATATCCCAGGTTTTGGCCGCAAGGATGATATGCCTCCCGTGAGATTCGTAGAGGAGCCGATCCCGGATGGCCCCACGGCGGGGGGGCATCTGACTATGGAAGACGCCCAGAAGCTACTGGACGACTATTATAGGCTGCGAGGCTGGGACTCCAACGGGCATCCCACTAGGGAAAAACTGCAGCAACTCGGTCTAGATTTCGTAAAAATCTAAAGCCTAGGGGCGAGGCTGAGCTTGCTCTAATCAGCCTCGCCCGTCCTTGACGGTAGTGGCTCGCCTTTGAGTACCCAGAATAGTGCGATTGAAGCAGTCAGCCCGGTAACGCCTCCGAACAAGAATGGAGCTTTGGGGCCAAATGTGTTCCAGAGCAAGCCGGCCAGCGCGGAGGCTGGTAGCAATCCGATACCGACTAGCGTGGCATGAAGCCCAATCAGTGTGGCTTTCTGGTTGGCAGGAGCGATATCAGCTACCAGCGCTTTCTCGACGCCTTCGGTGAAGGCAATATAAAGCCCATAAAGGGCAAAGAGGGGTAGCATCCATCGGGCACTCGCGAAAGCGAACCCGAGGTAGACGATGCCGTAGAACATGTAGCCGAGGACTAGTAAAAGGCGCCTGCCCACTTTATCGGATATCTTCCCAGCGGGATATGCGAAAGCGGTGTATACCAGATTGTACGCTAGGTAGAGCAGGATCACTTGTTCCGCACTATACCCCAGATTCTGTGCCCTCAAAAGAAGGAACTGGTTGGACGAGTTCCCCAGGGTGAAGAGGAATGCCACCAACAGGAACAGGCGCAACTTCGGATCGAGTGAAGCCCAGTTGAGTTTGAGACTGCGAGACTGACGTTCTGCGTTGCCCTTTTCTTTGACAAAAGTAAGGCATGCCACACCAAGGGCGGCGGGGACAATAGAAATAGCGAAGACGGCACGATAATCTCCACGGAATCTCGTCAGCAAGAGGTAACCCAGGGCGATGCCTATGCTTGCACCCATCGTGTCCATGAACCGGTGGAGGCCAAAAGCTGCGCCCATCTTGTGCTTCTCGGATGATTCAGCGATGAGTGCATCCCGTGGAGCGGTACGTACCCCTTTCCCGAACCGGTCCATCACCCTGCCAGCAAGGATGGCATGCCAGCTACCCGCCGTTATCAGAAACAGCTTGCCCAAAGTTGAAAGGCTGTACCCAGCCACAGTTAGAGGCTTGCGCCGGCCCACTTTATCGGAAATAGCACCGGAAAAAACCTTGAGGAGGCTGGCCACGCTTTCCGCTATTCCTTCGATGAGCCCCACTATAGCGGGAGTTGCCCCAAGTTTTGTGGTGAGGAACAGCGGCAACAGCGGATAAACCATTTCTGTTGAGACGTCAGTCAGTAAGCTCGTCAAACCCATTACTATGATGTTCAACAACTAGTTCCCCTCCCTTTCGTATACGGTGGAGGCGAATCGCTCCAGAGCGGACCTGCAGCGTTCCAGCCAACTGGCAGCTACATCTTTTTGCTTCGATCCGAAGAAATCCCGACCGGAGATCCTTTCGAACCATGTTTCCAATCGCTCCAGATTACTCTGATTTTCTTCTAACTCGGCGAAACTGAAATTTTGTCTGTCTGTCTCACGGCAAATTTCCTCGAGAAAAGCCTGGCATTGTTCTATCACTTCTCCGTATTCCTGATCCCGTTGAAAGTTGAACTTTTGGATTATCTTCTCATTCTCGCTTTCGTCTAGACCCGTTGCCAGAAGGCAGATACTTTCCCCCCCTGCCTCCCTTATTTGAGCAGCTAACACTTGGAACAGTGCACGACTCTTCTCTGAGTCGGGCATGATACAAACGGAGTTCTGAAGATAGATCGCTCCTGAGAGTTTCACTGCCCTCCAGAGGGCAACCCGGTGCCTCGAAGGCACAGCCGGAACCTTATAGATGAACAGCAGCCAAGGTATTTCCATAAGACTCTCGTCCCTACAAAGTCGGGCGAGCTCAATCTATCATGTAACGGTTGTTACGTCAAGGCGGCATGATATCATCGGAAAGAAGTTTTAATGTTAAAGTAAAGACGAATATTAGGTGTGAGGTGAACTTCGTGCGCGAAGGAGGTATTGTAAAAGAGGTAAAAGGGGATACGGCTGTGGTAGCGCTCAGGCGCACTCAGGCTTGTGCTCATTGTGGACGGTGCGGCGCTTTTACGGCCACGACGCCCGATTTCATTCTCGTGGAAGCGAAGAACCTGGCCGGGGCGAAGGAAGGAGATGACGTGGACCTGGAGATGGAGCCAGGCACCGTCTATAAGGCCGCACTGTTGCTGTATGGTATCCCGCTAATATTGGGAGGCTGCGGCTACCTCTTGGGGCGTGCAGTCATCGGCGGGGACGCCGGCGGTCTCCTGCTGGCAGTAATCTTTGTGGGGCTGGGGTACTTAATCGTGAGGGCTTACGATAGAACGGCAGCCCGATCCGAGAGCTTTAAACCTACCATAGTGGCGATCATTGGGAGAGGAGAGTCTAGAGAAGATGAAAAAAGCTAAGTTCAGCGTTCCCGACATGAGTTGCCAGCATTGCAAGATGGCCATCACCAAAAGCGTCAACGGCTTGAAAGGCGTGCGGAGCTGTGAAGTTGATCTGGGATCTAAAGTGGTCGTGGTAGAGTATGATGAGACGGCAACTTCGGCCGCGACGATTCGTTCCGCGATTGCAGACGCGGGCTACACGCCTTCTGAGTTGACGTGAATCGGACCCTCGAATATGCCGGGGGTTGGCATGTAGCCATCAGCCCTGAGGGCGTCCTGAAGCTCGCTCAGTTTGGCGGGGGAAACGAGCAGGTCCGACGGGGATAGTTTTCCCAGGAAATACGGCTGGAGCTTGGGCGAGCGGGTGAGCTGGTTGGCCAACTCGGGATTATTACAATGCAGCAGCAGCGGTTTCATGAAGTAGAGCGCGCCGTAGTCTATACCCCATTGACGGACCGTGATTTCGACGTTTTGCGGTAGGGAACCGCCGGCGTGTTGATGTAGGAAACTGAGTATCCAATCGATACTGTGGCCTTTAGACAGCGCCAGATATACCGAGTCGCGCGTAATGACGAAAGTGAGCCACCTGTCGTATTGCTTGAGTCGGGCGAAAGAGGCAATTTGCCAGATTAGCGTTGGCTCTGCGTCAAAAGGCACAAGTATCTGGAAATTGGGCTGAATATAAAAGCCGTTCTGGAATTCGAGGGATACAGTGCCGCTTGGCTGGGCGGAAAGAGAGTCCATCCCGAATTGAGTAATCCGGTAACACGGCACGTCTTTATATACTACCCTTTCAAGAATGCCCAGGTACAAGAGGATCTCGAGGTTCGTCTCCAGCCTCGTTTTCAGCGCTTGCCATGAAGCTCCTGGCCCCAGGAGGGCTACCTCATCCACCAGCCTATCCAGCCTCACGAGCCTGCCTCCCGCAAAAAAAAGCAGCCCAAGCGCTGTTTCTGCGTCTGGGTCTTTATCTATGACATTCTTGAAGCAGTAGTCCACGCTACGACGGAGTCTATCCGCTGCAGGCATCTTTAGATATTCCGTCCATCTTGAAGACACGCCGATTTGGTGGGTGGAAGGGTCCTCTCTTACCAGGCCTTCGTCTCTGATGAAGTGCTGGAGAAAACCAAACCGCACATTGCTGAGTGCCCCTTCAGAAAGGCCTAGCTGCTGTAAGATTTCCTTGAGCATCCGCTTGTATATGGCACCGACGCTGGTGATCCTCAGCCCGTGCTGCTCCAAGAGGGCCATGATGATGTGCAGCTGGGCGAGGAAATCGTAGGCATCGGGCGAAATAACGGTAGGAGGAGTGCCCTCGAACTCGGGGATAGTTGCCCTCATGCGAGCAAGCATTTCTGGAAACAACACGTGGATTACAGAGGGTAGCAACTCGGGGCGGACTTTATACACGTGCCTGTAATTTGCACGGGTTATGGTAACTAGCCCTCCGTTGACCAATCTTTCCGTAATCTTAGCCGCGTTGCGGCGCCACTTGCCGGAAATCTCGTTTAGCTTTTGGTGGCACCGTTCTACTACGACTCCCCGGCCACGGCACGCGAAAGCGATCATCCGGAGTGCTAACAGCTCATCGGGTGAGAGGTCGGCAAGCTGAGAAGCTATGCTCGTATTAGGTGGAGCCCCGTCCATGGCGATACCCGCCCCGAAGATTAAATATTCTCCAAAAATTTTTATACTCCTGCAGTAAAGAGGATTCCGGGCTAAATAGTCTAATTTCTGCTTTCGAGGTGTTATGAATGGAACTTAACGCACGTGGCCCTCGAAAAGGGGTGATGATCGTAACCCGCACTGGGGGGCGCTACCAGGTAAAATTGGCTAGCCGTGGAATTAAACTCATGTTCCACAAGCTCGGGATGACACCCGAGGCGGCGCTCAATAGAAGTACGGTATTCAACAACGAAGGGATCTGGCCGGTGGTGCTCAGCCTGGTCACAGGTGAAGAACAGATGGCGAAAGGCGTTGAGCTGAAGGGGCAGTGTAGTATTAAGTTTAACGTTTGGTGTGTCCCCTTCAAGTACAAGACTAACCGTTTCGCTATCGTCGTGCTCGAGGAAAGCTTCAGTGATGCTTCGAAGATGCATACTACTCACACTCGCGATATGGCCGTGGAAATAGCGGCTTCCGCAGTCCATGAAATCCGTAACCCCATCACTGCGATAAGGGGATTCTTACAGCTCCTCAAAGAGGACAAGGAGTCAGTGTCTAGAGAGGATGTAGATAATGTCTTGAGCGAGCTAGACCGGATGGAGGCCATCATGACCGACGTTCTGATTCTGAGCACTCCAAGTCGCTGCCGTGAAGAGCCGCTGGACTTAAACCAGCTCCTGGAATCGTACTGTTCCAACCCACGGTTCACGAATCTCAGCAAAACGATAAGACTAATACGCTGTTACCAGAACGATTTACCTCCGGTATATGCCGACCCACGGCAGATGAGGCAGGTTTTTGACAACCTCATCAAAAACGCCTTCGAAGCCATCGGCGACGGTCCGGGCTGTGTTACAGTGGAGACCGCCAGCCTTGACAACGATGGGCTGGTCAGCATTACGATTAAAGACACGGGCTGCGGGATTAGCCAGGATTCAATGATGTACATATTTCGGCCCTTCAACAGTACGAAGCTAAACGGGACGGGCCTAGGCTTATCAGTGGTGCTGAAGATAATCGACGACCACGAAGGCTTTCTTGAGGTGGAGTCCGAACCCGGCAAGGGCTCTACTTTTACAGTGTACCTGCCGTCGGCCCAATCAACGGGGGGACATAAGAATAAGCGTCAGTGTTGACGAAATTCTCGATGGTCTAAACGAGGCTCAAAGGGAGGCGGTGACCTGTATTGGCTCGCCTCTATTGGTTCTTGCAGGGGCAGGAAGTGGCAAGACACGCGTACTTACCCGCCGCGTAGCATACCTCGTGTCTAGGGGAGTAAGGCCAGAGAACATTCTGGCCCTGACCTTTACCAATAAGGCTGCAAATGAAATGAAATCCCGGATCAGTACGCTGCTTAAGAGGGACGTGCACAGCCTTTGGGTTGGAACTTTTCACTCTGTTTGTGCTCGGATACTACGCTTGGAGGCCCACGCGGCAGGAATCGACCAGCGTTTTACGATTTTTGACGAGCAGGACCAGCTGAGTTTGATAAAAAGGTGCCTGGCTGAGGCGCAGCTTAATACCGATATCTACGAACCTTCTAGGGTGTTGGACCAGATAAGCAGGGCTAAGGATGAACTGATGGACCCCGAGTCACTCACTCGTTCCGCCCGAGGCCACTGGAGTGCCAACGTTGCCAGGCTGTATGCTGCCTATCAAAAGAAGCTAGAGGAAAACCACGCTCTGGATTTCGGCGACCTCGTATTCTTGTGCGTCAGACTGTTTGCTCGAAACGGGGAAGTGCTGACGAAGTACCAGGAGCGTTTTCAGCATATTCTCGTGGACGAATATCAGGATACGAACCACGCCCAGTACGTACTGGTGAACATGCTGGCCTCACGTCACAGACAGCTCATGGTGGTTGGAGACGATGATCAGTCCATATACAGATTCAGGGGAGCGGACCCGAGGAACATCTTGGAGTTCGAGAGAGATTATCCAGATGCCAAGGTCATAAGACTCGAACAGAATTATCGTTCGACGAGGCACATTCTCGCTGCAGCTTCCGGCCTCATAGAACATAACGTGGCCCGAAAAGACAAGAGGCTTTGGACCCAAAACTCGAAGGGCGGGAGAGTGGCGATATACGAAGCCGCAGACGGTCTGGAGGAAGCCAGGTTTGTCGCACGTGAAATACTTTATATAGTTGAGGCACAAGGCCTGGCTTTCCGCGATTGTGCCGTGCTCTATAGGACCCATGCTCAGTCCCGTTCTTTCGAGCAGGCATTCATGGAGAGAGGCTTGAAATACCAGATAGTCGGGGGACTGAGATTCTATGAGCGCAAGGAGATAAAGGATGTACTTTCCTTTGTTCGGTGCATTTATAACGATCGCGACCTGGTGAGCTGGTTCAGGGCGATGACTTGCCAGAAAAGGGGAATCGGAGAAAGTACGCTGGAGAAACTCAGGTCTCAGTCGGAATCTAGCGGTGTAAGCATTCGGCAGTTGCTCCAATCGCCAGAACAGGTGCCAGGCGTGGGTAAGGCTGCGGCCAGCAAGTTGCGCGCTTTTGCATCACAGGTAGACGAGATAGCACGGCACATGACCGAGGGTGCCAGGGCGACTATAGAAGCGATACTGGACGTGACGGGCTACCTCGCTGACCTGGAGATTTCTAACGATATACAGGCGCAAGCCAGGGTTGAGAACATCAACGAACTTTTGAGCGTAGCTACTGAAATGGACAGAAACGGGGAAGGGATCAAGACTCTGCTGGAAAATGCCTCGTTGCTCACCGGGATAGACTATTTCCAGCAGGATCAGGACGCTGTGGTAATGATGACGTTGCACAGTGCAAAAGGACTGGAGTTCCCGGTAGTATTCATGGTGGGGATGGAGGAAGGACTTTTCCCTCATGCCAGATCCCTCGGCTCTGAGGAGGACATCGAGGAGGAAAGACGGCTTTGCTATGTGGGGATGACCAGGGCCATGAGAAGCCTGTATTTAACCTATGCCAGGGAGAGAGCCGGCTTTCAGGGGAACATGAGGGTGACGGTGCCCTCCAGGTTTCTTTCTGAGATTCCCGCGAACGCCGTGGTTCAGCTAAACTGAAAGCTGTGGAGGTGGCGGTATGTCCGCGCCGACGCTCGATGAGGCCAGGGCCCGCCTCGAGGAACTGAAAAAGCAAATCGCATACCACGATTATCGTTATTACGTACTGGACGAGCCGGTGATATCAGACGCTGAATACGACTCGCTCATGCGGGAGCTCATGGAGATCGAAAAGATTTACCCGGAACTCGTCACGCCTGACTCGCCGTCGCAACGGGTGGGGGGTAAGCCTCTCGAGGTATTTGGTACGATAGTTCACACCAAACCCATGTTGAGCCTATCCAACGCGTTCACCAGAGAAGAAATCGAAGCCTTCGACAGGCGCATCAGGTCCTCTCTGGGTGAGGACGTGCAATATGTGGTCGAACCCAAAATCGATGGCCTTTCTGTGGCACTCCGCTACGTAGATGGCGTGTTCCAGGTGGGTGCTACCCGTGGTGATGGCGAAGTAGGCGAGGACGTCACGCAGAACATCCGGACCATTAAGACTATACCGCTAAGACTGCACGGGCATCCTCCCGGTAGGATCGAAGTGCGTGGAGAGGTATTCATGCCCAAGAAGGCGTTCGAGAGGCTGAACCGTGCCCGAGCAGAAACAGGTGAGCCTCCTTTCGCAAATCCCAGAAACGCCGCCGCTGGTTCGCTGCGTCAGCTTGACCCCGCGGTTACCGCTTCGCGCAAGCTGGATAGTCTGGTGTACGAAGTTCGGAGCACGGACGGCATAATGCCTGCCACACACCTGGAAGCCCTGGAATGGCTTTCGAAGCTCGGCTTCAAAGTGCCGCCGCACGTGGTAGTGAGCAGCGTGGACGAACTCTGGGAATACCTGCAGTCATGGGGGAAACGCAGAAGCGAACTTGAGTACGACATCGACGGCATGGTCATAAAGCTGAATAGCATCCGCGGCCAGGAGTTACTCGGGAGCACGGCAAAAAGTCCTCGTTGGGCACTGGCCTTCAAGTACGAGCCAGAGCAGGCAACGACCAGGGTGAAGGACATAGTCGTTCAGGTGGGGCGCACCGGCGTGCTTACTCCCACCGCTGTTCTGGAGCCGGTGAGGATCAGCGGTTCTACTGTGAGTAGGGCTACTTTACATAACGAAGACATAATTAGGGAGAAGGACGTCCGAATCGGGGATATGGTGGTAATCCAAAAAGCAGGGGAAGTAATCCCGGAGATAGTGAGAGTCATAAAGGAAGCCAGAACTGGCCAGGAAACTCCGTTCAAGATGCCAGCGTGGTGCCCAGTCTGCGGAAGCCAGGTCGTTCGGCTGGAAGGGGAAGCTGCAGCGAGGTGCATCGGGATATCTTGCCCGGCGCAATTGAGGGAGCTGCTCATACATTTTGCTTCCCGCGATGCCATGAACATTGAAGGCTTGGGTCCGGCCATAATTGACCAATTGATGGCTGCTGGGCTGGTGAAGGACCCGGGAGATTTGTATAGTGTAAGCAGAGAACAGCTCGAGAAGCTTGAACGAATGGGTCCCAAGAGCGCTTCCAAGCTGGTACACGCAATTGAAGCGTCCAAGAAAAACCCATTACGGAAACTCCTGTTCGCTTTGGGAATAAGGCATGTAGGCCTAAAAGCTGCTGCCACTCTGGCCAAACACTTCGGTCATTTGGATAACATAGCGCGGGCCACTTTGGCACAGTTGACCGGAGTTGAAGACATAGGCCCTGTTATAGCAAAAAGCATATGGGAGTTCTTCCGCGATGAAAACAACCTGGCAGTGATCAACAAGCTCAAGGCGGCAGGAGTCTCCATGATCGAACCTGCTATGGAAGGCGCCGGCGTTTCGCTCCAAAGCCCGTTCAGTGGCAAGAGGGTTGTGTTTACGGGAGCACTTTCGAGCATGGCCAGGGCTCAGGCGGAGAAGATCGTAGAAGAGATGGGTGGCAGTGTGTCCTCCTCGGTAACGAGGAAGACAGACATGGTAATAGTAGGGGCGGAGCCTGGCTCCAAGTACGCCAAGGCGGTGGAGTTGGGGATACCCATCGTGACCGAGGAAGAATTCCTGCGAATGATTGAATCGAGGTGATCAGATTGGAGCATACGCTTTCTCTCGAAGAGGTGCGACACGTGGCCAGACTGGCCCGGCTAGTCTTCAAACCCGAGGAGGAAGAGATGTTTCGGCAACAGCTTTCACGCATCCTGGACCACGTGCAAAGACTGAACGAGCTGGATACTTCCCGTGTACAGCCTACATTTCATGTGGTGCCTCTCAAAAACGTCATGCGGCGGGATGAAACGCGCCCCTGCTTGCCGAGGGATGAAGTGCTGGCGAATGCACCGGACGCCCAGGGTGGCTTCTTCAGAGTGCCTAAGATAACAGAAGGTTGAGGTGAGTTGATCTTGGAATTGTGGCAACTGACGGTACACGAGCTGAGCCAGCTACTTCTGCGCAAGGAGGTAAGTGCTACAGAGCTGTTAGAGTCGGTTTGGGGTCGTATAGAGGAAGTTGAAGATCAAGTGAAGAGCTACATCACTCTCGACCCCGAGGGGGCGAGAGCTGCGGCGGCTGAGTCTCAAAGGCTGCTTGAATCGGGTAGGCCCAGGTCCGCATTGGAAGGGATACCTTGCGGTTTGAAAGATGTCCTCTCGACTAAGGGGTTGCGGACTACATGTGGGTCGAAGATTCTGTCGAATTATGTACCACCGTATGACGCCACGGCAGTGCAGGCGTTGAAAGAAGCTGGGACTGTGATCCTCGGAAAGACCAACATGGACGAATTCGCCATGGGCTCTTCCTGCGAGAACTCAGGGTTCTTTCCCACCCACAACCCCTGGGATTTGACGAGGGTTCCCGGCGGCTCGAGCGGGGGTTCAGCCTCTGCCGTGGCCGCAGGTGAGGCTATGTTCACGCTTGGTTCAGACACCGGCGGCTCCGTTAGGCAGCCGGCCTCTTTATGCGGGGTGGTGGGGATGAAACCCACCTACGGCGCGGTATCCAGATACGGCCTGATTGCCTTCGCATCCTCGCTCGATCAGATCGGTCCGCTGACAAGGGACGTGACGGATTGCGCTATGGTGCTGGATTTCATCGTGAAGCACGACCCTATGGATTCCACATCGGTAGAGATCAAACGCGGCAGTTATCTAGAAGCCTTACGGCCGGCTGACGAAGCCGTAAAAGGCCTCAAGATCGGTGTACCCAAAGAGTATATGGGCAAGGGCTTGGAACCCGGTGTAGAGGCTCAGGTGAAAAAAGCCTTGGAACTGCTACAAGAGCTGGGAGCCGAGGTAGAGGAGTGCTCCCTGCCGCACTCGTCTTATGCGCTGGACGCCTATTACGTAATCGCTCCGGCAGAGGCTTCGTCGAACCTGGCACGTTATGACGGCGTGAGATACGGTTACCGCTCCAAGCAATACGATGACCTTATCGACATGTACCGGAAGACACGGGCAGAAGGGTTTGGTCCAGAAGTAAAACGGCGAATAATGCTAGGAACGTACGCTTTGAGTGCCGGCTATTACGATGCATATTATTTGAAAGCGCAAAAGGTACGCACCCTGATAAGAGAGGACTTCGACAAGGTTTTTGCAAAATTCGATGTGATTGCCGGCCCCACTTCCCCGACGGTAGCGTTCAAACTCGGGGAAAAAGTGGACGACCCTCTGGCGATGTACCTATCGGACATTTTCACCATACCCGTCAACCTGGCGGGGCTTCCCGGCATCTCTGTCCCCTGCGGTTTCAGTGAAGGGCTACCGGTTGGGCTACAGTTCATCGGCAAGGCATTCGATGAGTCCACGTTGCTGAGGGTGGCTTACGCCACCGAACAAGCGTGCAGTCTGGGCAACATGGCTGTTCTCTGCGCCCGTGCGCTAGCGAAAGGAACGAAGGAGGGGGCGAGGGGATGAGTGGGAAGTATGAGGCCGTAATCGGGCTAGAGGTGCACGTGGAGCTGAACACGAAGTCTAAAATCTTTTGCTCGTGCCCGACTGAGTTCGGTAAGGAACCTAACACGCAGGTCTGTCCGGTGTGCCTCGGTTTGCCCGGCGTGCTTCCGGTTCTAAACGAAGAGGCTGTGCGCAAGGCGGTACAGGCTGCGTTGGCGCTGAACTGCGAAATCACGAGCTATGCCAAGTTTGACCGTAAGAATTACTTTTATCCCGACCTACCCAAAGCGTATCAGATTTCGCAGTACGATTTGCCACTGGCGAGAAACGGCTGGATCGAATTGTCGGGGGGCAAACGCATCGGCATCCGGAGGGTGCACCTCGAGGAAGACGCTGGGAAGCTCGTGCACCAGGGAGATATAACCTCTGCGGCGTTCTCCTTTGCCGACTATAACAGGTGCGGCGTGCCGTTGATAGAGATCGTATCGGAACCTGACATCAGGGACCCGGAGGAAGCCAGGGATTATCTTACGAGGTTGAAGGGTATACTGCAACACATTGGGGTATCCGATTGCAGGATGGAAGAAGGCTCTCTACGAGTGGACGCCAACGTTTCCGTGCGACCAGTTGGCAGCAGGGAATTCGGTACCCGGACCGAACTCAAGAACATTGGCTCGTTCAGGGCGGTATATCGCGGCCTCTCTTACGAAATAGAACGACAGAGTAAGCTCCTTGACAGGGGTGAACCCGTGATACAGGAAACCCGCCATTGGGACGAGCAGAACGGGGTTACACGTAGCCTGCGGGGTAAAGAAGAGGCTCAGGACTACCGCTATTTCCCCGAACCGGACCTCGTACCGTTGCAGTTGGACCCAGATTGGGTTGAAGAGATCCGCCGAACTCTACCCGAGTTACCGGAAGCGCGAAAGGCCAGGTTTGTACGGGAGTATGGCCTTCCGGAGTATGATGCGGACGTGCTGGTGAGTTCACCTCCTATTGCCAACTTCTACGAGGAATGCGTGCGGCTCTTCGGTGAGCCGAAGACGGTTTCGAACTGGGTGATGGGCGAGCTCTTCAGATTACTTAACGATAGTGGGATGGAACCAGAAGAGCTCAAGCTCAGACCTAGCGAGCTCGTATCGTTGTTGAAAATGACCAGAGAGGGCGTAGTGAGCGGCAAAATCGCAAAGGACGTGTTCGAGCAAATGTTCCGCACGGGGGAGGATCCAGAGTCCATCGTCAAGAAACATAACCTCGTACAGATCAGCGACAAGTCCGCTCTGGAGCCTCTCGTTCTCCAGGTTATTGCCGAAAACCCCAAGGTCGTCGATGATTATAAGTCCGGCAAGAAACAGGCGTTTGCTTTTCTCGTAGGCCAGGTTATGAAAGCGACCAAAGGCAGGGCAAACCCTGCGGTCGTCAATGAGCTATTACACAAAAGACTGGACTAACGTCATTCTGATTCGGTTTCTGTCCCCGGTGAATGAGACCGGGGATTTTTTGTTTGTTCGCGAGATCCTGGGGGAAACATATATAGTGGCAAAAAGGGGGGTAAGCCGTGATAAATAGGAACCAGTTGGCAGGTCACGAAATGCACGAACTGCACGAGATCATCCAAGCGTGTGCCAACTCGCTGGAGAAAGCGCAACTGACCGTGAACCAGGTCACTGATCCGGATCTACGGAACGTCGTGCAAGAATGCATCAGGACGAAACACAACCAAATCAGAGCAGCTGAAGATTTATTGAAAAACACAGGGATAATGTGAAGGAGGGATAAGATGCCAGACCGCACAGTTGGACAGACATCATGGGGTAACGTGCCGGGCAGCCCTGGGGCAACGTGGGCGGGCGGTCGTGGTGCCGGTCAGACAGGCGTTTGGACCGGAGCAGCCTCCGGAGCTGTTACGCAGCCCGATAAGGTGATCGCCGGCGATCTATTGTCGGATATAAAGAGCTTTAACTCGGCGTGCGCGCTGGGTATTAATGAGGCGACTAACCCCCAAGTCAGGGATTTCTTCTCCAGGTGTTTGCAGGACGGAATGAGGGAGCACGAGAGGCTCACCCAGGTCATGATGCAAAAGGGTTGGTATAAACCTTACGAGCAGCCTGAGCAGCAACTCAGAAACGATATGAATGCGGCCAGGCAGGCTCTCAATGCCACGCAAAACCTGGCCGGAGGTGTGAGCTGAGCGGACGAAGAAGGGTGGCGCCTGCGTGGCGCCACCGAGTTACTTTTTCCTCGCTTCGCACCCGGCCAGCTTTTCAAGCGGCTTTATCAATGCCTGGTTGCCCAGGCTACCGTCTTCCTTTTCAACAAGGTTAAATAGCTGGTTCACGAGAGCAGTCCCGGGCAAAGCCACGCCGAGCTTTCTCGCCAGGTCCAGCACTAAGCGAATATCCTTCTGGTGAAGTTTGACCATAAAACCGGGAGAAAAGTCCCCCTCGATCACTTTGGGCCCCAAGTTCGATAACGACCAAGAACCGCCTGCTCCTCCGGATACCGCCTGAAGCAGTTTTTCCAGATCGAGGCCAGCCTTGGCTCCAAGAACCAGACATTCCGCCATGGAGAGGATCGTGAGGGAGCATAGTATCTGGTTGCAAAGCTTGGCTGTTTGCCCCGCACCGTGGCCACCCATGTAAACTATATTCTTCCCCATGGCTTGAAAGATCGGCAGGCACTTATCGAACGCTTCCTTCTTGCCGCCCACCATGATTGACAAAGTGCCTTCGATTGCCCCTTTTTGGCCTCCGGTTACTGGAGCGTCCAACATCTCGATACCACGCGCTTCGAGACGGGCGGCGATTTCCCGGGTAGCTTCGGGCGAGATCGTGCTCATGTCCACTACGATGCAGCCTCGTCGTGCTCCTTCCGCCACACCATCTGGCCCTAGTACTACCTGCTGCACGTCCGGCGTATCGCTGACAATGGTTATGACTATATCAGAATCGATCGCTGCTCCTTTGGGTGTATCCGATACTGTTGCGCCCAGGGCTTTGAAAGGTTCTGCTTTCGACCTCGTCCTGTTGTATACCTTGAGCTGGTAACCAGCCTTTATGAGATTCTCTGCCATAGGCTTTCCCATAATGCCCAGGCCGACGAACCCGATTCTCGCTTTCTCCATCTACCTATCCCCCTATGTCAGATTACCGTATCGGCTGTACGTACCGCAAGCCCAAGGGGCACTTCGACGTTGGCGTTGCCCTCTCTGTGGCTGTACAATCATTGGTGTGGGAGCAATGGAGTGGCTCTGGCCTGGGGTGTCGAGGCTTTGTATGTTTCTCTGGGGAAGATTTCTACTTATCTATTACAGACGGAGCGTTTGATCAAATGGGTGGGTACTCCAAGATTCTTTGTGCGGGGTTGATTTGGGGCACCACTGGCTTATTCGTACGTAGCCTCCAGTCGAAAGGAATAGATGCCGTTTCCATAGTAATACTTCGTGCGCTTGTTGCCACCGTTCTCATGCTGGTGTGGGCTCTGTCGAAAGACCGTCGCGTATTTGCGATCGATGCTTCCAGCATCGGGCTCATATTGGCCATAGGGGTTTCAAACGTGGTGTTGTCCCAGCTATCCTTCATATATACGATGACGCACACTCCCGTTGCCGTAGCTGTCATTCTAAACTACACTGCCCCGATCTTTGCGACGTTACTTTCCAGACTCATTTACGGTGAGCCAATTACTCCAGCAAAGTTGCTGGCGCTGGCTCTCAGCCTCGGAGGGCTAGTATTCGTTGTAGGCTTACACGAGACATCGGGACGAGTGGAACTCCTCTACATTCTGACGGGATTGGCTTCGGGTTTTTCTTATGCCCTCCACACTGTGCTGTTCAAGGCGGCGCTAAAGAAAAGATCGCCATTGTACATAAACTTATGGGGGACGGCGTTCGGTACGTTATCGGTAGCGTTGTTTGCAAGTTTGGGTCCAACAGGCATATCTTTCCCGCGCAGCGCGAGTAGCTGGGCGGTGGCAGGCTTGATGGGGTTGGGGCCAGGACTTTTGGCGTTCATGCTTTACTTCAGCGCGCTTGCCAGCACAGAAGTAAGCAGAGCCTCGGTAGTGGCGATGTCGGAACCAGTTGCTGCGTTCGTTCTGGGAGTGGTGGTGCTGCACGAACGCTTCACGATGCTTCAGGTGGTTGGCATGTTGCTTGTGCTTTTAGGTATAGCTATCACTACTTCGGACTCATATCGAGGGGTAAGGGGAAGGCCACACGTCCACCAAAGTTGAGAGAAATGCCACCTTTTGCTAAACTATGATCAGGGGATGATTACAGGAGAATTGAAAGGAGTTGAGGAGGATGAAGCTAGCGGCAATACCGGGTAGTGACCAGGTGAAAAAATTCCTGGCCGACACGGCATTGAATTACGCCATTGACTACCTTGCAAAAGACCCAGACCGTAACCTCCCAAAGCTCCTCAGCCTGATTGAGAAGCTTGCAACGGAACAGGGGCACAAAGATGCCGTGAACCTATTTAGAAAACGGGTATGCGGCGACCCCAAAGTTATGAGCCAGGTGAGAAGACTGGCTACTAACCCAAAAATGGTGAAGAAATTCATTTCGAACTGGGTTATAGCTTCTCAAATCATTGGAACACCTCGAAGAAGAGCCCTCGAGAAAGAGACTGGCCTGCATATCCCAAGTCTACTGTTGGTCGACCCCACTTCAGCCTGCAACTTAAGATGCACCGGGTGTTGGGCGGGGGAGTACAGGAAGACAGATAGATTGGAGCCTGAGCTTTTCAGTCGCATAATCGACGAAGCCAAGGACCTGGGCATATACTGGATCGTGCTTTCGGGCGGAGAACCTTTTGCTTACCCGCAGCTATTGGATGTGGTAGCGCAGCATCCGGATATGGGATTCATGGCCTACACAAACGGTACCCTGATCGATGAAAAGACCGCTGACCGCCTTGCGGAACTCGGCAATTTATCCCCTGCCTTCAGCCTTGAAGGGCCGAGAGAACTTACAGACAGGCGCCGCGGCCAGGGCGTATTCGATAAAGTGATGAGGGCTATGGCTTTGCTCAGGGAACGCGGAGTTCTGTTTGGTGCCTCTCTAACGGTCACCAGGGAGAACGCCGATGTGATATTTAGCGATGAATTTATCGATTTCTTGGTAGAACAGGGAGTAGTTTACTGCTGGAGTTTTCACTATATCCCGATCGGGCGTGGCCCCGATTTGAACATGATGATAACGCCAGAACAACGCGCCAAACTCGCCGAACGCGTACCATATATACGAGCCACCAAGCCAATCCTTATGGCGGACTTCTGGAACGATGGTTATGCCACGGAAGGTTGCATCGCCGGCGGGCGGATGTACTTCCATATAAACGCAGCGGGAGACGTGGAACCGTGTGCGTTCGTGCACTTCGCGGTGGACAACATCAGAGAAAAGAGCCTCAAGGAAGTGTTAGCATCCCCGCTGTTCAAAGCTTACCAAAGAAGACAGCCCTTCCACGAGAATCACTTGGCGCCTTGCCCGATTATAGATGCTCCGGAGGCGCTCCGCGAAATAGTTAAGGAGTCCGGGGCACACCCAACGCACCCTGGAGCAGAAGATGTGCTCACGGGCGAGACTGCTGCCTATCTCGACGAGTATTCAAAGAAATGGGTCCATTTGGCTGACGAGATAGTGGCTGCGCGGAACGAGGCAGCCAAGAAACAGATGTCTGTAGCTTCAGGGTCGAGGTGAGGTGTGGAAAAAGGTATTTACAGGTGGGTGGCCGGGTGTTATAATCGGTGGCAATATAGCCGAAACACCCGGAAGTGTACCTTAGGGTTCCGCCCGCGCGTCAGCGGGGACCGGGCCGAGCGGTACAGCCCCGTAAGTTAACTGGGGACACCGTGGGTATAAAAGACCCGAGCGGAAAGTTCTGGGAGATGCCGCTCGGGTCTTTTTATATAGTTTTTAGGACACCGCGGTGGATGACAGCGACATAACGAAAAAGGCGAGGAAGGGAAAAGTAGCACCAGGCAACGAGGTACAGAGAACCGGCGGGTGGTGCGAGCCGGGCCCGCCCTGGCGGCGAAAGTCAACCCGGAGCCGTGTGTCGAGCGGAAGAGAAGTTGTTCTTCCAGGTAGGCATCAACCGTCTGGGGGCGTTACCCCTGGGTGCAAAAGCACCCGCTGAGGCACTGTTCCGCGAGGAACGTGCGAAGTAGGGTGGTACCACGACTTGAGCCCCTCGTCCCTATGGGAGGACGAGGGGCTCATTGTATTTGGAAGGGAGGTGAACAAAGATGAAGCACACTCTAGCCGCTCTAGTGGAGAACACGCCCGGCACTTTGATGCGGATAGCAGGATTGTTTGCACGCAGGGGGTTCAATATCGAAAGCTTGTCGGTGGGAGCCACACATGATCCTACCAAGTCCAGGATGACCATAGTGGTCGATGGGGACGAGCGGACGATAGAACAGGTATCGAAACAGCTAAACAAGCTCATCAACGTAATCAAGGTATCAGATTTGACGATGGACGATCACGTAGCCAGGGAAATCGCTCTGGTCAAGATACACGCTCCCTCTCTTCGACGCTATGCTCTGATGCAAATCGTGGAGGTGTTTCGCGGGAAGGTAATCGACATTGCGAGGGAAAGCCTCACCGTGGAGATGACAGGCGACGAGGAGAAGGTTCAGGCGTTTCTCGAGCTGGCCAAAGAGTTTGGGATTAAAGAAGTAGTGCGAACCGGCAAAATCGCTATGGCTCGCGGGTCAAAAAGACTGCATGTGACAGAGGAGGAAGAGACAGATGGCAAAGATCTATTACGACGGCGACGCGGATTTGAGGGTACTCGAGGGCAAGCAAGTTGCGGTTCTGGGTTACGGCAGCCAAGGGCATGCGCAAGCGCAGAATCTAAATGACAGCGGGGTCAACGTGGTAGTCGGCCTGAGGAAGGGCAGCCCGAACTGGGAAAGAGCACAGGCGGATGGACTCAGGGTCATGGAGATCGAAGAGGCTGTGCGTACCTCCGACGTGGTACAGGTACTTATCCCTGACGATAGGCAGCCCGAGCTATTCAAAGAGGTTATTGAGCCAAACATAAAAAAGGGCGCTGCACTCGGGTTTTCCCACGGTTTTAATGTCCACTATAACCAGGTGGTGCCACCCGAGCACGCGGACGTATTTATGGTAGCACCCAAGGCCCCAGGCCATCAGTTCAGATACGAGTTCAAGAACGGAGCCGGGGTACCCGGGCTCGTCGCAATCTACCGTGACGCTTCAGGGGAAGCTCTCAAGATCGCCCTGGCATATGCCAAAGGAATCGGCTGTACGCGGGCCGGAGTGATCGAGACCACCTTCAAAGAAGAGACCGAAACTGATTTGTTCGGCGAGCAAGCGGTGCTTTGCGGTGGTGTTTCGGAACTCATCAAGGCGGGATTCGAGACCCTGGTAGAGGCGGGGTACCAGCCGGAGATAGCATACTTTGAGTGTCTAAATGAACTCAAGCTTATCGTGGACTTGATTTATAAAGGTGGGCTCACTTACATGCGGTTCTCGGTAAGCGACACGGCCGAGTTCGGGGATTACACCTCCGGCAAGAAAGTGATCGGCCCTGCCAGCCGCCAGGCGATGAAAGAACTTTTGGAAAGGATTCAGAACGGCGAATGGGCCAAAGAATGGATACTTGAGAATAAGGCCAACAGGCCGGTGTTCAATGCCATTAAAAAGAGAGAGGCAGAGCACCAAATCGAACAAGTAGGGAAGAAACTGAGGGCTATGATGCCATGGCTGAACCGATAGGGGGGAGAAAGGCGTGGGCATAGTCAAGTTCTTCGATACGACACTGCGAGACGGAGAACAAACGCCGGGGGTCAACCTAAGTGCGAGGGAAAAACTAGAAATCGCCAGACAGTTGGCAAGGCTCAAGGTAGACGTCATCGAAGCGGGTTTCCCCATTACTTCGGTGGGAGATTTCGAAGCCGTGAAGGCGATTGCAGAAAAAGTAGAAGGTCCGGTAATTGCGGCGCTTGCCAGAGCCAACAAAGCTGACATCGATCGAGCCTGGGAAGCGGTGAAATACTCCAAAAGGCCGCGGATTCATACTTTCATCGCTACATCTCCGATTCACATGCAATGTAAGCTGAAGAAGTCGCCGGAAGAGGTCCTAAAGACGGCACGTGAGGCAGTGGCGTATGCAAAAAGCCTGTGCGATGACGTGGAATTCTCAGCGGAAGACGCGACTAGAAGCGATCCGGATTTTCTTTGCACGGTGTTCGGTGCAGCAGTGGAAGCCGGCGCAACAGTTATCAACATCCCGGATACGGTTGGGTATACGACTCCTGAGGAATTCCGCAGGCTGTTGAGATACGTAAAGGAGCACACTCCCGGCATTTGCAGCGTGGAATTGAGCGTGCACTGCCATAACGACCTCGGTTTAGCTGTGGCGAATTCCCTGGCTGCCATAGAAGAAGGGGTCACTCAGATTGAGTGTACCGTAAACGGCATTGGGGAGCGCGCAGGCAACACTTCGCTAGAAGAGGTAGCTATGGCGCTTTACGTCAGGAGAGATCAGTATGCCAAGACGTTCCAGCTCGATACCACACAGATCTATAAATCGAGCAAGCTAGTTTCCGCGTTGACCGGCATTAGCGTTCAACCTAACAAGGCAGTGGTGGGGATGAATGCTTTCGCACATCAGTCGGGCATTCATCAGGATGGGGTATTAAAAGAGCGCACTACTTACGAAATAATGAATCCCCAGGTGGTGGGGGTGCCGTCGAACAGATTGGTACTGGGGAAAGTATCCGGCCGCCATGCCTTCAGGGAGAAGTTGCGTGAAATGGGCTATGAACCAAGCGAAGCTGAGGTGGAAAAGCTTTTCAGGGAGTTCAAACTGTTGTGCGATAGAAAGAAAGAAGTGCACGACGAAGATTTGCAGGCTCTTCTCGAGAACGAGCTCAGGAGCGTGCCCGAGGAAATTAAGCTGGAGTACTTCCACGTTACCAGCGGCAACAATACCGTTCCTACAGCTACTATCCGTATAAGCCAGGCCGGGCGGTACTTACAGGAGGCTGCCAGCGGCGATGGCCCGATAGACGCCCTATTCAATGCCATCGACCGGGCTACGGGTTTCAACTGCCATCTCATCGAGTATTCCCTAAAAGCTGTGACGAGTGGCAAGGACGCTCTGGGCGAGGTCAGCCTCAAACTGCAATTCCAGGATAGGTCTTATACAGGCAGGGGTATAAGCACCGACGTAATCGAAGCCAGCGTCAGGGCATACATGAACGCACTGAACAGGCTTTTGATGGACACCCCTGGACTCGTGATCGGGAGTGAAGCGGTGTGAAGATAGCCATTCTCCCGGGGGACGGCATAGGGCCTGAGGTAATGGCAGAAGCGGTAAAAGTACTGAGACGAGCCGGCGATATCTTCGGCTATACCTTGGAATTCGAGGAGGCAGCCGTTGGCGGTGCAGCGATCGACCTGTATGGGGATCCACTCCCGGAGAGGACTCTTCAAGTAGCGCTGGAAGCCGACGCTGTATTGTTCGGGGCAGTCGGGGGGCCTAAGTGGGATAATCAGCCCCCCGAACGTCGCCCGGAACAAGGGATCCTGCGCTTGAGGAAGAGGCTGGGGCTCTATGTCAACATGAGGCCGGCTACGCTTTATCCAGAACTGATAGAATCGAGCCCCTTAAAAAAGGCGGCTGTGGACGGCGGTTTCGACATGCTCATCGTGAGGGAACTTTCGTCGGGGCTCTATTACGGTGAGCCCAAAGAAAGGCGAACTATCGGAGGGGTTAGGCAGGCGATAGATACCCTCTTTTACTCGGAGAAGGAGATAGAAAGGTGCGTCAGGAGTGCCTTCGACGCGGCTATGTCCAGGCGGAGGAAAGTCACGTCTGTGGACAAAGCCAACGTTCTCATGGCCTCGCGGCTCTGGCGGGAAGTCGTCGAGGAGGTTGCGCGGGACTACCCTGAAGTGCAAGTGGAGCACCAGTATGTGGACGCCTGCGCGATGTTACTCGTAAGAGAACCAAAGCGATTCGACGTTCTGGTCACGGAGAATACATTCGGGGACATCTTGAGCGACCTAGCGGGTGCTATCACGGGTTCGTTGGGGATGTTGCCTTCGGCAAGCCTGGGAGCAGGCGGTCGTGGGCTTTACGAACCGATCCATGGCTCGGCACCGGATATTGCGGGGAAGGGGATTGCCAACCCTGTCGGCGCTATTCTATCGGGGGCCATGATGCTCGAGTATGCGTTCGGATTGAGACATCCCGCTCAGGCGATAAGGAGGGCAGTTCGGCGTGTGTTGGGCTCTGGTTACGTTACCCCGGACTTGGTTAGGGGACATACGGGGACGCAAACAGTAGTGAATACCAGGCAGATGGGTGATCTCGTAGTGGAACAAATATTGAAGGAGGATGAAAGGTTATGAACCCTAATAGGGTTGTTTATGTCGACGGAGAGTTCGTCCCAGCATGTGAGGCGAAAGTTTCAGTCTTCGACCACGGTTTCCTATATGGGGATGGAGTGTTCGAAGGGATAAGGGCATACAACGGCAGGGTGTTTCGTCTTACCGAGCATCTCGACAGGCTATACGAGTCGGCGAGGGCAATCGCCTTGGAGATACCAGTGAGCTGGTCCGAAATGGAACGGATAACCCTAGAGACCGTGCGTCGAAATGGGCTGCGGGACGCCTATATCCGTCTCGTGGTTTCCCGGGGAGTTGGCGACCTAGGTTTAGATCCTAGAAAGTGTCAGAAGCCAACGATTGTATGTATTGCTGATTCAATCACCCTTTACCCGAAGGAACTTTACGAAACAGGCCTGAAGGTGATGACTGTACCGACTAGGCGCGTGGCAGTAGATGCGTTGAACCCGAGGGTAAAGTCGCTCAACTACCTTAACAACATACTTGCCAAGATCGAAGCCAACCTGGTGGGGATGGCAGAGGTCATAATGTTGAGCCCAGAAGGATACGTCGTAGAGGCCACGGGAGACAACGTGTTTATTGTCAAGAAATCTAAACTTATCACGCCCCCCTCCTATATGGGTATCCTTGAGGGCATCACGCGGGCGACCATAATGGAGCTTGCTCCTGCGCTCGGGCTCACTGTGGTTGAACAGCCTCTGACGAGGCACGATCTGTATGTGGCAGATGAGTGTTTCCTCACAGGTACCGCAGCAGAAGCCATACCGGTGGTGGAAATCGATGGGCGGAAAATCCGAGACGGGAAGCCCGGAAAGTATACCCTCGAGCTGATTGAGCTTTTCAGGGACTATGCCAATTCACACGGCACCCCCGTCTATGAACCATAACATTTGAGGTGGTGGTACCCATATGAAGGGCGCGCGGATACTGCTGGAGAGTCTAACACGCGAGGGGTGTGACCTCGTGTTTGGCTACCCGGGCGGGGCCGTGGTGGACCTGTACGACGAACTGCTAAACTATCCCATAAGGCATGTGCTGGTTCGGCACGAGCAGGCGGCTGCACACGCTGCAGACGGGTACGCCAGAGCCACGGGCAAAGTAGGTGTTTGTTTTACGACGTCCGGACCGGGTGCCACCAACCTGGTTTCCGGCATTGCCTGTGCATACATGGATTCTGTCCCCATAGTTGCCTTCACCGGCCAGGTGAGCGCGAGGTTGCTCGGTAGAGATGCTTTCCAGGAAGCAGACCTTACAGGGATAACAGTACCCATAACCAAACATAACTATCTGGTCAAAGATGTAGCTGATCTGGCCCGGGTCGTCAAGGAAGCTTTTCACATCGCCTCCACGGGACGGCCCGGACCCGTGCTTGTGGACTTGCCGAAAGACGTGATCATGGGCGAAGCTGAGTTCAGACCCGTCAAGAGGGTGCACTTGCCTGGCTACAAGCCCACCTATAAGGGCAATCTGCCTCAGATCGCCAAAGCGGCCAACCTGTTGAACAATTCCCTCCGCCCTGTAGCGCTCATCGGTGGTGGCGTGGTATCTTCGGGGGCCTCCGATGCGGTCACTGCTCTTTGCGAGAAAGCGGAGATTCCTATCGTATGTACTCTAATGGGTCTGGGAGGAGTACGCTCCGACCACCATTTGAACTTCGGCCTAGTCGGAATGCACGGCTCGATTGCCGCTAACAACGCAGTTCAACATTGCGATCTTCTGATCGGATTGGGCACTAGGTTCACTGACCGGACCACGGGTCTTGTGGAACAATTCGCTCCGCGTGCTATGGTAATACACATTGACATCGATCCGGCTGAGATCGGCAAGAACGTGAGAGTGAACGTGCCGGTGGTTGGTCATCTGTCGTACGTCATACCGGAGTTACTGAAGCTGGTCAACGAAAACGACCACAGTGAATGGATCAAGCAGATTAAGTCGTGGCAGAAGGAACCGGAGACCCGCTGTGCCGAACCGGGGGAAATAGAGCCCAGGATCGTTTTAGAGGAACTTATGAAAAGAGTGCCAAAAAACACGATAGTGGCTACCGATGTCGGGCAGCACCAAATGTGGGTGGCTCAGCACTGGAAATTCACCGCTCCCAGACGATTGCTGTCTTCCGGAGGACTCGGGTGCATGGGTTACGGCTTGCCGGCAGCTGTGGGTGCCCAATTGGGCAAACCGGACCACACCGTCATTTTGATCACCGGTGACGGTAGCTTCCAGATGAACATGCAAGAATTGGCCACGGTGAAAGCCAACTCGTTGCCTATCAAGATATTCCTGTTCAATAACGGATGCCTTGGCATGGTACGCCAATGGCAGGACCTGCTTTACCACAAACGTTATTCTCAGGTTGAGTTGTTCTGTAACCCCGACTTCCCAGCTATCGCGAGGGCATACGGCCTCGAAGGGCGTACCATATCATCTCCGGATGAAGTAGGTCCATCCATCGTGGAGGCCTTGACGCACGATGGCCCCTTCTTGGTCGATATTCGCATACCTGCCGAGCAGAACGTTTACCCCATGGTGCCAGCCGGGAAGGCGCTTGACGAAGCGATCTTACCTTGAAAGTACCTTCTCAAGGGCCGAGATGAAGTGCTCGTTCTGTGGCTGAGTACCGATAGTGACTCGAATGTATTCCGGGCACCCCCAGAGGTAGCCCGGACGTATTATGACCCCCATTCGTAAGAGCTGCTGGAATAGTTCACGAGAATCCACGCCCGTTCTGACCCAGAAGAAGTTAGATTGAGTGGGGAGGTAGTCCAGTTTTAGGCGCCGGAACTCAGCTTCGAGATATCGCCGCCCTTCTCTGACCAGCCGAAGGGATTGCCTGACGAACTCACCATCCTCGAGGGCTGCTATAGCGGCAGCCTGGGCTATTCTCGAAGCGCTGAAAGGTTCCCGGACGATTTCCATGACCGATATCAGTTCCTTTGGCGCGATCGCATAGCCGAGCCTGAGCCCGGCTAGACCGTAGAGCTTGGAAAAAGTCCTCAGCGCGATCACCGGAAGGCCGTTTTTGATGGCGTCTATCGTATCGTAGCGGTCCGGCGCCTCCACAAATTCGTAGTAGGCTTCGTCTACGAAGAGCACCACCTCTTCAGGCAGACTCTCTCGGAATGCACGCATCTCGTCGGCATCGGTGAGTAACCCCGTAGGATTATTGGGATTGCACACCACGACCATCTTGGTATTCTGGTCCACTTCACGCCGCATAGCAGACAGGTCATATCGGAAATTGCGCAGCGGGACTTTCACTACCACGGCCCCGGCTATAGCGGCAGCCCTTTCGTAAGTGGGGAAAGAAATGTCTGCCAGAATCACCTTTTCGCCAGGGTTGATCATCGAGTGCATCGCGCAGGATATGACGTTGTCACCCCCATTGGAAAGGAATAGCATCTCAGGAGTGATTCCTAGCTTCGAGGCAAGCTTGGCCTTGAGCTCTGGTGCACCTGGCTCGGGGTACTGGTTTTGGTTTAAAAGCTCTTCTCCCATGGCTTTTACCGCCATGGGAGACGGCCCTAACGGATTTTCGTTAGACGCCAACTTAGTCACGTGCTCGAGCCCCAACTCGCGTTTAACCTCTTCGATGGGTTTGCCCGGTACGTACGGAGGGAGACCTATAAGCCCCTTCTTGGCAAACTTGAGTGGATCAAGCACTAGAATTGCCCTCCTTTTTTGCCCTCCCTATCAACACCTCTGCGATTTGAACGGCGTT
Source organism: Bacillota bacterium (assembly GCA_012840015.1). Classification (GTDB taxonomy): domain Bacteria; phylum Bacillota; class Sulfobacillia; order DUMF01; family DUMF01; genus DUMF01. The sequence goes on from DUMF01000025.1 coordinate 117,943, forward strand.
GAGGGCGGCGCCCTTCCGGAGATTGTCTGCAACGATCCACATATTCAAGCCATGCTCCACCGAGTTATCCCTTCTAATGCGCCCTACAAAAACATCGTCTTTGCCCGAAGCGAAGATCGCTAAGGGGTACAGGTTCTTGCCCGGGTCGTCCAATACCTTGACTCCCGGAGCAGTCTCCAGCAACTGCCGCGCACGTTCCGGGCTGATGTCCCTTTCGGTTTCGATGTTGACCGATTCGGAGTGGCAATTCCAGACCGGCACTCGTACTGTAGTGGCGGACACACGGATTGAGGGATCGTGGAGGATTTTGCGAGTCTCGTTGAGCATCTTGAGCTCTTCCTTTGTGTAGCCGTCCTCTGTAAAGGAGTCGATATGGGGGAGAACGTTGAACGCGATTTGATACGGATACACTGTACACTTCATGGGCTCGCCAGCTACCCAGCTCCGGATCTGTTCCTCAAGTTCGAATATCGCTTTGGCCCCCGTGCCCGAGACGGCCTGATACGTAGATACCACGATCCGCTTGATCTTGGCTTCTTTGTGAATGGGATTTAATGCTACTACCATCTGGATAGTGGAACAGTTTGGGTTAGCTATGATTCCGTTGTGCAGGAAAGCGTCATCCGGGTTGACTTCGGGTACGACCAAGGGGACTTTGGGGTCCATCCGGAAAGCGCTGGAGTTATCTATTACCACTGCTCCTTCCGACGCAGCCTTCGGTGCAAAGGAAAGGCTGCGGCTGGCGCCCGCAGAGAAAAGCGCGATTTCTATCCCTCTGAAGGAAGCCTCGTTGAGATCTTCGACGATCAGCTTCTCTCCACAGAATTCAAGAACCTTGCCCTTTGACTTGGGCGACGCCATCACTCTCAGCTTCGACACTGGAAAGCGCCTTTGTTCCAGTACCTTCAACATCTCTCTGCCTACTGCGCCTGTTGCTCCAACTACTGCCACGTTATAAGCCTTCATAAACCCCGCCTCCTGATACTTTTGCTTCATGATACCACTTTCTCCGTAAATTGAGGCAGGGGCATTCGCCTGGCAATAGAACGATATTCTTTCACTTTTTCTTCACCGCGCAAAGCCCGAAGCGCTCCCATGGCGAGGGCGCGCATTTCATCGCTGCCTGGATACACTTTGATGGGGGCGATCCAGCTTACCCTGGGCTTAATCCACCCGATGAACATCCCTGAGTGAGCGATACCGCCGCTCAAACAGATCGCGTCTACCTTACCGTTCAGAGCCACCGCCATCTGTCCTATCCACTTTGCTACCTGGTAGGCCATCGCTTGATACACCAGTTCAGCTCGAGTATCGCCTGCCGAGATTCTCTCCTCCACTTCCTTACAGCTATTTGTGCCCAAGTGCGCCACGAGGCCGCCCTTGCCCATGAGTCGGGCCTTCATTTCCTTTTCTGTGTACTTGCCCGAGTAGCAGAGCTCCGCTAGGGCCATATTGGGCAGGTCTCCAGCCCGTTCGGGAGAAAAGGGGCCGGAGGAACTCGGGTCATTGCAATCGATCATGCGGCCTTTGCGGTGGGCGCTTACCGTTATGCCCCCTCCTAGATGGCACACCACCAGGTTGAGTTCCTCGTACTTTTTGCCCATCTCCCTAGCGGCCAGGCGGGCTACGGCTTTTAAATTCAGGGCGTGAGATAAGCTGTCGCGCTTGATTTCCGGTAGGCCTGTGATCCGCGCTATCTCTTCGAATTCATCCGTGGATACCGGGTCCACGATTACCACCAGCTTAACCCCGGCTTGGGTGGCAATGTCCCAGGCGATCAGCGCGCCCAGATTGGAAGGATGATGCCTCCGCGGTCTGTGCCGCAGGTCGTCCAGCATGTCGTCGTTTACTGCCCACACTCCTCCTTCCATCGGTGGGAGTAGTCCGCCGCGTCCTGCGACCGCGCTGAGCTCTGAGAGTTCTGTCCCATGTGCCTTGAGAGATTCCAGAACCAGAGATTCCCTGTACTGGAGCTGATCGTAGATGTTTTCGAAGCGGGAAAGCTCTTCCACTGAGTGGGCGATGTTCTCCTCGTATAAAAGCGTCTCGCCTTCAAACAGCGCAATTTTGGTGGACGTAGACCCCGGGTTGATCGCAAGAATCTTTGGGGCGTTCTCCATTTGCCATCCCCCTTTTCGAGGCACTTGTGGGAATACAGAGGCAGTTAAGTATATACGGCATTGGATTACAAGTTCCTTCGATAGGCGAGGATAAACGGGTACCAGCCATAACGAACCCGTGCTTGTTTTTCATTGGCAAGGTCGGCCTTAGGGTGAATCTCTTGACATCATTAGCTACCCCGGGTGAAAATGTTCGCATGATAGAGGTAACGATCGGCATATTGGGTTTGGGTACTGTGGGCTCAGCCGTTTTTGACGAGCTGCACCGTCACGGGGAGTGGTTGGCCCGCCGGTCAGGTATTCGTTTCAAAGTGAAACGAATTCTGGTGCAGGATATGGGAAAAAAGAGAGATCCAAGGGCGGAGAGTCTGGTTACCTCTAACCCTGCAGAGGTGCTGGAAGACCCATCGATTCAGGTCGTAGTAGAGTTAATGGGCGGTTACCAGCCAGCCCTAGATTACGTAAAGCGTGCGTTACATTGTGGCAAGCAAGTGGTCAGCGCGAACAAGCATCTGCTCTCGAATGCCTGGGATATATTGCGTGAGGCATGTGAATCCGGGAAGGCAGGCATGTTTTTCGAGGCCGCGGTAGCGGGAGCGGTGCCTATCATCCGCCCGTTGAGGCATTCTTTGATCGCCAACCGCATTGGAGAGTTGGAAGCCATAGTGAACGGTACCACGAACTTCGTACTCACCGAAATGAGGAGTCATGGAGCCAGTTTCGCACAGGCGTTGGCTAAAGCGCAAAAGCTCGGTTATGCAGAGGCGGATCCATCGGCAGACGTTGACGGTTTGGACGCTGCCAGAAAGATGGCCATATTGAGTACGCTCATTTGCAACGGGCCGGTGTATGAGCGATCGGTAAGCCGCCGGGGCATACGCGAGGTCAGCCAGCAGGACGTGGAATTCGCCGAGTCTAACGGTTTCGCGCTGAAGCTTCTGGGCGGGTTACGGGTTCTATCAGTGGATAGCGAGGGAGGATGTTGCAGTGTGAGTGTCAGCGTGGAGCCGGCCCTTCTTCCTCTGGACCATCCCCTTGCGGGGGTAAACGATGTGCTAAACGGAATCTGGCTCAAGGCGGAGCCAGCCGGTGAGCTGCTTTTCACCGGCCACGGCGCAGGAGGGCCTGCTACTGCAAGCTCCGTGCTTGGGGATCTGATCTTTGCTGCCAACGTAGCTATCGGCCGTGCAGCGCCAGCGCCGATTTGCGGGGATTGGCAGGTGTCCGTGGAAAAGGACGAACGGCCGCAGAGATGGTACTTACGAGCAGATTCGTTGGGTGTTCGTGAGATGGGAGACGTGGCTGCGACCATGGGCATCAAGTTCCAGCTATTAAGTGAAGGAACGAGGGGCTCATGCGGAATAACCGCCCCTACCCCGAGGGGCTTGGCGGAAGCGCTAGCTCATCGAACCGGTTCATTCGTGGCCAGGGTGGTTTAGTTGCAACGCCGGCGCACACAATGGTAGAATGAGCAATGTTGGAGGTGAGCCGTAATTGGCCAACATTAAGTCTGCCATAAAGAGAGCCAAACTGGCAGAGCAACGGAGAGAGCGCAATAAAGCTTGGAAATCGCGTTGCAAGACAGCCATTCGAGCGTTTGTGGCTAGCCTGGATAGCAAAGATCCTGATAAGATAACAGGGAAATACCGCGAAGCCGTGAGCCTGGTTGATCGGCTTGTGACCAAAGGGGTAATCCATAAGAATGCGGCGGCAAGAAAGAAGTCCAGGTTATCTCGTATTCTCGCCAAGGCGCTAGGCGATAAGGCAGAAGCCCAAGGGGCTTAAAAGTAACCATCATGAAAAGGACAGCTGCCCTCATCCTGATCGGGGTAATCGCGTTATCAGGTTGGGGGTTATGCTTTTTCAGGGGCGGTTTCGGACGCGGCCACGAAGTGGTGCTCAGCTTCTTGCCAGAAACGACTATACAGGCGGAGCGCGCCAGAGAATACATATCTACGCATTTACCACGCATTTCGCTTAAGCTCGTAAGCGGTAGCACAGAAGAGGCGGATTTTGCCATTGTTCCGAGTGAAGCGGCTTCCAAGGAGCCTGAGCTCCCGGGCCTGAAGGTAAAGCTGCGCGAAAAGCCTTCCTCCCCCGTGAAGGTGAGCGTGCTCGATCTCAGCGGGCAGAGGAGAATCTTACGCCGCGCCCTAGACATCGTCACCGGACGGCAACGCGCGATTTCCGCAGTAGCCAGGACGCTTGGAGGTGAGCAGTGTGAGGAGGCGATCAACGAATCAGCCCGAGAAGTGGTCATCCGGGTGGTTGGGGACCTGATGTTTGCCAGGGGCACTGCGAAGGCAATGGCGGAGAAGGGCACGTTATATCCGGTCGAGAAAGTGGCTCCGGTGTTGGCTTCGGCAGACATAGCAATAGCCAACCTCGAGTCGCCGGTTGGAGTGAGCGGGGAACCCATCCCCGGCAAACTGATCTGGTTCAGGGCACCACCAGCCTCTATGGAGGCCATCAAATATGCAGGGATAGACGCAGTGACTCTCGCCAACAACCACATTTTGGATTATGACACGCCCTTGCTGAAGGAGACCATCTCTTTGTTGGATGCTGCCGGGATAGTGCATGCCGGGGCGGGCGCGAACATCTCGGAGGCACGCAGGCCGGCCATTGTAGAACGCAAGGGCTTAAGGATAGCGCTGCTCGGTTGCAGCGAGTTCGCCAACCCAAACCTTTTCTGGTCACGCTCGTACCCCAGGACTTTCCTAGCCACGGAAGATCAAGCAGGAACAGCCCCAATTCAGGACCAAATGATCAAAGACGATATTGCTAGAGCGCGCAAGCTGGCTGATATCGTGCTCGTGGCGTTTCATTGGGGGCAGGAATATGTCAACTACCCGCAGTCATACTTCGGGCGTGATCTCAGGGAGATCGCCAGAGTCGCGATAGACGCTGGTGCAGATGCAGTGCTCGGATTTCACCCTCACGCCATACAGGGCATCGAGATATACAAAGGGAAGCCAATTGCATACAGCCTCGGGAATTTCGTCATGGACCAGAAAAGGCCGGTAACGAGGGAAAGTATGATTCTCGAACTGCACGCTGATAAAAACGGTATTAAGTGGCTGAAAGTCATCCCCGTTATGATAACTGATTGCCAGCCGTGCGTGTTGGATGGGGAAGAGGGCCAGGCTTTGCTTCAAAAGATCCAGCGTATTTCACCTCAACCGTTGCCGACCGAGTAGCATGATAGCACGGCTCAGTGCTTCGCTGGGAGTGATAAAGCCCCTTTTCTGTTGTGCGTCAAGCTCGTTAAGTTCGTAAAGCTTTTGCTTAAGCTCTAAAGGAGAAAAGCGATTACTTTGCTTTAGGCATCGCGAGTAACGGAAAGGTTGCAGCTCAAGCAGTTTGCGGATATCGTCGTCCGACATAGAAGCTTCCTTGCAAACCTTTATTTTATGCATCAAACGCACTTCCGAAGCGAGTAGGCCGAATAGAGCCTCTTCGCTTTCGCCCTGGATAACGAGTCCGCGGCAAATCCTGAGTGCCTCCGCCAGTCTGCCGTTGAAGACTTCATCCAGAATCTGATATAGCTTGTGAGGAGCAGCGTGACAAACCGCTTCATAGTCATCGAGACTGATTTGTTTGCTATTCCCAACATAGGTGATGAGCTTCTCGAGCTCAGCGCATGCGGCAGTGAGCGAACGCCCCGAGGCTTCCAGTAGCCTCTCTGCTACGAGGGTTGGTAACGATTTACCTGCGTCCCGTGCATATTCGACCAGCCAGGCCGACGCTTCCCTCGGTTGAAGCCTTGAACAATCGATTACGAGGCAATGCCCGTCGTCGGTTGGGAACTCTCCCGAGGGAGGGTGCTTCGAGACAACTACGAGGCAGGCGGTGTGTGATGGATCAGCGATGTAAGCTGCCAGCCTTGGCCAGAGCGAGGTATCTCCTTCCACACTGATACATACTAGTTTGAACGCGCCGAACAGAGAAGGGGTGTCACACACTTCAAGCGTCTTTTCCAGTGCATCTTCACCAGAAAAGCGATACATTTCTGCGCCCTCAAGCCTTCCGGCGATCCTGGCAAGCAGCTCATCTTGAAGTGCCCTCTCATCTCCCCAAAGGATGCAAACTGCTGGAACAGAGTCGCTCTGGATGATTTTCACCGCTTCTTGGTAACGTGCCTTCACTTTGCAACTCCCATTTCTTCGCGCTCTTGAAAGAGCTCAGCTGTACGGAACCATTGCGCCCTATCCGAATCGTAATGGCGCCGTCGAGATCAGTCCTTAACACGTAGCGGGTGGTACTCCCCAGCAAGCTCATCACGCTCGGATCCGGGTGCCCGAACGAATTGCGACCCACGCTCACCACGCATACTTGCGGGCTCATTCTTTTCAATAGGCTACTTAGGCCCGGGTCTTTAGCTCCATGGTGAGACACTTTCAACACCCGCACCGTACGTCCGGGCGAGAAAGAGCGAATGAGCGAGCGCTCGAGAGCGGAGGCCGATAGGTCTCCTGCCGACAATAATTCCAGCGGGCCACAGCGGACCCTGAGTACCATCGAGCTTTCATTCGCTTCGGCACTTGAAGGCCTGCTTGGCCCCGATAGTACTTCTATCGTAGCTTCTCCCAAGTTGAAGAAGTGGCCGCTGCCGTGCAAAGGAGAAATCAGCTTGGCCACGCGGATCTGCTTTTCAATTTCTCTAAATGCGCCGGAATGGTCGGAATGCCAGTGACTTATGAATACATAATCCAGATTCATTATACCCCTGCGGCGCAGATAGGAGAGCGCTCTAGAAGAGCCCGAAGGGCTTAAGGCCCCCGTATCGATGAGTGCCCTCGCGCCTCGCGATTCCACCAGGATACAATCGCCCTGACCCACGTCGATGAATGTCACCTGACAGAAAGGCTTAAACACAAATGGGGAAAGCAGCGAAGCCGCGAGGCCGATTATCAAAAGCAGGGAGGTGCCTTTGAGGTATCTTCGAGGCACCGGCACTAACCCCGATACAACTGCCAGTAAGGCGTAGTAGAGAGTGATAGATAAGGGGCTTGGCGATGGAACTGGTACGCTGGAAAAGGGGAGACGTGCGAGCAGACTGGCGGTAAGTACAAAAAGGTAGCCCACCGCGTTCACCATTGATCCGAGTATCCGTCCTGCCACCGGCAATAGCATAGCGGGCATGATCAGGGCGAGTAGCCCTACAGCACCAGCACCTATCACCAACGAGCCGGCCATGGGCACAAGGATGCAATTGGCCACAGGAGAGATCAGCGGGAGACTGTTCCAGGAGGAGAACACCAGAGGTGCCACCGCGGCAGTGGCATAAAGGGTGGTTTTAAATACGGTGGCTTTTGATCTTGAAACCGGAATGAGCAATATACCTAATGTAGCCAAGTACGATAACTGAAAACCTATGTCCAGAGGTGCCAGGGGTTGAAACACGCAGATGACGAGGCCTGACAAGCCTAGAGAAGCGAGGCCATCTCGTTTCCTCAGGGCTGGAAGTTGAAGGAAGGTGAGTGAGAACATGATCGTGGCCCTTAGAATTGAAGGGGAAGCTCCTGCCATGAGTGCATAAATCCAAAGGCCAATGGTGTTGGCGAAAGCGAACTCCCTAGGCTGCAGCACCCACTTCAACGGCTTCAATGCCCCGCAAATGAATCCTACGTGTAAGCCGGATACGGCCAGTACGTGGCATACACCATTAGCCCGCATGTCCTCGAGGATTTGTTCATCTAGCCAGGACTTGTTGCCGAAAAGCATGGCGATGGCTAGATCAGCTGTCTGGCGGGAGAGGTACCGGCTGATCCCGTCCTCCATCCTGTGCTTACATGCAAGTATTGCCCTCATGAGTGTGAAAGGTGGCCTGGGATCAGTGGCAGGGGAACGACGGTAGCGGAGGCAATAATAGTACGCCCACACGCCTATGCTTGCTGCTCTTACCCGTTGATCCATTTCGCCCGGATTTCCCGGGCTCGACGGTCTTTGCAGGTAGCCTTCCATAATGATCGTGTCGCCACATTCGAGACGGGTAGTCGTACGCGCGGTTACCTGAATCAGCTTGCCGTTGGACTCGCGACCCGCTACGGAGCCGATAACCCTCGCCGGAAAGCGAGTTACCCGGTCTTCCGCAGCAACCTCTCCAGCTACGACGGCGGTTACAGCGCACGACACGGAGTCGGCCTTAAACGGCCATTGGAGAGCCGTTGACCATTGTACAGAACGGACCAGCCCGGCGCTGAAGCAGGCGATGCCGAGGGCAGCAGTTGCGATGTACCTTCGAGAGGTATGGCACAGGAGTACCGCATTCAGGACGCCCAATACGGCAACAACCCAAAACACGATCCATAAAACAGGCGCGGTTGAGGTACTAACGATGCGGTAGCCGGTGATGGAGCCTGAGGCAAACAAAAGGAAGACAACACAGACGGGGCGTTGGAATAAACTGGGATTCACATAGAAGTAATTCTACGGGTGGGAGGAAACTCCTCCCACCCTTTCAGGTCGATCAATAGTCCATGTCGGGCATGGGCGGCGTATGCTGTTCCTTCTTCTCGGGAATCTCAGCTACGAGCGCTTCTGTAGTGAGCACGAGTGAGGCCACGCTAGCCGCGTTCTCAAGTGCGGACCTGGCTACTTTAGCTGGGTCGATGACACCTGCGGCGACGAGATCTTCATATTCCAAAGTCAGCGCGTTGAGGCCCCAACCCTTCTTGTCTTCGCTCTTGACCCGCTCGACTACCACGGAACCTTCCAACCCAGCGTTATACGCGATTTGGCGGAGAGGCTCTTCCAGAGCGCGTTTGACGATATTGACGCCTACCTTCTCGTCCCCCGTGACGTCCAGCGTATCGAGGCTCTTGGAGGCAATAATATAGGTGGTGCCACCGCCGGGTACGATACCCTCTTCTACTGCGGCTCTGGTGGCGGAAAGTGCGTCTTCTACCCTATGTTTCTTTTCCTTCAGCTCGGTCTCGGTGGCTGCGCCCACTTTGATCACTGCGACGCCACCGGCTAACTTTGCGAGTCGCTCCTGGAGCTTCTCCCTATCGTAATCCGAATCTGTCTCTTCGATCTGCTTCCTGATCTGATTGATTCTGCCCTCGATGGCCTTCTTGCTGCCCTTGCCTTCGACGATGGTGGTCTTCTCTTTCGCCACACGCACCTTGTTGGCTTCGCCGAGCATATTCAGGTCAACATTTTCGAGTTTGATGCCGATATCCTCGGAGATAAACTGCCCACCGGTGAGGATAGCGATATCCTCCATCATAGCCTTACGCCTGTCACCGAATCCGGGGGCCTTGACAGCGGCGCACTGCAGGGTGCCCCTGATCTTGTTCACCACGAGGGTAGCCAGAGCTTCGCCTTCTACGTCCTCCGCCACTACTAGCAATGGCCTTCCGGACCTGGCAACTTTCTCGAGCAAGGGTAACAAATCTGCTACCGCAGTGATTTTCTTCTCGAAGAGCAGGATGTACGGGTTCTCGAGGACGCACTCCATAGCATCAGGGTTGGTTACGAAATACGGGGAGATGTAGCCGCGGTCGAATTCCATACCTTCGACCACTTCTACGGTGGTCTGCGTGCCCTTGGATTCTTCAACCGTTATGACTCCATCCTTGCCGACCTTATCCATGGCTTCGGCCACGAGCTTACCGATCTCTGGATCGTTGGCCGCTATCGAGGCCACGTTGGAGATCTGTGCCTTCGTCTCTACCGGAGTGGAATTCTTCTTGATGTAATCCACTACCACGCTCACGGCCTTATCGATTCCTCTTTTGATGAAGATCGGGTTGGCACCCGCAGCCACGTTCTTAAGGCCCTCGGTGACGATAGCCTGTGCCAACACCGTGGCCGTAGTTGTGCCGTCGCCGGCGACGTCGTTCGTCTTTGAGGCAACTTCCCGGCAAAGCTGCGCACCCATGTTTTCATACGGGTCTTTCAGCTCGATTTCTTTCGCTACGGTTACTCCGTCCTTGGTTATTACCGGAGCACCAAATTTCCTGTCGAGGACTACGTTACGCCCTCTCGGGCCCAGAGTCACTTTTACTGCAGATGCGACTGCATTGACTCCTCTTTCAAGGGCTTTTCTGGCTTCGATGTCATAAGCCAGCATCTTTGCAGGCACGGTGAACGACCTCCTTACTACTGTGTTTTAGGTATTCCTTCTTATTTAACTGCCAGAATGTCGCTTTCCCTCAGGATGAGGTACTCTTCGCCGTCCATCTTGAATTCAGTGCCGCTGTACTTGGAGAAAATCACGCGATCTCCAACTTTTACTTCCGGGGGGATCCTCGTCCCGTTTTCGAGTATCCGTCCCGGGCCGACCGCTACCACTTCACCCTCCTGCGGCTTGTCTTTCGCGGTATCCGGCAGGACTATTCCGCCCTTGGTCTTTTCCTCCACGTTGATGGGCTTCACTACTACCCTTTCGTTTAGAGGTCTGATCAATTGTATTTCCTCCTTTCTTCTTGCTTTGGTTAGTCTACCCAAGACAGTGTTAGCACTCGTCGTTGATGAGTGCTAACACCAGCGATAATTATATTTTGGTGTTTTCTGCATGTCAATCCTTAGTATGTTACGTGTCGGGGTTGTCCCAAACGTCGTAGATTTTCATGACGGAACCTGCTCCTGGTCACCGTAACACTTGCTCACCGCTGTGCCAACGCTTCACATTGCGGGCTACCGTTCGTACTCCCTCGAAAGCCGACTCCATCGCATTTGTGGAGCGGAGGCTATGGGAAAGCAACTCCGGCAGCCCCAGCCTTAGCACTGTAAGTGTCTCCTCAAGGCCTTCGCGAAGACTGGCTGCTGCACCCGGATACTCTTTCTCCAGAGCCGATGCAAGCGTTTGAAGTGCAGTGATTGCAGTCACGTAGTCAGTCTCGTTATACGCCTGGTCCAGCTTCCGCTTCACCCATGATCGCGCATTCTCAGGCAGGTGC
>DUMF01000026.1 GCA_012840015.1 Bacillota bacterium
AACCTAATGCCATGGATTGCTGCTGGTTAACTCGTTTGTAACCGGCCCAGGTTGGTTATTCCCTTGTCAAGGATCGATAAACACCATTTCACACTATTTGGTCATTGACATTTCACCGTAGGTCTTCCAGATTCGGATCAAGAGCTTATGGCATAGACGGCCGCCAGTTACCCCTCCCTCCCTGTGCTCAATCTGATCCCGCTGGCCTTTGCGGTCAGAATCTGCTTCATCATCGAAGCAACGTGTGCACCGGCTTCAGCCGGAGGTAGACCTCCGGCGTGAATATTGGCTACCACGCTGCGGTCTGACTCGACTGTACCGCGTCTGGGTCTGTAACACATGTATACGCTCATACTCTTCGCCGTAACGAGCCCAGGCCTTTCGCCTATCAGCTCAGCTACGGCTTCAGGCTGCAACACTTCGCCGATATCGTCCATGATCGCTACGCGGCCGTATCTCACAAAAATGGGTGTACCGGTGATCAGCCCTTCTTGCGATAAACCCTGTTTGAACGCTTGCAGGAAATCCTTGGCATTCTCCACAATCGCAGATGAGCTGAGTCCGTCCGTCACCACTATTTGCACCTGTGCGCCTCGCGGGCACTGACTACGCAATATCTCTTTCGATTCCTCGGCCAGCTTCTGACCCAGGTCTGGCCTTTGAACATATTCTTGCCTGCTGGAGCACTGGCTGCGCACAGAGACAAGACCCAATTCCTTTATCAGCTCTTCAGGAACTTCAGAAAATACGGCATCCATGGCGGCAGCATGGTCGGCCCTGAAACGCAGCCATGGTATAGTCCGGTACCTCGGGCCGCACCTTCCGAGGCCGATCCTCGCGGGGGTGCTTGCCTTCAGACGGGCGAGAAACTCCTGGTCAATCGGCTCCTCGATGAACCATTTCTCTCTTATGTCGTAGGAAGTTATATCCCAGAGGTAGTCCTCGCTCGAAAGAACCGAAACCCTCCAACGCTCATACTCCCTGTCGGGGTCGTCCGTGTGATCGTCGGGTTTCTGAATTCCGGGCTCCCTAACCCTTTTGAGGACTTCCTGCGTGATCAGCTCTAGGAGCCTTTCATCCATTTCGTCTCGCCCCCTTTTTACCGAGAGGCTTTTTCTTGGCAAATATAGATGGATCGCCCGCTATCTCAGTAAGCTTGCCGTCCTTCATCAACCCCATCTCTTCCAGCCATTTCTCGAACTCCGGTACCGGTCTAAGGTTCAGCAGCTCTCTCAGGGTAGCGTCATCGTGATAGCTGGTATCCTGGTAGCTCAACATACAGTCATCGCTTCCGGGCACGCCCATGAAGTAGTTGGAGCCTGCCATGGCTAAAAGCATGATGGCGTTTTCCTGGTCATTTTGGTCAGCCATTGTGTGGTTTGTGTAGCATGGAGCCATTCCCATCGGAAGCCCGGTCAGCTTGCCCATAAAGTGATCCTCAAGACTCGCTCGAATTATCTGCTTTCCGTCATAGAGAGTTTCGGGTCCAATGAAACCCGACACGTTGTTCACCATAAATGGGTCGTATCGTTTGGCAAAACCGTAGGTCCGTGCCTCCAACGTCATCTCGTCAGCGCCATGGTGCGCATTGAGCGATTGTTCGGACCCCTGACCGGTCTCGAAATACATCAAATTGGGACCGGTTGCACACCCTTTTTTCTTAATGAGCTCGTGCGCCTCATCCAGCAGTTTCGCAGTGATGCCGAAGGCTTTGTTTGCATCCTCAGTCCCAGCCACACTCTGGAAGAAGACATCTGTGGGCGCTCCCTGCTTCACCGCCTTCATCTGACTCGTTATGTGAGACAGCACGCACGTCTGCGTTGGTATACCCCACTCTTCCACGAAGTCGTGGGCAGCCTTCATCAGTTTCATAGTGTTTTCCACTGTATCCTCGTTTGGATTTATCCCGAGTACGGCGTCACCGCAGCCATACGTAAGTCCTTCCATCACGGATGCAAGAATGCCTTCCACGCTGTCGCTTGGGTGGTTGGGCTGCAAACGATATGCAAGCACACCAGGTTGACCGTGCTCGGTGTTGGCTTTGGCGCGGTTTCTGATCTTGCTCGACGCATACACGAGATCCATGTTGGACATCAGCTTCGCCACTGCCGCCACCATCTCGCTGGTTAGACCCTTGGAGATGTGCTTGATCTGTTCACCGCTGGTCTTGTGATCTAGGATGAACTCTCTCAGTTCCCTCACAGTCCAGTGCTTGATCTTCTCGTATATGGGCTCCCGCACGGCATCGTCTATGACCCTCGTGACTTCGTCCTCCTCGTACGGGATCACGGGGTTCTTTCGAAGCTCTTCCAACGTTACTTCTGCCAGGACCCGTTTGGCAGCTATCCTTTCAGCTGCCGAGGAAGCTGCTATCCCGGCAATCACGTCGCCAGATTTTTCTTCGTTGGCTTTTGCCAGCAGTTCCTTAATGGAACCGAAATGGTAGGGCTTTCCGAAGAGCCTGGTCTTGAGGTTCATCGGCTCTCTCCTCCATTGAGCTTTTCCAGGACAGCCGCCACGACCCTTTTCTTGTCTTCCTCCGACCTGCCGCTCATCACACTTTCAACCACTTTAGTAACTATCTCCGAGCTGGCCTGGTCCTTGCTCGAAGGGGCACACCCGCAACCTGCTCCAGGTGGCTCACCGTAGATGACCTTGATGTTGAATGCATAAATCAGGTCCCTGGCTCCGGGAGTTATGATAGCCCCCTCAGGGAGATACAGTTCCCTTGCATTAGAAAAATACATATTCCGTATCTCCTCAGCCGTAACGAGCCTCTTCACAGCCGATTCCCTCCTCCCTCAAACAAGATGCCTCAACACGTCTTCACTCAGGAGCGGTATGACGATCTTCGAAACTAACATCCCATTTTCTTCTGCCGTCCGAGCTCCGGCATCCACGGCCGACCTAACGGCAGAGACATCCCCCACCATCGTGGCGTAAGACTTGCCGCCGATCCCTATGGCCGCCCTAACTTCGATCAGAGTCACGTCGGCAGCTTTGGCGGCGGCATCCGCCGCCACAATGAGGGAAGCTACGGAAAAAGTCTCCAGCACCCCTAAGCACACAGAGCGCCCGTCTTGCTCGAAGCTCGTCGCACCGGTTAAAGCGGGAATCACGGATTCGTGGATATTGGGCAGCACGAAGTGATCTATTACAGAGGTCCCTCCCACTTCTAGGCCAGCCTTGATCGCAGTGTTTACCGCGCCGACGTCGCCGGCCACCATGGAAAGGTGCTTACCCGAACAAACGGGCCTGCAGGCGAGCAACAGCACATCCGCCTTCTTTACCATGGCATCCGCGATCTCATAGCCGTGCCCGATGCTGATTGATTCGATCAGACCCACCGCCTTGCTCATCCGTTACCCCTCCGAATCCGTATCGCTCTATCATCCACGTGGGTGACCACCCCGCTAACCGGTGCATGCACCGGTACTCCGAGTTTGTCGGATGGTAGGTCTGCTATGAGCTGCGCCGTCACCACCTCGTCCCCCTGTTTGACGAGTGGACGCGCCGCTGCACCCACGTGCTGTTTAAGCAGCACGGTTAGCTCTTCGGCAACCACTTCTTCTTCCACGAATTCCGGTACGTGATCGTAAACGTCCAATCCCAGCCTCGCCTTCAGGCGAGACGTCGGTACCTTGCGGAACCCCCTCGCAGGGTCGGGTTCTCTCAACTCCACTGGACTTGGCCTAATCCCCTTCCGCAGCAGTTCTGCCTTCAAGGTAGCGTTCACGCGCCGGGGAGTTAATCCCGCCGGGCAAGCATACGCCTCGCAAAGGCCACACTCGGAACACGCCAGTGCCATTTCAAACTTGTGGGGTGCCTCCAGCTCCCTGTAGCTGGCCTCCAGCATCACCCTGTTGGGTTTCAATCTGTGACCCAGGAGGTACCTGGGACACATCTCGGTACAGTTCATGCATTGAATGCAGTGGCTGCGTGCCCGTTTGAGACTGACCTCAATCGGAGCTGAAAGAAGCTCCGCCCATCTGTTCTCCGCCGGGAGAACTACGAGGCCTCCCGTGGACTTGGCCACCGGTGCAGACAAGTCTTTGACGAGCTTTCCCATCATGGGGCCTCCATCGATGGCCACGTACCTGTCTACGGCAGGGCCACCCGCAAGCTCCAACGCTTTTGCCATCGGAGTGCCGATTGCGAACCTCGCTGTGACCGGACGCTTTACCGCTCCGCAAACGGTCACCCACTTGCTCGTCACCGGCAAGTCTTCTTCCACGGCCCTGGCGACGTTTATCAGTGTCTCGATGTTATTGACCACGACTCCGACAGCAATGGGGATACCACCCTGCGGCACTCTTCTACCAGTCACCTCATATACCAGTACGTGTTCGTCGCCCGCAGGGTAGAAATCCCCTAACTCGTGGATCGTAATGGGCAGCTCTTGCCGGGCTTCGTTCCCTACCCTTGCTAGCGCGGCCCGTAAAGAAGCTAAAGACTCTTTGTATTTTCCCTTGAGGGCGATTACTCCTTTTTCTGCAGCGGTCGCTCTCATGCAAGCGAGTAAGCCCTTGACCACGAGTTCAGGGTATCTCGCCATGAGCTCCTGGCTGACATGCAATAGGGGCTCACATTCGGCGCCGTTCGCTATGTATGTGTCGGGCTTGCTCTGTAATTTCACGTACGTGGGGAAGGACGCCCCGCCAGCCCCTGTGATGCCAGCCGCGCGCACTTTCGTAATGATTTCCTCTTGACTCAATTCGAAAAGCTTCATTCCTCGGACTCCTCTTTTACCTCAGCAAACATATTCACTTTCTTCAATTCCACGGTATCGATGATCGCGACTACTGTAGCGTCTACTGGTACGTCCCTGCCTTCTGTCGCCATTCGCGCAGAGCTGCCACCCACGACCAGAACGAGCTCGCCTTCCCCGGCACCTATCCGGTCGGCAGCAACAAGCACGTTCCCCACCGGTTTGCCGTTCACGTCCACAGGTTGAACCACGAGAAGCTTATACCCCTTGAGAGCGTCTTCTTTTCGCGTCGCCCAGATGTTCCCTTTGACTTGCGCGATTAGCACGACATCTCACCTGCTCTCCTCACCACCAAGACCTTCCGCTCCCTAAGGAAGTCCGCAGCCAGCGGGGTAATTATTGTCCCGGGCTCCACCACGAAAGCCTCAGAGACGCCTTTCTCCTTTACCCATTCGCTTGCAACCCTAAGATCAACTAGCTTAGTTGGGAGCGGCTTCCCCGAAATCGTGCTCTTGGGCGTCTGAACTCCTTCTGGCGGAGCTCCTTCTAACAACGCTTTGACTTGCTGCGCCAGCATCGCTGCCCTCACCAGGCGGGCCCCGAATGACTCCAGCGTCTTGAGGTGGGATAAGATCATTTGCCTGTATGCCGCGGGTACGCCCTCCGTCGGAATGGCGTCAGTAGCGATGAGAACCGGCCTGCCCAATAGAAAGGCTGCTGCCAAGGTATCGCTGGCGAGGGAATCTCTTATCCCCAGCGCTGCCTTGGCGCAGGTGTTTTGCGTCAGCACCGGTACGACGACCAGCTTGCATTTATTGACCAGGGCGAACACGCTTTGGGCGGAATCCCCTTCTACTATGCAGCTGCGGGGCTTGAGGGTAGAAACAAAATCTGTGCCCACCACATTGGCACCCGCCCGTGAAAACACGCAATGGTACTCACAGCCCAACTTGGCCATCTCGGCAAGCTGCGTCGACACCACATCTAGCCCCGCCGTGCCACCGCAGAAGAGCAGGAGCACCCCTGGCCCCCCTGCAGGTTTGGCTTCAACGGGTTTCGCCAGGTTCTTGAGCACCTGTTGAGTAATCAGATTTACCAGTTCCTCTACGCTCGGATTCAAGAAACTTCACCGTCCCTCACACACGACATGGCTATCCCAAGAGGTGTGACCAGGAGGGGGCTTTTGGGTTTTACAGTGAGGATCCCGAGTTCTTGCTGTACGATGTTCTCTATCCCAACGAGACAGCTCGTACCTCCCACGAGATACACTACGTCCACTTGGAAGTCTTTAACGTGATTACGGATGATGGTCGCCACTTTCTGTATCACCGGTTTTACCAAGGGTACGATATCCTTTTGCTTCACCGGGTCGACCTTGAGAGCTTCAGCCTCCGCAAAAGGTATCTTGTATGCTCCGGCGACGACCAGGGTGAAATGAGTGCCCCCGGTGGGCTCGTCGGCTGTATACACTACCTTCCCGTCTTTCACCACGGCTATACCGGTGGTACCGCCGCCGATGTCAACAACGGCCCCGTTCCGTATGCCCAATACGAGATTTGCAGCGGTGGGTTCGTCAACCACGGAAGTCACATCGAAACCCGCGGCTTCGCACACGTAGCGTACCGTATTCATGGCTGCCCTACCCGTCCCGGGAGGATACGCCGCTGCACCTTTCGTAAGTTGGCATTGGAGCATTTCCTCCAACTCGGCCTTTAGTTTGCGTACTATTCGCACCGCTCCGGTGAAATCCACCACCAGGCCGTCTCTCACTACTTCCGCATATACGTAGCGCGCAGTCACCGGCTTACCCTCACGGTCCACCACCGCAAGCACCATGTACGCGGTACCCAGGTCGACCCCCGTATATAACTCGCCCCGGCTACCGTTCAAGTTTGGACGCTCCATACCCTGCTCTAACGTCTCGATGAGCGTCTCAGCCCTTTGTAAATCTACCAGCTGCGTTTTGTCCGCGATCAAGCGCCCCGCACCCCCGCCGGTGTAAGTTTCACGATATCGCCGTTCTTGAGCCCACTGGCATTGGCCTCGTCAGTATCGACATGGAACTCGAGCGCAAAATCATCTCTCACGCGCAGTATCACGTCGGAAAAAACCAGGCGCCTCGTTCCGTTGCTCACAACGATACACACGTTTTGGCCGTCCTTCAGCCCGTGCTCCTGAGCTTGTGCAGGAAGCATATGCACGTGTCTCCTGGCTACGATCGCACCCTCATCCAGCACGACCGACCCGCGCGGCCCTACCAGTACTACTCCCGGGCTGCCTGCCAGGTCTCCCGACTCTCGGATCACGGGGGGAATCCCCAGTTTGAAGCAGTCTGTAAGGCTTAGTTCTACCTGGGTTTGCTTCCTAACGGGGCCGAGCACACGTACACCTTCGATCGCGCCCTTTGGACCCGCTACGAGCAGGACTTCTTCACAGGCGAATTGGCCTGGCTGCGAGAGGTCCTTCCTTTTTCTGAGCTGATATCCTGTTCCGAACAATGCTTCCAGGTGAGGAGAACTGAGGTGAACATGCCTGTTCGAAACCCCGACCGGTACGCTCAAGCATTTTCCCCCAGGGCTACGTGAGATAGGTACAGCCTTTCTGAGCTCGGCCACTATGGTCTCTATCAGTTGCTCCCTGGTAATCATTTGGACTTGCCTCCACCGTACTTGCCTGCCGCAAGTTTGCACATCATCACATACGCTGCGCTGGACAGCCTATTAAGCGCCTCCAAGATGTCTTTTCTGGCCGGCTCACCGAACGGATCGGTCCAAAAGGCTTCGACAGCGTAAAGCTCAGCCTGTCGGATACACGTTCGGGCAATGTTTATGGCGCTCATGACCGGGCCCATCTGGTACGAGGGCAAAATGTGCTTGATGCCAAGCGTGGCAGCAGGATTGTGAGAGACCTCCCTAATTTCAGCTGCAGTCATGCCCATGATCTTCATTTCCGGCAACGCGGCATCGAGCACCTCTGCCCTGAGCACCTGCCTTGTGTAATCGAGGAGTTCATCCAGATGCTTCACCAGGTCGCCCATCCCCGCCTGACTGGCTTCCACTTGAGCGTGAATGATGAAGCTCTCCGTCAGGTCCAAAAGCCCTCTGAGCTTGATGCGCGGGTGAGTCTTTGGTACAAGCCTATTACCCCTCAGATGAGTCATGAACTCGGGTTTTTCGTCAAGTTTTCCCCCGCACTGCATGCACACGAAGCGCGCTTTATCGCCCCCCTGTACCTCGACGGGTCCCGGGGCAACGTGTGCTGCCACCGCTGGCTCAACAGCCGCTTTGCCCGGTTGCTCTACGATGAGTTGAATCCCCTTCTCCGCCATGAAAGCGCGGGCAGACGGTGTCACGATCGTGTCGCTGGTAACCGTGTACGTCGTCAGCGGTCCGCTCTTAAGTGCCATCCGCAAATCCATTTCTGTTAAAACCTTCACATCAATACCCCCCACTCACTGTCCGGACCGACTACGGCCGGAGGGGTTTGTGACGGGCCCGACCGGACGGGCCGGGCCCATGATCTCAGGTATCCATCGTCTTTGCCTTGACGTTCCCCTTGGGCAGGATCATTTCTACGTCGGGGTGCGGTCTAGGGATGACGTGTACGGAGATCAGCTCCCCTACTCTTTGAGCGGCGGCAGCCCCAGCATCGGTTGCAGCCTTGACGGCCCCTACGTCGCCGCGAACCATTACCGTTACCAAGCCGCCACCTACATGCTCTTTGCCTATCAGGTACACGTTGGCAGCCTTAACCATGGCATCTGCCGCTTCGATAGATGCCACGAGGCCTTTCGTCTCAATCATTCCAAGTGCAATTTGGTTATCAGCCACTGATTATCCCTCCACTTTTAACTCAGTCTTCTGAGTACTTCCTTGACGATTTGCTCGATCTCAGCTGAGCCGATCTCTGGCTGGCGCGGACACGGCGGGCAGGAAGGCCCCCTATAGCCCTCTGGTTCTCTCAGTCCATAGGCCACGCGTTTGATGTTAAGCAGGTGAAGCGGGCCGATATTGTCGGCCGTGGCGCTTCCTCCCCATGTCCCGCACCCCAACGTGAGCGCTGGGTCAAGACCGGTGGTGGCGCCAACGGCCCCGAGTGAAGACGGGGTGTTGACCAATATCCGGAAGGCAGGTTTCTTCATGGCGAATTGCATTACTATGTCATCATTGCGGGTATGGATCGCTAAAGTATGGCCAATTCCCCCGAATGTTAGCATCTGCATGCATATCTCACAGGCCTTCTGCCAGTCCGGTACGGAGTAGAAAGCTATCACGGGAGACAGCTTCTCCCTGGACAACGGGTACTCTTTACCTACTCCTTCCAACTCCGCCACCAAAAGCCGCGTTCCTTTGGGAACGCTGAGGCCAGCCATTTCAGCTACGCGTGTCGCTGGTTGGCCTACTACCTTGGGGTTTACCGTCCCAGACGGTAGAATCACGACTCTGGAGACAGCCTGGATTTCTTCCGGTGTGAGGAAGTATCCGCCCCGTTTCCGGAGTTCCTCCACCACCCTGTCCTTAATGCAATCGTCCACGACGATAGCCTGTTCCGAAGCACAGATCGTGCCGTTGTCGAAAGTCTTGGATGTCACGATGTGCTCCACGGCCTTTTCGATATTGGCGCTCCTTTCGATGTAGGCCGGCACGTTACCGGGCCCGACACCGTAAGCCGGCTTGCCTGAGCTATACGCCGCCTTAACCATCTCGGATCCGCCAGTAGCGAGTATCAAAGCCACCAGCTTATGGTGCATGAGTTCGTGAGTCGCTTCCATCGTGGGTGTGCTTATGCAGCCAATAATACCTTCTGGCGCCCCCGCCTTGACTGCCGCACGGTGGAGCACATCGACAGCCTCAGCAGTACATTTGGCTGCTCTGGGGTGTGGGCTGATCACGATCCCATTACGCGCTTTTACCGATATGAGGCACTTGTACATTGCAGTCGAAGTGGGATTGGTAGTGGGTATCAGGCCGGCGATAACTCCAACCGGTTCGGCGATTTCTATCACCTTTTTGTCCTCGAAACGGTAGGTGACACCGACTGTTTTTATATCCTTTATGAATTCGTACACGCCTCTGGTGGCAAGCAGGTTTTTTACTACCTTGTCCTGCCATACGCCCAGCCCCGTCTCTTCCACGGCCTGTTTTGCAAGCCACTCTGCAGCCTCTTCACCCGCCTCGGCCATGCACTTTACGATGTGGTCCACCTTCTCTTGGGAAAACTCCTTGAGCACGGCTTGAGCGGCGCTAGCTTTTTCTACGAGCACTCTCACTTCTTGAATGGCCAGAAGGTCTGGGTCAATTCGCATTGTCCTCTCTACCCCCTTCCAGCACCGTGCGGACCATTTCGGACAGCAACTGTTCCTTTCTGGCGTTGGAAATCTCGATACCGGTCAGCCTTATCCCTGAAATGTATCTGGCGATCTTCCTCAATTTCTGCACGGACAGCTCCGAAATGGTCTTTACGTCTTCGAGGAATTTCGCGACTTCGGTCCCTTTCACGATCTCGCGGATCAGCTCCGTCGCACGCCTTTCCTGCTCAGGCGAAGGCGTCCCCTGTGTTTCAGGCAGCGTGGGTTCGGGTTCCGGCACTGGTTCTGAGATTGGCTTTTGCACGCGCCCTATCTTCCCTCTAACTCCTGGGCCGTAAGCCAATTCCACCAGTTCCGAGTGTGGCCGCGGTATGACGTGTGCCGAGATTAGCGTCCCGACCTTTTTCGCCGCGGTCTCCCCAGCAGCCACAGCGGCCTTCACCGCCCCCACGTCTCCCGTAACCCTGATCGTCACCAGACCTCCCGAGATCACGTCCATGCCGGCCAGGTTAACCTGCGCTGCCTTAAGGCAAACGTCCAGCGCCTCTATCGCGCCTACCAGACCTTTCGTTTCGATCAGACCCAGAGCTTTTACAGCCACAGTTCATCAACCCGCTTCTGGAGTTCAAAAGCGTTTCGGATACCGCGCGACTTCCATCACAGCCGCGGCAAATGCGTCGCACGCGGCTTTGCATGCCGACTGAGTGCCGGTCAAGTATCCGCCAGCGAAGTTCGTTTCCGTGGGCGGCCCGAAGAACGCTACCATCCTGACCTCAGCTGCCTTGATGGCAGCATCTAGCGCATACATCGCCTCGATGGGCGGGGCAATCAGATATGCGAGGGGCTCGCCGGCTGGGATGCCAGCTATCTTGGATAGATAGGTGCCTGTCCTGGAGATGCAGTGTGGATACATGGCAATGGTACCTTCCTCGTTCGCCGCATAGAAGCATGCATCGTGTTCGATGCACTCGATTGCTGCATTGATACCGCTCTTGACCTCTGCAGGGTTGGGGCCCGCAAGGATTCCGATGAACTCACCGGAAAGCGGACCAGAAGCGTGAGCGGCACCAGCATAGAAAGATCTCGCATACACGACCTCCACATCTGCTTTCTTTGTAGCCTCATCTACAGCGGTGTAACCTACATCATCGATGCTGGTGGTTATCATTCCGATACTTCTCTGATGCGGTTTCAGCTGCAGTTTCTCAGCCATGAATTGATTCACGTTGGGGATGAGCTTGATCGCCAGCACTTCAGCTCTGATTGGCTTGAAGCCGTACACTTCAAATCTCCCTCCTTAGACTCTCAATCACTTTCTTCAGGCTTGAAGGTTAAGCCCACTAGCTTTGGCATCGAAAATCTTCTTGGCCAGACTGGCGGCATGTGCCCCAGCTTCCGCTGGCGGCAACCCTCCCTTGTAAATGTTGGATATCAACATCCGGTCGGACTCGATGGTAGCCTTGTTAGGCTTATAGCACATGTAGCAGCTCATGCTTTCGGCGGTCACCAATCCTGGCCTTTCACCGATAAGTTCTACCAGTACCTCTGGCTGAAGGATTTCTCCGATTTCGTCCATAACGGCGACCCTGCCGTACTTGACGAAGAAAGGAGTACCGGCCTCCAGGTTGTGGGACTCCAGCCCTTGCATTAGGGCAGGAAGGAAGTCGCTTACGTTGGCTTCAATGGCTTTAGAGCTCAAGCCATCTACCACGACGATCTGTACCTGTGGATTTGGCTTGCACTTAGCTTTAATTGTCTCCTTGGCTTCCTCGGAAAGCTTTCTACCCAGGTCCGGCCTTGTAAGGTATTCGTCTTTACTGTTCACTACAGTCTTGACGCAGAATAGGCCCAGCTCCTCCATGAGCTTCTCGTTAACTTCGCCCCAAACGGCGTCCTTAGCAAAGGCATGGTCCGCCCGGAATCTGAGCCATACCTCGGTTATAGGTCTTGGTCCTGAGCGGCCCACGCAGATCCGAGCTGGCGTGCTCTTCTTCAGTTGGAGCAGGCCTTCGGGGTTCTCCGCCTTTTGCAGGAAAACTTTTTCCCGAAGGTCGTAAGCCGCCAGATCGGGCAGGCCTCCTTTTTCCACCGTTTCAGCCGGCTTAGCCGCGGCCTCCGGGGTTGATCCCATGCCCAGCTGGCTTATCACCGCCTCGACTATCTTCCGGATTTCGGCCTCGTTAACCATCAATCCAAAACCTCCTTTTCACCCGCTCATTTCAGGAAGATGGTGGGATCCCCGGCCTTGGCCGTGAGCACTCCGTTTTCCATGAGCCCCATCTTCTCCATCCACTTCTCGAACTCCGGCGCTGGCCTCAGTTTCAACATCTGCCTCAAAGTAGGAGTATCGTGATAGCTGGTGCACTGGTACATGAGCATGGGGTCATCACCCATGGGTACACCCATGAAGTAGTTGCACCCAGCGGCCGTCAGGAGGACCGCAAGTCCCTCGATATCGTTCTGATCGGCCTTGGCGTGGTTCGTGTAGCAGGCGTCGCATCCCATCGAAATTCCCGTGAGCTTGCCCATGAAGTGGTCCTCAAGGCCTGCGCGGATAATCTGCTTCGAATCGTACAGATACTCCGGCCCTATAAACCCGACCACGGTGTTCAGCAGCAAGGGGTTGTACCTTTTCGCCAGCCCGTGCTTTCTGGCCTCCAGGGTCATCTGGTCGGCTCCGTGGTGCGCGTTCGCGGAGAGCTCCGATCCTTGACCGGTCTCGAAGTACATGAGGTTGGGCCCTTTGGCTACTCCGTACTTCTTGATGAGGTCAAACGCCTCATCCAGCATTGCCACGTTGATGCCGAATGCTTCGTTGCCTTTTTGAGTTCCGGCTATACTCTGGAATACGCAGCCCACAGGAGCTCCTGCTTTGATGCACTTCATTTGCGTGGTAACGTGGCCCAACACTGCGTGCTGAGTGGGAATCTCCCACTTGACTATCATTTCATACAAGGCATTCAGCAGCCTGGTGAGGTTATCAACGTCGTCAATCACCGGGTTGATACCGATCACTGCATCGCCTATGCCGTAACTCAGGCCTTCCATCACTTCCGCCATTATCCCCTCTACAGAGTCAGTAGGATGGTTCGGCTGCAAGCGGGAAGTAAGCGTACCGGGTAGGCCCACAGTGCTGTTGCAGCGAGCCACACGCCGTATCTTGCTGGCGCCATAAATCAGATCCATGTTGGACATGATCTTTGCAACGCCGGCGACCATTTCAGCAGTCAGGCCCCTGCTTATCCGGTCAATATCTTCGCTGGTAGTAGTATCCTTGAGGATGAATTCTCTCAGTTCCGCTACAGTCCAGTTTTTTATCTGTGAATAGGTATACTCGTTGACCGAATCTTGAATTACCCTCGTGACTTCATCTTCTTCATAGGGCACCACTGGGTTGTTTCTGAGATCCGCCAAAGTCAGGTTGGCCAAGACTTGTTTGGCTGCTATACGTTCCGCATCCGACTGGGCCGCAATGCCAGCAAGCTTATCGCCCGACTTCTCCTCATTGGCTTTGGCCAGCACGTCCTTGACATCCCTAAACGAGTAAACCACACCGCGCAGTGTAGTCTTGAGGATCACAGTTCGTACCCCTCCCCATCTACCGATTTGTTCATTCACCGAAAACGAGCGTTTTCACGATTACGGGCACTACCGTTCCGCTATAAAGGGGCTCGCCGATGTCGATGTAATCCCCATTCTCAACTCGAATCTGGTCGATCGAAACCACCACCGCTCTCCCACCGATTTGGTTGACCAACGTCTGCCCGAGTACTTTTCCGAAGTCCCCTGAGCCCACGATGACGATGGGCGCCCGCCACGTCTCACCCAAAGCCTCGGCAATCCCCGCAGCGACTGTCTTTATTTCTCCGAACCGCGGGTAGGCCAGATCGACGGCCAACGCTACCGGCTGGTTCTTGTTGCCGTCAGCCAGGTCAAGTATCGCAAGACTGTGCGCCACGGCCCGTTTCACGTTTTCGAGAATAGGTGGAGTCCCCCAGGCTGCAGGTTTGGCTACCGGAACATCCCTCAGGGGGAGGACTTTAGGGTCGCTCAGGTAGATAGTGCTGCCACTGAGTTCCGTCGTATAAGCGCCGGCCCCTATCACCGTGGCATATATCGTCTGGTCAGGTTCAAAGACGTTGCCGGCGGCCCACAACCGCGTCCGTCTTATCTGCTGTGCCAACAGGGGCCCGATATCCCCGTATCTGATCGCCTCACCGAAGGAAACACTGCTTCCACGTTCATAAACCAAACGGCCCACTCCTCCTGAGAAACTGATCTCCTTCCAGGCCACTCTCGGCCCTCTGGGCTCCCCGATCATTAGGGATACCGCCAAGGGTGATAGAGCCCCGTTCATGACCTCCTCGATCACCTCAGCGAGCCTTTTCGCGATGGCTGTGAGTTCCTCAAGGCTGGCCCTATCCCCGGCCCTGAGCCTCATGCCCAATGAGTCGAGTACCGTCTGCCCTGGCCCTGAAATGTGCCGTATCTTCCCTGACCCGGGATCTAGCTTCAACAGTCTGCCCCCGACGTTGATGGCGAGGGCATCCTTCGGCTCCCCGTTATCGAAGAAAGAGATATTTGTAGTGCCTCCACCTACGTCGAGGTTTGCAACCGTCTCTTTCTTGGCGAGGGACCTGGCTGCAGCTCCTGAACCCCTTCCAGCGATAAATGCCTCCAGATGTGGCCCAGCAGTGGCCACCACGAATTTGCCGATGTTGGTCGCCAATTTGTGCAGTAGCTTCTCGGCATTGCGCTTTAACGCAGAGTGCCCTGTCACAATCACTGCACCGCTCTGGATTTCTTCCGGCTTAACTCCCGCCTTCCTGTATTCTTCCAACACTATCTGCATGAGTGCGTCCTCGTCCAAACTGTCTTCGCCGATTAAAGGCGTAAAGTGCACTTCTCCCATGTGACTGATTCGCTTATCAACGATCTCGATACGTGGCACCGATGTCGCCGAGGCTATGTTCTTGACGGTGAGCTCACTGATGACCACAATGGTCGTGGTAGTCCCTATGTCCAGACCCATGCTGAGAATGGTTTGTTTCTCGCGTTCCCCCAACCACCGATCACTCCCGGATTCTTATTCCGCAGCTCCTTTAGGCAGTACATCCTCGACTTCTTCGTGAGGTCTTGGAATCACGTGGACCGAAATCAGCTCTCCGATTCTCTGAGCAGCCGCTGCGCCGGCATCCGTAGCGGCTTTCACAGCGCCCACATCCCCCCGCACCATAACCGTCACCAGTCCGCCGCTGACGCGCACTTTGCCGATCAGTCTTACGTTAGCGGCCTTCACCATTGCGTCGGCAGCTTCGATCGCCGCAACTAGGCCCTTGGTTTCAATCATTCCGAGTGCTTCCAAACTACAGATCACCTCCCACACCCATCTCACCTGAAAACAAAAACCCCGAGCGACACAGCATCTTTGCCGTGTGCTCGGGGCATCCATCGCCCCCGCCAGCCCGTCAACGACGACGTCCAGCTCTAATATACCTTGGTTAGTTAGTTATTTCGTCGTCCTACCGAAAACTCCTTCTTCAGGCAGGTTTGACTTCTTCAAAAAATGAATTATTTAAAATGATAGCATCCGCGATATCTTTTATGCTCTTACGTGAATCCATACTGGCCTTCAGGATTCGACGGTGGGCTTCTTCCTCTGAAATCGTGTACTTCTTCATTAATATGCCTTTCGCTTTTTCCAACACCTTCCTTACTTCTAGCTTAGCAGATAGCTCTTCTGTCTTCTTCTTGAGCCCGCGTAGTTCCTGAAATCTTGCCATGGCAATGCTTATCGCGGGCATTATGTCGCTGTCCTTTATAGGTTTAACCAAATAGCCATGGATGCCAACCTCTGCCGCTTTATTGACAAGCTCCTTCTGGCTATAAGCCGTTAGCAACAGCACCGCGCATATGTCTTCCTCAACGAGAATCCTGGCTGCCTCCAGACCGTCCATCTGAGGCATCTTGATGTCCACGAGAGCGAGGTCTGGCTTCAAGGCTCTGGCCAGGCTCACCAGTGTGACGCCATCACCCGCTTCGCCCACGACGCTACATCCCTCTTCTTCAAGGAGTTCGCGCAGGTCCATGCGTATTATCGGTTCGTCGTCGGCGACGACTACCCTAAGCTGTGTCACGCCACGGTACCCCCTCAAACTCGTTTTTCGGGAACGATATGTGGATATGAGCGCCATGCTCGCTGGATATGCCAATTACCCCTTTCAGGTCCTCTTCGACCAGAGCCAGCACGATGCTAAGCCCCAACGTCCGCGATTTCCTCATCGAAAAGTCGTTGGGAAACCCAACCCCGTCGTCCTTGACATCAATAGAGGCCACTCCGCCGTTGTCCCGGAACGTTATCTGTATCAATCCCTCCTTTCTACCACGGAAGGCATGATCCATAGCGTTATGGACAAGTTCGTTTATGATGAGCCCCACCGAAGTCGCCTGCTTCGAGGTGAGGACGACCCTGTCCCCCAATACCTGCGTGACGATCTTTTTATCTGGCTCGGCCATGGTTGCCGAGAGCATCTCAACGATCTTCTCCGCTACTTCCTTGACGTCTATTAACTCCAGGCCCTCTCTGGACAAAACCTCGTGTACGATGGCGGTACTGAGAATTCGGTTAATCGAATCCTCGTACGCCTTCTTGACAGAGACGGAATCCACTCTCCTCTGTTGAAGGCGTAGGAGGCTTGCGATCGTTTGGAGATTGTTCTTCACTCTATGGTGAATCTCCTGTATAACCGCAGATTTCACCATGAGCTCCTTCTCCTTGTTCCGTATCTCGGTTATGTCTCGTATGAGCATTATGTAACCGATCACCTTGCCGGAACGGAACAGCGGGACAGACTTAACGAGCAGGACCAGGTTCCCTGCCTTTATTTCCGTGGTGATATACGTACGGTCCTGAACCAGGGCTTTTTCTATTGAACGGTCCAGGCACAGGTCGCTGAAGCGTCCGCCGATCACGTCGCTTTCTATCCCGAGTTTCTTATAGAGACTAACGGCCATCGGGTTGGCATAGGTGACGATTCCCTCGTGATCAGCGACCACCAGACCATCCATAAGAATGTCGGGTAAGGCCCTGTCCTGCATGGCCACCTGTAACAGCGTCTCTGTAAGCTGCTCGGCGGTCTCCGCGAGGAACTCCACCTGTGCCTCGGTTCGCACCTGTTCGGTGATATCCTGCTCCATGATTAGGGTGCCGATCGTCTTACCGGAACGGTTGAGAATCGGTACGACGCTTTGTTTTATCGGTACCCCTTCCTGGGACGTACCCCTCATCCCGAGGGTAGGCTGTCCGGTTTGCTGTGTGCGGATCACGGCAGGTTCGTTATGTTTCAGAGCCAGTTGGCCCACCACTGACCACCTGTAGAGGGACCTCGCGGTTCGTGGTTTAGCCTCTGCGATGACGATGGCGACATCGGGGTCTCTTGTAGCACAATCTATGAAGAAGTCTGCTTGAGTGATGTCAGCCATGCTCTGAAGCTTTGCAGCAGTCTCTTCAATGATGCGGATATCGTCAGCGCTGAGGTCAGTGTGCTTTACGCAGAGGTCGCGAATGATACCCACACCCTATCCTCCTTACGATCTCGTCAAAGGCGCAGGAGTAAACCCCAGCACCTCGGACAGCACGCTATTCACCTGCCTAAGCGCTGCCTCCACAGCAGCTACATCGCCGGTAACGACCAGGGAGCCTGTAAACCTATCCAAAAATCCGATCTGAACTGCAGCTGCCTTGGTAGCTACATCCCCAGCAATTATCGCTCCCTCTCCTGGGGTTATGGTCATGATTCCTATAGCACCGCTTTGTTCCAGACCTAACTTGGCGGACAATGTGGGATCGGGATGAGCGATCAGATGTAGAAGGGTGACCTGCTTCCCCGGTACGTATTCCTGAATTACCCGTTGCTTCTCCGCCACGCCCTTCCCCCTCTAACAGGACGCATCAGCGAATGCAACTAAGCTTTCTACGCGACTTGCAAAATTCCTTCCGTACCGCTTCAACCGTGGTGAGCGCGACGATTAGGAGGTTTCTTTGCGGAGCACGCCTCGAAGGCGATGGCAACCGCTTGAACCGGGTCTTCCACGAATGCGAGCTCCGTGTTCTTGCGTTCGTCCAGATACTTGCTTTCCAAAGCGATCCACTTGACCCGGGCAGCCCATCCGCCCGTCGAGTCCAACACGATTACAGGCTTACAATTCAGATAAGCGGTGGCAAGTTCCGTGAGAGTCCCACAGCCGCCACCTATCATTATCACCGCATCCACAGCGTGGATGAGCACCATGCTCCTGTATTCGAAGTCCAATCCGGTAGTGACCGGAACAGTCAAATAAGGGTTGCCTTCGGTCGGGTCATCGTATGGCAGTATACCCACCGTAATGCCGCCCTCAGCCACCGCACCCTTGCAGCAAGCTTCCATCACTCCGTCCCGGCCGCCGCAGAACAAGATACCGCCGCGTTTCGCGATCTCCCGGCCAACAACGTCTGCCGCCCTGATCATCTCGGGCGGTACCTCGCCTGACTGCCCTATCACTCCGATTCTCGGCTTTCCACCACCAGGATTCATCGCCGGCCTCCTCGTTCTTGCTAGTTGATCTCCCCAAGCTCCGGCCCTCGCCTTACGAGCACCTTTGATTTCCAGCGACCTGTGGCATAGTATGCACCGCTCGCGATAACCCCCACCAGAGGACTCAGAGCCATGGCAATCCATACCCCTCTCGGACCCATGCCATAACGCGTGGAAAGCAGTCGCGCTAATGGAACTCTGATGAGCCAGAGAGTAAGGGTTGAGATAATCGCTGTGGGAAGTGTATCTCCCGCTCCGCGCAGCACTCCATTCGTGACAATCATGCACCCGAAGGGTATATATGACAGGGCTACAATGCCAAGGTATTCGCTCCCATATCTGAGTACGTCCTGGTCATCGGTGAATAAGGCCAGGAGAGAAGTGGGCCTGAACACCGCTACTAGAGTTATGACGCCCGTAATCAGGACGGATAAGCCTATTGCCCACTTGACTATCTCCTTTACTCTTTCATCCTTGTTAGCTCCGAGGTTCTGTCCTACCAGTGCGGAAACCGCCATTCCTAAAGAAAGAGAAGGCAGGGATGCAAACTGGTCGAGCCTCGAGGCGGCCCCAAAAGCAGCCACCAATTTGGACCCAAAGGGAGTGACCGTAGATGTTACCACTAGAGCACTAAGAGAGACTATGGATTGTTGTATGCCGGACGGCAGGCCGATACGCAGTGTGGCTCTAGTAAGGTCAGGGAACGTCTTCAGTTCCCGGAAGATCCCGGCGAAAGCGGGGTTGACGTTGCCAGCCCACAAAATCAAGAGAAAGCACGAAAGCGCTTGAGAGATAACGGTGGCCCAAGCTGCGCCAGCTATCCCCATCCGTGGGAAAGGACGTACGCCGTAAATCATCAAGGGATCTAGCACGATGTTCAAGATCGTGGCATATGCCAGAGCCGCCAAAGGGGTTCTGGAGTCTCCCACCCCGCGAAAAATCGACGATAGGCCGTTATACTCGAAAGCAAAAAGGAGGCCCGCGCAGAAAATACGCAGGTAGTTGGATGCCTCAACCATCACGTCTTTAGGCGTCCCCATCAATTCTAGTACCCAACGGTGCAGGCCGACACCAATAAGCGTAGCCACCAGTCCCATGATTCCGAGCAACGTCACGGTATTCACAGCGGCCTTTCGAACCATCTCCGGCTGGCCATAGCCGAAGTACTGGGAGACTATCGCTGTCGCAGCAATGCTTACCCCCGTTACCATGGCTATCAAGATAAAGATGATCGGGAAACTGACTGAAACCGCACCTAGCCCCGCAGTGCCGACGAATTTACCCACCCATATGCTATCCACGGTATTATACAGTGCCTGGAGCAAGCTCCCCAATAACATCGGGATGGAGAATCTAAGCAAGTGTAACGGGATGCTGCCAGTGGTGAAATCGGTGCTTCTCTGCCTCATGTTTTACATTTTATCACACTTACCCAGAAAAGTTGCTATAGCTAACAATCTTCCGCTACAGCGCCTCGGGACACCTCCGCAGGAGGCTCACCGAAACTAAAGTGTGGGATAGAGTCCCCATAGAAGGGGGCCCTCGAGAGCGAGTGGAAAGGGTCACTTTTGCGGTGGTCCCTAGGCAAAACGAAAGAAGATGTCACTCACTTGTTTTGTTATTAAGGCGAGATATCACCAAGTTATAGCCGTCGGAGCCGTACAACAGATACCTTTTGATCCTGCTGATGGTAGCCGTACTCATCCCCGTGGATGCAGCGATCTGGTCATAAGTCTTACCGGCCGCTAGCATTTTGGCGGCCTCGAGCCTCTGGGCCATGGCCTTTATCTCCGCAACCGTGCAAAGGTCGTCAAAAAACATGTAGCATTCTTCTCTGTCTTTGAGCGTCAAGATAGCATCAAATAGTTTGTCAACGAGGGGATCTCTCAACCTTCCCTGGTACGGCATATGCGGACCTCCTTCAGCGTTCCTAGTTCGTCAAAACAATTCACTTTTCCTTCCAAACGATAGTGCTTTAGCTATTTGTCTTGTAACGGGATTCGCTCACCCGTATCCGTTGGGCTAGTCTCCTACCAATTGCGAGTTTCCATCCTTCAAACTGCGCTACGATTGGGCCACCGAACGGCAAACGTGCCACCACAATTAGGCTCGATCCCGCACTAACCCCCAGTTCCCCCAGTCTTCGGCTTTCCTCCTCGTTTCCCTCTATTTCTACCACCACAGCCTGCCTGCCGGGGGCTAAGGACGAGAGCGCTTTGCTGCCACTCTTAGCGGAGAACCGCATTGAGAGTCAACCCCGTTAATGTCATCTCAACAGCCGAAAGGAAGAATACCTTTGCTACGCGCGAGGCGCCGGCCTCGTGCGCGAGACAAGCCGTTACCGGTACGCATGGAAAAGAGAGCATAAGCATAGCAGCACATATCGTGGCTTCCCTATGGGTGAGCTCCAAATTCAGCAACACGAGAGGAGCAAGGTATCTTTGTGCTACAGTAACAGCTAGGCCAGCGGCAGCTTCTCCCCTGATCCCGAACCAGCGGTTCGTGAACGGAGTCAAAGTGTGTAGTCCGTCGAGCAACCCTTGCGCGATCGCAGCCCGCACGATCACGTTGGTAATCAGGATCAAGGGTAGAGCCTGCATGAAGAAGTGGCTCATCCTACTCCAGGTTTTGGAGTACACGTTGGAAAGCAAAGGTGCCCTTATGGGAGGGAGCTCTATTAACAGCTGTCCCGGCTTGAGCGGAAAAGACCCAGAAGCTAGCGTTGCGGCCGCGTATCCACCTAAAATCATGGTGAGGAATATGATCCGGGCATCGGCGGAAAACCTTTGGATGACTGCGCCCACTATCCCCAATGTAGCTGCACAAGGCACAGCCACTGAAATAAGGCACTGGCAGGCTTTCCTTTGGGAAGGATTGCCGATCACGCGCGATGCAAGTATAGCCGGGGTGCGGCAGCCGAACGCCAGCACTACTGGGATCAAGCAGTCTCCCTGAAAACCCACAACGCTACACGGTCCATCAGCAGCCGCGACGATCCGGGGCAAAAGGCCGCTGTCCTCGAGGAAAGCTATCGCCAGGTAGACAGCTAGCATCGAGGGCATCACTATCCCAAATGGTACAAAGAGGCCACCAGGGATGACGCGTATTGCTATGTCCTTCCAGGCAGCTGAGATGGGTAAGGCCTCCATCGTGTATACCAGGAACTGCTCCGCCTTTACCAGCACTCCTGAAAACAGCCATTCGGTGATGCCCTGAAACCAGACGATCCCCAAACAAAGAACTGAAAGGATTAGCAGCAAGAGAAGCAACCCCAGCGGATGAGCGTCGAATAACTCTTCAATGGCCTCTGACCTCGCAGCCATTCTCGGTAGTTTTTTCGTCCTGATCAAGTTCCTCATGACAGAGGCAGGCACTTGCCTACCGCCCCGGAAGTCTCCATTTGTAAGCGCGTCTACCAACAGCTTTTTCACGCAGGCAATTCCCTCTCCCGTGACTGCCGACACCGGCACCACCGGAACGCCCAAAGCCTGCGAAAGGCCCGCGAAATCTGCGCTTATGCCCAGATGCCGCATCCGGTCTACCTGGGTCACTGCTACTAACACAGGCCTTCCCAGTTTGAGCAGCTCGTTCGTCAAAGTAAGTTGTCTCAACATATTGCAGCCGTCTATTACGTTAAGTAGCACAGCGTCAGGTTCTCTTTCGAGCATTGCGAGGGTGACTGCCTTTTCCGCTGTGCCAGGCATGAGGCTGTACGTCCCCGGAGTATCGACCAGCTCCAACTCGCCGTTCGCCGTCTTGAGCCTGGCCGAGAAAACCTCCACCGTGGTGCCCGGAAAGTTGGAGACTAAGGCGTGTGCCCCCGTGAGCGCATTCAGGAGTGTGCTCTTTCCCACGTTCGGTTGTCCAATCAGCAAAACCTTTCTCGGCGGCAACCTATTTCACCCCGGAAAACGTTATTCGCTCCGGGGTTATTTGATGAAACTAAGCGGGATGAATCTAGGGCTTCTACCTTTCGCGAGTTTGGAGCAGGCAATTATCTCCGAAAGGATGCTTATCGCGATTTCTTCTGGAGTCTCGGCCCCAATGTCGAGGCCTATTGGCGTCTTCACCCCTTTCAAGTCCGACTCAGCCACTCCTTTCGCCCGTAACTGACTGAAGCATTCAGCCACTTTCTCCCGACTGCCTATCATCCCTATGTACCAGGGTTTGTGCGGCAGCTCCAGCAGTTGATGCAGCACCTGCGCGTCGTGAGCATGGTCTCGGGTAACCACCACCGCACAATCTCTCTCTCCAATCGGCAGCGACGCTTCACCCAGCCGCCTGGCGATTTGATCGAAAAGGCCACACACTGTACGGATGCTATCGCTTTCTTTAATCTTGCAGAGTATGTCTTCTCGATCGTCATATACCACGACTCCAATCCCGCATGCTGCGGCTACCCGTGCGAGCGCTTGCCCCACATGGCCGCCGCCGAACACGAACAGCCGTCTCTGCTGCGAGACAACCTCGATGAAAACCATGGCCTTACCGCCACAAGCCGTGCCAATGCCGCTCTCATCCTGCGTAAGAGAGAAACTCTTCAATTCGCTTTGGCCCTCTCTTAAGCAGCGCAGCGCCTCTTGCACTACGGTCGCCTCGAGTTTCCCTCCGCCAACTGTACCTAGAGTGCTCCCGTCGCTCAACACGAGCATCTTCGCTCCCTGGTGCCTTGGGGCAGCTCCCTCGGTAGCCACGACAGTAGCGACCGCGCACGGCACGCCTTTCTGGGCAAGCTCCGCTATTTTTTGATAAATCTCAAGTTCCTCCAATGGCCAAACCCCCTTCTCGGTTACCCCAGTAGATCATAAAGAAGAAGGCCGGGGACCGCAATCTCTACCCCGGGCCCGGCCTTTTTCTCCCCCTCAACCTTGGGGAGTCACGCACTCCACGAAAGACCGCCATACGAAGCCGTGAGTCCCGTCATGCAGCCTCACCCTCGCCCAATCCCCTGCCTGTGATAGGATGACCACTGTGGTGCCGCGGCTCAGCACCCTCAGAACCGGTCTGTCCGTTCCCGGCCCTTCCCTCACGTTTAAGAAGTCGACGATTACCCTAGCAGTGCACACGAATTCACCCGGTGGTGAAGGCTGGGTAGGCGTGGGTGTGGGAGTAGGCGGCTTGTGGCCCAGGATCATCCCCAGAATGACGAGCTGTTCCTCTTCGAGGTCTTTCAACCTCTTGGCTAATTCCCGATCACCCGCAGAAGGGGCCAGGTCCACAAGCTCGTGATACAGACGCAGCAGTCTTTCTTCTTCGTTTCTAAGGGTTTCCGCAGTTTCGCCGAATGTCTGTGGCGCCATTTCTTAAGCCTCCTGTACCCAGGGTTGCTCTCCACATAATATGCGGCACTCCGAAATGGCGCTACGAACGCTCAGCGCATCCAAGTGCATACTTCCGGAAGAGACTTCCGCCGCCTGGGAGACGGCCGTTCTGCAGGGTACCCGAGCGGTATTATCGCCAAGGGGCGTATCACCGACGGGTCCAAGTTTAGACAACGCGCCGCGCGACCCTCGTCGAAAGCCCCCACCCAGCACGTTCCCAGCCCGAGTGCAGTAGCAGCTAACAAGATATTCTCCACCGCCGCAGCAGTGTCTTGGATCAGGTACAATTCTCGGCCGCGCCTCCCATAAGCCTTCTCTGCTTCGGCCGGTACTCCGCAAACCACGATCACACACGGCGCAGCGGCCACAAACTTTTGCCCGAACGCCGCCTCGCTCAGGCAAGTGCGAATCTTCTCGTTAAGCACTACGAAGAACCTCCATGGCTCCACGCCACCAGCCGTTGGCGCCTGCACAGCAGCTTCGATCAGGCGGTTGATGATCGCATCCGGAATCAGCTTTTGCTCAAAAGAGCGCACGCTACGGCGCTCCCTGATTGCGTCGAAAACATCTTTGGTCATGTTCATCATACCTCCTCACCCTTATTCTACCAATCTATAGTCAACTCTACGTGCTTAAGGTGACGAAACTGGTAGTACCTCTGGCCGGGCTGCACCAGCGATTAGCAGGCTGACTGAGTAAACACAGCTGGGTAGCAGGTACTACGAGATAACCTACGCCAAGTGCAGAAACGAGCCAGTGTTGTGAGTGAGAGAAGAAAAGACAGGACAGATAAAAAGCCTTGATGGCAGCTATCTTTTTGAAGACCAGCCGTTGTGGCTGGATTGGTGATATACGGCGATTCTACTCTACAAAGGAACTGACAAGCTACGCAGGGCTTGTGCCACGGCGTCCAGAGCAACGTAGCGATCACGGGTGCGGCCAAGGCTGTGCGACACTCACCTATCCCAGCTTATGCCCACCTGGAGGGCGTAGGGCAGCCAGACAACTTCACGGGGTTCTGTGACCCAGGGCTAGCACGGCTGCCCTGCCGCACCCATTGGCTTTGCCCGCGCGCTGATCACTACATTCGAGGCGTTTACGCCTTTATCATGCCAATTCTTCATGGCGCTTCACGCCGTCACCGGGAATGAAAATCTCATGCCGATGGGGTAGAACGGTGGCAAACAGCCGGTTCCTGAGGCGGCACCGTCCATTGCCACAGTTGACCAGGTGAGACGTGGGGGAAAATCTCCGGGACGAGGAGCACTCCGCCAGCGATTTAGCGGTGTGTCTATCAGTGGTGTGCAGGGATCGACGTGTACAAAAAGAGTATAAACGTGGCCATCGAGGGCACCGATGTCAACTGGAAGCCGGTCTACAACATCCTCGAGAGCACTTGCCATATGGTGCTGGCCAACCTTCGTAATGTGAGGAACGTGCCTGATCGTAAAGCCGACGTTTGCGACGCAGAGTGGCTTGCGGCCCTACTCCGGTATGGGCTCATTCGGGGGCTTTATCCCGCCCAAACCCATCCGGGACCTTCGAGACGTTGTGCGCTACCGCAGAACCCCGGTCAGGGAAAGGAGTTGCGAAGTAAACCGGTTGCACGAAAAACGTTGAGGTGATGAACATCAAACTGGCCTCGGTGGCTGCAGACGTGCTGGGTGTCTCGGATCGCGGTATGCTGGAAGCAATCAGCTCCATAGCGGCAGGAGTAGCGACAAAAACAGGTGGTTAAGCGTGGGGGTATGGTATATCGCCTAAAACAGAAATTGCCCGGCTCTGATTACCAGTTGGCCGTCCAGGTAGAGGTCTGGTTTGGATATAACACAGTCGATGTGTTTACCGGCCCGGACTTTTCCACCGAAACCGGCGTTTTCGCCGAACGCCACGTGTATCGTGCCGTAAGCCTTCTCGTCTTCAACGATGATCCCGGTAAGTCGCGCCCTGGGGTTGGTCCCGATTCCCAATTCGGCCACGTTGCGAGCCTCTCCGTCTTCCAGTATCTGAGCAAGACGGTGTGCCTCACCGCCAGAGAAGTCCGTAGCGATCCCGCCCCTCACCGAAACCAGCAAGGGGGAGGATAGCTTCCCGACGCCGGCGACGGAGACGTCTATGTACAGCTCTCCTTCAGCGGTACCCTCGACAGGCGCTACATAGGCTTCGCCCGCAGGCAGGTTGCCCCACTCGCCTGGCCGCAAGTAATGTCCAGTATCCGCCACGGCTTTTCGGCCCTTCAGGCTCAAGTTAAGTTCGTGACCTTCCTTTACAATCCGAACATGGCTGGCTGCGTCCAGAAGAGATGCCACTTTCGCTGTAAGCTCCTTGACGACCCCATAATCTGCAGTCATCCCGCCGCAATAGAACATCTCTTCTGTTATGCCTGGCATGGTGGCGATCCTCGCCCCAGCGGCGGTAGCCTCCGTCCTGGCGCGGGTGTGCGTCAGCGACCTGGTGGTCGGGCAGAGCACCACGTCTGATGCTCGCATGACCTGAGCCACGGCATCGGGAGGCTCTTCGCCGCTCACGTTCCTGGGCTTCATAACCACCATCACGGCATCGTTGCCTAGCTCGAAAGCGGCGGACAAGAAGGCGCTCCCTATTTCTTTCTTTCCGGTATCCGAGATCACCGCAACAGACTCCCCTGGCAACAGGCCCATGCATGTCACCAGGACTCTCTTGCATGTATCCGTGAGTATGCTCATATGGAATCCTCCCGCTTCGCGCAGTAAATGCGGAGCGCTGTGCACCATTAGCTCAAGTTGCCATTTTGTGCGGAGGTCGGCAGTAGCTCAAGGCGCTGTGCGCGATTCGCATCCGCGCGAGGCCTTCAGCCAGAGCCATGGCGGCACCAACCGGGTCAACCACTGGGACGTCGAGCCCTGTGGCCTCCAGGATGGCTTCGTGCAGGCTGGCTGCAGTGCCCGTCATCCCCGTGCAGCCCAGAACCAGCACGTGAGCACCGTGTTTTTTCACGGCTGTCAAGGCCTGGTCCTTCAACTGCGTTAGGAGCCGCCCCCTATCGCCGAGTTCCCTGACGGGTATGTCCACGGCCGAAATGCTGGTGATTTTATCCGCCAGCCCGATAGCCCTTGCATTTTCCAGGAGCACTGCTCTCAGGGCGCTGGCCACGGTGATAATCCCGATGGTCGCGCCAAGGGAGGCCGCCAGTAGCATAGCCGACTCACCCGCCCCCACCACTGGTATGCGTACCACCTCACGCGCGGCCCCAAGCCCCGGGTCCGCGAAACAGTTTACGATGCACGCGTCGAAACCTTCGCTCTGAGCCACCAGTGCACACTCTACCACTCCGGTGGCCGCCATTGCCACATCGTACCTGGATTCCACCGAAGAGGGCCCATTGCGTATCTTCTCCGCTAGAACCTCGGTCCCCGGTGACGCATACGGCCTGAACTGCTCCTCGATGGCCGAATTGGGAGCCGCAGACGATACAGGCCTGATAATGCGTATCCTCAACCCATATTCCCCCTCACGCGCCTAAGTACGCCTTTATCACTTCTTGGTCGCCCAGCAGCTGCTCGCCCGTGCCTTCCTTAACCACTCGCCCGTTCTCCAGCACATAGCTTCTGTGCGAAAGCTTGAGTGCCTTTCGGGCGTTTTGTTCCACGAGCAAAAGCGAGGTGCCCTCGGTGTTAATGGCTCTTAAAGTCTGAAACACCTCGTTCACCATCATCGGAGCGAGCCCCAGCGACGGTTCGTCCAGAAGCAAGAGCCTTGGTCTGGACATCAGCCCTCTCCCGATGGCCAGCATCTGCTGCTCGCCCCCAGAGAGAGTACCCGCCCGTTGGTTCAATCGCTCGCCCAGCCTGGGGAACTTCTCGATTACCCTATCCATATCCCGGAGCAAACCGGCGCGGTCTTTTCGCCTGAGGTACGCGCCCATCAAAAGATTCTCCCGGACACTCAGGTTTACGAACACTTGCCTGCCCTCCGGCACCAACACTATCCCCTGTCCCGCCACCAAGTGAGGGACGCCCGGCAAACGCTTCCCGCAAAAGAGCACTTCGCCCTGCGCAACGCGTTGAAATCCCACGATCGCTCTGAGCAGAGTGGTCTTGCCGGCCCCGTTCGCGCCGATGATGGAGACCACTTCGCCTTCTTCCACTTCGATGTTTACACCCCACAGCGCATGTATTACACCGTAGAAAACATGCAGGTTCCTGACCTCTAGCAACACGTCACTCATCCTCCCGCCCCAGATACGCTTCGATCACCGCGGGGTTGGAGCGCACCTCCTGGGGTGTGCCAGCCGCAATGGTCTTACCGAAGTTGAGCACCACAATGCGATCACAGATGCTCATGACGACGCCCATGTGGTGTTCTATCATGAGGATAGCGAGGGAAAACTGCTTCTGAATTCTGGCAATGGTCGAAATCATCTCCTCGGTCTCCACAGGGTTCATGCCGGACGTGGGCTCGTCGAGCAGGAGTATCCTGGGGGATAGCGCCAGGGCTCTGGCTATTTCGAGCTTGCGCTGGTGACCATACGGCAGCGCAGTGGCGCGCTTTCCGGCATCCGCCTCCAGCCCAAGCACCCGAAGAATCTCCATGGCGGCACATCGGGCACGGGATACCTGGCGGGAATAAGGTCCCGCGTGAGTCAGGCTCGTCAGTACGCTGTAGCCGCTGCGGGCCTCGAGAGCTACCATTACGTTTTCGATGACTGTAAGCTCCTTGAATAGTCTGATGTTCTGGAACGTCCTGGCCACTCCCTTGAGGGCGATTAGATCCGGCCTGAGGCCGGTTACCGGCTCGCCCATCAGGGTTATCTGCCCCGAGTCGGGTACGTATATGCCGGTGATCAAGTTGAACACCGTGGTCTTGCCCGCCCCGTTGGGACCGATTAGCCCGACCACCTGCTCGGCTCCAAGGCTGAGGTTGAAATCCTGGACGGCCTTGATCCCGCCGAAAGCCTTACTTACATTTTTAATTTCCAGAACGCCGTTCAAACCGATCACCTCGCCCCCAACGAGGAGTCCTCCCGCCGCCAGAGCGTTAGCTCCCTTCCGCCCAATAACCCTTCAGGCCGTACGATCACCGTCAGAATGATGGCCAGCCCGTAGATGGTAAGCCTCCACTTCGCCAGCAACCTGAAAACCTCAGGTAATGTCACTAAAATGAAAGTCGCAATGGTGGGGCCCGTCACCGAATTCAATCCGCCCAGCAAGACCGTAATGGATAGCTGAGACGACATGGCGATATCGAACATGTTGGGCTGCAGGTAAGTCAGGTAGTGCGCCAGGAGACCCCCGGACAAACCACACAGGACGCCGCTCACCACGAAGGCGGTCAATCTCGTCCTGTGCACGGGTATTCCCGAGGCGCTGGCCGCGATCTCATCATTCTTGACACAAACGCACGCCCGGCCCACAGGCGAGTACGCCAAGTTCCAAACCAATATGAAGGACAGAATACTCAGTGCCAAAACCCAAGGCAAGGTGGTCTGCAGGGGAATAGCCGAGTACCCTGAAGCCCCGCCGGTAAGGTCCTTCAGCATTATGGTGGAAATCCTCACTGTCTCGCCAAAGCCTAAGGCCACGATGGCGAAGTAGGTTCCCTTTATCCTAAGAGTTGGGATGCCTATCCCGAAAGCCACCAGCCCGGCCACCAGCGCACCCAGAGCGAGGCTCACCGGAAAAGGCAGCGACAGCCGAACTGACGAGATGGCGCTGGCGTATGCTCCAAGAGCCACGAAGCCCGCGTGGCCGAAGGAAAAATTCCCTGTGAAGCCCGTGAAAAACGCCAGACCAAGCACTGCTATGAGGTTGATCCCGGTTATTATGCATATACTTTCCAGGTAGCTGAGCATATCCTTATCCCCTCTATGCCTTTTCCTCTACCTGCTTTCCCAAAAGCCCCTGAGGTCTGAACAGCAAGACCAGAATTAACAGCAGGAAAACCACCAGGTTACTGGCCTCAGAGGATACGTAAGCGGTGACGAAAGTCTCCAGCAGTCCCACGCCAAGGGAAGCCACTACGGCCCCGGCCAGACTCCCCAGGCCGCCGAAGACGGTCGCAATGAACACTTTGTTGGTCATGTACCACATCTGAGGGTACACGGTATACTTGATCCCCAATATGACGCCGGCGAGCCCCGCTGCTCCCCCGGCTATGAAGAATATGAGGCCCAGGAGCACGTTGAGGTTGACTCCCATCAACTCGGTGGCCTCCAGGTTACCCGAGGCTGCGCGAATCGCAGCCCCCTCCATAGTGTTCTGTATCCCATATGAAAACACGACAAGAAAAGCCATCGTCAGCACTAGAGCCAGCAAGTCTGGTACTCCCATACTCAGGCCACCTATCGGAATAGGAGTGGTCCTCAAGACAGGCGGGTACACCAGGAAAAGCGGACCAATCACGTTTATTACCAGGTTCTCGAAGAACGTGCAGAATCCCATCGAAAGAGCCAGGTAGTATATCTTGGCGATCTTTTTCTGGCGTAGAAACCTATATCCGAAGAACTCCATCAGCGAGGACACAAGTCCTCCGCCCACCACCGCCACGAGAAGGCCCAGGGAGAAGGACGGTATGAGAATACACGAGAAATAGCCCAGGTATGCAGCTAGCATCATGGTGAACCACGGCTAAGGAAGCGTAGATGCTGCCTATGGATAAACCGTTCAGAATCTGCTGAACCATGAACCCTCCCCCGGCCACCCGCCGCAATAGCCAGGGGAGGAAACGCAACCATCCACACCAATCGCTCGAGTTCACTCTACTTGCCCAGGAAAGGGAAAGTGGTGGTTGCAGAAGAAAAATAAAATTAGCGGGTATTATTACCCGCACAAATTTGGTTAATTTTACCTGTTTCTGCGCTGCGTTAGGTTTTTATGTAGCTCGAGGAGGTACTCGTAATCCCTATCGTGCTTTATTTTGTTGCTCTTGTGGGGCAGCGTTCTCAAGGCTATTTCCATCAAAGCGTCGTTTCCATTTAGAAAATATGCGGTCACTAACTCGTTGAAAGTCTTGATGTCTTTGAGGCCCATGGCGCGAGTGATTTTGGAGTATATTGTTTGCGGTGTTACCTTTTCCTCTTCGGCTATTGGGGGTATTATTTCTTCCGACAGGACTCGGTTCAAGAGCTTGTAATCGTCTTCTTTCAATTCCAACGCAAGCAAGGGACTGGGATAAAGAAAGACCTCCAACTCCGAAAGGGCTGTCATGATTCGCCCGAAATGACGGGTTTTCTTTGATAGCCATTCTTGATTGATGACAGAAAAGTTTTCTTGCATATTTCACGTAGCGGCCCCTTCCTGCCGCTAAATTCCTCCTTTCATCCGGTTTGCGACA
The DNA here is from genome assembly GCA_012840015.1 of Bacillota bacterium. Classification (GTDB taxonomy): domain Bacteria; phylum Bacillota; class Sulfobacillia; order DUMF01; family DUMF01; genus DUMF01. The sequence goes on from DUMF01000026.1 coordinate 31,222, forward strand.
AGCTTTGTCTTTCTGCTAGTTATCTGCTAAATCATTAGCATTAAGTTCAAGGTCTTGCAAGGTGAAATTATTTAAAGCGTAGGTTACGTCTACCGGCTTATCTCCTCTCACCTCATAAACGTGCCCGTTAATATCGCGGCGGAAAGAGCAATGGAGTCTTTCGTTGCTGTCTTTCTTCCTTCCCTCCAAGAGCTTTGCCATCTGTTTCCGGGAGAAAAGTAGGAAATATGGCTCGGCATCGTTTATGGCAAAAAGGAAATAGTCAAGCTTATTAATGTCCTCCTCAAAGATTGCACTCCAAGAAGCATGCTTAAGGTTGGCGTAAACCTTGCTGAAGTAGAAGTTAATTTTCTGGACCATATACCCCTTTTCAACGATGATGTCTGCATCCTCGGATCTGCTGCCCCTGCGGGCCACGACATTTTCGTTGTTTTCAATAAGCAACCTTATTGCTTTTTCCAGGGCTTCGCTGCGAGACATTGAGCCAAGGAAGACCTGTTCCTCAACTTCATTCTTTTTATCGCCATCTTTTTGGGTGGCAGGCAGGTAGCCGATCAGGTCTGCAACTGTATCATCAAGTTCAGAAAAAACAATGTCATCGAGACCTGTTTTTTGGGTTTCGTCTTCTGGTTTTTCAATCTTGATGGCCAACCTTCCGGTGATATTGATACTTACAATGACTTCTCTTTCTTTGCTCACCGCCATGAGTTTACCTCCTTTTGGTTTAGTCTAATCCAATTGTACATGACAATCATACGACTGTCAATCGTCCACCACATGGTGACCACCAAGATTTGCTTTTGAAAATAGAAACAGCCCTTCGCTTTTGCTTCCTGTACAAAACGGCCCCTTTTGCACAGAGAGCAGGAAATTCGCCCGACTTCCGCACTCTGACAACAGTTTTGGGCCTTTCTTGCCCCTTTTTGAAACCGCAAACCCTTGAGAGTTCTAGGGGTCATATTCGAAATGGCCAATGTAGTGACGACTGGTGTAGCTAGTGGGTATTGCGTTAGGCTCTGTGGTGTGTTAGCACAGTGGCATGTACATCCGCAAAACAGTCCGCAAGACCAAAGACGGCAAGGAGTACATCAACTACCTCCTGGTGGAATGTGTCTCGATTCCGAAGGGACCCAGGCAGCGCACAATCTGCTCTCTTGGGCCACTGGCCCCTGGTCCTGCCGAAGAATGGTGTGCGCTTGCCAAAAAGCTCGAATCTGCACTCTCCAGCCAGCTTTCCATTGTTGAAGAAGATGATCCGCGGATTCGTGAGATAGTCGAGCGTGTGAAATCACGCAAGCACAGGTCACCAATGTCAACACCGGCTTAAAATTCCCCACTTTCAACGGAATGAAATTCCCCAATTTCACCGGTGCAAATTCCACACCTCCCATTAGAAGCGTTAGCCGTGTTCACCTCCCTCCACAGCTGGGTGCGACGGCATTGGAACCCCAGCGCGAAGCTTGTCCTTGAGCCGGTAGCTCTGGCCGCGGATGTTGATGGTAACGGAGTGGTGTAGAAGGCGATCAAGCAAGGCGCTGGCTAAAATGGGATCGCCGAGCAGTTGTCCCCAGTTACCGTAGCTCACGTTGGAAGTGATGATGATCGACCCCTTCTCATACCTCTCTGCCACGACCCGGAAGATATGGGCCGCGTCCGCTGGCTCGATGGGCAGATACGTCATCTCGTCCAGTATGAGGAGCTTTGGCCGCGTATAGAGCTTCAGGCGCCTTTCAAACCGGTTCTCAAGGTAGGCCTTTCTTAGATCCGAAATCATTTCCTGGGCCGTGATGAAGTAGGTGCTGATGCGCCGCTTGACGGCTTCTATTCCCCAGAGCGACTGCAAGGTGCGTCTTCCCGACCCCGGGTGGGCCCAGAACCAGGATATTGGTGGCATTGTCAACGAAACCCAAGGTGGCCAGTTCCCTTACCTGGCGCTCGTCTATCGAGGGCTGAAATGAAAAGTCGAACTCCCCGAGCGTGCAGCCAGCTTCATGAACGCAGTAGTATACCTCTGATAACGATATTCCATCTCCGCATCAAGCAAGCGGGCGATGAACTCGGTGTAGGTAAGCGATTCCCTTGCCGCTTCCTCGGCATGAGAAGGAAGCAAATCCGCCATTCGGTTAAGGCCTAGCTCACGCAGCAAGGCATCTGCTCGGTCAAGCGCCATGGCTTCGTTCATCTGCCCATCACCAACCGCTCGTACACATCAAGCGGCCGAACCTCCACATCGGGCGCCAGCTGGTGCGCGTAGACGGTCTGCCGGAACCGTGCGGAACCCATGGGAATACCGCGGTAGTGCCTGCGGTCCACGACCGTCCGGTAACGCCCTCTCATCACCTCGTGAGTGGCTACCACTTGGCCGGCGTGTTCAACGGTCAGGACTCCCTTTTCGTTCTCCCTGACGAGCACTGTATGGCCTACCAGGTTCCAGGGAACGGAGTAACGGTTCGAGTACCAGGAGATAAAGCAGTCTAAAGATACCCGCCGGGGTTCGATTTCCTCCAGTAAGAATCGTCCGCCCGGCAGGGGTTGCAGGTTCTCCTCCTGCCACCTTTTTAAAGGGACCTCGTGGGTGGTGCCATGCACTCTCACGTTGGCCACTGCATCCCGCCAGGCCAAGGCCTGCCGGTTGAGATCATCTATGTCGGTGAAGTTCACCGGCCAGAAGCTATCTCGTATGTAGCGAATGGGTCGCTCGATCTTTCCTTTCGTCCGACTGCGGTAGGGACGGCAGGCCCGGGGAGTGAAGCCGTAGTGCTCGCAGAAGCGGAGGTACCCAGGCTGCCAATTGACTCCGTCCTCGTCGCGGGAAAGCACAAGGCTTGAGCAGTTGTCGCTAAGCGCTTCCACAGGGACACCTCCGAAGAACTCCAGAGCGTTGCGCAGTCCACGTAGTATATTCAATTGATCTGACCTTGGGATGAATTCTACGTAAAGCATGCGGGAGTAACAGAGAGTCATGGCGAAACAATACACCGTGGACACCGTATTGTTTGCGTCAAGATACTTGAACATCCCTAAGTCGAGCTGGGCCTGCTGGCCGGGCGGAGTCTCGAACCTGCAGGTAGCTTTCCCTGCAAGTGGTGGACGGTAAGGTCTCATGAAGTCGCGCAGGATGGTGATCCCGCCCTGGTAGCCACGTTCGCGTATTTCTCGCAGCAGTCGGGCGGCGTTAAAGACTCCGGCCTCCATGCGCTCGAGGAGGTAGTCCTTGTGAGCATCCAGTTTGCTACCTCTTCTTGCTCCCTGCGCTTCACCTGGGACCCGCCTGAACGCTTCGTCGGTAACTACCTTCCTGATCGTCTTGCGGTCATGTCCGGTGCGCCGTGCCAGTTCGCTGATACTAACTCTCTCACGATACGCTTTTCTGATGTCCAACATTTCCTCACCCCTTAGCATTCTGGGCACCTCCGATCGCCAGTCTTCGGTGCCCTGATTCGCCAGGGGGGAATTCTTTCTGTTGATTTTGAGGAATTCTCAACCGTTATTTTTGTAGACATGATAAAAGCGCAAGCCCGCCGAATTGAGGTGTGAGCGGTTTAGATGGGGTGCGGGTGGGGCAGCCGAAAAATCCCCTGGGACGTGTGAGCCCGAGTTTTTGTATGGCTGCCCCCAACGACCCGCCCAATTGGGACGAAGCTCCCGGATAGGTGAGTGTCGCAGCTTCTCCGCCTGCGCCCAAAGCAATTGTTTGCGGGGATTTTATCACCGTTGCTAACATCCTCGCGCTGTTAAATTGGAATCCCGAAGCAGTAAACCCAACTTTGACAGCGAACCAGTAAAATTAAGGGGTCTGTAGAGACGATTTTCACTATGGCCCCTCAGGAGGTGCCATTTCTGCAGAACACCTTGGGTGGCAAGGAAGCTTGAAGTCTTTCCATGGATCTGCTTCTGAGCTGGTCCGGGTTCAGTTATGGTGTAGAACCTGCGGTTTACTCCTGATCCACTGCCTTGATTCTGTCTAGCTCTTCGAAGATGCGTCAGCCGCTCAGGTGAGAAGCCTTTAGTTCGCGACGTTTCGCTTCCAGGTGCTCCCTGGGTGGTAAGCGAGACGCTTCATACATCTCGGCTTCGATGTGGTAGCGGTGCAGCACGTAAAGCCACTGTTCGAAAAGTAAGCCAGCACGCAGATAAGGACGCGACCGCGCACACGTGTTTGGTTGTAGTGGTAGATGAGCCGGAGGCGGATGAAGTCTTTGATCTCACGGAAAGCATTTTCGACCTGTAGGAGGTTCTTGTGGCCGGTCACCACCGCTTCAGGTTCAAGGTCGCTGTTCGTCTTTACGAGAAACTTCCCGTCTCGGAGGCTCTCCTCTGCGATAGCAGCTTCGTTACGCTGGAAGCCGAGTGTACCTTGGCCATCGTAAACAACATCGAATAACAGTGTTATGCCTTTCTTCTCTAGGATCCTGGCTAGCTTACGGCAATGCCTTTGGGGGTGAGCTTACGTCCGTGCCCGGGCGTCTTGTTTTCAGCTGCACTTCGAGACCTTTTAGTTCTTCTTCCACCTCTTTGAGCGCTTCTCCCCCGAAGGTAGGGGCATCCTCAGCCTCAGCCGCGTTACAATAGAGAATATAGCGGATTTTTGGTTGCGTCCCTGGTTTTCGCTCCTCGCCCGGAACATCAGTTGCACAACTTCCTTGTAGAGGAGGGAACCTCCTTCGCCAGTACGACTGTAGGTTGGTACTATTCAGCGCTCCAACTATTCGCCACGCATCAGGTCCGATTTCGCTTGCACTTATACGGTCCTTTCACTTTTCGTGAACCTGACGAGTTCTCCTGAGCTCACGTAATCATCTTCCATTCCGTGCCGTCCGCAAACATCTTGGTACGATGGGGCTGATGCACAGTGCCTTCGCCTCCGCAGTGCACGCTAGACCTTTCCCCATCTTTGGCCGACCGGTTCGTCTCGTTGACTACGGTCCGGAATCTCCCCGCATGCCCCTGGGATTCTCCATCACGAGAGACACCCTGCCTGCCCTGGCTGCCTCACGCGGGCGAGGCATTACTCCCGACTTTGGATACGGCGCCCCGCATCCGAGCACCAGCGGGACTTTACCCCACCTGATGATTACGCTGCTCAGCCCACGCTACGGACTCGTCTGCCGCCCTGCACCACGTCTTCTCTCCCTTGCCTCTCAGTTTTTTGAGAGCTTACCAAGTTTACTTGGATGATACAGCGTTTCCCCAGTTAAGCCTGCCTGAACATGAACCCGTGCGTCCGAACTCCCCAGGTTATCCAGCCCTCGGGCTTTCCCACTCTATGCAAGGTTATCCACCTGTAGAGCCAACCTCGGTTCGCTTAGCGGTACGTTCCGTGTCCTTTCTTCGGCTTCCTTCAGACCCTGCCGTTACCTGCGGCGCCCTTGCCTACCGATTGTTTTCCCGCTGGTCAGGTGACAGGGTTTCTTTCAACCCATCGGCTCAGCAGACATGCTGGGCAAACACAAAAGCGCGGGAAGTTTCCCGCGCCTTCAGCAGTAAAGCCGCACCAAGCATCAGCCGGGCTTCTCCGCGTAGCACCTCACAGTGTTGGATCGCAGTTTTCTCCCCAGAATGCTTTCGGCTCTCAGACCAACAGCCATCAGTTTGTTCAAGTCAATCCCGGTTTTGACCCCCATTTGCTCGAACAACCATACGAGATCTTCAGTGCAGGTGTTTCCGGCGTAGCCATAATGGTAGAGAGGTGATCCCGTCGCTGGCTGGCCGCCAATCCCTCCCACTGAGCAGTCGAAGTAAATCATCCCTTCCTCGAGGGCAGCCACGTTATTGGCTATACCCGATCCCCTCGTATCGTGAAAATGCACGATCACTTGCTCTGGCTGAAAACCCTCTTCTCGAACTCGCGAGTAGAATCTCTTGACCTGCTTGGGGTTTGCCATTCCGGTGGTGTCGCCGAAGCCAACCCAGGTGGCCCCTTGCGACAACCACCAGTGGCCAAACCAAAGCACTTTCTCCATGGGAACCTCTCCCGTTATGGGACAGCCGAAGGACGTAAGCACCCAGCCGAGAATTTTGAAGCCATTGGCGAGAGCCATCTTGCACATACTCTCCAGCTGGAGCAGGTTCTCCTTATGGGTCATGTTTACGTTGGCGATGTTATGAGCCTCGCTAGCAGAAATAACCATGGCTATTTCGTCGATCTTGAGCCCCTTTTGCTTGGCCGCCACAGCCCGTTCCATCCCTTTCAGGTTGGTCACTATGGCCCGAAAGTTTACCCCTGGCTTTTGCTGAATACTTGAAAGCACTTCTTCAGCGTCCGCGAACTGGGGCAAGGTTTTGGGGCTCGCGAAACTGGTTACTTCGATTTCCTTGAACCCTGCATCCTGAAGAGCGTCTATCATCTCAACCTTCAGTTTGGTCGGGACGATGAGTCTTTCGTTTTGCAGGCCGTCCCTCGCCCAGCACTCCCCTATTATAACCCTTCTCGGTTCCATCATGCCGCAGACCCCCTGGCACGATTCAGGACATTTCCCGGATCAGTTCCCGAGCGTAATCGATCCGGATTTTCCCCGCTCTCACCATCGCTTCAGCCACCTTATCAACTAGTTCCCCGGTGGCGCCAGCCGTCACCGCCACGTTTCTTGCATGAAGAGCCATGTGCCCTCTTTGTATGCCTTCCGTAGCCAGCACTCTCAGAGCAGCCAGGTTTTGGGCCAGTCCAACCGCAGCGAGCACCTCCCCTAGCTCGCCGGCCGTCTCGCATCCGAGTATCTTGACCGCAATCTTAGCTACCGGATGTACCTTTGTGGCTCCGCCGATCAGCCCAACTGCCACAGGCAACTCGATGCTACCCGTAAGGTTCCCATCTTTGTCCTTCTCCCACCGGGTGAGCGGACCATAATGCCCCGTCCTGGCGGCATATGAGTGGGCTCCGGCTTCTATGGCCCTGGTGTCGTTGCCGGTAGCGAGGACGACAGCCGTCACCCCGTTCATCACACCCTTATTATGGGTTGCTGCTCTGTATGGGTCCGCGGCGGCAAACTGGTACGCCAGGACGATTCCGTCCACCACCTCTTCCCCTCCCAGAGACTCTTTGGGCACCACGGTACGTGCTCTGGCAACCCGCCTGTCTGCCAGATTCGATAGAATTCTCAGGCAGACCCTCCCACCGGTTATTCTCTCGATAGTCGGCGCCAGCGCCTCTGCCATGGTGTTGACCGCATTGGCACCCATAGCGTCCCTCACGTCGACGAGAAGATGGGTCACCACCATCTTTCCGCACTCTGCCTCTATCACCCGGACTTCGATATCCCTGGCTCCTCCGCCGAGCTCCACCAGCACCGGGTCTTTTTGGTTTGCCAACTCCAAGATCTCGTCTCGAGCTTCAAGGAGTCTCAGCCTAGCAGCCGCCGGATCGATCACGTTTACGGCCTGAATTTGGGCGATCATTATCGGGCCCGTACTGCTTGTGAAGAAGCCGCCGCCATCCCTGGCCAACTTTGCCGCATGACTACAAGCAGCTACCACCGAAGGCTCCTCTACCACCATAGGTATCAGGTAGTCCTTTTGGTTGATGAGGAAGTTCACCGCAATCCCGAGGGGCAGCTGGAACGTTCCGATAACGTTCTCGATCATCCGGTCGGCAGCGTCGAGGCTCAACGCCCCCGGGGCCTTGAGCGCAGATACTTCGTCGTCAGTGAGTGACGCGAATTCTTTGACGAATTTCAACCGTTCATCCACACTCAGTTTGTAGAAACCGCTCACCTTTGAGCTGGCCATTTGCATCCCTCCTATTTGGTCACCAACCGCAGGATCTGTGATACTATCCACCCGGAAGCGTAATATCCCATGAACTGGACTCCCGTGTGGATATCAAAGTAGTTGTGCAGGATGCCACCGAACAGAGCTATGGTCAGAGCAACCGCCACCCCTACTATTCCCGCTTCATAATAGGCCAACATGATGATCAGCCCTACGAACGAACCGATCAGCGCTTCATGGCTTACCAGTTTGAACAGAAGCTCTGTGCCCTTGCGCGCGTACTTTATCGCCACCGGGTAAGCGATTAAAGCGCCGCCAATCATTCCAATATACCCGAACACGATGTACTGCCACGGCGCCAAGTAATTGTGAAGGTTGTGTATCGGGTTTACAGTGAACCTAGGTGGTGCATTGAACAGCGGAGCTGCAGGACCCAGCCCCATGGGACTCAGTGGTAAGCCGAAGGCCAGTAAAGGCACGATGACCTCTCCAAGATAAGTCGCATTGCTCACCGCGTCCATGACCGCAATGGTGGTTGTGGATCTGTCGTACACCTCTTTGCACCGCGCACCGAATATTTCTCCTAACAGTACCGTCATTCCGGCTGGAGAAAAGGTAAAGGTGCATGCCGACAATGCCGAAGCAATTGACACGAAAATGTTTTGTTTCTTCGTGAGGATTTTGAACGGGTTTGGGAATAAACCAGAGTACTTTTGGATTTCCGGGGCGAGCCATACTTCGTTCATAGAGTGCCGCATCTGTTTGGCCCGTATCTTGGGTATAGTGGTGTTGAAGACCTCGGCCACCATGGGGCCCACGGTTATACCCATGAATATCGAGATGAAGAGGGTTTTGTTTACACTGGCCTGTGCCACTTTCTGAAGTCCCTGGATCAGGAAAGAGTAAGGTATTATAGCTAGAACCGCTCCCCACTTGGCTTTGGACATCAAAGCGAGTATGACAGCCCCAACAGTGAACAAAAACGGGGCATACGGTGCGATCTGCTTGCCGAACGGAGCCAAAGCAATTCCAAACGCTGTAGCGACAGGAATTGCAATGATGCTACCGATTAGCGAACCGGCAGCCATTTTTCTCATGGCCATGTGCGGGGCGCCCAGGCGCTTCGCGATTGAACAACCGAACACCATGGGGACCGCCATAGTGCTGCCGGGAAGCGCCGCCATTGCTGTCGGAATGGTATGAGAGATTTGCATAGCCGTGGCTATGCCTATGAACCATGAGAATATCACCACCGGAGAAGCGCCCAGAAGAACCAGCACCAGAGTGAGCGGTACCATAGTGGCGGTTTCGTCGGTACCGGGGACAATCCCGATGATGGTAAAAATCACTCCGCCGACGATCGCCGCGACGAACGAAAGTAAGATCTCCATGGCGTCTTCACCCCCTTACGTTTCCTGAAAGGAAGTCCTTCAACCCCAGTTCAGAAAGCTCCGTAGCCGTCTGTGCATCGATGGACTCGAGAGCCTGTCGTTCTTCCTCAAGTGTCATGCCCGCCGCGTTCAAAATCTCAGGTAATTCGGCGTGCTCAGCTTTCTCCACTATCACGCGCTTAGGTTTGAAAAGGATCGCCGCCGTAACACAGCTGATGATGCACCCGACAACCCCAACCATCATGGCGTACCCCTTGGCCAGGTCGGGCTTTATGCCAGGATTCCGAGAAAAGAATGACAGACCAAACGAGTAGAAGGCCATGGTCAATACAACCCCCAATACGGTCGAGACAGCGAGGTGCTCTAATTTGACCGTATCGCCCCATACACTAGCGTATGGAAGTCGCTCTTCCTTCTGGCTCACCCTGATTCCCCCTTTCACCATCGGATCGAGCAAAAACCGTACCACTTCCGCTTGTCCTCCTGCGAAGCTGAACCAACGTGGGAAAGTAAGAAGCTGCAGCCTACAACTGCATACGGGTGTATACAGGTCTCACGCCGCTAGAGAAAAATGCCGCTCTTGCGCTTATTTTCAGTCAGTTCTGGCTGTTTACTTTGGAACACATGGTGTATGCCAGAGGAAACAATAGGGAGGGCTTAGTTGGCTATCAGTCCGTGACGGCGCAGTTTTTTATAAAAGGTGCGTCTGCTTATGCCCAGAAGCTGCATCGCCCTGGTCTTATTGCCGCCCGCCTGCGCCAGGGCCGTCAGGATTACTTCTCGCTCGGTGCTATCCAGGACTCGCCTCAGGTTCCGCTCCTTTTGTTCCGGCACCCGGATTGCAGCAGTGTGAAGCCTAGTTTTTAGGTAGGCAGGTAGATGAGAGGGGCTTAGGACCCCACCGTCGGTCGCCACTACTGCACAGTGTTCTATTACGTTGCGAAGTTCCCGGACGTTACCCGGCCAATCATAGTCCATCAACGCCCGAAGTAGATCGTCGCTAAGGCGCAGGCTTTTCCCGTTGGCGGCCGTGAATTCGTCCAGGAAACGCTGGCACAAGGCCGGTATATCCAGTTTCCGCGCTCTAAGGGGAGGGATGACAATGGATACGACGTTCAACCTGTAATAGAGGTCCTCCCTGAACTTCCCTTCTCTTACCATATGCCAAAGGTCTCTGTTGGTGGCAGCTATTACCCTGATGTCTACTTTCGTAGTCTTTGTGCTCCCTATTCGTTCGAACTCCCGTTCCTGCAGCAGTCGCAGGACCTTCGCCTGCATTATCGGGCCCATATCCCCGACCTCATCGAAGAAAAGCGTACCGCCTTGAGCCAGTTCGGCCTTACCTGGCTTCCCGCCCTTACGCGCGCCTGTGAAAGCCCCTTCTTCGTATCCAAACAGTTCACTTTCCACCAAGGTTTCCGGTATCGAGGCGCAGTCCACGCAGATAAGCGGCATGTGAGCCCGCGGGCTGGAGAAATGAATTGCTCTGGCTACTAGTTCTTTGCCCACGCCGCTCTCGCCGGTTATCAGGACCGTCGCGTTGGTGGGAGCAACTCTCGCAGCCAGCGACAGAGCTGCCTTCATTACCTCGCTCTCTCCAACAATTGTTTTAAACGCTTCCGGCAATGGCATCTCAGTTTGCAGTTCCGCCTGCAGATATCTAGCGATCATTTCTGCATTTTGAAGCCTAGCGATGAGACGCTTCGTCTCAGTCATGTCCCTGAAGACGGAAACGGCTCCTGTAATCTCATCGCCTGCCATTATGGGGGAGATGTTTACTACCACGTGTCTATCGACGCTCTTGATATGCACTTTCTCCTCCATCACCTCTTGACCGGTCTCCAAAACGCGGAGGATTCTGGCATTGGGTTCCACATCTCTCAGTCTCTTGTGCAAGATCGAATGGATGGGTACCCCGAGAATCCTGGTGTAAGCAGGGTTTACGAAAATCACAGTAGACTCCTTGTCTACTACGATGACTCCTTCGCTCATGGAGTTGAGCACTGCGGCCAGTGCAAGATGACTCCTCTCATATTCCTGTGAGAGGGCCCTGATTAGAGTCCTCTCAGTGACGAGGCCCAACAGTCTCCCTTCAGAATCGCAGACGTATAGTCTGGGTTTCCCTTCCTTGAGAATCAACCTCTGGATTCTGCTTATCGGGGTGTCAGTGCTGATCCTTACTGCATCACTTATCAGGTCGTCGACGCGCCTTGTCGCGCTGGGCCTGTCCCCGAGTCGGCGGCGAAAAAGCTCGCCCAGAAGACGGCCGGCCGAATCTACGACAGGTAGCTGTTTGAGGTCCGTTTGAAGAAACAGATCCATAGCTTCCTTTGCGGTGCTGCCAGAAGGAATCGAGGTTACGGGGGAAACCATGATGTCCTCAAGCTTCACAGGCGTCACCCACCGCTAATCACTTACATTATACCGGTCGGAAGCAGAGAGTTCACTACGTCCCTGGTGGGTGTTATTGATTGCCAGACCGTTCTTCAGAACCAATAGCCACGCCGCAATTCTGCACGATATACATCAGTACTTCTATTCCGCCAGTCTCAGTGTATTCGCTTCCGCACGCCCCCTTAGCCCACATACGCGCGCCTCGTAAGGTTACCGTGCCAACTCTTATCCAACAGAGTGGTGGATAGATTGTAAGTACTGTGGTCCTGCGTCGATCTGCCTCGGTGACTTCAATTGTCTTGGTCACGCTGGCTATGGGAAGGCGCCTTTCGAGGAAATTCTTCGGATGTGGCCAACCATCCGCCACGTCCTGGCCGTGAGGTGACACGCTCATCATGTCCGCGGCAATCTGTTGCAATCTCGTGTTTATGCCCAAGCTCCATCCGCTCAGAAAATTTTCTATTTATCAAGAAGGAGTTGGCTAACAAACGAAGAATATACTATCCGCGGTGAAATAGTATGCGATTTGCTTAAGATCGGTATTCTAGATGGGGGTGAATATTATTCTGAATGCCGGTCTATCGCATACCATGGTGTACACAATAAGATACCGGCTTCACGTTGGTTAGTCTCACCTTGTACGGAAAGGAAGGGTGTATATGGACCTAGTCGACAGCGTTGTGGACGGAGCTCTTGACCTCCATCAACATCTGGGGCCGTCTGTTCTGCCGCGAGACCTCGACGTAGCGGAGGCAACGATCGAGGCGCAAGAGGCGGGCCTGAAGGCGATTACCGCTAAGGACCACCATGTCCCCACTATGGCTCTCGCCGACTTAGTACAGAAGCATTTCGTTAAAAAACCAGGTTTCAAGGTATTCTCTGGCATAGCTCTAAACAACCACATCGGAGGTCTAAACCTTGAAGCCCTGGAGACTGCCATAAACATGGGTGCCAGGTTCGTGTGGATGCCTACTGTCTCAACCGAGAATCACCATATCAAGCACACGAAGGGCGGGCTCAAATTCCCCACTGCTAAGAAGGTGTCCGCGGTACAGCACGAGTACATTCCGTTAGTAAAAGAAGATGGGTCTCCGACAGACGACGTCCTACGAGTACTTGAATTTGTGGCTCAATATCAACAAGTCGTACTGAGCACAGGTCATGGGAACGCGCAGGAAGTCGATGCCATCGTAAAGGCAGCTGCTGGCCTGGGAGTTAAACACATCATAGTGAACCACCCCGCATACATGATCGGCGCTACCATTGAACAAATGAAAGCCTGGGCTAAGCTCGGTGCCTACCTCGAGATTGGTGCTGCAACATCCGACCCGGCATCGAAGTTTTGTGCTGTGGACATGAGCACCACACTGAGAATCATTCGAGAGGTCGGGGTGGACCACATCATCATGAATTCGGACTGTGGGCAGCTCGGCAATATACGACCTGTAGCCGCAATCAAGCACTTCAGTCGCCTATTGCTCGACAACGGAGTTACGGTACGTGAGCTGGAGACTATGCTTAAGACTAACCCGCGAACAGTTATGGAGATGGAGGACTGAGAAAAAGATACACTGGAGGTTACAGGAGTGCAGCACAACACCACGACAACTGAAACGAAACTTAAGGCGGACTTAGTGTACGACCACCTAAAGGAGAAGATCATCTCCAGGGAACTCAAACCAGGCGAGCTCATACGTATCGATGCAGTAGCTAAAGAGCTCAATGTCAGTAAGACCCCCGTGCGTGAGGCATTGAAGCAGCTAGCTGCTAAGGGATTCGTAGAGATGAGGCCGAACTCAGGCGCCCGTGTGGCACGTCTCGATCTTGACGAGCTCGAGCAAATCTTCCTTGTTCGAAGGGAGCTTGAGGCTCTTGCTACGCGTCTCGCAGCTGAGAAGATAGACAGTTCGACCATAGCCAGGCTCCGGCAACTGGCGGACGAGATGGAAAAAGCTTGCAAGACTGGAGACGCGAAGCTCTACGGACGGCTTAACAAGGAGTTCCACCTGACCGTCTACCGGAGCAGTAAGGCAGACGTAGTGATTCGCCTGATCGAAGATCTCTTCGACAGGAGTGAGTATTCGCGCTTGGTATTCTCAATGCTGCCTGACAGGTTTGAGCTTTCAAACAAAGAGCATTATGAATTGATCGAGTGTCTAGAACGGGGCGACAGTGACCGTGCTTGCCAGATAATTGACAAGCAGAAGTCTGAAGGATTCTTCCGTCTTATCCGACTGCTCAAGGAGTACGAGAAACTGCAGAGCGGCACCGCCGCAGAGAAGCGATAAATCTGAGAACCTAAGTAAAAATCCAAGCAGAGAAAGGAGCAATCACAATGTTACATGCAGCCAACTGGAAAGAGATTAAAGAAGTGGTGGTGAGGCCAGGAGTTATGCGAAAGGCTTTCACCGGCGAGGGGGCTACTCTTGCGCTTAACAGGCTACAGCCTGGACACGAACCCAGGCCCCATGCCCATCCACACGAGCAGATCGTTTATATCATAAAGGGCAAGACCAAGTTCCACGTGGGTGATGAGATGGTGGTACTGGAGGAGGGAGGACTGCTCGTAGTACCACCCAACGTCGTCCATTATGCCGAAGTGCTCGGCGATGAAGAGGTTATTAACCTCGACGTGTTTACGCCCAAGAGGGAGGAGTACGTTAAGTGAGTGACTTTAAGAAGCAGCTGGCCCAAAAGCCAATGCTCGGTATATTTGTCAAAATCCCCAGTACTGAGATAATCGAGATGATTGCCTGGGCTGGGTTCGATTTCATCATTATCGATATGGAACACTCCCCCTTATCATACGGCGATGTGAAACTACTCACCTCGGTTGCTCAGCCGCAGGGCCTTAAGGTAGTCGTCCGGCCGTGGAACTTCGCGGATGATACATTGCTCCACGTGCTGGATACGGGCGTCGACGGAATCCAGGTCCCCCAGATTACTGGGCCCGCCGACGCACAAAGGATCGTACGCGCCAGCAGATACCCGCCGCTCGGAACAAGGGGCGTGGCGTTCTCACATCGCGCTGGCAGGTACGGTTTTTCCGACACGAAGTCGTACCTGACGGAGGCCAACGAAGAGACCCTGGTCGCGGTCCACATTGAAACTCGTGATGCGTTTGACTCAGTACGAGAGATAGCCAACACGCCCGGAGTCGACCTGCTATTCCTCGGCCCTGTTGATCTGTCGTTTTCGCTCGGGGTCGACAGCGATTTTGTAAATGGTGGACTCAGGGACGCCTTCCTGAAGATCAACCGGGAAGTGAAAGAGGCCGGCAAACAGATGGGGATCGTTGTTGGCGATGAAAGAAAACTGGAATTTTGCTTAAACCATGGGATTCACTACGTTGTCTGGGATACAGACGTCGGTCTGTTCAAAAAACAGCTGACAGCGGTCAGACAGACCGTAAAGAGATATTTCTGAATTGGGGGAGAGAAAGGTGAAAAGACTCGTAGCCATTGTTGTCGTGATGGTGTTGGCAGTTTCCTTTATCAGTGGCTGCGGAGCAGGTTCGGGAACCAAGCCCGCTCAACCGGCGCAACCCGCGCAGTCCGCTCAGCCATCTACGTCCCAGCAGCCCGGGCAGATCACGCTCCGCCTGGGCCACGCGGCGCAGACCTCACACCCCTTCCACATCGCAACTCAGAAATTCGTTGAACTCGTGGCACAAAAGAGCAACGGAAAGATCAAGATAGAGGTTTTTCCGGCCCGGCAGCTTGGAGACGACGGTGAGCTCCTGGAACAGGTAATGAAAGGCACGCTGGACATGGGTGTAATTTCGTCCTCCACGTTCAGTAAGTATACTCCTTTGCTAGATACCTTGCAGCTCCCGTTCCTACTCAGTACGTACGACAAAGAGTACAAGGCGATCACCAGCAACGAAGCAAAAGAGCTGCTTAAGGGTCTCGAGTCACTAAAGATCAAGGGCCTCGCTATTTACGAAGGCGGTATTCGCCACTTCGCCAACAACGTCCGCCCCATTACAAAGCCAGAAGACCTAAAGGGACTGAAACTAAGGGTCGTGCCGAGCAATCTGATCCGTAATAGTGTTCAGGCTCTGGGCGCGAATCCTAATCCTATGGCTTATGGCGAAGTTTACAGCGCACTTCAAACCAAGGTCATTGACGGAGAAGAAATCAACCTGACCAGCATCTACTCTGAGAAACACTATGAAGTTCTAAAGTACGTCACGCTGATAGGGTTGTGGCCGTTCCCTGCTGCTAATGTAATGAACCTGGACAAGTTCAACTCTCTTTCGAAGGAAGACCAGAAGATTCTCGAGGATTCGGCCTGGGAATCCATAGAGTACGCTATCAAAGAGCTGACCAACCTCGAGAAGACTGCGACAAAGGCCATCCAGGACAACAAAGTCCAAGTGAACGAGGTCAAGGATCTAGCCCCGTTCCAGGCAAAAGTCACAAGCATCTGGGACGAGTATGCCGCTAAAGACCCGGCAATCAAGAAGTTCGTAGATATGGCCAAGACCCTTAAGTAAGGGGCTACTCCGTGCTGGTACCGTCGTCCAGGGCGGTACCAGCACCTCCCACCTAACTTGTCATCGTAGACAGCCATCGAGCAGTTTGGGGGTGAATGGAATGAACAACACGGGTCTTTTGTCTAAGGTTACCGATTTCATGGAGTCCGCGGCTAAGTCTTTCCTTACGGTTGCGTTTGGTATCATGACCCTGGTTACGTCTGTCGAAGTAATCAGGCGTTATATATTCGGGCTGTCTTTTCCTTGGGCGGAGGAACTCGTTCGATTCCTCCTGGTATGGGTGACGTTCATTGGTGGGAGCGTCGCCTTCAAACGGGGGGAACTCGTGTACCTAGACCTTTTCGTAGACAAACTCTCACCCACGTTTAAGAAAGTGGCGAAGGGGATCGTTACTGCCGTCACACTTGTATTTCTGCTCATCACGCTGTGGCTTAGTATTGACTATGTACGATCCCCGTCAATAACAATGCAAATCAGCCCTGGCATGAACGTCCCGATGGCCTATCCGTACGCGGCCATCCCGGTGGGTCTCTCACTCATGATAGTTTTTTGCATAAGCAACCTGCTAAGTGCCAGCAAACCCGGAAAGGAGGGATGACGGTTGCTGTTGGCGGCCATAGGATTTGTCTTTCTCCTTATTATTGGGACACCCATTGCCTTCATGCTGGGGAGTGTGGGTTATCTTCATCTTCTCGCAATGGGCAATCCGGCGTTCTTCGACATAGTCACTCAGAGGATGTTTAGCGGGGTTAACCAGTTCAGCCTGATGGCGATTCCCTTCTTCATTCTGGCGGGTGAGCTCATGAATAAGGGAGGAGTCACTGCCCAGCTGATCGACTTCTCTAGAGAGTGTGTGGGATATCTCCGTGGGGGACTCGCCTATGTCGCCGTAGTAGTGGCCATGTTCTTAGCTGCCATACTTGGGTCGGCCAACGCGGTGGCGGCCATCCTGGGATCTGTACTCGCGCCCGAAATGGTCAAAGATGGATTCGACGACGACTTCACGTCGGCGCTCATTGCCGCGTCGTCCATTATAGGACCGATCATCCCGCCGAGCGTTGTTTTCATTCTCTATGGCGTCTTGAGCGGTACGTCTGTGAGCGCGTTGTTCCTTGCTGGATACGTGCCTGGTATCCTTCTCGGCATAGGATACATGGTAGTCTCGTATATCCAGGCCAAGAAGCGCAACTATCCCCGGTACAAAGAGAGGTTTGAGCCGATCAAGCTCCTGAAGTCATTTGTCCGCGCCGTACCCGCGTTGATTGTGCCTGTTATAATCATCGGCGGTATACTTTCAGGCGCTTTTACTCCCACGGAGTCGGGCGCAATTGCTGTAGTAGTTGCAGCGGTGTCCGGGTTATTCATCTACCGAAAACTCAGGCCGAGGGACATCCCGGGTATACTCCTAAACACCGGTATGATTACGGCGGGGATAATGCTTATTATCGCTATGGGTAATATTTTCGGATGGACGCTTGCAATGGACAAGGCACCCCAAAAGTTCGCCGACGCCGTTCTACGCTTTACCAACAACCCGAACGTAGTAATGTTGCTAATCATCGTCCTGATGCTGTTTGTGGGCACCGTAATGGAGGCATTTGCTTCGATGATAGTTTTTACACCGGTGCTTGCCCCGCTAGCCGCTCAGGTCGGAATCGATCCTGTGCATTTCGGTCTGGTCTTCAGCGTCCTCTCATGTATAGCGCTTATCACGCCTCCAGTCGGGATGTGTCTGTTTGTGACTTCAGGTATTACAAACGTCCCCCTAAGCAAAATGAACAAGGCCATCTTGCCTTTCGTATGCGTAAGTATCATAGCCCTTCTGATAATGGCATACGTGCCCAGCGTGGTGTTGTTTTTGCCTCGAACGTTCCTTAAGTAAACCGAGAAAGAGGGGGCGACCGATCTCGTCCCCTCCCATCGTCTGCAGCCAGCACGAGCGCTGATCATTAAATCACCTCACTGAAGCTATGTCCAGCGCACTGTTACATGGTTGTGAAAACTCCTCCAGCAGCCCGATGGAGACTTGCCCGAATAGTCAGATATGCGGTATTATGTTAGTGGATGTTATGTAAACAAGGGGAGGCTGTACATGAAGCGGCTGTTACAACCCGTCGCTCTCCTCGCGATCTTACTGGCCACCCTACCTCAAATTGCATGGCGCCCAAACATGCAGAATCGCCCAAACCTACTACAAAATGTGGATTACCGCCTGGATCCGTTGGCACCCACTATGGTCAACCCTTCTGCAGCTCTGGAAGAGAAGTGGCTGCTCTCGAGCATCCGGGAAGATGGAGCAATCGCGATGTCCCCTTCCAAGGACAGAGTGGTACCATATTTCTCGAATCTGGCTGCCCTCGCGCTGTTAAATCGGAATCCCGAAGCAGTAAAGAAGTACATCCAATGGTATGTGGCTCATCTGGGTAAGCACGACCCGTGGGGAATGAAAGGCACCATAACCGACTACATTTACAAGGGCGATGAGGAGATCTCCACCCTGGACTACGATTCTGCCGATGCCTATGCTGGCACCTTCTTGACCCTCGTGCTCGAATACCATAACGCGACCGGAGACTCAACTTTCCTTGAAACGATATTGCCGCAGTTGCATGAGGTAGCAAACACGATTCTAGCGTTGCAAAGTAAAGACGGTCTCGTCAGAGCCAAGATCTCAGACCCAAGCAAGTATCTCATGGACAATTGCGAAGCCTACCGCGGGCTCTGTGATTTCTCGCACTTGCTGTCCATGTTGGGCGACCAAACTGATGCCGTAAAGTACTATAGGAAAGCGCAGGCTATACGGCAAGGAATCCAGCAGAGACTTTGGGATCCCAAGACCAACTCGTACTATTGGAGAGTGCACTGGCTGGGATTCAGGCAGCGGTCGAATCTCGCAAAATGGTATCCCGACGCCATCTCACAGCTTTACCCCATCTTGACTCAGGTAATTGCACCGAACTCAGACGAAGCCAAGGCGATCTGGGACAGCTTCAACCGCCACTTCCCAGGTTGGCCAGTTTTGAATCACGGCCAGAAATTCGCGTGGACGCAGGTGGCATACGTATCCTTTAAGATGGGAGATATGGAACGCAGCCAGACATTCGTCGAAAGCTTAAAACGGCTCTTTGAGGTCAAAGGAAAGCCTGCCTCCTGGTACGCAACGGAGTCCTCCATGCTGATTATGGTGAAGGACATCTTGTGGCAGGACTCGAACCGATGGGTAGGTCCTTCACCTCACATCTGATCCGTGGATAGCGTCATACCCCGCTTCCGCAAGCCTAGCTTCGATCCTGCGCATATGCTCCGGCCCGTACGTTTCCACCCTGATTTCTACCTCGGCTTGCCCGAGTACGAGATCTTGCCGGAGTCGGTCGTGCTCGACACTTACTACATTCGCCCCCTCGCTGGCGATAATATTCAAGAGCTTGAGGAGAGAACCAGGTCTATCGGGCACGCGGGTTACAATCTGCATGTACCGGCCAGCTTTACTGAGGCCATGCTCGATGATCCGTGACATGAGGTTCACATCCACGTTCCCGCCGCTGATTATAGCAACCACCTTCTTACCAGGGCACGGGATCTTGCCGGAAACAAGTGCTGCTAGAGACGCGGCGCCTGCACCTTCCGCTACGAGCTTTGCCCGCTCTAAGAGCAGGAGCATGGCATGCGCTATTTGGTCATCATCTACGGTTACAACGCCGTCCAGGTACTTTCGGCAGTAGTCGAACGTAAGCCCACCGGGTTTTTTCACCGCGATCCCATCCGCGATGGTATTCACACTGTCCAGAGCAGTGGGTTTCTTCCCAGCCAAAGACCTGACCATGGAAGGCGCCCCCGCTGCCTGCACCCCAAACACTCTGACTGACGGTTTTATTTCCTTTGCCGCCATAGCTATGCCCGATGCCAATCCGCCGCCCCCAATTGGTACCACCAGGACGTCAACTTCAGGCAGTTGCTCCATTATTTCCAGGGAAATAGTACCCTGTCCCGCTATAATCTCCTCGTCGTCAAACGGATGGACGAAAGCAGCATCGGTCTCCTTTGTAATCCTCAACGCCTCCTCGTAGGCTTCGTCGTAATTGCTCCCTTTGAGTACGACCCTGGCTCCATAACCCCGGGTAGCCTCCACCTTGGCCAGTGGCGCTACCGCCGGCATCACAATCGTGCACGAGATTCCCGCTTCAGTTGCCGCCAGAGCTACTCCCTGGGCGTGATTCCCCGCTGAAGCGGCCACCACGCCCTTCGCTTTTTCTTCTGCCGATAAACGGGATATCTTGTTCCATGCACCCCTTATCTTGAATGAGCCCGTTTTTTGCAGGTTCTCCAGCTTGAGGTAGACATCCGCCCCCGTCATGCGACTGAAAGTCACTGAATGGTCCAGCGGTGTCACTCTGATCACGCCACTAAGTCGCCGGCGGGCCTCATGGAAGCGTTCGAGGCGATCCACGGCATTCACCTCTTGTACTTGGCTGTCACTCCCAGTTCATCCATGACGCGCTTAAGCTCCTCGAGCTTTTCCGGCGTAGCATCGGGCAGGGGCTTCCTAGGAAAACCTACAGGGATGCCCAGTAACCTGTAACCAGCCTTTATCATGATAGGATTCGTCACTACGTACAGCAGTTTCAGTAGGGGCAAGTACTTAAAGTAGAGTTCGCGGGAACGAGCGACATCCTCAAAAGTAGTCCACGGCTTCGCCATCGCAGCCATCTCTTCCGGTATGAGGTTGCCGCCGATGTTGGCAGCGCCATGTCCGCCTAGAGCGAGGGTAGGCATCAGGATCGAATAGCCGGGGTAGTCACAACAAAGCACGTGAAGTCGCTTGTTTGCTCTCCCCAGTACTTCTACAAGCTGGCTGACGTTCCCCATGGCCTCCTTATCTGCCACGAAGTTTTCGCATTCCTCCGAAAGCCTCACAATGGTATCCGGTTCGATAGATACGTGAACCCTCGTAGGATTGTTGTATATCGCCACTGGAATCCTTACACTGTTCATCGCAGTCTTCAAAAACTCGTACACAGCCGGTTGCGGCGGCGTGATATATGGAGGTACGGTGAAAAGCACTCCGTCTGCGCCCTCACCCTCCGCAAACTGGGCCAACCTCACTGTGTCATCGGTGGTGGGGCAGGTAACACCAAAGAAAATGGGCACTCGCCCCTTCGAATAGGGAGCCATCTCGCGGATGATTCTCCTTTTCTCGTCCATCGACAACAGGGTGGTCTCTCCTGCGGAACCCATTATTAGCAGGGCAGAAGTACCATGAGCGGCATGAAAGTCCACAATTTCCTTAAAAACACCAAAATCTATTTGATTATTCGAATCGAACGGTGTCGGGATGGCAACCCAGGAGCCACTTGGCCTGAGCATTCGATCACTCTCCCCATTCTCTGGTAAACTCTCCTGCAATTCTCTATGTTATTACAGCCTTTACTCGGCTTCAACTGATGCGGCTCCTGGGAGTCGCAAAAATGTTCTAGAAAACGTGCCTGTGAGCGAGATGTTCCTGCACTGCCATAAGCGTTTCGCCGAATCGCTGAAAATGCACGATTTCGCGTTCTCTCAGAAAGCGCAGTACTTCAGACACGTTAGCATCGTCGGACAACCGGATTAGGTTTTCGTAAGTGGCTCTGGCTTTTTGTTCCGCCGCCAGGTCTTCATGCAAATCCGCGAGCGGATCTCCCTTAGACTGGATGTATGAGGCTACCCACGGTGCACCGGAAGCATTGACGAAGTAAAGGGCCTTGTCGTGATCTGCATAGTACTCATCCATACCCGCGCGCCGGATCTCCTCGATAGATGCATCCTTCACCAGGTTGTATACCAGCGCGGCTACCATCTCCATGTGAGCAAGCTCTTCTGTCCCGATATCGGTGAGAGTAGCCTTCGCCCTGGCTATGGGCATGCTGTACCTCTGGGTTAGATACCTCAACGATGCGCCGAGTTCACCGTCGGGGCCGCTCGACTGCAATTTTTTCCACTGTTCTAGCCGGTGAAAAAAGCCTCGGAGAAGGGCACGCACGAAGGATGAAATCTCTTCCGTCATCGAGCCACGTGCGTCAGGCCGTTTCTGCATGGCAGGAGGTTTTAATGGGATCTCCCTTTTACTCCCTATATTGACCCTTTTTACGCCCTAATAGCCTTCAACCAGTTGATAGAATCATGGTTTCTCCAGCTAAAAAGCATTTACCCGGTTGCCCTACGTTCGGCATAATAATTGCTTAGTGTACCCAACAACACAGCTGCGGCAAAAAAACGGCGATGGCGGTGATTCATGCTGCGGGAAGTCCAAGAGATCGTAGAACTTACCAAGAGCTTCATTAGGGCAAAGGCGATTGACGCCAGCGGTGTAACCCAGGCTATGGAGATTGCCGAATCCTGGCTGAAATCGAGGGGGGTGAGAGTTTATAAGGAAAGAAATCAGGGCTTGCCCATGATTGTAGCGTTCGTGGGTCCAACTGGCCCTCAAGACCGCGCCAAGGTTCTGCTCAACGGGCACCTCGACGTGGTACCTGGCAAGCCTGAACAGTTCGAGCCGTATGAGTCCGGTGGGAAGCTATTCGGAAGAGGAAGCTACGACATGCTGGCGGCTGCTGCAGCGATGATGAACTGTGTGGCCAGCCTTGCGAATAAATCTTCATCTCAAGCGGTCGCACTAATGCTGGTTCCAAGTGAAGAGACAGCAGGCGAGATCGGTACGGGTTTCCTTCTCCAAAAAGGCGTGACGGCAGACTTCGCCATATGTGGCGAGCCTACAAACCTCGGAATAGCGATCCAGAGCAAAGGCGTACTCCAGATAGAGCTGGAGGTATCGGGTAAGGCCGCTCATGGCTCGAGACCGTGGGAAGGAGAGAACGCGATAGAAAACGCCTTACACCTTTACAAACAAATAGCGGAACTACCTTTTATGCAAGCACACTCAAGCTGTTATAATGGGCCTTCCCTAAATCTGGCTCGCATTGCAGCAGGCGATGCTATCAACCGCGTGCCAGACAAGTGCGTGATAGCTCTTGACATCCGTTACTTGCCGGGCCAGCAGTGGCAAGCAATCCTGGAAGAAATTCGGGGTCTAGCACCGTCCAGCATTAAGGTAATATCTACAGGTGCGCCTGTGTGCGTAGACCAAAATGACCCGCACGTGCTGTTGCTAGCACAAGCAGTCCAGAAGTATACGGGCTCGCCTGCTAGGTTCATCTGTCAGCATGGCGCGGCAGACACCAGGTTCTTCGCAGAGGCAGGAATCCCATCGGTCGAGTTCGGACCAGTCGGACGGAACCACCATGGTGAGGGCGAGTACGTGGAAGTCAATTCAATCGGCACTTTTCTATCCATCTTGAAGGATTTCATTGAAAGGGAGGTCAAAGCTTAATGCATTTGCTGGACTCCATCATCTTCTACCTTTATCTGGCCAGCAACTTGTTCATCGGCTGGTATTTCACAAAGAGAGCCAGGAGCGCTGATGAATTTATCGTAGCTAATAGGTCTCTTGGTCTGTCAGTATTCATAGCTACCATGGTAGCCACCTCTGTCGGAGGGGGAACTACTATAGGTTATGTGGGCACTATTTATCAGGGCGGGCTGCTCCTCGTGCCTTCGATACTACTCTTCTACGTGCTGCAGGTAATAATCGCACTGGCTCTGGCAGAACGGCTTAGAGGCTTTGCTGGCTATACGGCGCCGGATGTGCTGGGTAGGACATACGGCAAATGGGCTCAGTTGGTTGGCGGAATCGAGAGCATGATTTACATGCTCGGCACAGGTCCTGCACTTCAAGCGATCGCACTTGGCACTCTCATCAGGATATTCACCGGTTGGCCGCTGGCCTATGGTGCGATACTGGCTATGGCCATTATCGTGATTTACACATATGCGAGCGGGCTATGGGGCGTGGCCATGACGGATTTCATGCAGTTCATAGTGATGGCCTTTGGCCTGGCGATATGCGGTATTCTGGCTTTAGGTAAAGCGGGAGGCTGGGCCGGAATCCTGGCCTCAGTGCCTTCCGGATACTTCGATTTCAAGACGAACATCAAATCCATGATCGAGCTGGCTTTTGCCTTATCGCTCCCAGGGCTAATCGATGGGAACAGGTACCAGAGGTTTTATGCTGCCAAAGATAAGCGTGTGGCCAAAGCTGGCTACCTGCTGGCCATAATTCCGTGGCACCTTATGTTCTCCATGATATTCGTGTGCGGCTTCGCCTCCAGGGTGCTTCTAACTGGGGTCAAAGGCGACGCGATATTCCCCACCCTGGTCCTTCAAACCCTACCTATCGGGCTGCGGGGGTTGGTATTTGCAGCACTCGCGGCTGCCATAATGTCCACCGCTGATTCGTATACGCTTGTCGGTGCTACCAACTTTACGGAAGACATTTACAAGCCGTTCATAAACCCCCATGCCACCGATGAGGAGATCGTCCGCGTTACCAAGCTCAGCGTAGTGGCCCAAGGGGCGTTAGGTGTCATACTAGCGTTGTGTGTCCCATCCATAATGGGGGTTTGGACGCTAGCCTCGACAGCTTATGTTGGCGGTTGCTTCGTTCCGATGATGGCAGCGTTGTTCACGAAGGGACAAAAGTCGCCCGCGGCCGCTCTGTCGTCTATGATACTTGGCGGAGGTATAGGGGTTTACCTGAAGCTGGCGAACAAGTCAATTCTGGGGCAATCGCCAATCGTGATAGGCGTGCTGGTGAGTCTAATCGTATACGTGGTTGTCCAGGCAGCCTCACCGCAGAAGCGCGAAGCCATATCATGAGGGGGTTCATCAAATGGACGTTCTAATCTACTTGCATGCGATCGCCTTGATCGCCTTTTCATGTTGGATGGTATGGGTATTCTTCCAGAAGGAATGGAGCCAAAACTACGCAAGCAAGAACTAGAATAATTTGGTACCGGAGGCGCTTCTATCATGGATTACGTTGAGAGCTTGCGAGCGATGAACTACCAGGATACGTGGTCCAAGCTCTACTTACACCTGGCAAAGGGGCTTGTAGCCGAGTTTGGTCTCGACGGTGAAGCGGCGGTGCGGAAGGCAGTTCGAGACTTCGGAGTAGACAGGGGCAAGGCCCTTAAGGCACTGCATGAGAAATATGGGCTGAAGCTCAATTTATACAACCTATTTACCTTTTACGATTTGCCCAACGACCCGAGGTTCCGGCGAAACAAAATCAGCCTGACGTCTCAGCAAAGGCTTTCTGAGACGCTAGTTTGCCCTATCGCAAACATGTGGGCCAGTATGGGCGGAAAGGAACTGGGTCGAGTCTATTGTGAGGAGTTCCACCACGCCATGTTCATGGCGTATGCTCCGAAGGCACAGGTAAACCTCTCTCAGACCCTGACGCAGGAAGGCGACGATCACTGCAGATTCTCGGTCTATTTGAGGCCGGCAAACATGGACGAGGCTGAACGGCGTGCTTCATTCGAGGAGTTCGACAAGGATTATGTCAAGCCGGCAGTCTATCCGGAATGCCCAAGCCACCGGGCCGGGTTCGGTGTACTCTGCGCCAAGCTGTACTATCATATGGTCAGGGTAGCGAAGGAACGCTTCGGAGCCAAGGGGCTGGAGGTTATCGGCCGCGCTACAAAGGCATTCGCCGCAGATATGTATACTTTTCTGAAGGGCCGTGCCGAAGCGACCGGCGATGCATTCAACGAAGCATTCGTCAGGGAGAACTGCCCTATCGAGTTCCCAGTAAACGGTAAGCTAGGTGGACCGTGGGAACAGTTCACCGACCCTGATGCCGAAAGACTCATGATAAGCGAGTTTTTCGGAGAGCTCAAAAGGCAGCTCGCCGTCAAGTGAAGTATACCGAGCTTACGCGGTAAAGGCTGTCGATATAAACTGCATGTAGTACGGCCGAGACGAGCGCTAGCTTTACGCCGTGCTCGAGTTCGTCTGGATGGCGGAGCAAATCCGCCATCTTTTTTGCAATCGCCGATGCCTCTCGCAGGTGATCTCCTTCAGAGTTCGCCTCACGAGCGAGTCGCTCCAATTCCAAGCGCAGTGATAGGCTTTCTTTACGAAGCTCCGACATCCGCTCCTGGTATTCTTCAACCGTAATCGCTCCTTGTTCGAAAGCCAGGCTCTCGAGCTGTCTGGCCTCTCTGTTTCGTGCGGCGAGCTCCAGTATTTTCTGCCTACGCTGGCTTAGATCGTCTCGCCCAATTCTCATGTGCCGTACGACCGCGGAGAGAAGTCTGTCGTGGTCTGAAACCGCACCTGCCACCAGATCCATGAGTATCTTGTCGCAAACGTCCATATTCCACGAGCGTCGTGCGGACTTACACGTTCCGTCGCGGTCGCTGCAAAAGTATGCCCGCCTTTCTCCATGACCGTAGAGTTTACTTCCGCAAACACCACATCGCAGCACCCCCGAGCCCAAATACCGTTTCCCCGATTGCCATTCGTGCCAGTGCAGCTTGCGGCGAGTTTCCATCTCCTTCTGAAGAAGCTCCCACTCTGCCCTGCTCAGCAAAGGCTGGTGTGTACCTTCTTTAATCACCCATTCTTCCTTCGGCCTGAGCACTCTCTTGGCCAGCCCGGTTTCTGCGTCACGCACCAGCGTCGTGGCATTGTATATGGTGACTCCAAGGTACACAGGGTTGGTTAACACGATCCGCACGGCGTTCGGGTACCATCTTCTGCCCCTGTTAGGTTTTATGCCACGCTGGTTCAACCACTTCGCGATCTTCGATTGCCCCCAGCCGCTAAGGAACTTCCACACGATTTCCCTGTAAATAGGCGCACGTACGGGGTCCGGTTCGAGGTGCCCTCCGTCAGCGGTACGCTTATACCCAAAAGCGGGCGTCGCAACGTTGGTCTTTCCATCGCGAGCCTTGAGCATCTGTGTTAGTTTTACCCTGCTTGAAGTTACCTTACGCTCCCGCTGTGCAAGACCGCCATGCAGCAAGAGGAAGAACTCATCCTCATCCGTCCGGCTGTCATATCCTTCTTTTATCGAAATGAAACAGGCTCCGCAACTGGCAAGCTCCCTCTTCAACTCCAGCAGGTCGAGGATGTCCCTCGAGGTCCTGGAGATTTCCTTGGTCACAATACCATCGATTCTGCGTGCTATGACATCGCGCCGCAGTTCCTCCATCTCGCGGCGCGAACCGGCGTATGCACCTGTCCTAATGTCCACATAATGGCGCACTATTTCGTGACCGTTGAACAAGGCCCATTCGTTCAGCAGCCGTTT
Organism: Bacillota bacterium; assembly: GCA_012840015.1. Classification (GTDB taxonomy): domain Bacteria; phylum Bacillota; class Sulfobacillia; order DUMF01; family DUMF01; genus DUMF01. The sequence goes on from DUMF01000026.1 coordinate 58,403, forward strand.
CTGATTCTCAATGCTGCTCCTCTGCTCTTCTTTCCGAGTCGAAACCCTCACGTAGCCCCCCAGCCGCAGTCCCTTTCGAGCCAGACTGCTCCGAGGATCTTTTAACTCTGGTAGTCTTGTCCCCAGCACGTGAGCCGGTATCAGATCCTCCATCCGCCTTCACCGCTTCCCACAGTACGGCTACCACTCTGTCGTACACGTCCGGAACCTCGGGAATGCCTCCAGCCAATTGGTCCCACCAGAGAATATTTACGCCGCTTCGCCCAGCGGTAGATCAGGAAGCACTTGACAAGTGATCGCTCTAGTGGCTAAGTATGAGGAGGGCGCTAGGATGTACAGGCTTTTTCGATTCTGCTTTACTTCGCTCTTACTGTTGGCACTGTTCGTGCCATTACTAGTGGTTCACAACGCACGGGCTACCCCTAGAGTCGTCTTGGACGGACAAACCATCACCTTCGACGTACCTCCAGTAATCGAGCAAGGACGAACTCTCGTCCCCTTGCGCACGATCTTTGAAGCCCTAGGCTGCACCGTGGAGTGGGACCCTGAGAGCGCTACTGTCATCGCCACCAAAGGGCATACCACGACCATTAAGCTGACAGTGGGCGACAGCATAGCGTATAAGGACGGCCAGCGCGTTCACCTGGACGTGCCGAGCAAGCTCATCCGCGGCAGGACGATGGTGCCTTTGCGTTTCCTGAGTGAAGCGCTGGGCGCCAGCGTCTCATGGGACGAGGCCACACAAACCGTAACCATTCTCACTCAGCCTGAAGCAGCAGGCCCCAGCTTATCTCTAGTCTCATCTCTCGTCGAGGCCAGAGTCACAAAGGTCGTTGACGGCGACACAATCTACGTAGAGTTGCCTCAAGGACGGCAGGAAAAGGTGCGCTTCATCGGTGTGAATACCCCTGAGAGCACTATTGCGCATGAGCCGTACAGCAAGGAGGCTTCAGCATATACGGCCCGGCGGTTAAGCGGGGCAACGGTTTACCTCGAGAAGGACGTCCAGGAACGCGATAAGTACGGTCGCCTTCTCGCCTACGTGTGGCTGGCACCACCTGAGGAACGCTCCGAGCAGGAAATAAGGAGGAAGATGTTCAACGCGGAGCTGCTTCGTGAGGGTTACGCCCAGGTGATGACCGTCCCGCCCAATGTCAAGTATGTAGAGGTATTTCTCAAGCTCCAACGAGAAGCGCGGGAAGCCGGTGAGGGCTTGTGGAGTCTCGAGGACCAAACACCTGAAACTAACCCTTCCCAGCTACCTAGCGTTCTGGCAGGCCAGCACGACGGGGTACGCCAGGGCGCCGCGGTAAACCAGCAGGACGCGTCTCAGAAGACGGTATACATCACTAAGAGCGGGAGCAAGTACCACCGTGATGGGTGTAAGTATCTCAGCAAGAGCAAGATTCCCATTTCCCTGAAAGAAGCAAAGAGGCGAGGCCTCGAGCCTTGTCTGAGCTGTAGGCCGGGCTGCTAACCTCTGCCGCCGAGGCATAATTATTGGGCGTTCAACCGCAGCAGCTCAACTGGGGTGTGCTGGCCCGTGACATCTTAACCATGACATGTCAAAAAAATGCAGTCGGGGCCGCCGTACTGTGTGATGATGACTTTCGCCAGGCGCGGATTTGGTCTAGTGATGCGAATCGGGTGTTCCGTCATCTTTTCATACAGCCACACGTTAAATCCCTCCTTCAAATACGATCTCCCAAGGCCATGGCTCGTCCACCCAACGCCACGTGCCAGAGCTTTCCGAGAAGCCGTAGTTGATCAGGGGCCCGTACCTCATCTCGTACATGCTCACAGCCGTTCTTAGTTCCTGAACTGTAGCGTTGTAGTCGGCCAACGCCCTCTGGTCATCGGGATGAGTATCCAGGAAAAGGTTGAGATCAGTGGCCGTGAACTGGAGCTCCATGATTCTCCTCAAAAGAGAAAGCCTGTCGCTCATGTGCAACCCTCCTTACGTAAACCTCCCTGCGCAAACCCTCTTACGTACCCCCCTGTGTAGGCTGGCCTGCATAGGGTTCTTTTTACGCTAACCTCAGCCCTGAATACGGTAAGGCTTATATAGTTCTGGAAATATAGTGCCGCGTCTCAACCCTTCCGCTGGATCAAATCTCCTCGTGTAGACCTGAATTGGAATGAAGGCCATTGCAAGCTCGCCGAATCGGAATAGTGCCTTGAACTGGTTTTCGTCCATCGACACGGTCTCCCCGGCCATAGGTGCACCTCCTACCTGTCTTGGCAACATACTTTTATAACAACATATTCCGTCAAGCATAGCGTTGTTACGTCTGTTGCCCCGGATGAGGTAATGGTACTTTATCTTTGCGCTGATGCTGTCTGCCGCAAAGTTTGCTTATCGGCTTTGGCAGTGTGTGGGCTGGGACCCTGGTGATCTCCTACGAGCAATGAGATAGACATCTGTCAAACTGCTTGGGCTATGAAAAAACTGCCCCGCCAGCAATCTGGCGGGGTTCTGTAGAACTATCTCACGTGCAAGACTTATCGAAACCTTTTTCTGGTGGGTTGGCGAGGAGAATCTCTGCCAGCCACCTTGCCGTGTTACCTACCACGACAGGGCACTTGTCGCTATGACCCCCTTGAGCTTCGAATTCTTCCCGGTCCTTTGGGTCGAGCAGATTGAACCACCTGCCGAAGAGTCGCGTCTGGACGTCCTTGCAGAAGATGCTCCCGTATTCAGCGGTGAACTTGCACCACAGTGTTCTGCCGTGTTTTGCGGCATAACGGGCCTTCTCAATGTCAGAGAAATTATCCCTATCACGGCCATAGTAGTACCCCAGTACGAGCATCGCCCCCGAAAGGGCCCCACAAGGTCCATGACCCATGCTACATACACCTGCTGATAATGTACTGGCCGCTTTAAACACGGAGTCGTCGATACCGAACACATCCTGGACGGCTCCAATGACGCATTGCGCGCAGCCGTGGTACGTCTTTTCGTATTTCAATCCAAGATCGTAGACTTTCTGGAGAAGCTCTTCTTTGCTTTCCATTTCGATATCACCACCTGTTTTCCCATGTCAGAGAGGGATCTCAACGCGATGGCAACCACCGGCAAATCTTATTGGCTAATACCATTCGCTCCATTTTAATTCTTCGTTTTGGCAGCCAGAGTTTCCTTCCTGATTTGGCATATACCTTTACACAGCGAAGTTCTGGGAAATCGAACGTTCTCGGAGAGCCACAGTGGTCCCATCAGCAGAAACGACCAGCTGTATAACCAGTGCACTTCCACTGGGTTGGAGTACCCCTTTTCACGCATCTACTTTGCAGCAGCTGGCTGCGATTCATCTACAACACAACTACCAGAACATGCCGCTCTGTCGCTTGGCCGCTTGAAGCACAGCATTGGCGCAGGTACTCCCTTCACTGCCCAGCGACGACGGTGATCTAGGCTGAGCCCGGGATCGCGTCACGGCGAATTGCACTTTCCCGAGCCGATCTGTAGGATGTAATCATGGAGAAGGAGGGACTCGTGTGAAGACCCTCGCTGCTTTTATCGGTATTACCGTTGGAGCAGTGGTTTTTGCGCTCGGGTTGAACTATTTTATCGTCGCCAACCGGCTCGCAGAGGGCGGCTTGACAGGCATTTCCTTGATACTCTATTACGTCGCCAGCGTGCCGGTGGGTATCAGTTACCTCCTGTTCAACATTCCTTTGTTTATACTTGGCCATAAACTTATGGGCAGGGATTTCAGCATCAGGACTCTGTACGGGGTAGCAGTCTCGTCATTCGCAATAGAACTCACCAAAAGCCTGCAGGGTCCCACTCCCGATCTACTTCTCGCAGGTCTTTACGGAGGAGCGCTCACCGGGCTGGGCATGGGGATTATATTTCGGTACGGGGGAAGCACTGGCGGAATCGACATAGTGGCAAGGCTTCTATGGCATTCTAGAGGAGTGGAAATGGGCAAGACATTGTTCACCATCGATGCTGCTGTGATAGGTATGAGCGCGGCCTTCTTCGGGAAAGAGGTCGCGCTGTACTCCCTGGTAGCGATGTTCGTAGCCTCGAGAGTAGTAGATGCCGTACAAGAAGGGGCCTACACGGCTAAAGCGGTCATGATCATTTCGGAACGCTACGAAGAGATCGCAGACAGGATAATCAACGAAATGGAAAGAGGCGCGACAGTGCTTGAAGGCAAGGGGGCATACACGGGCAAGAAACGTGGGGTACTGTATTCCGTCGTGGCTAGAAATGAAGTAGCACAGCTCAAAAGGCTGATCAGCGAAGTTGACCCCGTAGCTTTCGTCACGGTGCACGATATTCGGGAAGCTCTAGGCGAAGGGTTCCGACCGCTGCGAGAACACCACTGAGGCACGATCTATCTGCGCACTGATAATATCTCTGTGGCTTCCACTGCTGTACGAACGAGGCCAACTATATCGAGCTTCGCCTCCTCTGCCTCTGCCTCCGCAGGCTGAGGTCGCGTGCGCGGATGTTTTGGCGCGAAAAGGGTACAGCAATCTTCGTAGGGGCGTATGGATATTTCGAAGGTGCCGATCTCCTTGGCGAGCCGTACGATTTCGGTCTTGTCCGCACCCGCGAGCGGGCGCAATACCGGCAAGTTCGTCACGGCGTTTACTGCACGCATGCTCTCGAGCGTCTGACTCGCTACCTGCCCCACGCTCTCGCCCGTGACCAGGGCTAGTGCCCCGTGCCTGCCTGCCAGCTCCTGGGCAATACGGAACATCATTCGCCTCATTACCACGATGCGCATCTCCTCGTGGCAATGTTCCATTATGCTCGTCTGGATCTCCGCAAACGGCACTACGTACAACTGGATTGCTCCCGACCACCTGGCGAGAGCCTTACAGATGTCGATTACTTTCGTCTTGGACTTTTCTCCGGTAAATGGGAAACTGTAGAAATGCACGGCTTGGATCTCAACCCCACGTTTCATCGCAAGCCACCCTGCTACCGGGCTGTCGATCCCGCCGGACAAAAGCAACAGCGCCCTCCCGCTCACTCCGTACGGGAGTCCCCCGGGGCCGGGCAATGTCCGGCAAGACACGTAGGCCCTGTCCCTGATCTCGACAGCCAGGGTTATGTCGGGGTTGTGGACATCTACACTCAGGCCAGGAATGTTCTTTAGAACGTGTGCACCGAGATGGCGGTTCAGCTCCATGGAATCGAGAGGGAAAGCCTTATTGGCCCGTGTGGCATGCACTTTGAACGTCACTGATTTCCCTTCGGCCACGACTGTCATGGCACGACGAAACACCTCGAGCGAAACCTGCTCCACCTGGTCTAGCTCCAACTCCGCGGCCATGGCAGGGCTAAAAGACACGATGCCGAACACACGCGACAGCCTGGAAAGGAATTCGCCCTCCTCCCCCATCGAATAATTCTCGATGAATATCCTGCCGCGGTCACGATGTATGTACCTGTACTCTAAGCCCTGTAGGGCCCTCTTTATGTTTTCCGAAAGTGCTTTCTCGAAATCAGGCCTATTCAACCCCTTGAGCCCTAGTTCCCCATACCTCACCAGAATGACCGGTACCATGCTTGCTCCCCTATCTACGCACGAGAGCAGCTAGCTTCGCAACGCATGCTGCCAGTGCTTCGCACGCGTAGTCTATGTCTTCGGCAGTGGTATTCCACCCAAGGCTAATCCTAATCGAACCCACGGCTTCATCAGAAGTCAAGCCCATCGCGGTCAATGTGCGACTCAAAGCACGGCTCCGCGAAGAACATGCCGAACCAGTGGAAACGTACACGCCGCGCTCCTCGAGATAGTGAAGTAGAAGCTCGCCCCTCAGCCCAGGGAAGCTCAGATTCACGATGTGCGGCGCACAGCCTTCTACGGCGCCAACCAGCCGGGCGCCCTTTATTGCAGAGGCCTTCTCAATAAGCCTGCGCCTTAACGCGTCTAACTCACTAGCCTCGCGTTCACGTCCTGCCATCGCCGCTTTCACTGCTGCGCCAAACCCCGCAATCCCTGGAACGTTCTCGGTCCCGGAGCGGAGGCCGCGTTCTTGCCCGCCGCCCAAAATGATCGGTGCGATCTTCGTGCCCTTCTTTATGAACAAGGCGCCCACGCCCTTGGGCCCACCGATCTTGTGAGAGCTTACCGAGACCAGGTCAATCCCCCATTCGCGCGGGAGCACCGGAAGCTTACAGAAGGACTGAACCGCATCTACATGGAACGTGATTTTCTCGCGCATTTGTTTCAGCAGAGTACCTACTTGCACCACAGGCTGCACTATGCCCGTCTCGTTGTTGACGTGCATAATACTTACAAGAATAGTACCCGGAATGATCGCTTCTCGTAACTCGTCCAGATCGATCATCCCGTCTTGCTTCACATGGAGGTATGTAACCTGAAAGCCTTCCTCCTCCAGCTGTTTGCACGTCTCGAACACCGACGGGTGTTCAATCCTGGTGGTAATGATGTGGTTTCCATAGCGCGACAGTGCCCTAGCGACGCCCTTTATGGCCATGTTGTTGGACTCAGTAGCCCCCGACGTGAAAACTACTTCGTCCGGTTCCCCTCCAAGAGCGCCTGCGACCACTTCCCTCGCCTCGGAGATGATCCGCTCAGCGTCCACCCCTTTCCGGTGTAATGAAGAAGGATTACCGAAATCCCGCAACGCCGCTTCCTGTAAAGCCTGGAAAGCCTCCGGGCGAATGGGCGAAGTGGCGCTGTGATCGAGATACACTTCCCTCATCGGTTCTACTAAGCCCCCTTAAACAATGAGGCCGCAGCCGTCTTGGCGGTAGAGACCGCCAGCCCCCAAAAGCTCTTGCGTTGGCTCAATACCTCCTCTACTGCCTGGAGCACCCGATTCACCTGTTCCCTCGTGACCGTGAGCGGTGGTTCCAATCTCATCACGTTGGGGTTGTTCAAAGTGTATGCAGTAATCACGTGGTGCCGGTTAAGGAGCTCACCCGCAACCATGGCCCCAATGTACTCGTCTGCTGCCTTGTTTATCATACCCGCTGTGACTTTATCTAACAACCCTTTGACGGGTTGATCAAACTCCACCCCGATGAGAAGGCCCCTACCCCGCACTTCCTTCACCGCAGGGCATCTCGCCCCTATAGCCTTGAGTCCGTTCAGCATGTATGAACCCAGCTCCGCAGCATTTTCCCATAGTCTCCTTTGCACGATAGCTTCCAGAGCTGCTATCCCCGCAAGACAAGCGAGGGTATTTCCGCCAAAAGTGGAAGTGTGTAGCATGCACCTATCGAGGCCTCCATAAGCGGCATTCCACACTTTCTCCGTAGCGATGCAGGCTCCTATCGGGACCAAACCGCCCCCCAGCGACTTCGATATGCACATAATATCGGGCCGGACACCTTCATGTTCACACGCGAAAAGCCTTCCGGTACGCCCCAAGCCCGTCTGGATTTCGTCAACTATGAGTAATGTTCCGTACTTATGGCAAAGCTCTTCAGCCGCCTTGAGGTACCCCTCAGGCGGAACCCTTACTCCTCCCTCTCCTTGAATGGGTTCCACGATGAACGCTGCTACTTCCGATGCCTGAAGCCGCGACTCCAGGGCCGCTAAATCTCCATAAGGTACCTTTTCGCACCCTGGGAGTAGTGGGGCAAACGGCTTCTGGTACTTTTCCCGCCCAGTCACCGACAGCGAACCAAATGTCTTACCGTGGAAGGATCCCTCACAGTAAAGAATGGTACCTCGGCCAGTAGCCGCCCTAGACATCTTGAGGGCTGCTTCTACAGTCTCGGTACCGCTGTTGGTGAAAAAACATCGTTTGAGCTCGCCCGGGGTGACTTGCGCGAGGTTGTGAGCCAGCGCCGCCGCGGCAGCGCCGGGCAACGCTTGAAGTAGGTTGGTAGGATGGCACACGCGAGCCTTCTCCAATGCCGCCCATACTTCCGGAGGGTTATGCCCTAGATTCAACGCCCCGAAAGCGCCAAGGAAATCCAGGTACACGTTCCCATCCTGATCCCAGACTTCCACTCCCTCGGCTTTCACGAAACGTTTGTCGAAGTCCAAAAGCTTAAGTAGCGAAATGAATCCCGGGTTCACATACTCAGAATACAGTCTCCTTATTTCCGATCTGTCCATCTCTAATACTTGATCCACGCTAAAAAGCACTGCCTGGCACCTGCCTTCCGCAGCCCGTCTCCGGGCGGACTCCTAGGGAGCATTGTAGCACAAAACTGTGCACAAAGGGTTCGTCCACGTATGATTTCCTACGACAAAGCACGCCACGGCGGTTGAGCACCCGAGCAAAAAGAATTGTGGGTCCTTCCAAAACGCCTCCTGCTTTGGACAGGATACTGTGGTCAGGAGGTAACCCATCGATGTTGTATCCCAGAACCACAAGAAGGCCAGGTTCAGCCGCACCTGTTCACCATTTCATATAAAAACCACCTCGGCCAGTCTGCGTGCTGCCTACATCTCGAGAACTCGCCCTCTTTCTCGCAGTACCTTGTCGTTTCAACAGAATGCACCCCCGAGACAGACCACTTCGGCTCACGCTCACCGTCAATTTTTTCTGTGATCGATGAGATCCCGGAAGGAAAACCGCACTTGGTGACGAACTATTTGGACATTAGATGTCTAACAAAGTGGCGGTGCGGAAAGTTTGTCAGAGTGAACTAGAAAAGCGAGGCGTTAGGGTTGGCGAGGCGTGACAGATTATACCTCGGTGTGGTGGAAGAGCTGACATCAAGGATACGCAGCGGCCGGATCAAGCCGGGTGAAAAGCTGAAAAGCGAGCCGGAATTGGCGGGTGAATTCAACGTAAGCAGGGGTACCATTCGAGAAGCGTTGGGATGCCTTGAATTCCGGGGCCTTATTGCCCGCACGCACGGCATAGGATCCTTTGTAGTCGGCCAGCCTCACGAGGTAACAGCAGGACTGGAGAAAATGGAGAGTTTTACGCAGACCATCCGGAGAACCGGCCACACCGCTGGAGACCGGGTGATAGGAATAACCGAAATCGGGCTGTCCAAAGAAGTAGCGTATGCAATGGGGCTGGGCAACGGCACTACGGGGTACGAAATAAGGAGCGTCAGAACGCTGGATGGAGTGCCTGTTATCCTTACCGTGGACGTCCTGCGTGGCGACCTGCTCAAAGACGCAAAGGTCCTGGAGCTTAGGAAGAACCACGAGTCTCTGTTGGAGTTTCTGGAGGACGAGCTCGGAATTACCGTGGGTTACTCCCTGATGAGCCTTGAGGCTCTAAGGGCTTTCGGTGACCTCGCGGCCCTACTGGAGATCCCTGAAGGGTTCCCGCTCGTGCATCTCGAGGGAGTTGTCCGGGCAAGGGATGGGATGGCCATCTACCATTCCTCCAACTACTTCCGTAGCGATAAATACAGGTTCAATCTGGTCAGGCGTTCTTAGTCTTGCGATTCCTACTTCAAAGAGGAGGATCATCTTGGGACGCATCATTGGATTGAAGTGCGTGCGGTGTGGCAAGATTTACGGCACCGAACTTGGGCCGAAGGCATTTGAGGGTTGTCCGGTCTGCGCTCAAGAGGGGCAACCAGCAAACCTCAGTACTGTCTACGATTACAGCGGCTTGAATGCGGACGACCTCGTCAGAGCTTTTTCTCAAAGGCCCAGGACCATGTGGCGCTACATTGAAATGTTGCCAGCTGACAACGTGGACGAGGTTGTATCCCTGCACGAAGGGTGTACACCCCTCATGCGTCTGCACAAATTGGAAGAGGAATACGGGATAGGGCGCCTGTACATCAAGGATGAGTCGAGAAACCCCACAGGGTCCTTCAAGGATAGACTGGCCTCGTGCGCCGTAACTCGTGGCCTTAAAACAGGTGCTAGAGTGATAACCGTATCCTCCACTGGGAACCACGGCTCATCGACGGCTGCCTATGCGACCAGGGCTGACCTGGACTGTATCGTATTTACAATGGATTCCGTGCCGCTGATGATGAAGGTCCTCATGCAGGTCTATGGCGGCAAACTGGTGGCATGCAAGAACGGGCCCGATAGATGGAAGTTAATGGCATGGGGAGTACGTGAGAAGGGCTGGTACCCGCTGGGGAATTACGTTAACCCTCCCGTAGGCAGTAATCCCTACGGGGTGGACGGATACAAGTCAATGGCGCTGGAAATATGCGAAGACCTCGGATGGAAAGTCCCGGACGTGGTTATCCAGCCCACCGCGTACGGCGACGGGTTGTACGGTATGTGGAAGGGCTTTGCGGAGATGAAACAGCTGGGGATTATCGACTCAACCCCACGCATGTACGCTGCGGAAGTCTTCGGCCCCCTCTGCAACGCCCTGGCGAAAGGCGGGAAACTTGAACCCGTGGCGGCCGGACCGAGCGTAGCTTTCTCCATCGCGTCGCCTTTCGGGACCCACCAGGCGCTCAGGGCCCTGGTGGATTCCAGGGGCGGGGCTATTAGTGTCAGCGATGAGGAGATCCTCGCCGTACAGGAGCGTCTGGGAAAGCATGGCCTGTATGCTGAGGCATCATCGTGCGCGTCCGTTGCCGCGGCCATCAGGTTGGCAAAGAAAGGGGTGATAGGCAAGTCAGATACGGTGGTGGCTGTTATCACTGCTACCGGTCAGAGGGATCCGTGGGTGACGCAGTCGAGGTTGCCGGCGGTGCCCGTGGTCGAGCCTGATCCAGATCACTTGTCAGATGTGCTTAAGACCACGTATGGGTTCGTCGTGTAACAGTTCGTCGCACAGCATGGCCAGAAGATTGAAAGGGAGGTAAGACCAGACTATGAAGGTTAGAAAGCACACAGTGCTGTTCCCTGCGGTATGTCTCTTGCTGATAGCCGCCGTGGTCTCGGGTTGCTCGTCCAAGCCAGCGGAGAAGGCCGCACAGAAACCGGCCGAAGGACCGATAAAGATCGGCGCCGCGCTCGCTCTTACCGGTGGCAGCGCCGAACAGGGCAACAGGGCCAGGAGAGGCGCACTCCTCGCTATCGAGGAAGCAAACCAGGCTGGTGGTATCAACGGCAGAAAGATCGAGCTCGTGGAAATGGACGATAGGGCCGACCCGAAAGAAGCGGCCAACGTGGCTAACAGGCTCGCGGCCGATCCCAGCGTAGTAGCGGTCATAGGCCACACTAACAGCTCTTGCACACTTGCTGGCGCTCCCATCTATAACAAGGCGGGGCTGGTCCACATCACTTGTTCGTCGAGCTCGCCGAAGATCAGCGACGCGGGTCCGTACACGTTCAGGGTGTGGAACTCTGACGCCTATACAGCCAGTTTCAACGTTAAGAAAATAATTGAGCTGGGCTACAAGAAGATCGCGATTATCTATGAGAATAACGACTACGGCCGCGGTGGCTACGATGTGGCCAAGAAGACCCTAGAAGAGGCCGGGATCCAGCCCGTGGCCGCTGAGTCGTACCTCCTTGGTGAGACTAAAGACTTCAGCACGATCATCACCAAGCTAAAGAACGCAGGTGCTGAGGCCATTTACGGTGTTTCAGACGAGACCGAAATCCCACTGTTCCTGAAGCAGGCCCATCAGATGGGATATAAGCCGTTCTTCGTTAGCTCGGGAACGTATAACCCCGCAGTTATTAGGTTAGGCGGTCAAGACGTCGAGGGTGCTGTGGGGAACGCCCTGTTCAATCCAGAGGATCCGAAGCCGTCTCTAAAGGCGTTCTTCGATAAGTACCTTGAGAGGTTCAAGTCCGAAGGAGTAACCGGAACCGATCCGGTATCCCCAGCGGCCTACGACGCTACGCGCATGATCATCGAAGCTCTAAAGAAGGGCGGCACTACAAGAGAAGCTGTCAAGGATTACCTAACCAACCTCAAGGACTTTGACGGGGTGTTGGGCAAGCTGTCCTTCGACAAGAATGGGGATACGTTCATCCCGATGATCTACATGACGATAAAGGACGGCAAGTTTGTCGAGTTCAAGAAGTAGTCATCGAAGAGCAGGTCTAGGTTAGCGAGGTTCGCAAGGCGGGGTCCGCCGGCCGCCGGCAGACCCCGAACTACTACTATGAGAACGGGAGAAATCACCATGATCTTTCAGCAGGTTATTAACGGACTTACGCTTGGGACAACCTACTCCCTTCTCGCACTGGGGTACAGCATGATATTCGGCGTGCTGTCGTTTATAAACTTCGCCCATGGCGACATAGCGATGGTCGGAGCGTACGTCGCGTGGTACTGCTTTGTTGGTCTCAGACGGGGATTCATTCCGTCGTGCCTTTTGGCTATGTTGGCGTGTGCAGTCCTGGGTGTCACCATGGAGAAGGTCGGGTATATGCCGATCAGGCGGGCCCCCCGGTTGGCTGCTGTCATCGCCTCGCTTGGATTCTCGTTCATTCTGGCGACTGGAGTGCAGGTAATCTGGGGAACTCAACCACAACAAATGCCGCCCGTTATTGATGCAGTTACTTACAGAGTCCTCGGTGTGACGTTCAATTCGATACAGATGGGGGTCGTGGTACTATCCATTGTAATAATGGGGTTGTTGCAGTTGTTGATCCACAGAACCAAGGTTGGTATGGCGCTGAGAGCGACCGCGATCGATCGCGACACCGCAGGGCTAATGGGGATCAACATAAACAATATAATATCCTTCACCTTTGCCCTCGGTTCCGTGCTCGCAGCGATCTCCGGCATCATGGTCGCGGTTTACTACGGTGCCCTTTACCCGTCAATGGGCGGGGTCATAGGCACGAAGGGGTTTACTGCCGTCGTACTTGGTGGGGCCGGCAGCATCCCCGGAGCTATGGTCGGAGGAATACTTATGGGCCTCATCGAGAGCCTGGCGGGTACCTTTATGCCGTCGGAGGTTCGGGACGCTGTGGCCTTCCTGGTGCTTATACTGGTGCTGCTAATTAAGCCGTCCGGACTATTCGGAAGAGAGATGGTGAAGGAATGAGCACTGTCAGGAGATTCTGGCCCATACTCGGCCTTCTGGTTTGGGCCGTGCTTCCGGCCGTTGTTAAGGACCCTTATGTCATCCACATGCTCTTCATGGTTACGATGTTCAGCATCCTGGCCGTCAGCTTGAACATCGCGGTGGGCTATACGGGGCTTTCCAACCTGTCGCATGCCACGTTCTTCGGCATAGGGGCGTACGTGGCGGCGTTGCTTTCCATCAAGACGGGCGCTTCGTTTCTGATCACCCTTCTGGCCGGAGGGCTGGTCGCCCTGGGATTTGGCTTGCTCCTGGGATTACCGACGCTGCGGCTCAAGGGGTTTTACCTAGCGCTGGTCACTATTGGCTTCGGCCAGATAATAAGGTTAACGGAGCTCAACTGGATATCGCTCACAAACGGGCCTATGGGAATCCCTGGTATTCCAACTGCCCGACTGGCAGGCTACGAGTTCACCCCTGTGGCCTTCAATTACTACGCGCTAGTAATCCTTCTCCTTGAGATCGAGGCAGTTAGGAGGATCAGCGATTCCCGCATAGGCAGGGCTCTCATGGCGATCAAGAACGACGAAATAGTCGCCAACGCTCTGGGGGTCAACATCACCTACTATAAGGTACTTGCTTTCGCGCTGTCCTCACTATTCGCCGGCATGGCCGGCAGTATATACGCGCATTATGTCACGTTCGTTAGTCCCGACAGCTTCACGATGGCGGATTCTGTATCCATCCTCTGCATGGTCATTCTGGGTGGTAGCGGGACTCTCCTCGGTCCGGTAATCGGCGCGGTTGCCCTGGTGGTTATACCCGAGCTCCTAAGGTTCGCGTCTCTTTACAGGATGATCTTCGTGGGCGCCGCGATGGTGATCGGCATACTGGTGAGAGAAGGCGGGTTGGGACAAACGATCAAAGAGGCGATAGGACGGTTCGGTGCCAGCCTCCACAGGGAGGTGAAGGCGTGATGGGGAATATCCTTGAGATCAAGAACGTGAGCATGAGATTCGGTGGTCTGCAGGCATTGCACGATGTCTCGATGACAGTCGAAGAGGGATCCATAGCCGGCTTGATAGGCCCAAACGGGGCGGGCAAGACCACGCTATTCAACATCATTTCGGGGTTCCTGACCCCCACATCGGGAGAGGTCATTTTCGAGGGGAAACCGGTTCATGGCCTTCCGCCGTACCGTCTGACGGAGATCGGTATCAATCGTACCTTCCAGAACATCAGGCTCCTCCAGGAAATGACGGTGCTCCAGAATGTGCAGCTGGGTTACCACTGTCGGACGCGCACGGGTCTTTTCGACGCCCTTGGACGTACCAGCCTATTTAAGCAAGAAGAGGAGACAACCAGGCGGCAGGCCCTGGAGCTTCTGGACTTCGTGGGGATAGCCCAGTACAAGGATGAACTCGCTAAAAACCTCTCTTACGGGCTTCAGAGGAAACTGGAAATCGCTAGAGCGATAGCCACGGGGGCGAAGCTGCTACTGCTCGATGAGCCGTCTGCAGGCATGAACCCCGCTGAAAAGGATGGCCTGGCGGCTTTAGTGCGCGCGATAAACGACCAGCTCGGCAGGACCGTCCTTCTCATAGAACACGACATGAGACTGGTGATGTATCTAAGCCAGAAGATAACGGTCCTCAATCAGGGCGAGAAGATAGCGGAAGGCGATCCGGCTCAGATTCAGTCGCACCCGCGCGTTATCGAGGCCTATCTGGGGAGGTCGTACAAAGGGGGCGAGAGGAGTGCTTGAGATAAAGGACCTCGATGTAAACTACGGGAAAATCGCAGCTGTCAAAGGCATGAACCTAGAAGTCGGCCCTAACGAGATAGTTGCGCTTATCGGTAACAACGGAGCCGGAAAGACCACCACGTTGAAAACGATCTCGGGCCTTATCGTTCCGCGTAGTGGGTCCATACATTTCAACGGTCATCGCATAGACAGGTTGCCAGTCCACCTCATCGCTTCTCTTGGAATCGTACACGTCCCCGAGGGACGCAAGATTTTCGGTAAACTCACTGTATACGAGAATCTGATGATCGGCGCCTACCTGCAGAAGGACAGAGCCAAAATACAGGGTAACCTGGATCGGGTTCTATCGCTGTTCCCCATACTGAAGCAGCGCCTCCGCCAGCACGGGGGTACTCTGAGCGGGGGCGAGCAACAAATGCTAGCCATCGGCAGGGCGCTGATGGCTGAACCCAAGCTCCTGCTACTCGACGAGCCGTCGCTGGGCCTAGCGCCCCTGGTGGTCGAAAAGATCGTTGAGACCATCGTGTCGATTGCGAAGTCCGGCATACCGATACTCTTGGTGGAGCAGAACGCCAAGATGGCGCTGGAGATATCGAGCAGGGGTTATGTAATCGAGACGGGGGAAATAGTCTTGAGCGGATCTTCGAGGGAGCTACTGGAAAGCGATAGGGTGAGAAAAGCATACCTCGGGGTTGCCTAGCAATCTGTGAAAGGCGGTGTATCACTGAACGCGCAAAGGCTCAAGCAGCTGGTCCGCGTACCCCAATGGGTTGCCCGGACCCCGCAGGTTCAGGAAGGGCGAATTATACTGTTCGACTCGGGGTGAACTACAAGAACTAGTATGCAGATCTTGCGCGGGGTTGCATTTTTCGGAGAGCCCGGGCGTGCGCGAAGGCGTACGCCCATTTTTCGAGAGTGTATAATGGCAACTCTGAACGTCTCTCGTGGGAGACAGCAGCTTGTAGCCAACGAGGGTGTCCGGGTATCTACCAAAACCAGTCCCACACAAGGCCGCAAGGCATTCTTCCTTGACGTACGGAAGGGCAGTCTGATTCATTGGCTAGGGTTGCTCGGGCCCAGGCGCAATCTAGACCCGCGGCTCATCATGATCACAGTCCGAGCCATTGGCCACAACGACTTGGGCCACACCTACTTACCAGCGCGAACCCCACTCATCGGCTCCGTGGTTTCGAGAGAAATCCACGATTGTTAGTTTGGCTTCCTCCCGGGCTTCTTCTTCCACGGTTAGGCGGGGCATTCCTGCTTTGTATTAGCGAAACAGAGTCTCTTGAGTAAAGGCAAGTTAACGGGTTGCCTCGATCTCAAACTGCCTCTTGATTATCGCATCTTTCTCACCGGGGCTCAACGCAGTGTTCACAGCGTAAGCGATAGCGAAGATCACAGGGACGTTGGCCACCATCCGCGCGATCGAAAATCTGGCTCCGAGCGAAGCAGTCTCGAACAGTATCTGCGGAATCTTCAAGGTGGACCATGCTCCCAGCAGAACCACAACATTCCTCAGCGATACTCCCTTTCGGAGCATCCATCGATGCTACAGGGAAGGCTCCGTAAAGCGGGCCAGCTGCAAAGGCGCCTAGCAGGATAGCCAGCATGGCTCCCACGATCCCCGAGTTGCTCCCCATGTATTTCACGAAAGTCTCGCGAGGGACCCAGACGTCCATGAGCCCCAACAGGACGAAAATGGGTGGCAGTATGCACAGCATTTCCGTGAAATTGGCAGTGGTGTTCCCCACAATGGCCACGATTTTATCGGGTTTGAACAGGCAGACTGCCACGGTGATTGCCAGCATGGCCAACGGGAACTTGTATCTCTCGTAAAGCTTCATCCTGCTACCACTCACACGATAATGGCTACGATGAACGACAGGCAATAGGCCATTAGATTGCGCGCCAGCGTGGCTTTCTTGCCGAAGTATCTGATTTCCACGAGGGCCGTGACAACTCCCACCATCATCAAAGTGGATATGAATACCGCGATCTGACTAATTCCCGCGCCCAGCGCGAAGAGGGACTTGGCCAGGGGGAAAGCGATGAACCCAGGGATTAGAGTGATGGAACCTATAATCGAAGTCAAAAACATACCCCAGAAGCCGCTGCGGGCCCCGATTAGTCCAGAGATAGTGTCGGGCGGCAGGAGAGCGAGCGCAAGGCTGATTAAGAGCAGTATTCCGGTAAAGTCAGGTAGTATGTTTTCAAAGGCCCTCCATGCCCTGAGCAGGCTTTGCAGTGTTTTCTGCCTATCGCGGCTCCATGACCCTAGAAGTACAGCCCGCCGCGATCAACCAAGTAGCGACCGTAAAAGTCATGAATGGCTCGCCCCCTTCGCCAAGGATTACCCGTCCTCACCCTCGCCGTCTTTTCCATCGCTGGACAGCCGCTCATAGGCTGCCAGGAGACCTTCTAGCGATGCCTTTCTTGCACGCAGAGTGCTCACCCAGGCGCCGAGATAGTCCTCTCCCTCAGGTGTAATAGAGTACACCTTACGAGCAGGCCCTCCACTGCTTTGCTCCAAGCGAGAGACTACCATCCCTTCTACTTCCAGTCGCCTTAGGTGACGATAGACCACGCCGGGGTCTGGTACAGCAGGCAGAAAGTTTAGGCCGTTCAGCTCCTCCATCAGCTCGTAACCGTGAGCGGGCTTCTTCTTCAGGAGAAGCAGCAGGGTCGGGAGCAGCATCCCACCGCGGAAAGCAGACGGATCATGGCAGCCGCAGCTTCGGAGGTGAGCTCCTGGATATCCAAAACCTCTGGAGTGTTCGCACATAAGTCAGACCTCCCCACATAGTGACCTTTGGTCACTAGTGGCACAGTATCATGACCCATCAGCTCTCGTCAAGCACTATGGGGACGTGAGCGCGAACAGTCATTGTGATGCATTCTACGGGTGGCTGTGACTGCGGCAGAAAATGCGCTCTTCGCTAACCGCCGGTAAGAATCTCGACAGTACGGCCATGCCATGTGGCCCCAGCGCTGGCCCATGTTCATTCTCCCCGTCTTAATTTATGGTGTGCCGGTGAACCATCGAACCAAAATATTTCTTAGCAAGTATTGTCAATTTATGGTATACTCATCCGTGTAAAATCAAGAAAAATTGATTTAAGGAGTCGCCGGTACAACCAATGGTGAAGTTAGAACTGCCAAGTAGCTTTCTCTCCAATGCTGAGCGATACGCCGAGCGCTTTAAGGCATTATCGGACCCCACGCGTTTGAAGATCCTATGCTTACTGGGTATGAATGAAGAACTCTGCGTATGTAAGCTCAACGAAGCGCTGGGGGGGCCACAATCTGGGATATCGTATCACCTGCGCATCTTGGCCGAAGCGGGCTTGGTGACGCGCAGGGATGCCGGCACCTGGTCATATTATCGGTTGAACCGTAAGGCGATTGGTGAGCTGCTGAGCTGCGAATGCTGTTCCGCGCTCACGAGCACGGATATTCCGGCTTCGAGCTAAGAATGGGTGGAGGCGATCTGTTGGACTTATGGACTTACACGTGTTGTTTTCGGCGGCTGGCTTCTTCGCGAAGATTACGGGAGAACTCATGGTTTTGTTTGTCGGCATCAGCTTCTTGGTTGTCTTCCTCCAAAAGCTCCTGCCTCAAGAGCTAATCGGCCGCACATTGAGTGGCTCCAGGAGAGGCCTGGGCAATGTGTTGGGCGCTGCATTTGGCGCTCTCACTCCCTTCTGTTCCTGTTCGACGATTCCCATCCTGGTGGGCCTGCTGAACAGCGGGGTGCCGTTCGGGGCCTCCATGTCGTTCCTCATCGCCTCGCCTATACTGAATCCTGCGATAATAGGATTGTTGCTCATGCTGTTCGGCTTGGAGTTCACCCTCGTTTACTTCGCTTTAGCCTTTGCATCAGCAGTCGTCACGGGTGCGCTGTGGGAACGTCTTGGGCTTGCCAGAGACGTGAAGAGGGTGAGGATAGTAAAAGAAAACTGCTGCGCTTCGGAAACGAGCGACTTTTCGCCGGGACTTCAAAACGCAGTTCAAAAGGCAAAAGAAGCTTTGTTGCAGGCCACGGGCTTGTTTCTACAGGTATTGCCATATCTCCTGGTGGGAGCGTTGATAGGTGCGTTCATATACGGCTGGGTTCCAGAAGAACTAATAGTAAGGCTGGCCGGCAGGAGCAACGCACTAGCAGTACCCATCGCTGCGGCGATCGGAGTGCCGATGTATATCAGAGCGGAGACCATGATTCCCATCAGCTCCGTCCTCATAAAAAAGGGCATGAGCTTAGGTGCGGTGACCGCACTGATAATAGGAGGCGCAGGTGCAAGTATCCCCGAAGTGCTGCTATTGAATGCCGTTTTCAAGAGACGCCTCTTGATCGCATTCGTAGTCACCGTGTTTTTGACGGCCACGGTCACGGGATATGTCGTGAACCTTATTGTATAAAAGGAGGCTACTTCGATGAGCGAGACTGATCAACCGAGAAAAACCGTCCTTGGAAGGCTGTTTAAAGGTTTTGGATGCTGCTGCGGTCAGGATCGAGACCCCTCTAAAGGGCCGGCAGACGGAAGGTCGCCGGCGGGGCCATTGGCCAAGCAACCGTCTCTCAAAAAGAGGAAGTGCTGCGATTTCCGGATAGAGAACATCGATGAGGAGAAGCGCTCTGAGTGAACTGAGCGGATCAATAATAGGCCGCATTGAGAAACACTGTGGCGAGGGGGCAGGACGGCGGCTAGCGTCACGCCCTCTTTCCCGGCGGCCTTCCCTAGTTCGCCAGGGAGCTTTCTGGCGCTCTTCGAGAGATCGGGTTTGTGGAGGAAACAGCCTCGGCTTTGCCGCACTTGCCAGCCTAGATGCTACATATTGCAGTCATGCCCGGTCGTGGCGAGAATCATCGAGAGGAAATATCTCGAGCTGTCCCGGTCACTGGCGATGTACCGTCGCCCATGCACCCTCATGGGCAAATGCTGAAAGGTCTGTGGGAGAAGACACGCTCGTGGTTTTCCCTGGCCCGTGCGGCGACAAGCGATGGGGAACCGCGCTGGAGGGAGCGAGCGTAGACGCGATTCTAACCTTTGCCAAGGCGACTGCCTGGTTAAACGAAAGGAGGAGGATATCGTTCGAGCAGCTGCAGCCCTTGCGTCTGGGCTCGTCAGTACCGGCGTGGGCGCGGCTCGTAGTACTCACAGACGGGATCAACAGATTAAAGGGTTGCAGGAGGGTGCTTGATGAACTGGCTCGCCTCGTTCGCAAAGACAACGGATGTGGCCTGACAGGTGGCGGCGGGCCAAAGCTGTACTAAACTGCTGGCGTGTGAGTGAGGCTGCCTGGCCGGGCCCGGGATGGGTCAAGTACCATGCTTGAAGAACGACGAAAGGCAGCATTTGATATGGTTTGGCAGGCAAGTGCCAAGTCAACGGGAGGACCTAACCTAGGTAGTGATAGAATTGCGGTTTGCACATTATCGCAGGAGGAACAGGAGGATTGTACTAATGCCAGAAAAGGTGCCTAAGAAAAGGGGACTTGGGTTCTTCGAGAAGTACTTGAGCGTGTGGGTGGCGGCATGCATAATGGCAGGCATTCTGATTGGCCTTACGTTTCCCGGATTTCCGGCTTTATTGAGCAAGTTCGAATACGCTCACGTTTCGATCCCTGTCGCGATCTTGATCTGGTTCATGATTTATCCCATGATGGTGCAGATCGATTTCGGCAGCATCGCAAAAGCGGGCAAAAAACCCAAGGGACTTATCGTTACTCTTGTGGTAAACTGGTTGATCAAACCCTTCACGATGTATGGCTTATCCACCCTATTTTTGAGAGGCGTATTTGCTCCTCTCATACCGGCGGAGCTTGGCCGGCAATATGTGGCGGGCGCGATTCTGCTGGGAGCGGCGCCTTGTACCGCTATGGTATTCGTTTGGAGTTACCTCACCGATGGAGACCCCGCTTATACTCTGGTGCAGGTGGCCATCAACGACCTCGTTCTTCTGGGGTTGTATGCTCCCATAGTGATGTTTCAGTTAGGCTTGACACAGCTCACTGTGCCATACGACACGGTGCTACTATCGGTGTTTCTTTATATCGTAATACCGCTGGCGTTCGGCTATTACACCAGGGTCAGGTTGATTAAGACCAGAGGGATGGACTGGTTTGAAAAGGAGTTCTTGCCTCGCCTCAAGCCGTTCACCATCGTCGGCTTGCTTCTTACCTTGATCATTCTGTTCTCCTTCCAAGGCGAGACCATAATCCACAATCCAGTGCACATTTTGCTCATAGCGGTACCGCTCACCATACAGACATACCTAATCTTCATAGTCGGTTACGCGTGGGCCTGGGCGTGGAAGGTAGAACGCAGTGTAGCCGCTCCTGCTGCGATGATCGGCGCGAGCAACTTCTTCGAGCTCGCGGTTGCCGTAGCCATATCCCTTTTCGGCTTGAGTTCCGGTGCGGCTCTGGCGACAGTAGTAGGAGTGCTCGAGGAAGTGCCCATAATGCTCAGCCTGGTGGCCATAGCAAACCGTACTGCACATTGGTTCCCCGACGTACGGCGGGCTCCTCAGCTTGCAGACAACTGACTACCGGGGCGTGCGCATTAAATTTATAGGGTTTGACTTGCGACAGCCATGGCTATATGGTAATATAGCCATGGCTATGAAAGATGGGTAGTAACGGAGCTGTGACGGGGATTATGGCGGGAGAGCTGAAGGCAGCAGTTTTTTGAGCGATGGTACATACTACCAGGCAAGAATAGTGGAGATCCCGGCGGACAGGCGGCGGAAAGTGTACATGTGAACTCGTAGATTCATTGGTATTCGACCAATCGACGATATCCAAACATCTTGCGGTGCTCAAATCTGCGGGTATTCTTATGAGTACCAAGCAAGGAGCAACAGCGATCTGCGAGCGAAACATTAAGTGTGTATATGGCTCCATGAAGTGTATAGAACGGCTTCAGGCCGCATCACTCGATCTTGTCACGCAGTCTTGAGTGCGGAGAGCCGGGGCTGGACTCTTCGCAGAAAAAGGGAGAAGCGACAAATGGCTGAGGTCTACAAATTCATCGCGATAGTTGGTATGTTCCTGGCAGCTTACTTCGCTCCGCTGGGCTCTCCTCGCGTTCAGGGGGCCATACTCGAAGGGTTCTATATGCTGCAGGAGTATGCGAGACAACACGTGTTATTCTGCCTGGTTCCAGCCTTCTTCATTGCGGGCGCGATACAAAACTTCATATCTACCCGCTCGGTCATGAGGTACCTGGGGAAGGGAGCAAAGCAGTGGCTGGCCTACAGTGTTGCAGCCGTATCTGGAGCGATTCTTGCCGTTTGCTCGTGTACGGTGCTACCGCTCTTCATGGGTATCTATAAGAGAGGTGCGGGGCTTGGCCCCGCGACCGCGTTCCTCTACTCAGGCCCTGCAATAAACGTGCTGGCGATCATTCTCACGGCGAGAGTGCTCGGCTGGCAAATAGGAGTGGCCAGGGCGGCAGGTGCTGTTTTGTTCTCTGTGGTGATAGGCCTTCTAATGGCGACGATATTCAGGGAAGAGGAAACGGAACGGCAAAAGGGGTTCGAAGCAACCGAGGAAGAGCCTGGCGAACGTACGCTGGCGCAAACCAGCGCTTACTTTGCTGTGCTGGTACTAATACTCGTGTTTGCGGCATGGGGCAGGCCTGCTGAGCGCATGGGCTTTTTCTACGACGTATACGTCGTAAAATGGTATCTCGTAATAGGCCTGCTCGCCCTACTTGCTTACATGATGAAGGCCTGGTTTAACGGAGAAGAGCTTAAGGCGTGGAAAGACTCGACCTGGGACTTCGCGAAGAAAACGTTGCCGTTGTTGTTCGGCGGAGTGCTCGTGTCCGGGTTGCTTATGGGAAGACCGGGTGTCGACGCCGGATTGATACCGTCCAAGTACGTGGCTGCAATAGTCGGAGGGAATTCGCTTCTGGCTAACTTCGTGGCTTCGATAATCGGCGCTTTCATGTACTTCGCGACTCTGACTGAGGTACCCATAATCCAGGGTTTGATCGGCTCTGGCATGGGCAAGGGCCCAGCGCTCGCGCTGCTCTTGGCGGGCCCGGCATTGAGTCTTCCGAGCATGATCGTGATCAACAGCGTACTGGGGTTCAGGAAAACGTTCGTTTACGTGTCTTTGGTCGTGGTGATGGCTACTATCAGCGGTTTGATTTTCGGAGCAATAGTCTAGTAGATAGTCTAGTGAGGTGAGTTGAGAACGAGGATCGAGGTACTAGGTACTGGTTGTCCAAAGTGCAGGAAGAAATGAGCACTCCCGCAGTGTTCGTCGACGGCGTCAAGAAGATCGAGGGCAAGATTCCTAGTGAGGCTCAAATAAGGGCATGGTTTGCTACCTGAGCGAGGAGGTGCTGAGATTGCGTTTTAAGGTCCCCAGGGAACAGATACCGTGGCATCCGACAGTCGATTTAGCGAAATGCATTGGCTGCAAGACATGCTTTGAGTTTTGCCCGCACGGCACCTACGAGTGGGACGAAGAGAATGGCAGACCGGTGGTGAAAAACCCCAGCAACTGCGTTGTGGGCTGTAGCAATTGCGCACCGCACTGCCCTGCCGAGGCCATAGCCTTCCCGCCTCTGTCCATACTCAAGGAATACATGTGATAATACACGACAATTGTACAGTAGGCGTCTGACCCGATAACAACTTGGGCGAAGGCTTTGTGAATGGCAAGAAGGTACGTAGCCAACGCTGGCGTCGGGGCCATCCCTTCAAAAGCGCAGGCCACGACTAAAACCAGTTCCACCCAAGGCCGCAAGGTATTCTTCCTTGATGTACGGAAGGGCAGTCTCATTCATTGCGTCAGCCAGGGTTGCTCGGGCACAGGAGCGATCTAGACTCGCGGCTGCTTTGATCGCCAGAATTCGTTTTTTTGGGTGGCTGGTGGTAGGCCCTCCTGACTGTCTTCCACTGCTTTCATCTTATGGATGCCACTGTTCAAAGGAAGCACGGTGGTCGTGGAGCTTGGGCTCAGGATGCTGGCTGATAGCTGCTCTATGTAAGCGAAACCCTCTGTGCTCCCGTCCTCGCGGCGCTCGTATCGGGTCTCCTTCACGTCGTTAGCATACGCGCCCACTATGCCCCACGAGCCATGGTAGTGAATGGAGTAATGCACATCCGGCTCCCAGATGAATAAGTGCACGGAGAAAGACTTAGACGGGCTGCGCTAAAGAGTGATGTCGTTGGGATCCGCAGAGTGCCACTGGAAGCAGAGGAATTGGTCATCTCCCTGACGAGATCTTCGAATGCCGCGCAGAACTCTTCCAGTGAAAAGCTATTGTGGGCTACCCGCCTTTCGTTCTCTTTCGTTTGTCACTCATTTCCCTAAGTCTAACACGTTACACGTCGGTGGGACGCAATCTACACTACGTTATGGTTGCCCTTCCGGCCAGCTTCCGAACGGCGAACGTGCGTCCAGACGCTGTAATCCGGATCATCAGGGTCGGCAGTGAGAGCGGCCCGCTCTTGAAGGTACTTCTTGGCCAATTCCTTCTCACGGTATAGCTCTCTGTCCTGACCAACCGGACAGACCTTGATGCAAACGCCACACGGACATCAGCGCCTACGCGTTAATTCTTCCCCTCTCTCGGCGCATCGCAGTTTGTCATATCTGGCCAACCAATCCCCCTATTCCACTGAAGAGCTCCCGCTGGGCAGGTTTTCACACAGGCGTAACACCGACAGCAGTGGTCTCCGGCTATGTCGACTTCGGTGATACCGACACGAGGCGAACTCTGTGCCCGAATTAGGCGTCAGAAGGTTATGCTCAAGAGGTTATGCTCACGCCGATCGTGCAGAGCCCGGCGTACTTCGCTGCCGGAGCGTGCCCGAAAGCGGCCAACTGCGCCTGCTTGAGTATCTCGATGCTGCCGTAACAGTCCCGCGGAAAAAAGAACGCCGCCCAACCCCGCTCATTGAGAAATCAAGTGAGGCTGAACGCCAGCCCGTCCAGTGCCCGGCTGCAGGTCTTGTAAAGCTCCATGTGGAGCGCAGAAGGAGCGGTATCTACCATCGGTAGCGTCATCTGCATTCCCATCACGATCACAGTCCGAGCCACTGGCCACAACGACTGGGGGCAGAACTCGCGAGGAACTTCGCCCGCTTCTTCTCACCTACTTACCAGCGCGAACCACACTACATCGGCTCCGTGGTTTCGAGCGAAATCCACGATTGGTTAGTTTGGCTTCTTTGCGGCAAAGTCCAAGAGGTGGCCAGTCTCGTCCGCCGCCCTGAGGAGACTCAGGGCGGCGAGTAGGGCTTAAAGTCCTCTGGCGACCTCGTAAGCGTCCCAGATGGAATACATGATGTTCTGGGGCTTTCTGGAATCGCCTATGCAGAAGGCTTTTGTGGTCTTGGCCAGGGACTTGAAAAGGGTGTCGTTGGGCTTCATGCCCACCGCGATCACTACGGTATCTGCCGGGATAGTCTTTGTGCGGGATTCGGCATCTTTCACCACTGCGCCCTCATCGGTGACTTCAGCGAGGGAAGTGTTCGTGAGCACTTCCACACCGTGGAACTTCAGCAGGTCTTTGAGCATGATCCTATTGGCGTGCGGCACCGGAACCCCGGAAAGCATTAGGTCGCTCAGCATTTCGACTATGACGACCCTTTTCCCTTGCTGAGCGAGCCATAGCGCGACTTCGCAGCCGACAAGCCCGCCTCCGATCACGGCCACTCGGTCGCCCGCCTCTTTTTTGCCTAAGAAAATGTCCGACGCAGTCGACACCTTGGCCTTGTCTAGCCCTGGCACGGTAGGCATCACTGGCTCGGAGCCTGTGGCCACGACTACCGCGTCGGGCTTCTTTTCCTCTATCAACTGAGGATCTACTTCGGTCCTCAGGTGGATCCTGACGCCCACTTTCGTCATCTGGTTTTTGTACCACTCCAGGAGCCTCGCGATGTCCTTTTTGAACTCGGGTACGGATGCTTCGATCACGTGACCGCCGAGACTGTCGCTCTTTTCATATAGATCCACAGTGTGACCTCTTAAGGCGGCCACCCGCGCAGCTTCCATTCCGGCGATTCCTCCGCCCACCACCATCACGGACTTCTTGTCGCCAGCAGGAGCAATACCGTACTCCTTTTCACGGCCACAAGCCGGGTTTACCGCGCATGAGAGCGGCCTAGCAAGGAAAATCCTACCGAGGCAACCGTCATGGCAGCCGATGCACGGGCGTATGTCATCCGTTCTTCCTTCCAGTACCTTGTTGGGCCAGTAGGGATCCGCCAGGAGCCCCCTACCCACTACCACCATGTCTGCTTTGCCTTCCGCCAGAACGCTTTCCGCGAGATCGGGTATATCGAGCCTTCCGGCGCTCAGGACAGGCACTTTGACCGCTCGTTTTAGCTCTTCGATCAGCGGCAGGTAGCAGCCGTGCTTCTGGTACATCGGTGGGTGAGCCCAGTACCAGGCATCGTATGATCCGCCGTCTGCGTCGAAGGCATCGTAGCCGGCCTCTTCGAGGATCTTAGCGGCTTCAAGCCCTTCGGGTACGTCGCGACCCTTTTCCACGAAATCCTCATCTGGAAGGCCACCCTGGTTCCAATCTTTGATGAAGCTCTTGATGCTGAACCTTAGTATGACGGGGAAGCCGGGGCCCAGCGCTTTCTTGATACCCTTGACTATCTTCACTGGGAAGTTCAACCTGCCCCTTAAATCACCGCCGTACTCGTCGGTTCTCTTGTTAAACAGCGCGATTGTAAATTGGTCCAGCAAGTACCCTTCGTGAACCGCATGGATCTCAACTCCGTCGAAGCCTGCTTGAGCCGCTATCGCCGCTGCTTCAACCGCCTTCTTGATGAGGGTATCCACTTCAGCGGTAGTCAGCTCCCGGCAAGTTATACTGGGCTCCCAGTAGTTGGGGATGGGGGAAGGAGCGACTGGGTGGGTGAGGACCATGTGGGGAGATCCCACCCTGCCCAGACCGATACCTAGTTGCAGGAAGATCTTGGAGCCGTAACTATGTACTCGCTCCGTCATTTCGCTGGCCGTCTGAATGAACCGCGCCGGGTTCAGGGATACCATCGGGGCCAGCCCCGGGACCAGCTTTTCTATTTCATTCTCGATCTTGGTGACTCCGGTGATTATCAGCCCTGTGCCGCCTTTCGCTCTCTCCACGAAGTAATCGACTCCACGCTGTGAGAAGCAACCATCGGATGTGGATAATCCCAGGTTTCCCATCGGGGCCATGGCGATCTTG
Source organism: Bacillota bacterium (assembly GCA_012840015.1). Taxonomy (GTDB): domain Bacteria; phylum Bacillota; class Sulfobacillia; order DUMF01; family DUMF01; genus DUMF01. The sequence goes on from DUMF01000026.1 coordinate 85,190, forward strand.
TTTTTGATCTCGACGTTGGCGATTCTGATCGGTTCGAAGAGCTTCACGTACTCACGAGCCATTTACCGTCACCTCCTCGATGAGATAGGACAAACAATTTCCATAATTTAGTGTACTTGATGTTCCCCGAAAGGATCAACCCAGGCCCACCCGCTTACGTCGCTTACTGCGCGATCACAGGTCAAGGCTACTACTCTCTCCCTATTTTGTCTTCCATGGGTATCTTTACGTCTTTCCTGGTCCCGTGCTTATGGATGCTTTGGAGTTGAGCTTTCTGGGACTTGACTTCCCGAGGCATGGGTTTGCCTGCAGGGCGGTGACGATCGGAAGGCAAGTTTTCCGGCCGGACAATATCACGTTCAGTCATCCTTGCAACCTCCTCGATCCTAGTTTGGCCATTTTGAGTGTAGCCATGATTTCATGGGATGCTCACACAGTCCCTTGGGAACGACGGCTGAGACCGCTGAATAGCCCTTGACGCTATTATTTGGACCAAAACGGTCTTAAACATAAGTGGATGAAAATTATCCTCGGAACCCGTGCACGGAAGAGAGCCATGATGTGGAGGTTCACAAAGTGCGCAACGTGCTTGAGCACCTGCCTGAGAATGCGCGATCATGGGTGAAGCGGAAGCTGGACCAGGCGTATAACGAGACTGACTACGTGACTGCAATCACTGCACTTCAAACGCT
>DUMF01000027.1 GCA_012840015.1 Bacillota bacterium
AGTCCATTCAGGATCAAAGCCATACAGGTGGACGGTGGCAGTGAGTTTTACGCGGAATTTGAGGATGCGTGCAAAGCGCATGGGGTTAAGCTATTCTGTTTGCCACCTCGATCACCGAAGCTGAACGGGGTTGTGGAGAGAATGCACAGGACGTACAGGGAAGAATTCTGGGCTTGTTACGATGGCGAGCTGCGGCTTGAAACGATGAGAGCTGAACTCAAGCGTTGGGCGCTCGAGGTGTATAATCACCTCAGGCCTCACCAAAGTCTGGGATACAAGAGCCCCGCCCAATATCTGGAACTACTTGGAATGCGCGAGTGTCTCACATGATATGAACCAGTACACGTTATTGACATTACGGCAGGCAGATATTAGACTTGAAACTGAGAATAAAGCGATGAATGGGAATAGTAACTGCGTGAAATGCACTTAGAGAGCCGGGGTCAGGTGAAAGCCGGCTGCAGTTCACCAGTGAAACCCGCCCAGGATGCCGCAGGCGAAGAGCCAAGCCGGGAGCTCCCGTTACAGAGCTAGGCATAACCTGAGCTGCTCTCGGGCGTGCTGAGCCAAACGAGATGGACGTGAGTCCAAGTAAGGTGGTACCGCGAAGATTACCCCTTCGCCCTTAGTAAGGGCGAAGGGGTTTCGGCTTATATTCGGGAGGTATAATGTATGGAACAGTTCTGCATAGGTTTCATTGGGGCTGGAGCCATGGCCGAAGCCCTCATATCTGGCATAATAGAGGCCAAGTTATGCAAGCCCTGCAATATCTGGGTCACAAACAAAAGCAACGTCGAAAGACTTCAGAACTTATGCGCCAGGTGGGGGGTCAACGCTGCCACCGGAAAACGCGAGGTTCTGGAGCGGGCCAGCATTTTAGTGGTGGCAGTGAAGCCCAAGGACGTAGGCCCGGTGTTGGGAGAAATCGCGCCGCTACTTGAGGGGCTGGAGCGGAAGCTGGTAATATCTGTTGCGGCAGGCATACCGATTCGCACCTTCGAAAATGCACTCCCCGAAGGGACCGCCGTCGTCCGAGCCATGCCGAACACCTCATGCCGGGTTCTGGAATCTGCTACAGCCGTCGCGAGAGGCAATTACGTCACGAACGCCCATATGGCCGCAACGGAACGCCTGTTTTCGTGCGTAGGCAAGGTAGTCGAGGTGCAGGAGTCAATGCTGGACGCAGTTACCGGTTTGAGCGGAAGCGGGCCAGCCTACGTCTATCTTCTCGCCGAAGCCCTCATCGAAGCCGGGCTGCACCTTGGCCTTCCGCACGACATCACTTCGACCCTGGCCTTACAGACGCTGTACGGGGCCGCGAAGATGCTCAAGGAGACGGGCCAGCACCCGGAGGTGCTTCGCCGCCAGGTGACTTCACCCAACGGTACTACCATTGCTGGTCTGAAAGCATTGGAGGAGGCTGGTTTCACCAAAGCGCTAATAAATGCAGTTCAGCAAGCAACTGCCCGATCACGCGAAATGACCCAACAGTTCGCCTGACAGCCAGTACCATCTAGAGCTGCACTTATTGGCCACGGGCACACCGCCGTTCGGGCATTAGCATAGCGAACGCCCACGCCATGAGTTGCAGCGCAAAGGCCAGGTAGAAGCCTGCATTGAAGCTGCCCGTGAGATCGGCAAGCATACCTGTGATTGCGGGAGCTGTAACGGTCCCAATGGCGCTGGCGAAGTTCAGAATGCCGAAAGCGGTTGCATACTGGCTTTTCGGGAGGGCGTCCGCCACGTACGCTACCAGAAGCGGATCCACTGTGAGCTTCCCTGTAACCCCGTATAGCACGAGTCCTGCCACGAGCCACGCGATCCCCTCTTGGGGGATCATTAGGAAACAAAGTGCAGATAATGGTAAAACCGCAATCAGAATCTTCCTCCGGCTTCCTATGCGGTCGGAGAACCATCCCCCCGCGACCGAAAACGGTATCGATACCACTGGCACGATGCAAGAAACCAGGGAAGCCTCCAGCATTTCCATCCCTCGCACATCAACGAGGTAAAACGGCAACCACGTTAGCAGGAGGTAGAAGCCGTACATGGAAATCAGCGCCAGACCGTAGCAAGGCACGCTCGACACCATGGAGGAGCCTCCAGTGTCTTGTTCCTCGCGATTATTAATAAGCTTCTTTTTCACGTCCTTCTTAATGAGGAGCTGCATCGTCAAAGCCAAGAGCGCAGTAATTGCCCCCAGCACTATGAAAGGCATCCTCCACGAACCCTGGGCTCTACCGGCACCAAGACCTCCTGCCACCAATCCGAGGATTATGCCAACAGACATGCCGGAGTTGATTACCGCCATACCTGACGCTCTGTAACGATCGGGAATTTCGGAACCAGCGATAGCATATTCGTTTGAGTAATACGTGGATTGACCCAAGCCGGTAAGAACGCGCATGGCCATAAAAGTGGCCGCAGTCCTCGCGTAGCCGCTGAGCAGCGCTCCCAGCGCGTGTACGCAGTAGCCAGCTACTAACACTAGTTTGCGGGAGAATCTATCCCCCAAGTAACCCGACGGGACCTGCATTACGGTGTAGGAAACGAAAAAGGCAGATGTAATCAACCCGAGCGCGGTCTTGGACATCTGCCATTCAGCCTGGATGGCTTTCATCGAACTGGACAGTACCAAACGGTTGGCGTAGATCAGCACCCAACCTGCGAAGAACATGAGTACCAGTCTTTTCCAATACCTTTCTGTGCTATGCTCCACTCGGCTTGGTTTCAAGAGTCTACCTCCCAGTTACGCAGACGCTACTGATGGCCGGAACACTTCGTCTACCACCAGTCCCAACACCGGAAGCAAGGAGCCAACCAGAGTGGCACCAGCCGGGTTCCCCAAATGGCGCACGTCCACCTTGATATTGTGGCCTTCGTGGTCCACTACCCAGAACTCCCGGACACCGCACCCGTAGAGAGGGTACTTGGTGACCTGCTCCCAATCAGCCGAGCTCGGCGAGAGGATCCTCACTTACGAGCTCACGGGTACTTCGGGCAATCGTCTCTCTGAGAGAGCCCAGCCGTTCCTGTCGTATGCAGAAGATGTCCGGCTGAACCACGTTATGCTCGCTCAGCAACACGTCGGCGGGCGCACAATACATTTCCCCCAACCCGTGTCTTTCAATCCAGTCCCGTAGCGCCTTCTCCAGCCTTCCGGAGATCCTCTGACGAGTCGTACCGGGCGAGAGCGACATCCTCCAATCTCCCTCTACGAGTTCGTAGCGTAATTCCATCGGGGCCCGGTAGTAATCTTCGTAAGTGAGCCGGGGGCACTCCTTAGCACATGTTCCCGTCTCGCGAACCAGGTTAGAATGGCTCACTTGGGGGTAACCCTCTTCCCTTTTTCACACTGTATCAGAGGAAAGCCATACCTCTGCATAAGGCAACTCACAGCTTCATAGGGATCCAGCTCCCTGGATTGCACCTTTGAAGCCAATTCTCTTAAAAATCCGTCTTCTACTGCCGGTTTGAGTATTGCAGTCTTGACGGCTTCCTCAAGTACCGCCTCGATCTCCGCAGATCTCGAGGCCACTTTTCGCCGTTCATATTCGCCGGAAGCGACGAGGTACTTCCCATGACGTTGTACGGCTTCGAACAACTGCGGGACACCTTCTTCGGTAACTGCGACCGTACGTACCACGATGGGCCTCCATCCGCTCCACGATTTCATGTCCAGCATCATCTCAATCTCAGCTGCTGTACGGTCCGCTCCATCCCGGTCGGCTTTATTCACGACGAAAACGTCGCCTATTTCGAGCAGCCCTGCCTTGATAGCCTGAATCTCGTCCCCCAGTCCGGGCACAACCACCACTATAACCGTGTCGGCGAGCTTCATTATGTCTACCTCGGATTGCCCCGCTCCTACTGTCTCAACGAGAATTACATCGTAACCGGCAGCATCGAGTAGAGTCACGAAGTCTCCCGCCGCGGCCGATAGTCCTCCAAGGCTTCCTCTCGTGGCAAGGCTCCTGATGAAAACTCCTTGGTCCAAGAAGTGCGCCTGCATCCTGAGGCGATCTCCAAGGACGGCTCCGCCGGAAAACGGGCTGCTGGGATCGACAGCGACAACACCCACAGTCTTTCCGGCCTTACGGTATTCGCCGATCAACCCACTCACCAGAGTGCTCTTGCCAGAGCCGGCTGGCCCAGTTATCCCTATCACGTCGACACCACGGCTCATCAAATGTGCCTGCTTCAGCAGTTCCTGATAGCCATGAATCCTGTCTTCTACCATGCTCAGCGCCTTGGCCAACGCTCTCCGGTTTCCGGCTTTAATTGCTGCAAGTACCTCGCTTGCTGTAGGTTCCGGTCCCACCTGGATCAACTCCTTTACACTCCCTTGAAATCGCCATGCGGGTGATGACGAGCGCAGCCTCTTCGAAGCACCGGACCGGAAATACCGTACTCCGCTCCACGTGTAGCGGCAAATCGGCGTTGTTCCAGGTCTTGTCGATCAACACCACGTTCATTCCGGCCTCCACCGCACCAAGGTCGGTGAGCGGATTGTCCCCGACGAAGATGCTGTCTTCGGGGCGTACGCCCAAAAGCTCGCAGGAGTAGCGGAAGATTACCGGCGAAGGCTTCGCGGCTCCGGCAATTTCCGGCGTAATGACGTTACTCCTTCCGAACCAGGGTTTCAGCCCCAGCCGATCTATCTTTGCGAGCTGGAAAACCAATGGCCCATTGGTAACCATGCCCAAGACCGTATTGCTGGAAGCCAAACGCTCAAGAAGCGGCTCTACCCCATCGAACAATTTTATACGTGAGAGGAAGAGTTCCAACAACTCATCCGCCTTTTGCTTCCATTCGGGGATACCAGTCGCCGACTCGAGGAGTGCGCCGATAAACTCGCGTAGGTCGTTGGGAAAGGTATCTTCCATAGCGAAGTAGCTCCTCCAGAATCGCTCTTCGATGGTAGGGCGCATTTCAGGAGGGGCGATTTGCTGAAGAGCCTCCCGCATCGGTAGCACGATGTCATAAAGCGTGCCATCCAGGTCGAATAAGACTGCCATCCACTCACCCCACGACGGAAGACAGTACCTTGATTACTGCTGCCACACCCAGTAGTGTACCGCTGGAAGATATCTCGATCACCGCGCCGTAAACGTCACCGGTCATCCCGCCGATCTTTCCGGCAACCAAACGGCCCAAAATCATACCGCAGAGAACTCCAACAACGCTCCCTCCGGCCAGCGACGGGTAAATCATAGCAGGCACCACGGCCGCCGCCACGGCCACAATTACGGCCGCGACGGCGAGGCAGCCGCAGCAAAGCACGAGGGCTTCCAACAGACCAGCGAGTGAAATCGTCTTCGAGAAAGGCTTGCCGAGGCCGCCTTCAGGCCGGGCGTATGGATAAGCGTACATGCACCATACCGAGCACCACCTGCTCACGCTACCGGCAGCGACCAACGCACCAAGCGCCATTGGTGGCGGGATACTTGCTACCAGGCTCCATTTCGTCAACAAATGCAGCCCCAAAGCGGCCGCTCCCATAGCGCCGGTACGGCTATCCTTCATCACCGCGAGTACTTCCGTGCGGCTCCCACGTAAACCAAGGCCGTCGAAGGTATCGCAAAGCCCATCGAGATGCATCGCCCCGGTAAGCACAGCTTCTGTAACTATAGCGAAAGCCGCAGCAACCCAGGTGGAGACGAGCCACGACCCTCCCCTATATGCAACCCACGAGAACAAACCGATCGCAGCCCCTACCACCGGAAATAGGGTTGCGCTGCGGCTCAATCCTGCAGGCGATCCTTCATGGCACGAGCCAACGGGCATTATCGTCAGTATACTGAACGCTTCTCGCAAAAGGCATTTCATTATCGTTTGTCAAAGCTATTTTATACGCATGGAGATCCCTGCCACAAGCAAGTACACCTCATGGGCCCTGGCAGCAGCCATTTGGTTTACCCGGCCCAGAATATCCCTGAAAAGGCGTCCGAGGGGATTGTACGGGACAAGCCCCCAACCCACCTCATTCGTGACTACCACCGTTTTTGCCGAAACGGTTGCAGCTTTGTCTAAGAAGCTCTCCATGGGCTCCAACACGCGGGCAGCAGCTCGCTCGGCAAGGTTTGAGCCGATTACGTCCGGTGGAAGTAACTCCCCGTCGATACCGGTTTCTGCCAGAAGCAAGTTGCTCGTAAGAGTTGCCAGGCAGTCGACTATGATCAGCTTGTCCGGGCTATCGAGTAAACCCAGATCCTGCGCCGAGAGCGTGGGTTTCTCAACCGTGAGCCATTTTGCGGGGCGAGCCTTCCTGTGTGCCTCCACTCGGCTGCGCATCTCCTCGTCGGTGACGCGAGCGGTGGCGCAATACACCACTTGCCCAGCCCATTCCTCCGCCAGTCGCTGCGCGAAGCTGCTCTTGCCACTCCTTGCGCCCCCAGTAATCAATACCACCTGTGATGCCCCCTCTGCCTGCATATGGCGTCGCGGTTGCCAAAGTATGCACCTCATGCATGGTAATGAGCGGCCAGTGATAGAGTGGATGGTCGCAGACTACCACTCCATCCCCGTAGACCGATCGGAGGCTCTCGCTGTTCAGCACCTGAGAGGCTCCGCCAGTGGAGTAGACCATCCCTTGTTTCATCAATACGAACCTCTCGAAGTACTGCGCGGCGAGGTTCAAGTCGTGAATTGCGGCGATGACCGTTATCGCCTTTTCTTCATTGATCCGTTTCAATAGTGTCATTATCTCAGTTTGATACCTCAGATCCAGGTGTGCTGTTGGCTCATCCAACAACATCACTTGCGGGCGCTGCGCCAAAGCTCTGGCAATCATTACCCTCTGGAACTCTCCACCGCTCAGCTGAGATAGCAGCCTGTCGGCCAAGAGTAACGTGCCAGTGGCTTCCATCGCGTCTCTCACAGCCTCATAATCCTCGGGACCCTCCCGTTCCATCAGCCCGAGGTACGGCCCACGCCCCATCAGTACCACTTCTTCAACCGTGAACTCTGCCCTCTGCCAAGCATCCTGCGGTACGACTCCCATCGTCCTGGCGAGGGCGCGTACGGGGATCGTCCTAACGGGGTGGCCCTCTAGCATCACCGTACCCATACTCGGCGACAGCAGTCCGCATATGCACTTCAGCAGCGTCGACTTGCCCGAACCGTTAGGCCCTATGAGCGCTACGAAATCGCCCGGCGCCACCGTGAAGGTGACGTCTTCCAACACCTTCCTAGAGCCGTAGTTGAAACTCACTCCGCATATTTCGAGTCGCACGTTCACACCTGCCCTTCCAGACGCGCTTTCCTCAGTATCCACGCGAAGAACGGGCCACCAAATAGAGCCGTTATCAATCCCACGGGAAGTTCTGTTGGCGCTATGACTGTGCGCCCGATAGTATCTGCAATCACCAAGAATGCCGCTCCTCCGAAGAAAGACGCAGGAATGAGGTACCTGTGATCTGCTCCCCCTGCAATCCTAAGGAGGTGAGGAACGACCAACCCGACGAAGCCTATCAACCCGCCCGCCGCAACGGAAGCAGCCGTCAGTACGGAAGCGATGGCCAGCACGATCAGTCGCACCCTCCTCACGTCCACCCCAGAAACGTGCGCTATTTCTTCGCCAAAAGAAAGGGCATTTAAATCGCGCGACCTAGAGTACGCCAGCAGCGCACCTATCACGATGTACGGGGTGAGCAGAGCGGTATCAGTCCAGGATGCCGCGCCGAACCCACCCATCATCATCCAGGCGATCATCTCGTGCAATCGCTTCCCAGCGAAGTAGATTACCATCGTAACCATGGCGGAGAAGAAGGCATTCACCGCCACTCCTGAAAGAAGCAACGTGAAGAGCTGTACGCTGTTCCTCACCCTCGCCAGCGCGTAGGAAAGCATCACCGCAGCAATGGCGCCTATAAATGCCGCCACCGGCACCAACCTGACCCCCCGGAGGATGCCGCCAGCCGCCCCTATGTCAGCTGAAAACAGAATCACCAACACTGCCCCGAGAGCTGCCCCAGAGGAAGCTCCTATTATGTACGGGTCGGCCATTGGATTCCGAAATAGTGCCTGAAAAATCGCCCCAGCGATGCTAAGTCCGCCACCCGTCATGCATGCTAGAAGCACTCTGGGCAACCTCATCTGCCAAACGATTCTGCTTTCAAGCTCCCGGGATTTAGCTGCCTCCCCAGGATGAAGAAGCAACCAGGCTACCCGCGATGGGGCTATTTTCACTGCTCCTGCGCCAAGCCCGAGAATGATGCCCACCGCCATTGCCAGGGCGGCAGCGACTATGATTAACTTCCTCTTCCGCTTTCTGCCTACCGTCATTTGAAGAGCTCCGGGTAGAAAAGCCTGGCCAGTTCTTCCACCGCCTGAGCGATTCTAGGCCCCGGCCTCGAGATGATGTTGGCATCTATAGGGTAAACCCGCTTCTTAAGCACTGCAGAAATCCCGGACCATCCGGGACGTGTCTTGATTTTCTCCACGGTGAGAGACTCACCGCCGTGGAAATATGGGAACAAAATGACCTCCGGGTTTTTCTGTACGATCATTTCGGAACTGTACTGCGGCCAGTCGGTGGCAGCATCCGATGCGACATTCTGGCCGCCCGCCGCCTCGATGATGCTGTGGATCAGTGTTTTAGGCCCGGCCGTCATTATCGGATCAGAATACACTTCATAGAATACCTTCGGGCGCTTCTCCGGTGGAACGCTTTGTACCTTTTGCTTTACTGCCTCTAGCCTCTTTTTGATATCGGCGACCAGTGCTTCCGCCTCTTTGGTCTTGTCCAGTATCTGCCCCACGATTTGAATGTTGTGTTGGACCTCCGCCGGGCTGTTACCTCTGAGCAAAACCACGGGGCAGCCGACCTTACTGAGCTGGTCGATCATGCTAGTGTGAATGTCGTCGGCCAGTATCAGGTCGGGTTTAGAAGCGATTATTAGCTCCAGGTTCGGATTCGAGAAACCTCCTACCCTGGGGATCTTTTTAGTCTCTTCGGGATAATCGCTGTACTCGTCCACCCCGACCAAGGTGGTCCCAGCCCCCAGCGCGAAGACAATCTCTGTGTTGCTGGGTGCAAGCGAAACCACTCTTTTAGGGACACCCTTTATTTCCACCCGACGATTGAGCCCGTCCGTCACCGTTACCCGCACATCAGTGGCTCCGGTCACTCCGGTCTTTTCAGCAGGCTGCCGTGAGCACCCGGCGGCCAGGACGGAAATAGCTAAAATTAACGTGACTATGAGTAAAATCCTCTTGTGTTTCACCAGCTCACACCTTTCGCGTTTTATTCTCCCAGACGGCCTAATGACGATTAACCCCGGCCTCTAGAGGTCGGGGTATTCATTCTTCATGGCGAGTGCCCCCTTTCTCTCGAAGGTCGACACACCACCGGTCGGGCAGGTCTCCTGGCTCCCCTTCACAGCTCTCGGCGCCTTCCCACACTGGACCGTTGCCCAGGTTGCAGTGGCTAGTAGCCGTTCGCTCCGGGTTACAGTGGCGGGACCGCTCAGGTTTTGCACCTGATTCCCTTTGCCCCTTTTGGGGCTCCCGTCCGGCAACGCTATTCGATTAGTTTCATTATAACACGCGGATGGTACAATAATCCTAAAAGATTCCGAGCACCCCGGAGGCGGGAAGATGTGCGAAATAGACTTGCACGGGATGAAGACTTCAGAGGCGCTCGAATATTTCATATGGGAATACAACGGCCTGCTCGCTAAGGAGAGTCATACGGCGATACGTGTCATCCACGGTTGGGGATCATCGGGCGTTGGGGGTGACACGCGCAAAGCGATACGCTCCCTCCTGCAGGGCTACTCTACCTACCTGGACTTCGTGCCCGGGGAAGACATAGATGGAAATCCGGGATACACGGTAGTCTACCCGAAACATCGCCTTCCCGCCAATGCAGAGCGAGTGTGGGACTCCATCGTCGAGTTCTGCGATAAGCCCAGAACGCAGAACGAAATCGTAAGGAAGTTCGTGCACAGAGTGGGAGAAGCCGGAGTAATGAAGGCTTTGCGGGAGCTCACCCAAAGAGGCCGGCTGCGGTCGTTCTATAAGGAAAGTAGAAAACATTTCATTGCAGACCACAGTTCCAAGAGATAGAATCTGCTTGCGAGGAAGTCTACGGGTGCCCTTTTGGGAGAATAGGGAATCGGGTTGAGCCCGAGCGGACCCGCCACTGTGAGCGCTGATCGCCAGGCAACAGGCCACTCGTGAGGGGAAGGCGCCCGGCGAAATGATGGCAAGCCAGGAGACCTGCCCGTGGACGGCTTGGGGATGATGGCAAAGTCCTCGGCTGCAGTTGCAGCTGGGGGCTTTATTTTCTAGCACGGGGGGATAATGATGAAACACGGGGAATTCATCAAAAACGTGATCGATGCCATCGGCGAGCTGGATTCAGCTGCGATGAAAAAGGCAGCGGCCAGGCAAGATAGCCTGACGAAGCCACAGGGGAGCCTGGGAGTGTTGGAAGAAATCGCGATAAAACTGGCGGGGATAAGCGGGGAGGTTTTCCCCAACCTTGATGACAAGTGCGTGATCGTAATAGCTGCGGATCATGGCGTGACTCGTCACGGAGTGAGCGCCTACCCGAGCGAAGTCACTGCACAAATGGTGGCCAACTTTATGCGGGGAGGAGCAGCGATCAACGTGCTGGCTCGCTATGCTGGGGCAAGGGTGCACGTGGTGGATGTGGGCGTAGCATCTCCAATCCCTCCGATCTCCGGGACCTCCTTTACGAGCGTGCGGGTGCGACCCGGGACGGCAGACATAAGCGAAGGGCCTGCGATGAGCCGCGATGAGGCGGAAGCAGCGTTGGCCGCTGGAATAACCGTAGCACAGCGGGAAATAAGCTCGGGCGCCAAGGTACTTGCTACCGGCGACATGGGCATTGGTAACACCACCGCATCAGCAGCGGTATTTTGCGCTCTAACCGGAATCCCTCCGATAGAGGTGGTCGGTCCAGGTACAGGCCTCGAGGCGGAAAAGATCGCCCATAAAATAGCCATCGTGGAGAAAGCACTTACAGTCAACCGGCCCGACTGCAGGGACCCGGTGGACGTGCTGTCTCGGGTAGGAGGGCTTGAAATCGCAGGTATCGCCGGTGTTATACTTGGAGCGGCAGCAGCACGCACCCCGGTCGTGATTGATGGTTTCATATCAGGTGCCGGTGCAGTAGCGGCATACCGGCTCAACCCGAAGGTAAGGAATTTCATGTTTGCATCTCACCTATCTGAAGAGAAAGGCCACAGGCTCATGCTGCAAGCTATGGGGTTGAAACCGATGCTCCACATGAACATGCGCCTGGGAGAAGGCACGGGAGCATGTCTCGCGTTCTTGCTGCTCGAAGCTGCTTGTCGAATACAAAGAGAGATGGCCACTTTTGAAGAAGCGTCAATATCAGGAAGGTCCGCCCAGTGAACGAACTTACGGAAAATCGATGGAAGATCTTACGACTGCTTATCGACATCCTAGCAGGGCTGGCTCTTTTTGCTGCCGCCGTGCTCATCGCCGTGCGCTGGGTGAGTTTTGACTCGTCTTTCTATGCTGCGGAGTTCATCAAGTTTGACCGTTCCGCTTACACCGGTATTAGCCAAGAAGAGCTGACAAAGGTGGTAAATGCCCTGCTGGAGTACCTTTCCGGGAAAGCAGCCTCCCCACAAATCACAGTAATCATTCATGGCACGCCAGCTTCCATGTACAAGGAAAGGGAGTTGCTGCACCTCGCGGACGTAGCTCATCTTTATGCCCTGAGTAAGTCTGTCATCGGCGCGGGCGCACTAGCATTCGGTTGTTGTCTCCTGCTACGCACATTCTTGAGCCCGCGCCGCTCCCAAAAGCTCGCGAGCCTGCTCGTAGGGATTAAGAACGCCGGGATTGTGGCAATGCTCGTGCTGGCATCGTTTGCCATGGCTTCACGCGCGGATTTCAACCGACTTTTCACGCTTTTCCACCTCACCGTATTCTCCAACGATTTGTGGCTCTTGAACGAGAGCGAACACAACCTGATCAAAATGTTTCCGGAGGCCTTTTTCTACGATGCGGCCGCCAGAGCGGGCAAAGCATGTGCTGCAGCGTTCGCGCTTTTAATCTTGGTTCCTTCGCTGCCAGCATGGCGGAATGAATAGCGAAGGGAGTGATAGCATGCCAGAGATCGCTTTGAAATACGGCAGCAGCGAAGTCACTCTGGATGTGCCCGAACACAACTTGTGCGGTGTGCTGGAGCCCAGCGACCTTCCCGCACTGGGGAACCCGGGGCTGGAAATAGAGAGAGCGCTGGCCCATCCAATAGGGAGCCCTCCGTTGAGAGAACTGGCGGCGGGGAAGGGACGCGTGGTGATACTCGTAAGTGACATCACGAGGCCCTCACCTTCGCGGTTGATGCTCCCGCCCATCCTGCAGGAGCTACAACGGGCTGGTCTTAAGTACTCACAAATACGAGTGGTCTTCGCCCTTGGGTATCACCGCTGCCATAACGAGGAAGAAAAGCGTTTCCTGCTGGGAGAAGAAGTATTCTCACGCGTTGAGGCTATTGACCACGATGTAAACCGGTGTGTGTATATTGGCACTACTGGTCAGGGGACTCCGGTTGAGGTTTTCGAGCCCGTGGCCCAAGCGGATCTCGTGATAGCCACCGGGAATATCGAGCTCCACTACAAGGCAGGTTATACTGGTGGGAACAAAGCGCTCCTGCCGGGGTGCTGCAGCGCACGTTCGATAGCAGCAAACCATTCGCTCATGATGAGCTGCGAGGCCGGTCCAGGAATAATCGACGGGAACCCCATGCGGCGCGACATAGAGGAAGCGGGGAGGCTGGCTCGCGTGGCTTTTATCGTAAACGTGGTGCTGAATAGCCGCAAGGAAGTAGTCAAGGTGGTAGCTGGCGACCCAATCCTCGCACATCGGGCAGGGGTCTCTGCCGTAGACGAAATGTACAAGCGGAAACTGGCCACACCTGCAAACATCGTAGTGGCTTCTTGTGGTGGTATGCCCAAGGACATAAACATGTATCAGGCGCAGAAAGCCCTGGAGAACGCGAGCCGTGCTGTGACACACGGAGGCACCATCATCTTAGTGGCTGAATGCAGAGAAGGGCTCGGCGAACGAACTTTTGCCGAATGGATGGTCTCCTCCACTTCTCCCGATGAGCCCATAGAACGCCTGAAGCTAGGTTTTCGCCTTGGTGCCCATAAGGCAGCCATCCTTTGTCAGGTACTCCGGCAGACTGAGGTATATCTTGTTTCGAGCATGCCAGCCGATCTGGTAAAAAAGATCTTCATGAAGCCTGCATCCACGGTGCAGGAAGCGCTTGCGCAAGCCCTGGAACGTCACGGCATGAAAGCCCGGGTATTGGTCATGCCGCACGCGGAGTCTACATTACCCGTGCTTAGCGGCAGTTGACTGCCTTTCCACCAGTCTGACTGGAAAAACTATGTTGGTTGTCCCTGCACCCTCACCCTGCATCAAAGCGCGTAGAAGTGAGGCGGCCCGCGCCCCCATTTCTCGCAGCGGCGTGTGCACCGTCGTGAGCGGAGGTGTCATGTAAGAGGCAACGGGGAAATCCCCGAAACCAACCACCGAGAGGTCTTCGGGTATCCTCAATCCTGTTTCGAAGGCGTATCTGTACACCCCTTGAGCGATGAGATCGTTTGCGCACATTACTGCTGTGGGAGGGTTTTTCATCCCCATCAGACGTCTAGCGCCTTCCAATCCCCAGTCCATTACGAATTCCCCGCAGAGGAGCAGGCTGTCATCCTCCTCGATGCCGTGCTCAAGGAAAGCACTCCTGTACCCCTGAAGGCAGCCGCGACTTTTATATGAGCTCAACGGGCCGTTCAGCAGCCCAATTCTGGTGTGACCCTGTCGGATGAGATGGCTCACCGCTTGAAAGGTACCGCCCGAATCGTCGGGCCGAACCGCCGGGATACCCAAACTCTCGATGTAGCTGCCCACTACCACCGCTGGAACGTCAGATGACTCCAGCTCATCGATGTACGGGTCACCCAGCCGCAAAGCGAAAAGGATCATGCCATCTACCATGTTTGTGACGAAAAGTTTGCGGTACTGCCGAGGGGAGGAGCAAAAAACGTAGTTGTAGCCGTCGCCGTCAAGTACACCCACGATGCCTTCCATCACTTCAGCAAAAAAGGGGTTTGTCATTACGAAAGAAAGACCTCTGGGGATAAACAGCCCAATATTGCCAGTACGCTTCGTGACCAGGCTTCTTGCTGCTGCGCTGGGCTTATATCCCATTTCCCGTGCCAGCCGCCGCACTCTATTGCGAACTTCCTCCGTCACGCCGGGTACGTTATTGAGCGCTCTCGAAACAGTAGACGGCGACACCCCTAGTGCATTAGCAATTTCCTTGATGGTGACCCTCACGCTGCCCTCCCGCAAATACGATCCTTTTATGTCTCTTTCGACTCTGTTGTGTCAAATCCTTCGATTATTTGCCGAGGTAGCTTGATGAGCTCACTTGCAAATGGCAGCCATCGTGCGCCCCGTTTCGAGTACATATCCTCTTGTTTGTTGTCTTCAGCGCATCTCCTGTTCTAGCAACGGGGCAAGGCAGCAACAGTACGCCTTGGCCAGTACACCAGCACACAGCCGATCCAATGGATCCTTCTTCAAAACCTGAGCATCTTATTCGTCGAGTGTGGTGAACTCTTCTGACTGCCGGTCGGCAATATAGCCAGCCAAAGGAAGTCGCAACTTTTCCCCTTTATACGCCTTTGACATCAAGAAAATCCACAGTACCAGAGAAACGAGGCCCAGTATCGGTCGTGCTATGGGTATCAGTGGGGCTAGCACTACGCTTAGTAGGCTGAGCACCCCGAAGACTATGAGCGATTGCGTGGCATGAAAGCGAACGAACGAATTTTTTTCGACCAGTAGGAAAACCAGGGCGCTGACCCAGCCAAATAGGTAGCACAAGAGGCCGGCCACGTTGGGCTGCAACCCGGTTCTGGTACGCGCCTTCGGCTCGCCGGCAAGCTCACTTCGCATCTCGAAGACAGCACCACAGCTTGAACAGGATTTGGTTTCAGCCAAGTTTTCAAAGCCGCACTTGGGGCATCGCATCTCCACAACACCTCCGCCTCTATCAGCACATCTTATTCAGCTCAAACTATTATGTTGACGTTATCGGCGCATGTCTCCGATGTCGCCTGCCCCTATTTCGTGGTATCGGCACACACCGCAAGGACCAGGGCCACCCGCATTCTCGATTCAACCCGCTAACCGGTGCTGTATCCCACGCCCCACGCCATGGGTAATTCCTTAACCCGGGCTACCTTCGACGTGTGTAAACCAATGCGGCTTCAATCGATGAAACGGAGGATCATCTACCCCCCAACAGCCGGTAGATCAAGTCGCCCACCCTTACCGCGTCCTTGACAGCCTCCCGGAAGCTGGCTACTGCCGAACTCGAAGCTAGGCGGATCATGCAATCAGAGGAAGCGTCAACCTGCTGGAGACAATCGCAAAGGCGGCTCACTTGAAGCTTGGCGGGGCCCCAAGAAGCTGGAGCGTGCAAGCGTGTGGCAAACCCTGGCAATCGAATTGTCCAGGTTCTTCAGCTATCGGACCCTAAGGCCGGGCTTCCTCGGGTACAAAAGCCGTCCGTCGAATCCCGGTATCTACCTTAACGTGGGTTTTCACCGACACTCGGCCTACCTTTGAAGCCTTCCAGACATAGTCAAGGCTCATGAAGTCTCCTAAGAAGCCCGACTTTGACAGTAACCTCCGCTAGTGGGTGCATCGTCTCCCCTACGCACGTAACTGCTCAAGCTTGCGCGTCAGGACAGCGGTCACTCTCTGCTCTTGAGGCTCCCGGCCCCCTGCACTACGCCTTGCATTATCAAATGCCCCTTACCTTGAATTCCCGCGCCCAGCGGCCCACAACACTGTCTTGCTACTGTGCCTGCGGGCCACCATCAAGTGCTCCGGGTACCTTAGGGCATCTTGTCCAAATCAGTTAGGGGGCCAAAAGATCCTTGTGTTTGTACACCCCAGACATCTCGGACCCTCCTCGAAGTGCGGCCACGTACTCAATCTTATCCACTTATCTATGGTCTTCCTCACGCATGCCAACGCCCGAACCAGGAGCAGACCAAGACGAGTGCACATCATGGGATCTAGAGCACCTACCCAGTCTGCCGCGGACCAGGAACGCTAATGACTCTGACATTGCCGCTAGCATTGGCAGACCGGCCACCCAAATTCCGCATTGTTATCCTAAAAGCCCAGCTAGACTAGAATAGACCATTGAGTGTCACTACTGATGGGGTCCCGGAGCTAATCAAGGCATGAGCCTCAGGATAAGGTGTTGGATGCACAAGACCCAGAACGTGCCTGACAATGTGAGCGATGAAGACAAAGAAGAGGTAAGGGCTACATTGGCAAGATGCTGTCGGACGAGTTTATGATGAGATATCAGGACAAATACCCGGGCGCGATTCGAGCATGGGGCTGGACGACGTAGAGGCCAGCCTGAGACACTTGAAGCTGCCACCCGTACACCGGAAGTTTGTAAGGACGAATTTGATTGATAGAAGCTTCGAAGAAGAGCGCCGGAGAACGAAGGTGATCTCGAGGTTCTTCGACGAGAAAAGTTGCTTGAAGCTGGTATTTGCCACCCATGGCAGGCAAGCCAGAGGCGGCCAGAGGGTAAGGTTCAGAGGACAGGAACAGATTCGCAGGCTCCGGATAGCCCTTGGCAGAGACGGACCGGATGCCTATCATGACGTGGCAAGTAGCGATAGCAACGCGGCCATGGCCTTGGACTCCACGAGCTTTTACAGCTCAATAAAGACTTGAGCGCCTAACTGACGTACACGTTAGATTGCGCGAATCTCCTGCCTCATGAAAAGTACGTACGAAGCCGCAAAACAAAGCAGGGTAGCAGCAACGAGACCCGCCACGTCTGGCCAAATCAAAAGCAGGCTCTGGCTGAGAGGCAGTGGCCCAGGAATTGCTCCCTCAAGCTGCTCGACAGATATTGGGCCCAGCGCCCTCGTGTGTGGGCTAAGCAACGTGGACGTAGCTTCATAGTAAAGCGTGGTGGGAGACAACCTGGAGAGGGCCATTTCTATTCTCTGGTGACGCATCAACTCAAGCGCCGTCGGCTCAGACGGCAGCGGAACAACTGCATCAGCCACAAGCCCTGCAAGGAGTGTAGCAAACACCGTGAAGAAAAGCCATGTTGCCATTCCAGCCAGCGCAGACGTGGCCGCCTGTCTGAAAACTATCGAGAACATGATTGAGACGCTAAGCCAGAAGGCTACATAAACAATCGTCAGCAACGCAAAGCAGACTACCCGCAGTATCTCTTCGCTGGAAGGCGGGATTCCAATTAGCTCTATGCCGAGTCCCGATATAAGCAACGTAAGAGCCACCAACGCAAGGCTTACCGCGCAAAGAGCTGCAAGGAATTTGCCGTTTATCACTGAGTCACGGTGGATAGGTTGTGAGAGGATGCGGCTTAAGGTACCCCGCGTCTGTTCGCCGTTGACAGAGTCAAAGCCAAGGGCAAGCCCCAGCAAGGGTCCCAAGAAGCCGAGGAAACTCAAGAACGAAGGAAGGGATCCCCCAGACGTGCTGAACAGCAGCAGGAATACAAATCCCGTCTCTACCGCTTCCATGGCCGACTCCCTGATGGTAGAAGCAGCCACGTATACGGCTGATAACCCAGTGACAGCCACCAAGCCAAGCAAGATCAACAAGCGTTTGCCCCCAAGGTGGTCAGCCAGCTCCTTGTGGGTCACAGCTCCAAGCCCACTGGCCCACGCCGACGTGAGTTTGTTGAACCAGTTCTTGTGCAAGCCCAATTTTGCATCTGGCTGAACACTCAGCTCATGTCCACCCATGCCCTTAACCAGCCCTCCGATGGGTTTGCTCCTCAGCAGTCAAGAAATATCGCCGGTAGATCTCGTCGAGGCTTCGGCCCCTGACAGCCAAATGAAGGAGTGACGTTCCTGATTGGTATATGACTTTGGCTACCTCTCCCCTTGCATCGCTCATGCAGTGGAGAAGCAAGGTGTCCCCAGCCTGTTCCACAGCGTCCACCCCTGTTATTCCTTTTAGGTTACGGATCAGCTCCTCAGTCGTGGGCTGAGCACGTACCTCCAGGACATAGGGTTCGTCTTTGAACAGCTGGGATGACAGTTCCTCCACGCACCCAAGCGCTACTATCTTTCCTCTCACGAAAATCCCCACTCGATCACACACTTGCTGCACTTGATGGAGCAAGTGTGAAGCAAGAAGTACTGTAACCCTCTCCTCTTTGCTCAGCTGGGTGATAAATTGAAGCATTTGCCTGACGCCCTCTGGGTCTATACCCAGAGTTGGCTCATCAAGTATAACGATCCTCGGCTTCTTCACCAGTGCGTCGGCAAGACCAAGGCGCTGGAGCATCCCCCTGGAGTATCCACCCGCCTTGCGGTCTGCCACTTCTGCTAAACCAACTCGCTCAAGCAACTCATTCACCCGCTCCTCAGCCTGTTTGCGAGGAATACCGTTCAAGGCGGCAGTGTAAAGTAGGTTTTCCTTCCCGGTGAGGTCCTCGTAAAACCCTACTCTGTCCGGGAGGTAGCCGACAACCTTCTTGACCCCAAGAGGATCCCTTGTGGGGTCCAACCCGACCACTTGTACCGAACCTTCCGAGGGCTCGGTGAGGCCTAGCAGCATTAAAATGGTGGTAGTCTTCCCGGCGCCGTTTGGCCCGAGGAGGCCAAAGGTTTCTCCCTCGTAAATCTCCAAGTTGAGCCGGTCCACGGCCACAAAGGACCCATACCTCTTCACTAGGTCCCGCGTTCTGATTACCACGTTTCCCTGGTTCATGGTTATCTCCGCCCGTATGTCTCGAATACCTTGTACACGCCCAGAACCACAACAAGAACTATCCCCGCGCCCACAAGGCCCCATAACGTAGACACATGCACAGTCACGCGAAGTTCAGCGTTGTCGTACGCTTCAGGCGAGCTCACCGAAATTGAGATCAGGTAGTCGCCAGCAATGGCGCGGCTGTCTGGCCGTATCTTGGCCACTACCTCGCGGGACTGCCCTGCGGGCAACACGTCAATCCTGTCGGGCTCAAACGTAACCGCCCAGTTGCTCGGCGCACTTGAGGATAGGGTGAGGTCCCGTAAATCAGCACTCCCCACGTTCTTGACAAGCAGGGTAACTGGACTTTCCCTGCCTGCCTCCGCCCTTGCGTTGAGCCTACCGCTGGGAGTGGTAACCTCCACCCCGTATGAACCCATTATTATGACTTTAAGCTCAGTTCGCGCGGAGGTCTTGGCCGCAGTAGCGGCTACTTGAATCGGATACTCCCCAGCTTTTACCTGCCGTGGCGGCTTAACGTTAACCGTGATGCTCTCAGTGGTGTTTCCCTTGACTGAAATCGACGCTATCTGTTTGTCCTGGTATGACGTTTTAAAGGTGACCTGCCAACCCTCAGGCGCGTTGGCAGACAAGCTGTACATTTGGTCCTCCGTACTGTCGTTGACGAGGGTGATCCGAAACTCGTATTCAGCTTCGCTTGGACCACGCAGCACAGGATAGTCCACAACGAATCTGGTAGCTGAGGGCGCCTGTGGGTCTATCTTGACCTCGAGGGGTAATGAGGCGTAATTCCCTCCTGAACTTGCCCTCACGCTCAGCTTGTATGTTGCAGGTTTGACGTTCAAAGGCACTTTGGTTTCCAGAGTGAACGGCACAGATTCTCCAGGCAGCACCAAAACCTGGTGTACTTGGCGCCCTCCGCCTTTGATTACGCTATGCCAACCTTCTGGCGAGGAAGCAACTGTGAGCGACACCAAGCACGGCGTGTCGGAGGTATTCTTTACGTCTATGGAAAAGCTCACCACGTCTCCGGGCTTTGAGGTCACTCCCGGATACGGCGTAAACAGCACGAGCCCAGACTGAGCCAGCACAGCTCTGGGAGAGACCAGGCCCGTAACCAACAGTGTGACCACACATGCCACCACAAGCACGCATCTCAAGCGCGGTGCACGCATGCGCCGTTACCTCCTGATCTTTCGATTTACGGCATCCCGTCAGGGGTGAGAAATAAACCGCAATTTAGATGTTAGGACGCGTTCAAAAGTCCGTCAAGGAGCCCACACCGCCAAGGACAGTTCGAGGGTCGCTGACCTGATAGGCAAGAATCTGGAGGTTATCAATCAGATTCCGCGGACCTGATTCCTTCGATCGCCATTATCTCCGGCAAAACATCAGCCATTCGGAGATCTCTCGGGATGGTCACGTGGAAAGTTATCCTGATGAAGCGGTTACCATCGAGGTACTCCATTTGAACATTGGTTATGTTAATGCCATGGGCACCCAGAACCATTCCAAGCCTTCCGAGGAGCCCAGGCCTGTCTACCGATTCCACTGTTATCGTGCGAAAACACCTCCTGGCGGCCATGTGCTGCATCTTTCTCTGGAGAAGTAGGGCACCCAAAACGACAGCTGTAGTTACCATGGCAGCCTTGTACATCCCTGCTCCCACGGCCAGACCCACAGCAGCCATCACCCACAGACTGGCAGCTGTGGTTAGCCCGTAAACCGTGCCGCCCTCCCTGAGGATCGTTCCAGCTCCCAGAAAGCCTATCCCACTCACCACTTGAGCGGCAATACGCCCGGGGTCGGCCTGCGCAACCCCACGAAATGCTAGTGTCATCTCATTCGAGACCATCATTATCAGTGCAGATCCTACGCATACCAGAATGTGTGTACGCAACCCCGCAGGTCGGTTCATGGCCTCTCTCTCGATTCCCACTAAACCGCCTAGGACCGCAGCAAGAACCAGCCGCAAGAAAGTAACCAGGTCCCCAAAAACCATCACGGAATTCCCTCCTACTGGAGATCCTCGCAAAAATTGAGCCGAAGTAGAAGCACAACAAGCAACTACTTGCGCTTACCGGTACAGATCAGCATGAGATGGAAACCAGCTTTTCACTTTCAATCCTTGCCATCCTGGGGCTTCAGGGCATGGGCACCTTGATTATAGCACGAGGTATGTGTACGAAACGGCGGAAGGACTTCATATGGAATAGCGGCTGGCAGTGACTTCACAGCCGAGCTGCCGTAGGGCTTCAGTCCTAATCGCTTTTCACGGCTTAAGTCGCACTGACATACCTTTCCTGGGAAAATGCAATGCCTCTGCTCCCGTCCTAGTCGTTGTCACTCCCCCTACCGTTTCTGCTCTTATCTACAGCCCCATCGAACTATTCGAGACAAACACCCTCCTAGAACACTCGAGGGTTTACGGCTCCAAAAAAGGGGCAAAAAAGGCCCAAGACTGTGGTCAGAGTGCGGAAGTCGGGCTAGTCTTCTACGATTCCGCCAGCAGCTGCTGCGAAAGAAGCCACTCTCCCTTGGTCAAGTACAAGTATCGGTACTCAGGCGATCAGCGATCGGATCGGCTTCAGATCAACCCTGGCCTTCTCGTAACCCCTGAAGGCATCCCGATTGCCCATGAAATCTTCAGCGGCAACGTAGCTGAGAAGAACACGCTCTTTGAAACCATCGCGGTTCTGACGGATCACTTCCACACCGGTGAGTGCGTCTTCGTAGCTGACCTTGGTATGGTAAGCGACGACAATCTCTCTCTTCGGTGCGTGAGGCGGGATTACGGTACATCCTGGGCTTCCAGAAACGCGGTCGGGTAGTAAGTGATGAACTTCTAGAAAAGCATCAGGACCTTGGTAGCTACAGTCGTACTGGCGAAGGAGGTTCACTCCTCAACAAAGAAGTCGTGTATTATATTCTCTGTTATAACCCGGCTAAGGCTGAGGATAACCGTAAGCTCACCTCCAACGGCATTGTCGTAAGCTAGCTAAGACCCTAGAGAAGAAAGACATAACACCGTTCTTCGATGTAATTTAGGATGGTCAAAGTACACTCGCCTTCCAGCGTAACGAAGCCGCCATCTACCACTACAACCAAACACGCGTGCGCGGTCGCGTCCTTATCTGCGTGATGGCTGACCTTTTCGAACAGTGGCTTTACGTGCTGCACCGCTACCAAATTGAAGCCGAGATGTGCGAAGCGTCTCGCTTACCACCCGGGGAACACCAGAAGGCAAACTGTCGCGAACTAAAAGCGTCTTATAGGCCCCTTAATTTTACTGGTTTGCTACCAAAGCTGGGTCTATGAGGAAAGAAGTGTAGATTTGACGGATAGGCGACACAAAAAAGCAGCACTGGCACGGTAGATAACCAATGCTGCTTTTTTTGCGCATTTTGGGAAGCTGGGACCTGGCAAGCCCTTACTTCGCTTTTTCCTTTTCGAGCTTCTCCAGTTCGGCGAGAATCTTCTCTGGGGTCGCGGGCAGATCCCTGATCCGAACCCCTACGGCATCATATATAGCATTCAGAATAGCCGGCGCAGTAGGTAAAAGCGACGGCTCGCCTATGCCCTTCGCACCGAACGGCCCCTTCGGCTCGGGGATTTCCACAATGGCGCTCTCAATGGGCGGTACGTCCAAAGCTGTAGGTACGATGTAGTTAGCAAGCTGGGGGTTGAGGACGTGGCCTTTTTCGATAACCAAGTTTTCGGTAAGCCCGTATCCGATACCCATGGCTATCCCGCCTTCTATTTGCCCTTCCACCATCATGGGATTAATGGCTTTCCCGCAATCGTGCACCGCGTAAATCTTAAGCACCTCGACTTCGCCAGTTTCGGTATCCACTTCTACCTCCGCAACCTGTGCCGCGTAAACGAACGCCTCGTACGGCTTTCCGTGCCCGGTTTCCTTGTCTAGCAATGTCGTCGCAGGGTTGTATGTGCCGTGACCCTGTGCAGGCCTACCGCGACCTACTTCGGCTGTCTTGGCAACATCGGCGATCGCAACCCGCTTCTCCGGAAAATCCTTCAAATACACCCAGCCGTCGGCCACATCTAAGCCGTGAGGAAGGACTCCCAACATGTCTGCAGCCACGTCAAGTAGTATGGATTTCGCCTGCTCACACGCTTTCTTAACGGCGTTCCCAGCGATGTAGGTCACCCTCGAAGCTACCGAGCCAGCATCCATCGGTACCGCCTGCGTATCGCCATAAATCAGGCTAATGCGGTCATAAGGGATGCCGAGGGTGTCCGCGGCTATTTGCGCCAGTACCGTTCCAGAACCTTGCCCGATATCTTGCGCACCTGTCAGGACGGTCGCACTGCCGTCAGGGTTATACTTCGCAAAGGCAGCACTGGGATTCGGGTAAGAGGTGAAACCCAGCGGGTAGTACATGCAAGCCATCCCTCTACCTCGCTTCTTCATCTGCCATCACCTCCAGCGACCTTCCATCCTGACATTGAGGATAGTTTCTTCAGAATCTCGTCCAGCGTGGCGTTTTGGAGCGTCTGTCCTGTAGGCAGAGTATCCCCGCTGACCACGCAGTTCTTCATCCTGAACTCCATGGGATCCATACCTATAGCTCTGGCCACCGAGTCTGTGTGGCACTCGTAAGCGTATCCCGCCTGGGGCACACCGAATCCCCTCATCGCTCCTCCGATATTGTTATTTGTATAGACGAGGTAAGCCTCTATCCTCACGTTGGGTATCCGGTAAGGCCCAGCAGCGTGAACCAGTGCTTTCGTCAGCGTCGATTCGCCCCACGAAACATAAGCCCCGGCGTCGCTAATGATTTTGACCTCGCGGGCAGTTATTGTGCCGTCCATCTTTACCCCGGTCTTATAGAACATCACATATGGGTGACGCACCGTCGTCGCGGTGAACTCTTCTTCACGAGTGAATACGAGCTTCACCGGCCTGCCAGTCTTCATCGAAAGCAAGGCCACAATGGCTTCGGTGGTCATTTCGTTCTTGCCGCCGAACCCTCCTCCGATGCAAGGGGTGAGGACCCTGATCTTCGAGAGAGGCATCTTGAGTACCTTCCCGAGGTCCGACGCGACCAAGAACGGCCTTTGCACAGTAGTCCAGACAGTGAGCCTACCGGTCGGGTCGTAATACGCCAGTTGCGCGTGTGGCTCGATGTGAACGTGTTCCACAAATTGGGTGGTGTACCTTTCCTCGATTATTTTGTCCGCCTCGGCAAACCCCTTCTCTATGTCACCATGAACCACCGTAAAATGGGTCGGGATGTTGTCCTTGTGGACCTTGGGAGCGTCAGGCTTCATGGCTTCCAGGGGATCAAAAACGGCGGGAAGCTCCTCATATTTGATTTTTATAGCCTTGGCTGCCTGATCTGCCACTTCAAGGGAGGTAGCCGCTACACCGGCGATCGCATCTCCCTCATACCTGATCTTGTCCTGGGCCATGACAGGCTGGTCAAGATGAGTGAAGCCGAAGGCGTTGAACGGCACGTCCTTCGCAGTAACCACGCCCATCACACCGGGAATGGCCTCCGCGGCTGAAGTGTCTACCTCTATCAGCCTGGCGTGAGGTATGCCTGCCCGCCTGACCTTGCAGTAAAGCATCCCAGGCATTTTGATATCTTCGCCGTAAAGGGAGCGGCCCGTCACTTGTAACACCGCATCGTGCCTTGGAAGACGCTGACCGATAACCGGACTCATGCTCCCTCACCCCCAACGCGTGCCATCTGTCTGGAAGCCTTCATAATGGCTTTCACGATTTTGGCATAACCCGTGCACCTGCAAATGTTACCGGAAATCCCCCTGCGCACCTGATCCTCGGTAGGGTTGGGGATTTCGTCTAAAAGCGCTTTGGCCGACATTAGCATGCCCGGCCCGCAGAAGCCGCACTGGAGTGCGCCTTCCTCTATGAACGCCTTCTGAAGCGGATGAAGCTCCGCTCCCTTCGCCAGACCCTCTATCGTCTGAATAGCCCTGCCGTCCACTTTTGGCGCTAGGATAAGGCAGGCATTTACCGCCTTCCCATCAACCAGCACAGTGCATGCTCCGCACTCGCCAGTCTCGCAACCACGTTTAGTACCCGTATAGCCCAACTGTTCGCGCAACACATTGAGCAGCGTATCGTTTGCTTTTACATCAGCACTCACTTCGGAACCGTTGAGGGTGAACCTGATGTGGTGCGTAGATGCCTCCGTCATGCCATCTCACCCTCCCCTACACACGCTGACAACGCTCTTTTCGTGAGTACCTTAACCATCTTACGCCTGTATTCCGCACCTGCACGAAAGTCCGTAATCGGTTTGCTGTCGGCAGCAGCTTTTTCTGCAGCGATTCGGAAGTTTTCTGCATTGGCCGGCCTGCCAACCAACCATTCCTCAGCCGAGCGCGACCTCATTGGCACTGGAGCCACGGCTCCGAGGGCCACCCGAGCCTCCCGCACGACAGCCTCTGCCATCCGCAGCCTCACAGCTACGTTCACGATGGCGAGCGTAAGTGCTTTTCTTCGCCCAAGCTTCAAGAACCACGTGCGGTCATTCAGGCTGGTACCTGGAATGACCACTTCCGTAATAACTTCGTCGGGTTTGAGTACTGTAGCCTTTGGACCAGCAAACAGATCCTCCACCTTGAGCGACCGCTGCCCTCCCGAGCTCATCACCACCAGCTCGGCATCCATAGCGATGAGCGGCGGTGCCATGTCTGCTGACGGTACAGCCGAAGCGAGGTTGCCTGCGATCGTCCCCAGGTTACGCGTCTGAACCGCCCCTACTTGTGAGGCAGCCTGGTATAAAGCGAAAGCCTTCTGCCGCACCAACTCGGAACCCTCAATCTGGGCTATTTTAGTGGCCGCGCCTATTCTCAAGTTCCCATCGTCTATCCGAATGAACCTTAGTTCCCGGAGGCGTTCGATATCCACTACGTACTCCGGGTTGACCGTTTCTGCTCTCATGTTGACCACGAGATCAGTTCCGCCCGCTATTATCTTGGCCTTGTCCTTCAGCTCTCCTAGAACCTTGAGGCATTCATCCAAAGAGCTGGGAGACAGGTATACGAATGGCCTCAAATCAAGCATCCCCCTCGATATCCCGAGCGGGCGCGGCCCTGGCCACGCCCGCTCTCGCAATACTCAGGACAGGAAATCCTCTTCCAACGGGAAGATAGTCATCTTTTCTGCACCTTTGTCCGTGACCACGACATCGTGCTCGAGCCGGACGGTCTGCTCCAGCCCTGGGTGACCGGCAAAAGTTTCTATGGCAAAGCACATGTTCTGCTTAATCTCCGCCGGGTACTTGAGCGAGTATGCCCTGGAGATCCACATTCCTTCATACAGCGAGAGCCCTATCGAGTGCGCGAACTGTTGTAAGCTCACGCTGCCGTACTTGTCGTCATCATACTCGGGGAACTTTTCCGCAACGTCCTTGGTGGTGTTTCCGGGCTTGAGCTCTGCCATGGCAGCCTCGAGCCAATCGTTGCATTCCTTATATAGATCCTTCTCTTTTTGGGTGGGCTTCCCGCCACCACACTTGAAGCATCTCACAAAGTCCACGAAATAGCCGCCCGGGCCGATCGCGTTGATGTCAACTATCACCAGGTCACCGTAGCGGATGACCTTGTCCGTATGCCACCGCCTGTAAGGGCTCGTGTTCCCGCCTGACGCCACTATGATGTCATACACGAAGTCGAAGCCGTTCTCATAAAGGAACTCATTGACCTTGGCGCATATGTAGGATTCCTTTACGCCTGGCTTGAGCCACTCGTTCTTGATCTTCCACATCGCACAGTCTCCATAGGCGGAAGCGATTTTCAAGAGCTCGATTTCGTCCGGGGTCTTGATCACTCTCGCCGCAGACATCGCGGGCCATGCGTTGACTATTTTCAAACCTTTCTTAGTCAGCGCATTGTAAGCCCTCATGTCCATAATATCGATTCCGATTTTCTCTTTCTCGACCCCGTGCTCCTTCAGAACATCATAGACGGAATCCGCCATTCGCTCTGCCATGTACTCCTCGGCGCCCTCAGCCCACTTCCAGGTAATAGCTGGGCGAATTCGCCCCTCAAGCCAGGGAGCATCTATTCTGGCACAGTAAAAGTCAGATCCTACGGTCTCGAACAGGATCGGCTCGCCGCCCCTCGGCAGTACTGCATAACGGATGAAGATGTTGTTCTTCCAGTTACCCTGAAACACGCTGGTGACGTATCTGACGTTTTCCCCGACGTACAGCACTACGGCACCGAGGTCATGCTTTTCAAGCTGCTCCTTGGCCCTGGCCAGCCTGTCCCTACGCAGCCGGTCCCAGTTGATCCTTTCTTGCCAGTCCGTTCCGGTGGTGCTGAAAATTCTCCTCGGGGTATACTCGTGAGGTTTTTGGATGAAACTGAGATCCATTTGACCCTACCTCCTTAGATTTAGATGTTGATTACTATCCTTAGGGCTTTACCCGGATTGGACACCATCGTCTCCATGCCATCCTTCAGCTTCTCCAAAGGCAGCACTTCGGTCACCAGAGGCTTTAAGTCAATCTGGCCGTTCGCACATAGCCTGATACCGTTCTCGTAATCGACCGGTCTCATCCCTCTCGAACCTACCAGATCAAGTTCCTTATAATACATCAAGTAGTGAGGGAAGTCGGGTATGCTCTTGGCACCCACACCGAAAGCCACAACCACTCCACCCGGCCGAACCATCTCCATGGACTCGCGCAGTGTGTCACCCTTGCCGACAGATTCTATTACCACATCTACCCCTCTGCCGCCTGTGATCTCCATGACCTGCTTGACTGCATCACTCCCGCCGGCACCGGCCACTTCATCCGCGCCGAACTGCCGTGCCAGGTCAAGTTTCCACTGGCTCCGTGAGATTCCGATGACTTTAGAAGCCCCACGCAGTTTCGCTACTCTCGTATGCAGAAGCCCCGCTACTCCCTGGCCTACCACAGCCACCAGGTCACCTGGCTTGACCGCAAATCTATCGTGAGCCCGCAAAACCGTTGCTAGTACGTTAAGGCTGGTCCCGTCTATGAACGAGATTTCCTCCGGGAGCTTATGTACCGAATACGCCGGCACCCTCACATACTCAGCGAAAGAGCCATCGAACTCTCTCCCGAAAAGCCCCCCTTGGTTGCAGAGGTTGGTAGTACCGTAATGACAGAAGAAGCAGTCTCGGCAAAACACTGCCGGGTTAATCACGACCCTCTCTCCTACAGATAGGTCGCGCACACCCTCCCCTATCTCGACAATCTCGCCAGTGGATTCATGCCCTTGGATCCGCGGATAATTGGTCTTCTCCTTCCCAATGTAAATCCCAACGTCCGTCCCGCATATAGCGGTCGCCCTGACACGCAGGAGCACTTCCCCGGCCCGCACCTGCGGCTTCGGCACTTCTTCGATCCTCAGATCTCTAGGGGCATGTAATACCGCAGCTCTCACCTTCCGACCACCTCCTTTATATTTGTTCCAATAATCCTTCTCCCTCATCCATGCATAGCCGGACGGCCTCAACCGTCCTCTCACGGGTCAGCTCAGAACCGTCTTGGTCCTTTTGTCGTGTTGTCTGACCATTAGACCCACTTCAAATCCCGGTTGGGGCATCCCTCAGCGCACCTCAACCGGGTTGTTACGTGGCTCAATCCCGACTCCGAGCTTGCCCTCCTTTTCAAGCTTTCCCATCACCCCTCCTATGTCGTCTAGGTGCTGCGTCATCACCGCTCGAGCTCCGACTGGGTCCTGCATTTTGATCCTTTCCAATATCCGCCGGTGGAACTCCAGGGAGCGCGGTATGATAGAAGGCTCACCCTTTATCACCGCTTCAATGAGTTCTCCCATCAGTCCCTTGACCGTCTGCATTAGTTCCATTATGACGCAGTTTTGCGCCGCTTCCGCCACCGCAAGGTGGAAGTCCAGATCCGCCTGAATGAACCGGTCAATATCCCTCGCGTTCTCCTGATCCATAGTGTTGAATAGCTTTTCGATCTGCTCTATATCCTCCTGGGTCGCTCGCCTAGCAGCAAGGCCAGCCAGTTCGACCTCTAGCATTCTCCTCGCCTCGAAAAGCTCGTGGATGCTGGACTGCATGAGTGCCAGTCGGTAGTTTAGCGGTTCGCTGAAGAAGGTCCTAATATCCACCGCCACGAAAGTTCCCTCGCGCTTGCGACGAATCACGCCGATTGAAGATAGAGCTTTGAGTGCTTCCCTTACCGAAGTGCGCCCAACGTTCAACATCGCGCTGAGCTCCCGCTCGGGGGGCAGCTTATCTCCTGGCTTGAGGTCACCTTCCACAATAAGCGACTTAATCTGCTCGACGATTGCATCAGATAGAGTGCTTCTCTTTATCGGTTTCAGGTTCACTTCCAAAACCTCGCTTACATGGCTTTATGTGTCTATACATTTTATCAATCATTGGTCATGAGGTCTAGCAATCTTGCCACAGCGAGGTTAGCGAACCCTTCTGAATTTATGTGATCGCCGACTATCTCCACCCTGACTTTGGTGTTTTCCAGCGTCTCCTTCAGGCCTTTCGTGAACTCTTCGATACACCTACGGTCATACCACCCCTTCGGCCCACCCGGTTTGTCCAGGCCGGAAAACCCGTCGGGCACCAGCACCACGGCCTCCCTTGCGCAGGCGCTCAGCTTCCTGCCGACTATCTTCCCGCACTCATAGTTCTCCTCCGGAGAAGTGCGCATTAGCGTGTTCTGAACATTATGCTGCCAGAACACCCGATCCCGAAACTTCTCAGGAATCTGCCGTGCCCAGAAATTCACGAAGTCCACTGCCCCCGGGGCAAGCACCATAGGTATGCCGCGCCGAACCGCCGCGTCAAGCCTATCCGGGCCTGCATCGAACACTCCCCCGACGAGGTTGTTGATGATCTCGTTCAATGTCACATCCAAAACCGCGTCGGCCTCGCCCGCAGCTACCATCTCCTCAAGCGCCCGCCCACCGTAACCGTTGGCATGGAATCCCAGCACGTCGTATCCTTTTTCTTCAAGCCGCTCTTTGCAGCGGTCCACCAGAGGCTGAGTCAGGCCAAGCATACTCATGGCTACACGCCCGCGTGCCCTCTTCATCTCTATAGGAGGGGCCGTCACCATCCCTGCGAGGGCATTCGCGGCGTTTGCGAACACCCGCCTCGTGAACCCATTCAGCGAGACGTCGCACACGCTATTGAATACGACCATGTCCGACGTACCAACTACGTCCCTCAGATTCACAGCAGCAGCCGCCGATACGAGCACCTTCGGCATGCCCCGCGGTAAACCCTTCATGACATTTGATGCCATAAGGGTACCATTCGCTCCGCCAGCGGATATCGCTCCACGCAGGTCCTCGCTTGCCACCAATTCCCGCGCCACCGTTAGGAGTCCAGAGCTCATCACCTCTATTGCCTCACCGCGCGGCAGCTTGGCCAGGACCTCGAACGGCTTACCGGCACGCCTGGCCACTTCGCTTGCAGGAACATGGACGAACGCAGGCGCCGTATCACGCAGGCAGCTCCCGTCTACCACTATGGGTTCCAGGCCGTTCTTCTCCAGGGCTTCTTTGAGGAAGCCGAGCTCAGCCGGCTTACTATCGAAGGTACCGAAAAGTAATACCTTCATTTGAGCGAGACACCCTTGTACTGCTCGGTTACCTCCTTAATACCCTTCTCCACGGGGAACCGCTCTCCGCTTGAGCCGCCCATGAAGCCCACAAGCCCCTTAGTGCGCCTCAGTACATACTCGAAGTCCTTCGGGAGCGCAATCGGCCCTCCGTGGCAAATCACTAGCACATCGGGGTTCCTACTCTTTGCAGCGTCGATGATGGACTGTGTCTTCTTTACCGCATCGTCCAGTCCGATTGCGGTCAACGAACCCACGCTTCCTCCTATGGAGTTCCCCATATGAGCTATGATCATATCGGCCCCTGCATCCACCATCTTCACAGCTTCTTCCGGGGAAGTCACGAAGGCCTCCGTGAAAAGATCCTTTGCGCGCGCTTTTCGAATCATCTCGACTTCTTGGTCGTAGCGAAGGCCTGTCTCCTCAAGTACCCTCCGGAAGTTCCCATCGATAAGGGCGATAGTGGGGCAGTTGTGCACACCCGAAAAACCAACCGCCTTGACCAGATCGAGAAGCCTATCCATATCTCTGGTCGGGTCAGTGCCCAGCAGGCCAGCAATCACCGGTACTTCCTTTACGATGGGAATGATCTCCCTTTCGCCTAGCTCGAGCGTCAATGAGTTGTTGTCACAGATGGGCAAATATGCCGCCATAGAGCTCAGCCCTGCCATCCTGTAACGGGCGAGCCCGTACGTAGCTATCAGATCTGCGCCACCTCGTTCCGAGAATTTCGCGGATATGCCGATGCCCGCACCAATCAAGTATATCGGCCGCCCAGCTTGAATCTCACGGTGAAGTCTTTCCAAGACTTGTTCACGAGTATACTGCTTTCCCATTTTTGCGCACCCCCATACTTTTGACCAACCTGGACTATCGAGACTCGGGGGCAAGTGACCTTGCCCCTGAACCGATACCCTCCACTCAGCGTTACTGCAGGTTCTCCGCGGGCTCGTAAGCCCTCACTATATTCTTGTTCCTAAACACCTTGAGCATCCATTTCTCGTAAGCGGGAATCTTAACCCACGGCTTAGAGAGCATGTAGAACAACTTGGCATGCTCAAACAGCTCATCCCTGATCGGAGCGGGCTCCGAAGCCTCCATGGCAAATCCCTGCTCGCCGACTTCCTTAATCCTAATCCGATCGGCCGTCACTTCGACTGACTTCCGCCTCACGGTCCACCACGGCCCGGTAAGCCTGCTAATCAGGCTCACTAGGACAAACAGCACCAGTGAGACTAGCGGCGTCAGGAACATTGGATGTGCTACCGTCTGCCACAACTTAGAGAAGACACCCCAGTACAGGCCGAATATGATTCCCACGCCGCACCCTACAAGGGCTCCCTCTTTGGTACCGCCGCGCCAGAAGAAGCTCAGGATCAAGACCGGCAGGAGCGCCCCGATGAACGTGGACATCAACGCCAGACCGTAGAGTGCACCCTGCTTGTATCCCAGAGCGAGAACCATGCACAGTATACCGATAAGCAGGGTAGACCATTGTGCTATGCTGAAAAGCGACTTTTCGTTGGTCTTAGTGATCCTAGGCACGACGTCACGAGCGATGATCGTCGCAGCTCCCATTATATTGGCGTCAGCTGTGGATTGAGTTGCAGCCAGCACTCCCATCATGATCAAGGCAGCAAGCCAGGTAGGCATCACGCCCAGCAGTTTACCGAAAACGAGCTGCGGGTTGTCGAGTTTGCCGAGATAGGCGTGCATGTACATGCCCGAAAGAGGCATGACAATCCCGAACGGAATCACGAACAGGACTGCCCAAATCCACCCACGGAACGCTCTGGCTTCCGTCCGGCCAGTAACGGCTCTCTGCCAGTAGTAAGGGTTAGCCACAGCAAAGGTGATATTCATCCAAATTAGTCCGAAGACTGACGGGAAGAGCCATCTGCTGAATTTATGTGCACCTATCGGGAACCGCAGGTGTTGTGGCGGTAATGGATTTGGCCCTTTGGAGAGATACTCCAAACCACCGAACTTGCTATAAAGGAATATAGGCAAGAAGATGTAGATGACGCCTGCGGCGATGAAGAATTGGATAGCATCAGTCAGCATGGTGGCCCACATTCCACCGGTATACATGTAAATAATCGTCGAAACGCCCACGATGAAGGTGCTAGTCGTATAAGACCAGCCGGTCCAGCCTGCCAGGATGTTCCCTGCTCCCACGAACTGACCCATGCCGCTGAACACGAGACCCAGTATCGCTCCTATCGCCACGACCAGTCTGGTTATTGGCCCGAAAAGCGCTCCCAACCACTCAGTGCTGGTATATGTACCGCTCCTCCTTGCGAACTTTACCACCAGTAGCAGGAATATCGTGTTGGCTATGCACCATCCCCAAGCACCCCAAGCGGCACCCCAGCCGAAAGTATAGGCGTCAGCTGGGTAACCGGATACCGTGGTGCCGGCGAGCTGGAAAGCAGCAGCACCTGCTGCTATCATGAGCACGTTCGCTTCACGCCCGGTGACCAGGTAATCCTCCGCAGTGCGGTTCCATTTTGCGACCATCACGCCTATCACAATCATGGCGATCAGATATGCGAATGATAGAGAGACTCCAACTACCTGATTCACGCCAATTCCTCCCATCCGCTACGCGCACTAGTTTCGGCTTTCACCGGCGCTTTTCGTAGTGTACTCGGCCACTGCCTCCCTACCCTTGTCAGTCATCTTGACTATCTTACGAACCTGACCAAAGGAGTCGATGAGTCCGTCCTCTTCGAGGTTCGCAGTTATCGAGATGATTTTCCCGCTGCTCAGGCCCGTCTTCATGATCAACCTGCCTATGTGAGCAGTTCCACCTTCCTCATGCAAGGCCTTCAAAACTTCAACGTCCTCCCGTATCAGCTTGTATTTCTTATCCCTGAGCTCGTCCATACCCGAATGCTTATATCCCTTATCCGTTAGATCAAATGTCAGCATGCCGAGGAAGATAGGGCTCCGGCGTTTGATGTACCCGGCTCGCTCCAGTTCGTCGGCAAGTGCCCAGGCCTCTTCCCCGTCGATCCCCATGTAGTCTACGAGATCGCTCAACGTGTTATGGCCTGTACCAATGACAGTCAGAACCTCTTTCGTTGAAATCTCCTTCACACCTACTACCCTCCTTAGTCTCTAGATAAAACGATATCCGACGCTCTCCACCTCCCCCATTTATTCCTGCCCTTGGAAGCTTCGTTGCATACATCGGCCAGCCATAGCCATGGAACCTCGCTGAAGGAGCTAAAATCAGGACGCCTTAAGCTGATACCCTTAACATCAGTTTGTGCTATGGTCTGACCATCTGATGCACATTATGTACATTCTACTTAATTGCCCAAATTCCTTCTTCTTAGTTCATCCACTAAACGCTGAACCGCAAGAGGAATCATGTCCAGCGGCAGTATCTGCTGCGCGTCCCCGTTACTCACAACTGCCCTGGGCATACCGTAAATCACCGAAGTTTTCTCGTCTTGTACGATCGTGCGGCCACCTGCGCGGCGTATCGCTGCCATACCCTGAGCACCGTCAGATCCCATTCCGGTCAGCACTATTCCAATTGATCTATCACCGAATGCCCTCGCCACCGAGGCCATCATGACATCAATGGATGGGGTATACTGAGCCGCACTGAAGTCGCGCCTGATCTTGCCCATCGCATCCACAACCACGTGGCTGCAACCAGGGGCTATCAAAGCAAGGCCTTCAAGCAGCTCCTCTTCTTCGCCTACTTCCTTCACCGTAAGCGGACAATGCCTGTTCAAGCGTTTGGCGAAAGATGTAGTAAAATTCGGTGGCATGTGCTGTGTGACCAAGATGCCGGCAGGCAAATCTCCTGGCAACGCCGCCAAGAGTCTTTCAATGGCGCTTGGCCCTCCCGTGGAAGCGCCTATTGCGACCACCACTTGGGCCAACCTTCCAGGGGCTTTCTTGGGGACATGCACAAGCTTGAAAGGCTCTCTCCTTATTTTAGCCACGGCGGCCGCCCTCACCTTTCGGATAAGCTCCGCCCTGCAGTCTTCGAGCGGGCCTCCGGATGGCTTGGCGACAAAGTCCACCGCACCTACAGCTAACGCTTCGAGCGTGAGTTCGCTGTGATCCGCCCCGGCCGCAAATATCACTACGGGTACAGGCTTCTTCGCCATGATCTCCCGTATCGCCTCTACACCATTCATGCCCGGCATGAGGAGATCCATCGTCACCACATCAGGATCGAGACTAATTACCTTTTCGACGGCCTCCGAACCATCTTTTGCATTGCCGATCACCCGGATTCCAGGATCCGATTCCAACATGAGGCCGGTCAAACCTCTCATGAAAGCCGAGTCATCCACTACTAATACCCTGATCAAATCGAAGCCTCCCGGCTAAACCCACAAACGATCTTCATTCTCATGGAAGGTAGATAGAATCTGACCGTCCTACCGAAATTGCCCCCGAGGGTCGCTCCTGTAACCGGTATCCCCATCTCCGACAGAGCTTTCTTCACGGCTTCCCCGTTCAACTTGCCAACATCAAGCGCTTGGCCCTGAAATGAATCGAAAAGGTTTGCGCCACCCGCCATCTTGGCCAAAATGCCTCCGGTTGAAGCACCGCACTTCAAAATTGCCGCGTGTAAAGCTTCTACTGCAGTGTCAGCAAATTTGGCTGGCAGGAAAGAGGACGCCATAGCGGACTTATGACCATTCCCAGAGAACGGGAGGAAAATGTGTGCCATGCCCGCTACCAATCGGCCCGGATCATAGAGTACCAAGGCTACACACGAGCCTACCCCGAGAGCGGTGAGACAGCCTTCTCTCGAGATCACCTTTATCTCGCCAGTTCGGACGATCTCTTCTATCATCTGCAGTAAGTCGCCTCTACAGCCTGTAGAAAGCCACAAAGGCTCATCTTGTCCGGCACCAGGATCAAGCGCCCGCCCAGTAACCGATGCCCTCCTTCCAGTGAAAACGTAGTGTCGATCACAGTCGCGGAATCGTTGGTGTGCTCCATCAGTGCGAGAACTGACTCGATCACAGCACCAGCCATCGTCTCCGCTACCCGCGGTACCGAAGGCCGCAACACCCACCCCGTCATAGACGAGA
This sequence comes from Bacillota bacterium, assembly GCA_012840015.1. Lineage (GTDB taxonomy): Bacteria > Bacillota > Sulfobacillia > DUMF01 > DUMF01 > DUMF01. The sequence continues at coordinate 35,465 of DUMF01000027.1, forward strand.
GGGCATTGAGATACGAAGTAACCACTATGTTGGCCATCTCAGTGAAAATCGAGTACATTTCACACTCTACCTCGGCCGCCAGGGACATAAATCTCATGAATGTCCTTACCGCGTCCTCGGGCAGGCCGAAAACTGCTGAACCGGAAAGACCTCCGGTAAAAGGCACATAGGCTGCTAGAATGATGGCTTCGGGATCACCCCATATCCAAGCCGCTTCGCTGAGTGGCACAAACCGAACGCTCGGTACGGAAACGTAGACCATCCGATCGCAAAGCATGGAGGAAAGCGCTTTGGCAGCATTTCCGATCCCGACAGTCCCAGCTTCCTTCAGCACATCCAGCTGCCACTCACGCGCTTCCACCGCTCATCACCTTGTTCAAAGCTTCCACTACCCTGTCGGGTTGAAAAGGTTTGACGATAAAGTCTTTGGCCCCCGAGGCCAGCGCTTCTATCACCAGAGGTTTCTGGCCCATAGCGCTACATACAATTATCTTGGCACTGGGATCTCGTTGAAGAATCGACTTCAAAGCAACTATGCCGTCCATTTTGGGCATGGTTATGTCCATAGTCACGACATCGGGTTTCAGCTCGAAGTATTTTTGCACCGCATCTTCCCCATTTTCGGCTTCTCCCACTACAGAGAAACCGTTCTTAGTGAGCAAGTTCTTCAATGTCAGCCTCATAAAAGCTGTATCGTCTACTACCAGCACCGAGGTAGCCATCCAAACCCCTCCTGACCAGCTATTGGCACCAGCCTAAGACGCATTTGCTAATTCAATAACGATGCTATGTCCAAAATCAACGAAACCCTACCGTCTCCGAGAATAGTGGCTCCGGAGATTCCCTTCACCGAACCGAGAAAATGGCCGATGGATTTCATTACGATTTCCTGTTGCCCTACGATTTCGTCCACCTCTAGCACAGCCTTCCTCTTGCCCGTCTGGAGTATGACCGCGGACGCCCCCGTACACTGTCCCTGTAACCCCACCGCCTCCCTCAAGGACACCACCGGGAGCACTTCGCCACGCCACTCCATTACAGGCCGTTTCATCATTGACTTTACCGCGCGGTTATCCAGCAGGATGTTCTCTACGATGAACTCGAGCGGAACGGCAAATATCTCTTCTTGGGCTTTCAACAACATTGCTTTCACTATGGCCAGAGTTATTGGTAAGTGCATCCTGATTGTAGTACCCAAGCCGGGCTTACTATCGACCTCCACCACGCCATTCATGGAGGCAATGACGTTCCGCACTATATCCATGCCCACTCCTCGGCCGGACACCTCTGTAGCCTGTTCTTTCGTAGAAAAGCCGGGTAAGAAGATCAACTCCAGGATCTGGCTCTCATTGAGCTGACGTGCTTCTGTTTCGCTCACGACTCCTTTGGCGATCGCTTTCTCCAGCAGGCGTTGGGGATCTATCCCAGCGCCATCGTCTTGAACCTCGACCACCACTCTCCCGCCCTCGTTCCTGGCACTCAGCCTCACGAGACCTTCTTCAGGTTTGCCGAGCTCCTTCCTTATCGCTGGCGGCTCGATTCCATGATCTACCGCGTTCCGCAAAAGGTGTACCAGCGGCTCACCCATCCGCCCTACCACTGCTCTGTCCAGTTCCGTATCTCCCCCAGATATTTCGAGCCTGACCTTCTTCCCAAGCTCTGCCGCCACGTCTCTCACCATACGGGGGAAGCGTCGAAACACGCTCTGTATGGGCATCATCCGCAAACGCATGGCGAGGTCCTGTAAACCGCTAGTAGCCTGGTCGATCTCCTGAAGCGCCTCTTCCGGCACGTCCCCGGCCTCGCAAAAGGCTGCCAGCCTATTGCGAGCTATCACGAGCTGCCCGATCAAATTGATCAGCTCGTCCAGCTTCGCGGTTTCCACCTTGACCGTATGGTCCATGCCGTTCAAATGTGAGGAGTGCTCTAAAACCTTCGCCTCCGTCCCTTCCCCGGTCGTGCCAGCCTCCAGAAGCGCTTTGAGTTGAGCCGTCACCTGCTCGCACCCTAGACCTCGCACGGCCGGCGCATCGTTACCGGCCGCGAACTGATCAAGCATGTTCTCAATCGCGTCAACAGCCGCAAAGAACAGGCAGGTGTCTTCCTCGTCAAGAGCGATCTTGCCGTCTTTGATGGCCTGCATCACGCTTTCAACCTCATGGGTGAAATCAGCCATCCCGTCGAGCCCCATCGTGGCGGCCATGCCCTTGAGGCTATGAGCAGCCCGGAACATTTCCGTCAATGCGTCGGCATCCCCTGAATTTTTCTCCAGTTCCAGAAGGCAATCGTTCAGGCGCTGTACGTACTCCTGCGCTTCCGAAATAAAGGCCTGCCGGAGCTCCTGGGTTATTTCAATTCCCTCGCTCATGCCGAGGCCCCCGCCTCAGTCAGTCTAAAGCGTGCTACAGTCTGTTGCAGATTTGCTGCCATCTCCGCGAGCGCATTCGCCTCAGAGGAAATCTGCTGTACCGAAGCGGACTGGCCTTGAGCCCTGGCTGAAACTTGCTGCCCACCGGCTGCCACCTGCTGCGTCGCGGCAGCTATAGTTTCCACCGTTTTCACGATTTGGTTGCTGCCGGCTGCCAACTGTTGGGTAGCGGCGGACACTTCGTGCACTTGATTCACGATCGAATCTACCGCCCGTTTGATCTCCTCGAAGGCTTGCACCGCCATGCTTACGACCTGGATACCTTGGGCCACCTCTTTCGTTCCCGTCTCCATCCCTTGCACTGCAAGGCCAGTATCTTGCTGGATACCCTGGGCGAGCTCAGAGATCTTGCTGGCCGCCGCACGGGATTGTTCCGCCAGCTTGCGTACCTCTTCCGCCACTACGGCGAAGCCCCGCCCCTGATCTCCGGCCCTGGCTGCCTCGATTGCTGCATTCAGCGCCAACAGGTTCGTCTGCGCTGCGATATTAGTGATGACATCAACTATCTGCCCGATCTCACGAGATCGGTCTCCTAAAGTCCTAACTAACTGCGCCGCACTTTCAACCGCTTTCTCGATCGATCCTATTTGCTGGGTAGCCTGCGCGAGAGCCTCCCGCCCCTGTTTTGCCAGTTGAGCGGCTTTAGAAGAATCTTGTGCCACGTTGCTGGCGTTGGCTGCTATCTGCTGTATAGCGCCAGACATCTGCGTTATAGTACTGGACGCCTCGGCACTCATCTTGGCTTGTTGCTCAGCCCCCTGCGCCAACTGCTCCACCGTACTCGCAACCTCAACGGCAGACTTGCCCACGTTCTCCGAAGCTGCAGCGAGTTGCTGGCTGGAACTGTTCACCTTGGACACCGCGTCTATCGCAGCACCGATCACGTTTTTGAGATTCTCAACCATCTTGGAGAAAGCCTGGGCCAAATGACCCAGCTCATCCTTGCTATCCGCCTGAACGGCAACGCTAAGATCCCCGTCAGCCACTCTGGTAATGGCCTCCGAAAGCCTCTTGATTGGGGCGACGATGGTCCTGGGTACGATCCAGATTAGGAGCAAAACGAGCAAGGCGCTTGCAAGGGAAAGTATCGTGCTTATCCGGTTTGCGCTGGAAACATGCGATTGGAACTCAGACGCGATCGCCTTGAGCGCCGTTTCGTGATGTGCCACCAGGTCCGAAGAAAGTTTCATCAGTACCTCTATCTGGGTGCGGCTATTCATTAGGTCGATCTTCAGCCCGGTATATTCATCGGCATCACCGGACCTGGAGAAGGCAGCTTGGGCAGTCGCTTTCCACGCCGCGTAATTCAGCTCTAGCTCCCTGAGGCGATCGGTTTCTTCTTTCGCCGAGGCCAACCCCTTCATTGTGCTGAGTATCTGGGTGGTACGCTTATCCCCCTCCTCGAAGTTGCGCTGGTTGGCTGCGTCCCTGGTTATCATGAACGTAAGCTGGTTAGTTACCTGATCAGCCACGGAGACCTGGAAATCCTTCGCTAACTTTACTTTCTGATTTTCGCGCTCATAGCTCTGATAACTGGCGAGCATTTGCCGATTAAAGTAATAAGTGACCCCGGTAACTGCCAAAACGGCTAGTAATATGAACAGGAAGCTCATGAACAACCTGCCCCTAATAGTCCACTTCATGCTACCGATCCCCCTCGCTTCGCTGCTATGAGCTCTACCTTTTCGGTAGTCGCGAACAACTTCTCAATGTCGATCAGTATGAGCAACCTGCCATCCACTTTGCCGACGCCCTTCAAAAACTCGGATCTAATCCCTGCCACGCTTTCAGGCGGCGGCTGAACGTCGGAAGGAGCAATCCGCCTCACTTCAGTTACTGCGTCGACTCGAAGGCCCACTTTGTCGCCACCCATTTCCGCCACGACTACCCTCGAATCGGCTGCCGTTCCCGACACTCCCAACCGCTTGCGCAAGTCCACTACCGGGATCACCTCGCCGCGAAGGTTCGTGACCCCCTCGATGAATTCAGCGGCATGGGGGAGGCGTGTCACAGCTGGAGGTCTGATGATCTCTCTCACCTGTGCGATACCGAGGGCAAACTCTTCTCCGTCTATGGAAAAAACCACGTATTGATCATCTGCCACCGCCACGGTTACCGTCCCTCCCATGGATTTTCGTGATTTTTACGCCGTAACGATCTCCCACCACTACCACCTGTCCCCTCGCTACCTCAACCCCGCCACACAGCACATCTGCCTCCTGCCCTTCTAGGGCATCCAGCTCGATCGCGTCTCCTCCCTCCAGCGACTCGAGCTCAAAAACTTTGAGCCTCGTTCTCCCCAACCTTACCGTGATCTCTATCGGTACATCGGGTATAAAGGCAGGCACGGCGCGCGTTATCTCTACCGGCGCTTCGGCTGCCCTTTCGGCTGGGGCTTTGTCGGCCGCCCCATCCACCACTCCAAACTTCTCCAACATTGCCCTAGCCAGCTCTGAACTGAACTCGAGGGGCATTATCTGCACGATGTCAGAATTGACCTTGTCCTCTATCGTCATCCTGAACGTTATCTTCACGGCGTGGCGCTCCGTGATCCCCACTATGCTCTCCAGGGAATCTCTGAGCCTCCGGCGCTGGGTATCTGGAGGCGAAATCGATACTTTCCTGTTCAGGATCGTGGACATAGCAGTGGAAGCTGCTCCCATCATTTGGTTCATTGCTTCGCTTATGGCGCTCAGCTCGATCTCACCGAGCTCCCCTTCCCCGATGTCTCCGCTCCCACCCATCATCAGATCAGCAATCACACGCGCGTCCCTTTCGGACACCACGAAAAGATTCTCGCCTACCAGCCCTTCTGTATAGCACACCCTCGTTACCACTGCAGGTACCGGGTACTCCGCCTCAATCTCTTCTATAGGATCCATCTTGACTGTGGGGGTGGTTATCCTCACCTCTTTCGAAGTCAGCGAGGAAAGAGCGGTGGCGGCTGAACCCATTGAGATGTTTCCTATTTCAGCGATCACGTCCTTTAGCGTGTCATCCAGTGAACCGATTTCCAACATTAGGCCCCCTTGTCAACCGTTCTCCGTTCGATTACTACCGCCAGCCGCCGCCCTAAAAGTCCGGGCCTCCCCTCGAACTTGGGAATGCCGCCCACCCTCACTTCGAGCGGCTCGTCCACACGGCGGTTGAGGGTAATGACGTCGCCTATTTCGAGCCCTGCCAAGTCTCCCGTGCCCACGTTCGCCTCACCCAGAATCACTTCAACGTCCACGGTTATCAACTGTACTAATTTCTGCAGCCACGATGTGTCAGCCCTGGTTTGTTTCGTGTGCTGCCGGTAAAGCAAATCGCCTATTGATCGTCCTAGCACATTTTCCATCAAAGCGTATGGACAGCAAATTGTGATCAGGTCGTTGGAACCGCCCACGCTCACCTCGAAAGTACCCACAACGACAACATCTCTGTCAGGCATTACCCCCATGTACAGGAGGCTCGTTTCCAGGCTTTTGTACTCTAGCTCCATGGTCAAGAGCCCTGCCCACGCCCGTTCTAGCCCATTGACTATAAGCTGAAACACCTGCGATGAAAGCACACTGCACTCGATTTCTGTAAGATCGCGGTTCTGCCCTGTGCTTCCGTTTCCACCGCATAAGCGGTCATACATAGAAAGGGCTAGTTCGCAGCTTTGTTGTATCAGGACGGGCTGGTCTGTAAGCTTGTCACGATAGATCGCAACTGCGGTAGGGTTAGGAAGGGAATAGACAAATTCCCCGTAAGTCAATTGCTGCACAGATTTGACTCTGATCACTGTCGGCCGTTGGAGACGTGCGGAAATGGCAGTCGAGGAGCTGCGCGCTAGCTGCTCGTAGATACGCATGAGCAGGCGGGCTTGCTCCCTGGTGAGCCGATTGGCTCTCTTGAAATCATATAGTTCCAGTCTCTTGGGCTCGTTCTCATTCATCCTGAGGGAACTCAGGTTTCCGATCAAAGCGTCGATTTCCTTTTGGGAGAGCGTCGCGTTTTCAGAAATAGGAATCCCTCCCCGCCTTTTTACCTAAATCTTTTATCGAATGCACGTCCGTAAATGTTTAGGGCGCACCCGATTGGATGCCGCCTGAGTAATGATCCGGTCGCCACACACTACCTTACGGTCAGGAATACGTGGGGCACACGTTCGGTTCATCGAGGAGGAGTGCGGCACTACGACGCAGACTCGCCCAGCACTTCGTGCCGTATAAGAACTAGCGGCCGTGGGCCCTTCTGCAGGTGCTACGGCCTACGCTGACTGCTGCAGGCCGAGCCACGTTTCGCAACGCGGGTTACCAGGTTACCTGGCATCGCCCACAACTTTCCCAGGGTAATAACGTCGTCTCTCCTTCCACCTACCTGCGCCATTTACTTTCGGCAGCCTTCGGCAGCAAGGGCTTTGTCTTGTGTTGCATACTCGCCCAACTGCCGCCAGCCTCACCTGTGGTTCGTGGTCCTCAGGCTAGAGGTTTGCCTATCGCTTCTTTCAGATCCCATCTCGCTACGATGAAAAACACCTGTGGGCTTCTCCTGCCCCACAGGTGTTAACATTGCGGCGCTCCATGCGTTTACGCGATTAAACGATAAATGGGCTGCTTTTCTTTGCCATAAGCTATCGCACACCTTGCCATACCCACACGACGGTCTTCTCCTATGACTATAGCTCCGACCAGCCGGCCACTCCGGTAGACCAGCTTCCGGTACTGCCTTTTGCGTTTGTTAAGGTACTTCTTTTCGGTGAACCCGCTCCCGGACGGTTGGGTCACCCCCATCGTATAGATTGTCAGGTCGCCTATAGACAGGGAGTTCATCGCGATGGAGTGAGAGTAATGCACTTCTTCGCCTGCCATATTATGGCCGGCAACCTTCCCCTGCTGTATCGCGTTATACCAGAGGGCGTTGACACGATTACCTCCTGCAGCCGCATCCCAACACTCCACTACATCGCCAGCGGCATATACGTCAGGAGCGCTCGTGGCCATCCGATCGTCCACGAGTATACCCCTGTTGCAGGCCAGCCCAGCTTCTTTTGCAAGTGAGATATTCGGCACGACGCCCTTCCCTACCACTACGAGCTTACAATCCAACACCTTCCCAGACTTGAGCCTGAGCGAGCTGACTCGCCCGCCCCCGTAAAGTTCCGCTACATCCTCGCGCAGCAAGACTTCCACTCCAATGCTCTCCAGATGATGGAGTACTAGCTCCGAGCCTGTGGGGTCAAGCACTCTCGAAAGAACCTGTGGGGATGATACTACCATGGACACAGAAAGGCCCCGCTGGAGTAAGGCTTCCATGGCCTTGAAACCTACGAGCCCTCCCCCCACCACCACAGCGGATTTTAATCCTTCGGACCAGCTCTTGATGTTTACTGCATCGTTCAAAGTCCTGAGAGTAAACACTCCCAAGAGCGCAGAACCAGGTACGCTCAGCTCTTGTGCGCTCGCCCCCGTAGCCAGAAGCAGCTTATCGTACTGCAACTCGGAACCGTCGGATAGATAAATGGTCTTGGAAGCAGTGTCCACCTTTTCTGCCTTCGTGGCCAGAAGCTGCCTGGCGTTGTACCTCTGGCACACATCTTCACCCTCGATAAACAAGTCGCCGAGGGACACCTTGCCGCCTATCAAATGGGAGGTAAGCACACGCGAGTAAAAGGGATGGGGTTCGTCCCCTATTATCGTGATCTCGCCGGATGGGTCCTTCGCCCTTATCACCTTCAATGCGCTAATCCCCGCCGCGCCGTTCCCGACGATCACATACTTCACTTTCGCCGCCTCCCTCAACGTTCTGCTACGAGCTTCGCGGTTTCCCTCGCTACTATCAACTCTTCGTTGGTGGGAACCACAAACACGGTGACGGCCGAATCCGGAGCAGAAATCACCCGCTCAGCCGGACCTTCGCTGTTGCGCTTCGGGTCGAGTTTCACCCCCATGAACTCCATGTCAGAAAGCACCTTCGCACGTATCTCCACTCCGTTCTCACCAATGCCCCCAGCGAACGCTATTGCGTCCAAACCTCCGAGAGCAGCAGCATAAGCCCCGATGTATTTTCGGACCGCGTAACAATACATGTCCAGCGCGAGGCGTGCTCTGTCGTTCCCCTTGGAGGCCGCTTCTTGAATATCTCTCATATCTGAGCCGATGCCCGATATCCCGGCCAAACCGCTTTTCTTGGCGAAGCCAGTGGCGACTTCGTCTACGCTCAAACCGCATTCCTTGATCAAGTATAGAGGCACGAAAGCGTCCACATCCCCTATTCTGGTTCCTTGCGGGAGCCCCGCCTGCACCGAAAAGCCCAGGGAGGTGTCCACGCTCTTGCCGTCCTTTACCGCGCACAGTGACGAGCTCCCGCCCATATGGCACGACACAAGTCTGAACTGACTCTTGCCAAGCAGTTGAGCCACCCTCTGGGAGACGTAGCGGTGGGAAGCACCATGAAAGCCAAATCGCCGAATGCCATACTTCTCATACCACTCATACGGGATCGGATACATGTAGGCGTAATCCGGCATAGTCTGATGGAAAGAAGTCTCGAACACTCCCACCATGGGCTTGCCGGGCATAGCCTGCTTGAACATAGCTATAGCCTTCACGTACGGCGGGTTGTGTGCTGGCGCGATGAAGTAGTACTCCTCCATCGCTTTGATCACTCGTTCGTCCAATAGCAAACTACCCGTCATTCCTTTGGCGTGTACCGTTTTAAACCCAACAGCGGAAATCTCGTCGAGACTCCCGATTACTCCATGCACCGGGTCAGTCAATGACGCAATCATCTTGTCGATGGCGGTAGCGTAATCCGGTGCTGAAATCTCCTCCTTGATGTCGACACCCCGGCCACTGTACACGTAAGCAGATTTGGGGCTGCCTATACGATCTATTTTGCCGGAAGCCAGGACTGTCTCGTCCTTCATATCGAATAGCTTGAACTTAAGGGAAGTGCTACCTACATTCGTGACCAAAACAAGCACCCGTACAACGCCTCCTGCATACTAGTCTGTTTGCCTAATCCATTCGATACTATTCCTCGAAACCCTTCCAGACCAACCCTGCTTCACGAAGCCACTTCTCCATCTCCGCCTGAATGGACTGAAGCCCCGCGTCGGTTTCGGACTCCGCCCTCAGCACAAGTACCGGTTGCGTGTTGGATGCTCTCACTAGCGCCCAGCCGCGGTACTCGGGATATTCCACCCTCACCCCATCCACATCCACTATCGGCCTCGAGCCCTCAAGCTTCTCTTTGATCCGCTCCACCACATCGAACTTGACTGCATCTGGGCAGCTGACGCGGACTTCGGGTGTGGAGTGATACCTCGGGATGTCATCCCACAGTTGCGAGAGGGGTTTGCCTGCAGCTGCGACCATCCTGATCAACCTAGCAGAAGCGTAAATGGCATCGTCGTAGCCATAGTGCTCGTCCGCAAAGAACATATGCCCCGACAACTCTCCGGAAAACACCGCCCCGGTCTCCCGCATCTTGGCTTTGATGAGCGAATGGCCTGCTTTCCAGAACATGGGCTCACCGCCCAGCTTCTCCACTTCGCGCACCAGCGCCTGGGAACACTTCACTTCGATGATCGCCAGAGCGCCGGGGTGCTTGGGGAGTATCTCCCGCCAGAAAAGCGCCATCAGGATATCGCCCGGTATGATCGCGCCAGTATCGTCAACTACGCCGATCCGGTCCGCGTCGCCATCATAGGCTACCCCGAGATCGGCACCCGTCTCGACTACCTTTCGTGACAGCTCCTGCAAATTCGCCGGAATTACCGGATCCGGGAAATGGTTGGGGAAATCCGGATCCGAATCACAGTACAAGGGCACCACTTCGCAGCCCAGCGCCTGCAGCACCCTGGGAGCAATAAATGAGGCCGTACCGTTCCCGCAATCCACTACTACCTTCAGCTTTTTGCCAGTTACCACTACGCGCTCCAGCAGATCCGCCGCGTAGGCGTTCACAGGGTCTGCCTTCTCCACAGTCCCCTCTACAGCGCTCCTCACGAACCAACCCTGCTCGATGACCTCCTTTAAGCGCTGGATTTCGGCGCCGTACATGGTCCCTGGTCCCTTTCCTATCTTGAATCCATTGAATTCAGGCGGGTTGTGGCTCCCTGTAATCTGCACCCCAGCCTCGATCCCGTAGTATATCCGGGCAAAATAGAAGACCGGCGTGACTACGGTCCCGATGTCCAGCACATTGCACCCCGTGGAGATTATGCCGTCGATCAGCCAATCCCGGAGCTCTGGGGATGACTTTCTATTGTCCTTCCCCACGATAACCGTGGGAGGGCCATCGCCTGCGATATGATGGGTCTTATAGGGCCAACCCTCATCGAGCAGCCACAGCTCCTTGCGTTGCATGAACGAGCCATAAGCCATGCCGATCTGCCGCACTGCCTCCGGCGAAAGATCTCTGCCCACTACCCCTCGTATATCATACTCCCTGAAGATTTCTGGATTAATGCGTGCAGCCTGCATTCTCATCCTCGGTATGTACCTCCTCCGAGCTCCATAGGCTCTCTCCTATTGTAACGCCAGACACTCCTTTCCCTGTGAAGTCCACCAGATTCTTCTAAAGCGGTAGTCTGGGGCTCTGGATATCCCTGCAGCGGGGCGGCGTAAGGGCATAGCAGCCGCCTGCGTCCGTGGCAAGCTGCCCGCTGTGAACGATATCGAGATACAACCTAATCTGCCGTCAACAATACTGTCAGGTGATATAGTTTGCTGTAAGCACCGTCCGGGTGGGGACTGGATTATAAGTTCACGTCAGGGTATCACGTGGAGTGGTTCGCCTGCAGGGGGCAAATTTGTCGTTGACAAAGTATTCCTGCCCGGTAGCAAGCACAACGGGTAGGCCCACCTCGAAGTAGCAAGGTGAACCTGTCATTGAGTTAATTACTCCTGATTGCCAAGCGTGGGTACGTTGCTGAGCACCTTATTCGCCTGAGCCCTATAAGCATGTTGTAGAGAGAAAACGTGCCCTTCTCCCATACCGCTCATTCGGCCCGGCGCAACGATCTTGTTGGGGCAGAGGCGACGTTCATACACCACCAGTAGTAAGGTCCACGGTGCCAAATCCAATGAAGGAACAGGTGAAGGAACAGGGAGATGGATAATTCCCATGGAACGCAGATCTCGGGCCACGAGGCGGAAGGATTAGAGAGATGAGTCGCTCCTAAGCTGAGGACCCCCTCCGTCAGGCCGACTTCGGCTTCCTCGCGACTGTGGTTGGTGAGGGACAGCCTTACTGCACCTCACTAAATCACGCCTACCTGAACAGGTACATCGTATTCCACTGCGCTTTGGACGGACAAAAGTTGGACAACATTAGGCAGAATCCTACGGCGTGCTGTTCAGTCTGCACCGAACACGAAGTGCAGCCTGAGCTGCATACTACCGAGTACAAGAGTGCCGTCGCGTTTGGCGCTGCAGAAATCGCGTGGAGACGAGGCGCTAAAAAAGCAGCTCCTTGTCAGCTTTTCGGAGAAGCTGGCACCGGGAATGGCTTTCCCCTGCAGTGATGAGAAGACCCACAAGACCTGCGTGGTAAGGACCAAGGTGTAGCGAGTGACGGGGAAGAAACACGAGGTCGGCCAGAAACCAGCGGCGGCCGTATCTACTGACCACCACCTCGGCCTAGCCTGCAGGGCGCATCGTTCTCAGGAATAACCCCGGGTCTCCCCTAACCGCCACAGCACATCGGTTTGAGTTTTGACTACGCCACTGCCCATAGGAAGGCCTGAGGCGTGAATTAACGAACCGGCCAATCGGATTTCCACTGGATGGCAACCGGTTGCCAGGAACGCCAACTTCACATTCAAAGGTTCTATCTTGGTCCGCTGCATTTGAAGGTCGACTTTCCCGCTTGTGGCAACTTTCTTTACCGTGTCAGTATATGCGGCGGGTAGATGGAGAGAAAGTCAACGTCCATACCCGGGCAGACCTGCCAGACATGCCAGGTAACCTGGAAAGCCGCATCGAGAGGCGCGTCTGAACTGGCAGTGGTCAGCAGAGGCCATAGTACCCCTTTCAGACGTCAAAGGGGGAAGGGCCGAACATAAGGGCAGGGAGGCTTGCTAGAAGTTCGTGGAGGAGGGCAAAGACAGCCGAAAATCCCGGGAGGGAGCTGACCACGGGAGGAAGCGGTGAAACCGCAGGAGGACCGTGTGAGTGGCTAGTTCTTCTTCGGCACGAGTCGAGGAGCAACGCTATGGGGGAGGGTACCGACCTGATGGAGAGGGTGGTAGAGCGGAGCAATATGCTTCGCGCTCTGCGCCGATTAGAGAGCAACAAGGGTGCGACTGGGGGTCGATGGTATGGAGACAAAATCCCTTCGACCATACCTGAAAGGATACTGGCTGGGGATAAGGGAAGAGTTACTCGAGGCTAGCTATAGGCCCGAGCCGGCACTGAGGGCCGAAATCCCGAAACCCGACGGAGGCATAAGGCAACTAGGGATACCCACGGTGGTAGACCCCCGGATCCAACAGGCCCTTCTACGGGTATTAACGCCGATCTTTGACCCAGGATTTTCAGAACACAGTTTTGGCTTTAGGCCGGGCAAGGGACGCTACCCACGCGGTAAAGGAAGCCACAGGGTATATCCGAGAGGGGTACAGGTATGAAATTCTTTGACCGGGTAAACCACGACATTCTGATGGCCAGGGTAGCCCGGAAGTTGAAAGATAAGAGAGTGCTGAAGCTTATTCGAGCCGCAGGGAAGACCGTTAAGTCCACTTTTAGACAACATCTCCTAGACGATTTTCACAAGGAGCTAGACAAACGGGGTCATAAGTTTGTCCGCTATGTGGATGACTGCAACATCTATGTAAGGAGTTAAAGAGCAGGACTTCGCGTAATGGAAAGTGTCAAAAGGTTTATAGAGGGGCGGCTAAAGCTCAAAGTCAACCTGGAGAAGAGCGCAGTTGACCGGCCATGGACGAGGAAATTCTTGGGTTTCTCCTTTACCTGGGAACGTGAACCGAGGATAAGGTTAGCGCGCAAGACCTTAAAAGCAGTTTAAAGATAAAATACGGCAAATAACGAGGCGGAACTGGAGCATCGAGCTTAAGCGACGCATAAGGTTTTGAACACTTATCTATATCTTAATGAATGGATAGGGTACTTTCGGCTAACAGATACGCCGAGCTCCCTAAAGGCCCTGGATGAGTGGATAAGGCTGCTCAGGATGTGTCTGCTAAACAAGGGTACTGGCGGTTGGCGAACACTCCCCAGGGTGAATAAACCCCTTGGCCTTAGCTACTGGGAAGACCAAGGGCTCACGAGCCTAGTCGAACGGTACTTAGAACTTCGCAGCGCCTGAACCGCCGTATAGCGACCGGTACGTACGGTGGTGCGAGGGGACAGGTGTTAACCGCCCCCTCCAATCCGATTATTTTGTGTGATTGTTCTCTTCCTCTTCTTCAATTAGTTCGACGCTGCACACTTGGGTAATAGGAATTACGATGCCGTCTACAAACTGGCTAAAGGTGGTTTCATTGAAGAACGTTATAACTTCGATTTGCAGCTCATGATGGGCAGTCAATTCGATAAAGTTGGTCCCTATTTTCGACAATGTACCACCAATGGCCTTCTTGCAGCAGTTGCCACAGAAAAATTCTACATTTACTCTAGAATCTTGAAGTCTCCGCAGCCTGGACAAGAAGTTCTCAAAAACAACTCTCTCCGCAGTAGGATTTCCGTTCATGGTCTCCCTCCTATCCTTTTCGATCGCTCTCTAACTCTGGGAACAGCAATGTTGCTCCCATTTTGCTGGCCGTTCCGCAAGATTCGACGATCTACATGCATGTGTAATGTATATGTATGTTGGAGCTTTATCGGAAGTGCCTGACCGAAGAACTCTATCTCCTCCGAAGAATCTTGTCTGTCCTTCAACGGCTCATGGCTGCGGACTAAGAATTGTTTCTAGCAGTTTCCTGCTATGAATGATTCCAATCCTTCAAACCCGGGCTGAAGAGCTCTTCTGAAGTGAACTGCTCGAATTGCAGCAGAGGCCTACTCACTTCCGCCCAGACGTTGCCTTCAACACAAATCTCATAAAAAAACTGGGGCATGTCTGAAGGTGCTCAAACCCTATCTGAAGGCTTTACGTAATGAATTTAATGCTTGATTATCCAGTACGGACCCGGCGCCATTATCATCTTGGGTTCCAGGTCGCGCGGAATTTTATCACGAGGAAAGCAACGTTGATCTTTTTGGGCGATCAAGGATACCGCAGAACCATTTCTGAAGCGCCCATCGTCGAAACAATCCTCTCGGACGGGTAGCGCCGTATGGAGCAAGACCTTGAGGAGGCACTCAAGCAGCTTTCCCAGACTGACGTTGACGTGAAAGGCCCCTTCTGTGAAGTAGATGACAGGCTTTTTGGAGGTGCATGTTTTAAGGCCCAACAAGCTCCCGAAAAGGTGCCAATACGGCCAAGGGAAGCGCGATATGAGTGTAGACTTCACTCCCTTTTCTTAAGAGCGCCGCGCAAACAACCCTCAGGTCTCGAAATTGGAGGCTACCTGCTGCAAACTCGACAAGCTGTTTATCGTCGCAAGGTATCTAAACGGATTACCAGACGGTATCCCTCACGACTATTTACACGACCGCTTCGATGAAACAGATGGCAGAGAAGCCGTCAGGATAGCCGATGAAGTCATCTGGTTCGCTGAGGATATCATGAGCAGGTGGCCCTCCTTCTTGGGAGCGGATTAGTTAAACTACAGCAGCTACTCGCTGGTAGTATGTAACCGCTCTTCCTTATGCTGGGAACAACCGGCATTGGTCTGGTTCGTGCACTTTAGTGAGCATCTGTGGTCTGGTATAAAGCAGCCCGGGTGGAGAAGGAATTCTGTCGCCAGGTGTTCGCAGGATAGAGAAAAGCAGGAAGTCTGCCGCCGCACGCGGAAAACTAATGCACAGAAGCCATGGGGAGGTCGCTGTGGCCGTGGAAGAGCAGCACGAGTTCTACCTGGTAGATGTATTTGCATCCGAAAGATATGCCGGCAATCAGCTGGCTGTCTTCATGAATGGGCACCTCTACAGCAGTACCCAGATGCAGCGCATCGCACGCGAATTCAATTTCTCCGAGGTCGCCTTCTTTTTCCCGCGGGATTCCCGGGATGGACTTTACAGGGTGCGTATCTTCACTCCGGTGGAAGAGTTGCCGTTTGCGGGGCATCCCACCCTGGGCACGGCCTACGTGCTGCTCAAGTACTGGCTCAAGGAGCCAAGGGCGCAGATTACATTGGATTTACCGGTCGGTCCCATTCCGGTGCAGGCAGAGTATGGCCCCTTGCAAAGTCCAGGAGAAGCATCTCCACCCGTCCCCGACGTGGACTTTCGGGAGCCCAGCCTGCTCATTATGCGCCAGAACCCTCCCCAGTTCGGCTCTGTCCTGGACCGGAAGGAAGTGGCCAAGGCGCTGGGACTAGTAGAGGCGGATTTGGATCCGCGTTATCCGGTACAGATTGTCTCCACGGGTCTACCTTTCGTCATTGCCCCGTTGCGTGATCTGGAAGCCGCCCGCCGGGCTTGGATGCAGCCCTCGGCCAACGAAATTTTGGCACAGAAATACGGGTGCAGAGATGTGCTAATCTTTTGCCCGGAGACGGTCAACCCCGGCGCCCGGCTGCACGTGCGCGTGTTTGTACCGTTCTTGCAGGAAGACCCTGCCACCGGATCTGGCAACGGCTGCCTGGCTGCCTACCTGGCCAAGCACGATTACGACGGGCTCGTGTCAAATGGCCTTCGCACCGAGTCTCACCCCGGTTGCGGTGGCACGCATCTCAGGACCTTCGAGATTTGGGCAGAGCAAGGGGTCGAGATGGGTAGGCCTTCGCTGCTCTATCTCCGAGCCAGTATTGAGGATGGAGAGAAGGCCGGCCAACCGTCCGCATGGCAGCCTCATACCGAGGCTAAGATCACGGTGGAAATCGGGGGGCAGGTGATTTCTGTAGGTCGCGGCTTTCTGGACCTCTGACCCCGTATCGAAACGGCAGCAGCCGTAATCTAGATGCCCATAGCTGAGTTCGGCGGCCAACCAGCCTGTCCTGAGCCTGGGGGGCCCTGCCCGTCGCGTCTCTCAGTCCAGCAGCAGCCGGCGAGCAACCCCCAGAAGTGCGCACTAGCAATACAGGGCACGGTGCGTCACTACACTTGGGGACGTCAATGCGGGCGAAGGGCTGCAGCAATTTTACGCGCCCAGTCGCGGGTTGCCTCCCAGTTGCGGACATCGCCATTCGGAGCCCGGACAACCCTCACGACGAGTCGTCCGCCCAGGGTCAGGGCACCTGCATCGATCTTGCCCGGGAAGATCCGGTGATCCCGGGCATGCGTTACCTGCATCAGTTCTGTAACCTTCCTGGGGTAGAACCGCGGATCATCGGAACCCCGGCCAACCGGGCCGCTGCTGAAAAGCCAAACCGGCATTCTCGCAAGCCTGGTCCGGTATCGCTCCACGAACTGCCTGACCTCAGGCTGCCAGTTCCCCATATACACTGGGCTCCCGAGGACCACGGCGTCGTAGCCGTCGGTGTCAGTCACTGTCGCTGCCTCTCGAAAGTCAACGTCCATGCCTGACGCGCGCAGTTCATCGGCGATGCACCTGCTATCTCCCGAGTGCTGCCATGTCGGCTGGCGACAGCCAGCAGTACCTTCATCTATATCACTCCTTGCGGTTCTGCCGGTTCGATTTCGCTATGTGGTTTCTCTATAGCGTAATCCGGCATAGCCGATAACATGCCGAGAACGGCCCTAACCAGGACGGCAACATGACCTAGATGTCTCAATTGCGAACACATACGCCAAGGTCCGTCATTTTCTTTTCAATGTAGGACAATCGGGCAATGCAAGACAATCGGGAGAACCGGTTTCTACGACCCCAGCAGTCCCTCTAACTAAGACCACCGATAACATCTCCATTACGACAGCTTTTGGATCGGTTCCATCCATTCCTCCTTTCCTGGTAGTCATGTTCAGGCTAACCTTGCCCAAGGGCTCACGTCCTGATAACCTCCCTAAGGTGCAGCCCCAACAGCGTCCAGCCGGGCGCTGTTGGCATGTCGCCCACTGTAATAGCTGATTCCATCGAGGTTCCGAGCCTTTAACAGCTCCAAAGACATCTTCATGAGACCCCAATAGACCTGAGGAAGGCAAACTGAACAAAAGGCAGAGAACTCTTCGTAGGGGAAATCCTGATGATACTTCGGGATTGCGAAAGTGGGTAACCAAGTACGGTGTCGGGAATCAGAATCTCTTCCAGGCTCCGCCGCAACGTGACACCCTTCTCCCTGCCATTAGGCACCTCGTACTCGCTTCCCGCATCAATGATTAACCAGTCTGCACCCGCATCCAGAGCGCTGCACATGGTTCTTGCCCGGCGGAGATATTATTGCCGTAGCTGTAGCCGCACGCCCCGGGAGTGATCCCCAGGGCATGCGCAGGTCCCACGACCCTCGCAAACTGCTCCAGGAAGCTGCCGGTCATAGAACCGTCCCATGCTTTAATCAGGATGCCAGACAGTCTCAAAGCCACCGCGTCCTCAGCCACTTTTTCTGATGGTCCTGCTTTGTCGAGAACCGAGATCCATACGTGTTTCCCGTGCTATGGCTTCACTTGCATACAACTATCACTCCCCTAACGGAACAAGCGCGAGAGCAGTAGTCTCCAGCCAGTCTGCTGCGACCTCGTTCGTTCTGAAGGGTCCCTCGACCGACTTATCCACTGACTTATCCATCACTCGCATCACGCCTCCTTCTGGTTACCCGGAATTGTGGCAGACAAACAGCGTCCTTTTTGAAGCGCATCCTTCAGACGACCATGGCTGCAGGGTGGATGAAAAGGCACCACTATGGAATGGCCGGTCACCGATGATTTGGCCTGTCGGCCCCCGTGGCGGAGCTGTACGGCTATCTTGACGCCGTGCGCGTGAACCGCGTCCGCCAGACTTCGCAGCCCTGGAACGCGCCGGCCCAAGTAGATTCCCACCTCGTTCTGAAAACCCCTCCCCGACGGGTAGACGTACGAGGCTTCGGCTACACTATTATGAGGCCAACCCCTCCTCTCGCCCGCTCCACACGATAGGCCCGCAATCGATTGGTTACCGAACCATTCTCGTAAGCACAGTTGATCACATCGGGGGTATGACCATCCTGTTCTTGAGATACATGCTGCCAATCGTGATTGGGCTCGTCAAAAGCTGAAAACTCTCCAACGCAACCCTCCCATCCACTGTAACAGTCTTAAGTTGCATAGCCGGTTGATCTGTTGGTCAGCCCGCCCGCTAAGCAGTAGGTCCCTCCTGACTGGACCTATTCTCCGCCCCTTTCTTGCATTTGATTACCACGTGCATCTGCATTCAGGTAGGCCACACTAACAGCATTCGGCTGTATGACTCTTCGCAGCATATACTTGGACCAAACTTCGGAGACACCGAGCAGGATACGTCAAATAACTGCTATTGCCAGTTTTGGACGATTCTGTCGAATGCTTACATATCTATTCTATGCCTACTATGAATGTACGAATCCACACTATCGAGTCGCCATCACGGTCCGGTCTCGGCTGTGAATGCAGTCAGGCGTGACACCTGTTCCCTACGTCACCGGCCACTGCAGGCCAGTTGTCTCAACAACACGCGTCACAGTAGCAGATCTGCTCTCTAAATCACTGGCCACCGCAAACCGGTTGTCTCAACAACACGCGTCGCAGCGGCAGATGAATCGAAGCGCCATAAGTCTCAATAGGCAAATCAGCACAATCTCGCGGCACTCCAGCGAACGTTGTCTGGTAGGTTACTGGGCACAAACATGGCGGGTCTTGCCAAAATATGGTATTCTGTGTCTAGTTGGTTGTTGGGGAGGTAGCACACATCCGACTGGTCCTCGAGCATCTGGTTTTGGACGCTCTTATGAGCTCTAAGGAGCTGCCAGACCTCGCCAAGCTCATTTATTTGCACGTACATTGCTCAAGACCTCGGTCAATTACTCAATTAGCAGGAATCTCTCGTTATAGTGGGAGAACGGTTCAGCGTGCCTGCCACGCCTTGGAACAAGCAGGGTGGCTCAAGGCAGTTCGTGTGGGCAGAACGAAGCAGCTGGTTGAGGCGATACCAAATAAAGTTCAGGAACAACTCAAAACCTACGTCGAAGAAGGATACTCTATGGCGCGCCACAAGGGAGAGTTTCTCGCTCGGAGCTGGCTCGACATAACCATCGCCAGCACGAATTATGTAGATAACGCCCGGCCGCAGTTCCTTATCAATCCATCCACCGGAGAGCCTTTGGAATACGATCGCTATTACCCGAGCCCCGCAAACGTGGCCTTCGAATTCAACGGGCTGCAGCACTACGGCCCCACTGACAAGTACTACAGCGAGGAGGATTTCAGGAGCACGCGAATCCGGGACCTGATCAAGAGAGCTCTGAGCGATGAGAATGGCGTTACTCTGGTGGTGCTGACCTACAAGGACTTGTCACTGAATAGAATTATGTCGAGCATTCCAGACATGTTAGAAAAGACTTGGGTGGACAATGAAGGCCCCCTAGTCCAGACACTCGAAAGGTTGTCGACCCAATACAGGACGAAAGTAGAGAAAGTAGAGAAAGCAGAGACGCAGAGAGCGAAAGCAGGCAGGACAAAATAGAAACTTCCCGCAATTGACAAAGTCTAATGTAGTAGCAGTGGGCGACCGACATGCAGAGCATTTTTTCTTCTATTTCCCTATGATGCCGGTCGCATCAGCCTTGCTCTTGAGCATGCACCCGCGCCTGGCGAAGCAGTTGCTCCTTGTAGGGCGGCTTTCGGCTTTCCTAGGGGCACAACAAGATGTCCCCTATCCGGCACTCACTGAACATCCCCCGCCCCCATCTACCAGCCTTTATCTGGAGCCGCTCCTCTGGATGAACTCCGGAAGTCCCAATGCGATCGCTAAAACGAGGATTGCAATCCCACAGGTGTACGCTGGGTTTACCGTTTTTCACGACGCTATTGTCCCCACAAAGCTGACCGAAGCGGAACAGACGCCACCAGAGCCGATGGACGGTAGCACCATGTACCCAGATGGTAAGCAGCATCGGTACGAAGACTGACGACATCAACATACTGTACCCCAACATTACGTATACGGCGGCAAAAACAGGTGGCTTCATCGATCAGCGAATCTGGGCACTTTTTCCTTGCTTACGAAACCCAATCTCAGGGCAGGTAGGCCACACAGACATCAGACCTCTTGAGCAGAAGATAAGCCATCTCTCGCAGGGAACAACCTGGTCAGGGTTGAAGTTCTCGCTATAACCGCCCGCAGTCACGATCCCAGCATTAACAGCACGTTCGATAAATGGGCGACACCAATGGCCGGTCAGATCTTCGAATGGCGCCTCCGAAGGCGCCTGACCTTGCAAGGCGTGGGGGAGCCAGACGGACTCCGGCAGCATCTTGAGGGACTCAGCCCGGCTTAATGGCCGATCCGGCTTTAAAGATACCATCGGAATACCCGTTGACGGTATCCACGGATTGGAGAATCAAGATGAGACCCTCTCCGCTGCAGCATACCCTGGCGCCTGGGGAAGTTACAAAGACAACGTCTTCTCGTGATGAGGGTTTCAAAGAACCGCTGATGTCGACATGACCCACCAGACCATTGCTGACTTGCCCTCTATCATGATTCTCACCGAACCCACCGCCTGGAACTGGCACAAGGTCCTTACGATGGATTGGACCATAGCGGCCTCTCTGCCGGAACCGACGGAACTTCTCCTGATCTCGTGATCTCTCCTGATCTCGCCTGAAAAACCATAGCGCAAGTACCGTCTCTTCTGGTGGAAATACCTCGCACCCTGGTCTCTTTCGGGAGCGGAACCGTCATCATCCCGCCCTTATCCGGCAGCCCTGCTATTAGCGTCTCGATGGCTACTCTGGCTGGAGCCGAGGTAGCAGGGACAAAGTATTCAACTGGATGGACATAGATCCCGGTCTGGAGAACAAAGGAAAGTAGACGAAAAACCGTGTGATGCCCGACACGACAAAGGCTGGCCGGGCTGTAAGAAGTATATTGACTACGCCCGACACAGCCACGAGAAGGGACATAATTAAGGCAACAACTATCCCCACTGGTCGTCTTTCATGTCCCCTGGTGGCACGCGTGAATTTGTTCCTATATTTATTTTGACGATCACAAACGCCTGCGGTTTCAGCCTCTTTCTATTGCAAATTACGCGCTAGGCAAAGGCGCTGAAGGCACGAACAGTATTTCGCCCAAGTATGGGATTATGGGATAAGGAGAACTGAGCTTTGGCCCCCAAACGGATTTAGGCAAGACGCTCTAAACTTGGTGAAGCATGACCATGGGACGCAGGAACAGTTGAGGCATGGGCAATTCGCCCGGGAGGTAAGTTGCAGGTTGTGAGAGAAGTATTTGAGACTCGGAATACTCGGCGGAAGCCACTAGCCAGAACACCAGAGATACCGTTGTGAGTCGTTAGGTGAGTAAGTCCAAGAACTCGGCGAAGGGGCTTTTGATAGTGCAACGGCGTGTAGCCATCCTGAATTCACCTGTCCGCCATTTTTAACTCTTCTGCCAATTGCGCTTAGTTTTTTACCAAATCTCTCAGAATGGCGATCTCCGGGCCTCTTTGGGCTAACAGTCTTTTCAGCCGTTTATTCCCAATGCGAGTGCGCTGTACTCCGGCCGTTCCCAGGCCCCTACAGCGGGCCTGGGAGAGTGTCAAAGAGCGTCGCCGTGGGGCGATGTTCCGAAGCCAGTGTTGAGACCGGACAATGGGCCACAGTTAATAGCCGCCGATGTATTCGAAGCAGCGTGCGAACACTACAGCCGTGACCATAAGGAATATCGCGCAGGACTCCATGGAAGCATATTAGACTGCAGCAGAGTTCACGGAGTTCTGCAACAACAGGTGTATACACTCAAGCGTCCACATACACCGCTGGAGAAGTTCTACAAAGCGTTTCCGAGAAACGGTATAAAACTACACTCATTACGGTATAATGCCTAAAACTTGGGAGGCAATTCGCAAGCTTGTCATGAACAACATCTAGCAAACGCGGGGGCAATCGGTCCGATAGGCCAATTACCCCCACATGTTCATCTTAGCCACGGTCTTCGAACAACTCTTGCCCAGTGGGTCGGTGCTCTTATCTCCGTCGTTATGCTACCCTGCTTAACAACTTCGTTGCGTTGACCCGTGCCGTGACCTAGCCGTCTAGACTTCACCCCTTACAAGTCGTCACTGCTTAGCCCCTTACCCTGAGGCCAATGCTCACCAGGTAGTAACCGAAGTAAAGCAGAGCGACTAGGCACATACCCCAGGCAATCTTCTTTGTTGCTATGGCGTCCCGGACAAGCTGGTCCAGTTTGCCCTCTTCTTCCGCCTTATCTATGAACTCGCTAGCCGCGTTCGTGCGAGCGCTCTCGTCAAAGAACTCTACCGCCCTTTGAGAGGGTTTGGTAAGACGGCTAACGATCAGATACCCGGCAATTGAGAATCCCAGGCCCCAGAAAATCGGATTGATCTGAGGCATGATCTTAAACATACTAACCACGATGTAGGCCAAGGGTCCCAGGACTACAGCAGCGAGGGCTCCCTCTTTCGTCGCCCACCTGCACCAGAAACCACCGAAGATGACTATAGCCCAACCAGAGACGATTATCCCATTGGCATATGTCGACACCCACCAAAGGCCTCCAGGACCTCGGAGAGACAAAATGGCAGCAGCCAAAACTCCGACGAACTGTGATATTCTCGCCACAATTAACTCAGTCCGGTCTGAAGCATTGGGGTTAATGATACTCTTGTATATGTCGCGTGACAATCCGAAACCGACATATAATAGGATCGAGTCAATCGTGGATACTATAGCTCCGAAGATGCCACCTGCAGCAATACCAGCTATTACGGGTGGCGTGTACTTCATGAGTCCTTGTATAAAGACTTGTTCGGCGGGCTTCACATCGGGCAGTAGGAGCCTCAAAGAAGGAATAGCAATTGCCAGTACCATCATTGGGATCCCGATATAGAAGAAAACGGAGATAGGAGTTGCCCTCAATAGGGTCAGGTCATTCTTGGCAGAGAATCCGCGAGCCGCAAAGAAGGGCGATACTTGAGGGAATATCAGCCATATCACAAAGGTTGCGAGACCTATAGATAAAGGCGAATTTGACATTCCGTGGATTGACCAGAACCCGGGATAGGTCTTCGGGAGTACCTCAGTTATGGCCTTAAGCCCGCCAGCGGCCGATAGAAACGACGGAACAGCTAGCATGATCAGGATAGTTGTCAAGAACATCATGGTGTCTGTAACAGTCACGCCATATTGCCCACCCAGAGAACAAAAGATTAGAACGGCTATTGACGTTATCACCACGTAGGTTTGGTAGGAAATATTTGTCAGCATCGAAAGCAGAACGCTTGAAGCCATCATCTGGGCTTGCGCAGCTCCGATCAATGCAGCCAGCACCACAATCGTAGCCAATATCCGAACTACCTTGCTATCATATCGTTTCTCAATATAGTCCTGGATAGTCACGATACGATGGGACCTAAACCTCCGTACGGGATATAACATTCCGAGGGCAAGTCCCGTCCAGCATCCAACCCAAGCGCCGAACATGGATGGTTCAATTGGGCCGTTTTTGTACCATATCGCCGCCGTACCAAGGAATGTCAGACCGCTTATGACTGATGCAACTGTTGTCCCTACGATTAGAAGAGTCGGGGCCTGTCGGTGCATCAAGTAGAACCCAGCCGGGTCTTTAACATACTTTGCTACATATAAGCCGACGATAAGAAACAGGGCAAGCATTAGAAAGAATATTACAGTTATCATTTCGAGTGCCTCCTCTTAATCTCCGCCAGGTAATCCCTGTCGACAATGGCAGAGACCGCGAGTGCAATACCGACCATCAGTACAATTGGATATGCAAAGAAGATCACCAAAGGGATGTTCATCCATTCCCCTCCTCGGAGTAAGACTATTCATAGAACCTTGAAGCTTTAAGCTGGTTGATGAGCTTCTTTGTGTATTTTTTGACTGCTTCATCTTTCTTCGGACCTGTATAATCGAAGAATCCGCGGCCGGACTTGACACCAAGCTCACCCTTTGCGACCTTCTCCCTGAGTAGCCTATTGGCCTGCTTGGAATCATCCAGCTCTTTCAGTAGTTGATCTCCGACGATGCACCAGATATCCAACCCGCCTAGGTCAGCTATCTCCAGTTGTCCACTCGTAGCATAACGAAATGCTGGACCGAACTTCAGCGCTCGATCGATGTCTTCCGGCGAAGCGACCCCGTGTTCCATAAGCCAGAAGACTTCTCGAGCTATTGCTTGCTGGATTCTATTGGCTACCAGTCCTGGAATCTCTTTGAGTACTCTTACCACCTTCTTGCCTATACGGTCGTAAAGTTGCACAACCGCTTTAACTGCTTCCGGATCTGCATTTTCCGGGGAAAGAATCTCCACGAGGGGAACAATGTGTGGAGGGTTGTACCAATGCGTAATCATGACCCTTGGCTTGCGTCTGTTTGATACATGGACAGTCATGTCGGTTAGCTTTAAGCTGGAGGTATTGCTACTCAGAACTGCCGATTCCGGTGTAGTTCTATCCATTAAGCGAAATAGTTCTTGTTTCAGAGCGAGCTGCTCGGGCACCGCTTCAATGACGTATTGGGCCTCCGCTAGCGCTTCCTTGAGATCTGTCAGAAAATGGATGTTGTCTAACGTTCTGCCTATGACGTCCTCTGTTATCAGCCCTTCTTCAAGGAATACCCGGAGATTATTGGCAATATTCGTCCGTGCTTTGTCCAGTATGTCTTGGGTAGTATCTACCAAGGATACGTCAATACCATTCATGGCGAAGGCTTGGGCAATTCCGTGTCCCATAGTCCCTGCACCAACGACGGCCACTCTATTGATCATTGTTCCCCTCCTAACTTTGCTGACTTGGTTTACGCAACCGCAATATCTCCCTGGCCTCGTCTGGCGTGGCAACCTCGCGTCCCACCTCCCTAGCCAATCTGACGATTTTCTCTACGAACTCCTGGTTCGACTTTGCGAGGACACCTTTGGACAAGTAAACGTTATCTTCCATCCCAACCCTGACATGTCCGCCCATTGTTAATGCCATGACCGACATGGCAAGTTGGTTCTTGCCAATTCCGATGACAGACCACGTTGAATCTCCGGGGATGGATTCCACAAGATGAAGCAGGTTCTTGTGTGTGGCCGCTATACCGCCAGGAGCTCCCATAACAAACTGATAATGGAGAGGAGGCGTGAGGATCCCTCGGTTCAAATAATAAAGGGAATTATAAATCATGCCCGTGTCGAAAACCTCAATCTCTGGCTTGACTCCAACTTCCTGCATCCTCTTGCCCAACTTTTCTAGGAAATCAGGAGGATTCAGGAATACTGAGGAGTGCATCCAGTTCATGGAACCGCAGTCGTAAGAAGCCATTTCCGGCTTCAGTTCGGTGAACGGACGCATTCTGGTTTCATCGTCGAAGACTAGCCCGCCGGACGTAGTTAGGTTTAGTATAATGTCACATTTTTGACGAACCAATTCCACTACTTCGCGAAACTTGTCAAAGTTCATACTAGGCTTACCGTCATCATCCCTAACGTGGATGTGAGCTATGGCCGCACCCGCATTCCAGCTTCGGTATACTTCCTCCGCTATTTCCCTGGGAGTGAGAGGGACATAGGGAGTGTCCTTCTTGGTTGGCCATGCGCCAGTCGGTGCAACAGTAATTATCAGCTTATCCACCGGCCTCACCTTCCGCAACGAGTTTGAAACCTTCTCGGTATTGGGTGATAAGCAAATAAGATGCCGCGGGAAAAGGCCAAGGTAGGAGACGGCGTGGTGGGATTTCAGGGGATCGCGTGTAGCGACTTCGCACACAGATGATTGTGTAGTGTCCGAATTTTGTACTTTTGGAAGGAATCTTTAGACACCGAGTCGAATCTTTCGGGAGGCACGAGGAGGCACGGACATGATCAACATAGCCAAGACGCTCTGCGACGATATAAGGTCGTACTTGCAAGATTACCTAGAAGAGTTTCGACCACCGGTTTTAGATGAGGAGCAAACCGCTCTTGTAGTTTTCCAGGAACCGGGGTTCACCGAGATTACAGCAAGGGGCATTTGGGGCAGGCTGACCCCTCAGACAAGGAGCGAGCTCGTGAGCGAGCTACGCCGGGTTTATAGTGAACGATTACCGGACATGGAGCAAGTGGTCAGGCTTGACGGGCTTAGGGATGAGCTCTCGGCGAGTGCCGTACGTTTGAGCCTGGAGTCCAACGGCACCTACGTCATGCTCCTTGTTATCAGCGAAGGTCACCAGCTTCCCATTTACGAAGGCCTTCTAAAGGTGATAGCGCACGCAATACACGTCGAGTCAATACTGAGAGCCCAGATCCTCCAGAATCGGTACATCGAGGCCCTGGCGGAATCGATGTCGGACGGTTTCATGGTGCTGGACAAGCGTGGCGTCGTTTTGTACGTAAACGAAGTTGGCCTTTCCATGTTAGGTCTCACGAAAGACGTCGTCGGCCGGAATCTCCGGGACATAACTCTTTTCGAACCCGAGATTTTCGAGGTGCTCCGAACGGGCAAGGGCTGGACAGACAAGGAGTTCATAGTGGATCTTGTTTCCAAGAAGAACATACACCTGGTGAAGACCGCTATACCGATATTCGGCCGCAGCGGCGAAGTTATCGCGGTAGTAGACACGTTCAAGGAGATCCAAACTGTCAAGAAGCTAGTCAACAAGATTAGCGGGGCTCAGGCCAAGTTTGCCTTCTCGGATATCGTATACAGGAATCAGGAGATGGGCCGGATCGTACAGTTCGCCAAGAAAATCGCCCAGGGCACCTCCCCGGTACTCATCTATGGAGAGAGCGGCACTGGTAAAGAGCTTTTCGCCCACGCGATCCACAGGAGCGGGCCGAAGAGAGACGGGCCTTTCATCGTGGTCGATTGTTCGGCTATACCGCACGAACTTGCTGAAAGCGAGCTGTTCGGCTACGTGGAAGGGGCCTTCACAGGGGCGCGGAGAGGCGGACGGCCCGGTAAGTTCGAAATGGCAAACGGAGGTACTATCTTCCTGGATGAAATCGGGGAGCTGCCGCTTGAGATCCAGAAGAAGTTCCTGAGGGTTCTTGAGACCAAGACTATCACAAGAGTGGGTGACTATGTTCCAATTCCAGTGGACGTGCGAGTGATCGCCGCCACAAACCGTAATCTGGAAAAAGAAGTGGCAGAGAAGAACTTCAGAGAGGACCTTTTCTTCAGACTGAACGTGATAAGCTTTACGATCCCGCCACTCAGGGAACGGCCCGAGGACATCCTGCCTATAGCCGAGAGTTTCATCTCCAAATTCGAACAGTCGATGGGCAAGAGCGGGATACGGCTTTCGCCAGAAGCCGAGAGTTGCCTTCTCGGCTATGACTGGCCGGGTAACGTGCGAGAACTGAGGAACGCGATCGAGCGGGCGCTCAACCTCGTGGAAGGGGACGTGATAATGCCTGAGCACCTGCCATCTCGAGTGGTTTCCTCCAAAGTCTCGAAAACGCAACCGGCATCGGACCAAGCCACCCTCGAGGCCGTAGAGAGAAGAACCATACTCAGCGCCCTGAAAACGGCAAAGGGCAATAAGAAGGAAACAGCCCGCCTTCTCGGGATTTCGCGCAGCACGCTGTACGATAAGCTCAGAAAGTACGGCATTGACTACGTTTGAAGGGCTTCGATCGCCCCCTGGACCGCGATCCGCACGAGGTCGATGCAAGACTCATTGGAAGCTTTTGCTCTATAATAGAGCCAGCGAATCAATAAGACGTCGGACTGCCGAGCACGCACGTTTTTAGGGAACGCGTGAGCCGCTCCGAGCGTACTAAGCTCAGGTAGGTCCGACCTCGCTTCAGGGTGTTCCTGCCATGCACACTGGCGCAGAGGCCCGGCGGTGCGTAAACCCAATATAGACATTGCTTGTACAGCCGTTCTCTCTTGCAAAACTCCCTCGTAACATTGTAGTGTGGCGCTCTTTGCTCCGCGGGCGCGTGGTTCGTCGCCCGTCTAGCCCCAGTACACCACGGTAGTCTGGTACGCGGTTTCTAGCGCTTCTCCTTATCTGCTGCTATGTCATCGTGGCAGTTAGGTCGTCGTGGCATCGCCAAGTCCCCTCTGGAAATCTCGTAGCTATTTCATCTCGGCAAACTGTCCAGACACTTGAGAGACTGAATATCGTCCCTCGCCCTCGGCGAGAACTTGGTCACAAGGTTTGACACCAGCCATACCATACAGACATATTATTATACATAGCGGGGTTAGTGGAGCTGGATCTTGCGAAAGTCGCGAGGGCGCTGGCTGGAATGGATACAGGTCGTTATCGTTCAGTTCCTGAGAACCAGGAATCCTTTCTCAGACGGGTGCAGCTTCGCAACGGCGTGTTCTTATCGCCTTTGGATCCTGAAAAAGGCAGGTTCCGCTAAGGAACAGCCTTATGGGGAGTGGGCGTTTTACAGTTTCAGGAGATTCTGCGGCTTTGCGACGAGATTCTGGCCATTTCCCGGGCGGTAGACATCGAGGTCAAAGAAAGCAATGGAGTCGAAGGGCTCAGCGGAATCAAATGTGGAACGGAGGCGGTGCACATGGGTAATAGTGGTGAGGGTATCAGAAAGGTCGTGAGAAACTACTACGGCTACAGAGCCAGGGAAAGTTCATGTTGTTGCAGTTGCTCTTGTGGTGCCTCGGTGGACTCGATAGAAGGACTCAAGGGCCCTTCGCTTGGGTGTGGCAGACCCCTTGAAAGAATTTCGCTTACGAGCGGCGAGGTTGTGCTTGACGTCGGGTGTGGAGCAGGCAAGGAAGTTATCGAGGCCGCGTTGAGGGTGGCTCCCGGCGGTCTCGCGCTTGGTCTCGACATGACCGATGAGATGCTTAGCCTGGCTCTCGAGAACCGAAGGATCTCTGGGGCTACGAACGCTTTCTTCCTGAAAGGCACAATGGAGAACATTCCGCTCCCGGATAAGTCGGTCGACGTGGTCATATCGAACTGCGTCATCAACCTGGCTCAAGACAAGGGCGCCGTTCTGACGGAGATCTTCCGAGTGCTTAAGCCTGGCGGACGTTTGGCGATATACGACACAGTCGTGAATGACGAGGTGCCCTCTGCAGCCAAAGCAGATGAAGACCTGTGGTGCGCCTGCATCTCTGGTGCTCTCACCCCAGTAGAATACCGGCAGAAGCTCTCAGCCGCCGGCTTCTCTGAAATCGATGTCCAAATCGATACTTGGGCTGAACCAATGGAAGATCTAGGCAATACCAGACTAGGAAGTGCTTTTATCACAGCGCGGCGCCCTGGCGCCAGCGACCACTTCGACCCGGTCGACGTATAGCTCTCTCCTAGGCGCCAAATCCCGACCGACTGCGCCTCCGAGAGAGTTTAAACACGTTTGTGACTCGGGGGAGGCTCGCGGAGACAAGCAACCCGGGCAGGAAGTTCCATGTTACGCAGATGGCGGTTGTCGTTGGCCCAACTTTAGCCTATGATATGAATCTAAAAGTCGGGCTAAACTACGTAGTCGGCAAAGTCCTGAGATGTCTTCTGTTTACATAGAAACACCAACAACCTTCCTCTCGCCGGTCCAGTAACAGCCTGGAAACAGCCTGGAAGCAGCTTTGTCCCGAGCAGCGTACACCTTTCACACTAGCTAAGCCCTCTCCCTGGATCCCAGCATCCTCAAGCACTCCTTCCCATCCTCAAGTTCAACCTTCTCTGCGCGCTTCACGCCGAACTGGGCCCAAAACATCACCGGTATGCTAAGGTTGCTGAAGCTTTGCGTGGCTTACTCCGTAAGAGATGTTATATTTGCGTCTTCAGGCGGGGTGCTTTACGGGGACGCTTATTCCCCAGCGCAAATGAGGAAAGCCCGCTTCGTCCTCAATTGCCTTACGGCATTGCCAAGCTTGCTGGAGAGCTCTACCTTCAGCACTATAGTGCTGAACACGGTCTCAACTCAGTGGCTTTGAGGTATGGAAACGTCTACGGCCCGAGGCAGGACCCCGCTGGTGAAGCGGGTATGGTAGCAATCTTCGCCAGCAAGATGCTGAAGGTCGAGAAAGTCACCATAAACGGCGACGGAGAGTACATACGGGACTACGTCTTCGTCAAAGACATGGTCGACACAAACCTGCGAGCCCCCGAACGGTGCAGCCACAATAGGGGTGCCCGTGCGTTCAACGTGGGTACCAGTTGTGGCACATCGGTGAACCAGTTATACAGGATGAGGGCGTCGGTCTTAGGTGTTGCAGTTGAACCAAATTACGGCCCACCCGGCCTGGTGATCTGAGGTCAAGCTTCTTGGACCCATCTAGAGCAGCAGCGGAACTGGGCTGGGAACCCCGTACAAACCTGCGTCAGGAGCTGGAAGCGACTTTGGATTGGTTTAGAAGCCGGTACATCCATGTAACATAGTAATGTAATTGTCGCCGAGGCCGCCATGGAGCGTCTCCTGCATGGGCTGCCCGGCCGCCAATACGTGGTGCTTGAGCCGGCAGGGTAGAACCTGGCCAAGGGCACTTCCAAAAGCACAATCAGCCCCCGCTTCTCGTAGCCAGCCAAAAGGCCTTGGTGCAATTAATGTCCAGGTCGCTAAGGGTCTTACTGCACCTACGAACCAGTACCGTCACGAACCTGGACGCCAGAAGCCAACCAAAGCTTCCAAGCCCAGTCCTATCCGGGGCATTTCGCTCGAGCCGTAGCCCTGGTCCGTAGTCTCGGTCTTTAGCTTCGGTTCGTATCCAAGTTTGTTCTTCGCCACACATTTAAACTCCAGGCTATCAATTCGCGCGGACCCTGTTGCGCTCGTACGGGCGCACTTGCTGCAGAGTCATAGCCCCAAAGGGGTAACGCCTAGTATGACAGGCTTGATGAACACTGTCGGTTGCATGGCAAAAGCAGGAAATTAAGGCCTCACGTCGAATCCACAGAATCAGCGGAAGCAAGGAAACCTGCCCTGTAGAATGGTCGCTTGGGGTAGGTAGAGCTAGTAGCGAAACCGGCCGCGGCTCATCGCTGCGGAGGTGGTGGCTCGTGCCTTACTTTAGGCGGCGCAGTTACTTGTTCGGCTTGCTCAGGGTGTATGACGACCGCGAGGGCAGTTTTTACGTGAGGCTGTTTGGAGGAAGGATGTACCAGGTGCGGGGCAACAGACCGTCTGCCAGCAACAAATGTAGCCGTTCCCGTACCGTGGACGCGGATGGAAATCCCGCATTCAAGATGAAAGCCCAGAAGTAATAGATCGGATGCAAGGTAACCTCGAATTACGGCATGGGCCAACGGTTCGCCCTGCCGACGCAGTTTGTTTTTTGCCCAGACTGTTTGTTCGATCTTCTACCCGATTTTCTGTCGGATCTATTTAGTCCGAACGGAGTAAGCCGGTGCGCTCACCAGTTTGTGGATCATGGCACTCAAATTCGTAAAACCTCAATGCGGTCATCCTTGGAAAGCCAACACCGGCCAAGGCTGATAATGCTCTCTGGCTCCCCCTCGGCCGTTTCGAAACTAATTAGCCTCCGAGCTCGGCCTTGCTAGGCTGCAAGGCTGCGACCTGCAAAGAGCATTATTTCAAGCCACCGCTGATCCGATTCTTTCATAGACCTGTAAGTTACTGGTCTGGTTCGTTCCCCGCCAGTTCCAGGACGGCTTCTACCTCGGCCGTAACCTTGATTTCATCAGGGGGCACTACATTTCCCGGACCTGGAGATGGCATATACGAGCTTTCACAAACCATCGAGTACCTGCCACCATAGGAACGACTCTTATCAAAGACGTGAATAACCGGGCCCATTTTTACTCCCAGTCCATCAGCGATAGCCCTAGCCCTCTCGATTGCGTTCACGGCTGCCTTCTTCAGCGCTTCCTGTTCCAATGCTGCCTTATCTTCGTGCTTGAAATTGATGTAGTCAATTTCCTTAACTCCCAGTTTGACGGTCACTTGAATAATCTGTTTGATCAGGGAAAAGTCGCGAACCTTAACCTTTAAAGCGTTAGAAACCTCGTACCCCCGAAAGACGCGTGAGTCGTTCTTCCACTCGTAACTGGGAGACAGTGCATAAGACCTTGTCTCAATATCCTGCTTCGGCACCCCAAGAGATTGGAGTTCAGCCAACAGCTTCCCGGTCACAGCGTCTACCAGTTCTTGAGCTTTGTACGCGTCTGGCTGGACAGATGTGATTTTGAGCCCTACTTCCGCGATATCGGGCTTGGCGAAAGCTTCGCCGTAGCCGGATACAACTATCCTCTTAATCATAAGCACCTCCTAAGCGCTCGAAACATTCTGTACTTCTCAAGTCACTTTTTCTTTGTGAAGTTCGACGTTGACCATTCTCTCCCCTTTTCTCCAGCACTGACCCTCGTCTCTTTTGCCCGAGAGGCCTGCCCAGCTCCAGTCTTCATATTTTCGAGTCCACTTTTTTGAAGCAGCAACGGCTCAGTACCAAGCCAATTCGTGATCAGGGCTACGCCTGAGGTGAGAATCCCCGATCAGGGCTCCAGTTGACCTAAACTGAACTGCGTGCTACCCTACACTCGTAAAGTAACCGTCGTTACGGTTTTGAGGTGAGAGTGTTTGCCTTTGTTCGCTTTCGAAAAGATAACGTATGCCGTTGGCGATAACGGTTCTCATAAGGTCTCGGTCTCGGGTTCGGTAGACAAAGGTGGCGTCTTGGCGATTACGGGACCGTCGGGGTCTGGGAAGACAACTCTTCTTCGCATTTTGGCCCGGCTACAGCAACCAATTGCTGGCAAAGCGTGGCTCGATGGAAAGAATTGGTCAGATTTCAGCCCCAGCGAATGGAGGATTAGAATCCACTACCTTGCTCAAAAGCCAGCTTTTCTGCCCGGCACTGTCCTTGATAACCTGAAGTGGCCATTTCAGCTGGCAGCAATCAAAAAACGGGAAGGTTTCAACCGGGAAAAAGCGGCGGATCTCGCTTCAAAAATGCTTTTGCCAGGGGACATCTTCGAACGCGACGCCCAGATCATATCAGGTGGTGAAGCGGTCCGAGTTTCGCTAATCAGGTCGCTCCTCATCTCTCCCACCGTCTTAATGGCTGATGAACCAACTGCGGCTCTCGACGCAGACGCGAGAGAAGCAGTGATCGCCGTACTCAAAAACTGGCTGAGGGATACCGGGGGAGCTCTTCTCTTGGTATCTCACCTGGAGGACGTCGAGACCTTCCCATCCGCCGCTAAGGTGGTCATCGGGTACCAAGGGAAGCAGCTTATCAACCAGGCTCACCAGAGTCTGGATCTGTAATCGGGGCCTTTCTCAGTATATCAAGTGGAGTCCTGATACGCTAGCGCTGTACTGAATTATTAGCTGTACTGCTTATATGCTTGTATCAGAAGGAGAAGAACTTGAGATGAACGGCGGAGCCATACCCATTTCGGACGCCAAACTTTTGCTGAGCATCATCTTGGTGTGCCTGGCGGGCCTGGTGTCCACCGCCCTGAAACTGGGGCTCACCAAGTCGCTGGCAATCGGAACAGTACGAACCTTTTTGCAGCTTGGCCTAATCGGCTACGTGCTGGGCTACGTATTCCGTGTAGACAATCCCCTCTTGATGATAGCGGTCCTTACCGTAATGACGGGGATAGCGGCCCGAACCGCGGCACACCGAAGGGAAATCCCGATCCCTGGAGTAGGGCGCCACGCTTTCTTAGCTCTTTTGATCAGCTCTTTCTTCGTAGGGCTCATCGTAATTGGAGTCATAATCTCTCCAACACCCTGGTACACATCACGCATAGCCATTCCCATCTTCGGGATGATCCTGGGAAATTCCATGAACGGCGTTGCCCTCGCCCTCGATAGACTGAATACCGAAGTCCGCAGCCATGCAGGTGAAATCGAGACCCTTCTGTCTTTCGGCGCCACTCCTTGGGAAGCTATCAGGGACCACTTAAAGCAATCCGTGCGAGCCGGAATGATCCCAACTATCAATTCCATGATGACCGTAGGCATTGTGAGCCTTCCAGGCATGATGACCGGACAGATTCTGAGCGGCGCAGACCCAATCCAAGCTGTTCGCTATCAGATCGTGGTTCAGCTTATGATTTCCTGCGCGGCCGCGGCGGGCTGTCTGATCGCTGCATTGTTGACCTACCGGGATGTTTTTACACCCGAGTCTGCGCTAAATCCTTCCTTTCGTAAGAGTATTGACTAAACGTGTTAGAAAGTAATTGACACCCGGTTATCACACACGCCTTCTCGTCCTCGGCAGGAGTCAGCAACTAAGCCCCAATGCCCGCTGTGTTGTGCCACTGGTATACAACTTTTCGGGATAAATTCTTCCTCATCGTCATACTTTCAATCTGGGCATTTAATATGAGGTAACAGCTTTGCTAGAAAGCGATTATAAACAAGCACGAGGGCGAAGCGACCATATGGCTGCCGGAAGAACGGATCGGGTGGTGACTACTTCGTAATGGAATGAGGCGTTCGCAGGTGAAGCAGAAACCCTGGCAGGGAAAACACATGTGGATATGGATTTTGGATAAGATTGGCACACCTGAGAAGGTCTTCGAAGATAGTGTGCGCTTAGGTTTGTCCGGGGTATTGATAAAGGCCTGGGATGGCTACCTGGCAGGCAGGTTTTTGGAACAGCTGCACAGTATAGTCAAACCGGTCCACGACTTTGGTCTCATTGCAGGTGCCTGGGGGTACAGTTACGGCAACAACATTTCAGGCGAAGTCCAGGTCATGAAACAAGCTCTTGATGCGGGTGCAGACTGGCTGGTCATCGATGCCGAAGCGGAATACGAAAACCCGCAAGGTCCCGAAAAGGCCATCGCTCTGGGGGAAGCCTTGAAGCAAACGCTGGAACAAGATGTTCCATTGGGTTACACCACCTTTGCCATTCCGAGCTATCACCCTCGTTTTCCATACAGAGAATTCTCTTCGTTTTGCTCGGTTTGCCTCCCTCAAATCTATTGGGAAATGATGGGTATGCCTTTGGACCGAGCCTTCAACTTATCTATCACAGGTTTATCAGCCTATGGACTCCCCATCGCTCCCGTGCGCCAGTCTTTCGGCCCAGTCACCCCTGCCGACATTTCTGCCTTTGCTTCGGCCTCTAAGATTCGCAACCTAGAAGGCATTAGCTACTTCAGCTGGCAGGATGCATCGGCTCCTCAGCTGGAAGCCATCGCGTTAGTGCCTTACGGCCGCTTTCAAGAAGTGAGTCCCTGGGCGAGGTTGGGTTGGTATATGGCCACAAAAAGGGCGATTATGGACGGAACTGACCCAAAGGGAGCAGTGACAAGGGAAATGCTGGCCACAGTTCTGGAGCGACTTGGGCTCCTGCGGGCCAAAGCCTAGTCAGCCAGAAAGCTAGCGAGAAGATCCCGCAGTTCCTCCATAGCCCACATTACTGCGTCAGCATCCCTCTTGAGCGCCATGATCGCCACGGTGTCATAGCCATCCGGCTTTTATGTTCAAGCGTGTCCGCCTGAACGAAAAGTAATGAAAAGTGAATGAAAAGTGATGGGACCTCTTTTCATCCTGATACCGATAATAGCATCAGTCTCCTATCTTGCATTCACCGAAGGTCAAGCGTCAAAACGAGAGAAAAAAGTAGTGCTTGGCGTAGAACCCTGGGGCTTCGTCGCGCAGGTTGCTAAGGGAAAACCAGGTACGCCACAATTCTACACCCCCTCCTGTCCGTACTGTATAAATCCATACTGTATAAAACTGTATAAAGATTGAACCGGGACTGGGTAAAGTCAATCACACTTATGGAGACAAGGTTTTTGTGGTAAAGATGAACGTCGAAAGACACATTGGCGAATCTTAAACACCAGATTCCCGGCATGCCAGCTGTAGCCTCTTTTCGATGCCTAATGGAAGCCTCAGCTTATGACCGCAGGATACCGGGATGCCTCAGACAT
The DNA here is from genome assembly GCA_012840015.1 of Bacillota bacterium. GTDB lineage: Bacteria > Bacillota > Sulfobacillia > DUMF01 > DUMF01 > DUMF01. The sequence goes on from DUMF01000027.1 coordinate 71,840, forward strand.
AGTCGAGACCATGAAAAGCCTCAAACTGGTCGAATAATCTTCTTCCCGGCCAGCGAGGGCGATACAATAACCAACGCCTATTCTCCGGCGGGTAGGCCCCGGAGTTCAACAAGCTACTACGTCCTCTTGGTATTACTTCGAACTCCAGCCATAATGTAAGCAGTTTCTTACATGAAAGGAGCGCAGGTTCGTGGAACTAACCGAAGTACGCCTCAAAAAGATAGGCGAAGGCAACATACCCGTTTTCACGAAAGGCAGCAGCTTTTTCAATCTGATTGGCTCCTTTGAGGGGCCTTGTGATCTAGTGCAGAATCACGATAGCCACCTAGCAGAAGAATCTCGATGAAACTGGTTCTTGTAAATACTTCGGGGAGCGTAGCAGTGATGTAATGCCCTACATGAGTAGCATGTGCAAGCAAGGAAGATGTTTTGCGGCGGAGCCAAGGCGGTTATGAGCTTGTTACCGTGAATTATGTTCGTGCCGAGACTCACGCCTTATAGCTTTTTCTTGGAGGATACCTCCTGGGTTGTGGAACGGGTTTTAACGGAAGACGAGCAGAGGGCGATGGAACTTCTGCGCACCTACCGCCATAAGCACTTTTCTTTAACTTTTGTGCGTCAGGGCTCAAAGCCAGACTGATAAGAACTCGGTAGCGTCCGTCCTTCTCGGAGGGCTGCTCTCCTCTCAAGCATCTGGAGCAGCCCTCATTTTCTCAATCCCCTAAATCCACCCTATTGTTTTCCTGGCTCCTTCACCTACTCAAACTTTACACTGCCCGTAACATGTAACAATGGCTGGTATTGTATCCCCAGCCCGGTTGTCGTATAATTTAGTTTCAGGTGTCTGACCATATCTTCATACGTCCAGCTAAGTATTCCGCTAAGTGCTTTCTGAGTACCACTTTCACGCTGTCAACTGTCACGATCCAAACTTAGCAGAATTTTGTTGGGCAGGTGATGTATATGGTGCAGATAGACAGTTCCATTTTTCGAGAGTACGACATCCGAGGTATCACCGATACACAATTGACGCCGGAAGTTGTCAGGCTCATCGGGCTTGGATACGGTACGTACTGCCTTGAAAACGGAATTGACTCAGTAGTGGTAGGCCATGACGTAAGACGCAGCTCCCAGGGACTTCACAACGCTCTGGTAGACGGCCTACTATCGACCGGTTGCCGAGTGATCGACATTGGCACAGCAGTAACTCCGCTTGTATACTTTGCATGCCGCATTTGGAGAATTGATGGCGGAGTAATGGTGACAGCGAGCCATAATCCGCCAGAATATAACGGTTTAAAACTTGTTTGGGGAAAAGGCACGCTGTACGGCGATACCCTTCAGCGTCTTCGGGAAAAGATCATATGCGGCGATTTCGTCAGCGGCAGGGGAACATATGAGACCAGAGACGCATTTTCTGAGTATTTGCAGTGGCTTCGGGGTAACAGGTTTGACTTTTCTGGCATCCGGGTAGGGATTGATTGCGGTAACGGAGCAGCTGGCTTGTTTGCTCCAAAAGTGTTCAGCGAGCTCGGGTGCAAAGTTAGTCCGCTCTATTGCGATCCAGACCCAGCGTTCCCCAATCATCTGCCGGACCCCGTACGCAAAGGGAACATGAGGGACCTGGCTGCGCTGGTTACTTCCTGCAGCCTGGATGTGGGCCTTGCCTTCGATGGCGACGGTGACAGGCTGGGAGTAGTGGACGATGCTGGCAGGGAGGTCTGGGGCGACAGGGTGATGATTCTGTTCTCCCGCGAGGTGCTGGCTAGACATCCCGGCGCAAAGATCCTCGTAGAGGTCAAGTGCTCTCAGGCGCTTATAGATGAGATATCCAGATTAGGCGGCCATCCCATCCTCTGGAAGACTGGTCACTCTCTCATCAAAGCGAAAATGATTGAGGAACAGGCACTCCTGGCTGGCGAAATGAGCGGGCACATGTTTTTCGCCGATGAGTACTTCGGGTTCGACGATGCTATCTACGCAGGATGCAGGTTGCTGCGCATTATGCGCGGTGCCTCTCTACCTTTGTCGCGAATGCTGGCTGATGTTCCTGTCTACTACTCAACTCCAGAAGTCAGGGTACCCTGTCCGGAACACATCAAGCGCAGCGTTGTCGAAAGAGCGAAGGATAAGCTCCGCCGTGTGTGCCATGATCTTGTAGACGTAGACGGAGCCCGCGCAACAAACGGAGACGGCTGGGTTCTCGTTCGTGCCTCCAATACTGAACCCTGCCTCATACTGCGGGCAGAAAGCTCCACTCAGGAAGGTCTGCGGCGCCTCTCGGCGCTCTTAACTGACGTGCTGTGCGAAGAAAGAGTAGATCTCAACGAATGGCTGACAGCCCTCTAGCAGCTCTAGCATGATACTGCAGGCTGCGCGTCGAGGCGGACCTTCATTTTGCTCCTCGGATTCCACAGACTTCCGTAGGTGACTTCTGGGCTGTGCAGCAGTTACAGCCCTTTGCCGGACCAGTCTAGCTCGTCAGGCCGGTCCAACTGGACGACGCAGGCCCTGCCTCGTTCCCGGATTTCCGCCCAGGTTGTTGGTTTCAACTTTCCGATCATACATGGGAGGTGTTTGGTCATGGTTTTACCTCAAACTAGGATCAAATCATCCCATGCAGGTCTAAGGATGGAGCCTCCGACACCGATCATCGTAGAGCGCCCGTGGGGCCGGTTTATACAGTACGTCACCAACGAACCAGTCACGGTGAAGGTTCTGGAGGTGAAGGCTGGCAAAAGGCTCAGTCTCCAGGCACACCTCAAGCGTTCTGAGCTGTGGGTTCCGTTAAGCGGCAAGGTTGTCGTCCACCGGGACGACGAGGTCATCCAACCTTCAGTGATGGAGCCCGTGTTCTTACCCTCTGGGACGAGACACAGGCTCTCAGGTGCTGGCGACGATGCAAGGGTTCTCGAGATCTCATTCGGCTGGTTTGATGAGTCAGACATTATCCGGTTCGAAGACGATTTTGGACGCGCTTGAATGCTGCCGCCAGCGCTCCTTACCAATCTTTAGAGGCGCGGGTTGAGTCGCCCGAATCCTGAACGGAGGTGAACATGCTGTGCAGGCCATTGTCCTTGTGGGAGGATTCGGAACACGCCTTCGCCCTCTCACCGAAACTATGCCAAAGGCCGTTGTACCGATTGCCAATGTTCCGTACATAGTACGGTGTCTGAAATACCTGGAACAAAACGGCGTAGACCACGTAGTTCTTTCCATGGGCTACCTGCCGGAACCCATAGAAAAAGTGCTCAAACATAATCCGCCTGCGGTCAAGGTGGAGTTCTGCATTGAAGATCGCCCGCTAGATACAGCAGGCGCCATAAAGTATGCGTCAGGTAAGTTTTCAGGACTCGAAGACCGGTTCTTTGTGCTGAACGGGGATATTCTTACTGACATTCCGCTCGGCGAGCTCCTTAGTTTTCATATCTCGAGAAACGCTGCCGTGACCATCGCTGCTGTTCCTGTAGCGGACCCCGCCAGATTTGGGGTGCTGGATGTTGAGCCTGATGGGCGGATACGCAGATTTGCCGAAAAACCTCGGGTTCCACCATCGAACCTGATAAATGCAGGGATCTACGTGTATGACAGGCGAGTGTTGGACCTGATCCCTGGCAGCGTGCCCTGGTCAGTGGAGCGGCAGCTTTATCCGGAGATCCTGGAACGCGGAGAAAACTTGTATGCCAGGGCGTTTGAGCACGCTTACTGGATCGACATTGGGAGCCTTGAAGGCTACCTCAAGGCTAACTTCGATTCCGTGGCTAATTTGCATGCCGCGTCTCACTTGGGCTCAATGTACACCCAGTGGTGGCGAGACTGCGTCCCTGCGAAGCAGACCAGACCAGGAATATGGATCCACAAGAGTGCGTTAGTGTCAGAACAGGCAAGCCTGCATCCGCCCGTGCTGATTGGTCCTGAAACCAGAGTGGAGCAAGGATCTGTTGTCGGCCCTTCAGCTGTGATAGGGGCAGGTGTGGTGGTGGACGAGGGTGCCACCGTTTCCGAGTCGGTAGTGCTTGATGATGTATTCATAGGCCGTCAGGCAACAGTCAAGAAGTGCGTACTCTCGAGCGGAGCACGGGTGGAGGAGCGAGCTACGCTTGTCGAAGGTTCGATTATCGGCCGAATGACTGTGCCTCCTGCTTGACTGTTCTGTTAATCTGACAGTCTTTGCTATATGTGGCAGCACGAGTGTATTCAACGGCGAAAAGACAGCTTGACCTGGTGGTCCTCTTGAGCGTTGCCATGATGCAAAGAGTGGCCATCAGTAAAAGCTCGTGCACAAGAGGTCATGCCTAAGAGTTCCTGGGAAAGAGGTGATTTGCGTCATGAATAGTGCTGTGAGACATGCCATGAAAAACGCTGCAAGAAACGAAAAACGGCTGACTGTGGGATATATATCTACTTATCTGCCGCGTAAGTGCGGCCTTGCCACGTTCACAGTCGATCTGGTTTCGGCCGTGTCGAAACTGGACGGGCTGGGAGAGCCACATGTTGTGGCCATAGCAGGGCCGGGGCAGAGTCCGCGCGATTATCTGGTCTCCGCGAGTTGTATAGACGGCGACGGTGGTTACGCTAACCCTGTTAAGCTCGTGATAAACCAGGATAGCTACGGCGATCACCTCCGTGCTGCGAGTTTCTTCAACGAATCTGCAGTGGATGTTGTGTCTGTGCAACATGAGTTTGGGATTTACGGCGGCCACTGCGGACGCTATGTCCTCGACTTCATCGAGGCACTCAAAAAACCCTTTGTGGTGACCCTCCATACGGTTATGCCACGGCCTCATTCCAAGTACGCTGGCATAATTCGACGCATAGCTGGCGCAGCCGATGCGGTCGTTATTATGAACCCGCTGGCTGCTGAAATCCTTGAACGCGACTACTTGGTAGAGACGACGGACAATGTGAGGTTTATACACCATGGCGTGCCGGGCTCTTGCGGTTTACAGCCGCATGAAGCTAAAAAGCTTCTGGGGCTCGAGGGCAGGTTTGTCATAAGTACGTTTGGCTTAATCAACCGCGGGAAAGGGCTGGAGTATGCGATAAGAGCTGTTGCCCGTGCCAAGAAAGATATACCTAACTTGACTTACCTTATCCTGGGACAAACTCATCCCAACATAATCAAGACAGAAGGTGAATCGTACAGAGCAGAGATTCAAGCCCTTGTGAGAGAACTGGGTGTGGATGAGCACGTGATGTTCGTCGACCGGTTCCTCGACCAGCAAGAGCTAATATGTTACCTGCTAGCCTCGGACATTTATATGACTCCATATCTCAATCCCGACCAGGTAGTGAGCGGGACGCTAGCTTACGCGGTAGGGCTTGGCACGCCGGTTGTATCTACTCCATATTTGTACGCCAGAGCTATGGCGCAGCAAGGAGTAGCACTGATGGTTCCGTTTAGAGACAGCGATAAGCTCGCAGATGCCATAGTGCGACTTGCACTGGATGAAGACATGAGAGCTAGGATGGTCCACAGGGCGCTGCGGCTGGGTAAGGCTATGACCTGGGAGAACGTCGCTCGATCGTACGTGAGGTTGTTCGAAGAAGTGAAAGGAGGGCAGGTCGAAGCCGCTGATGAGTACGGAGACACCGGCAAGCATCGAGAAGCTGGTGAACTTGTCGCATCTTGAGCACATCACCGATGACACCGGTATCATCCAGTTCTGCCAGGGTACACAGCCTGACGTGTCGTCTGGTTATACTGTCGACGACAATGCTCGAGCCCTGGTGGTTGCAGCGCTTGCGTATGAGCGTCCTACGGAAGCTGAAAAAGCCGCCAGGCTCCTCCATATTTACCTGCGGTTTCTCGAGCGAGCCCGGACCCCCTCGGAAATTTTTCATAACTGGTTCGGTCCCGGCTGGACCTGGCAGGATGGGCCGTATACTGAGGACGCAGTCGGCCACGCAGTCTGGGCTCTAGGCGTTGTGACAGCCTGCAGGGTTCCTCAGTGGGTCAGCATAAGGGCAAAGCAGCTGCTTAGGGCGTGTCTTCCAAGATTAAAGAGCCTCCGTTTTGTGAGGGCAAAGGCGTTGTGCGCTGCCGGTATAGCGATCTATCTTGGCGGGAACAGCTGCAGCCTTCCGCCCTTACAGGGAACCGGTTCTCGGAGATGCCTGCCTTATGAGACACACGCCTCTTTACCGGGTCTATCACCTGGCCTTCCGGTGTGCCACCCTGAACAGACGCCAAGCCACCTGGCGGATGGCAGTGTGCGTAACCGTACGGTGGATCACAGGAATGCGGACCTGTACGAGCTCCTCACACTGCTAGCTGATGACCTGGTGCGCACGTTCGAGGAGAATTCTTCCGATTGCAGGGAGAATCCATTCCACAGAGATTGCAGCACCCTCTGGAAGTGGTTTGAAGATAGGCTGACTTACGCTAATGGCATAATGCCATACAGCCTGTTCTGCTGTTACGCCGTTTCGGGTGACCCCAGATACTACAGGACCGCCGTTGCGTCCGTCAATTTCCTCAATTCAGTATGTGTTGATGATGGGCGGGTGACCCTCGTCGGCAACAATGGATGGTACATCCGCGGAAGGTCCCGGGCCAGATTCGACCAGCAGCCGGTAGACGCCATGTGGCTTGCCCTGGCTAACCTGGCAGCCTGGGAAGTTGTCCGGTCAGAACGCACTATCCGGCTCGAGCGCTCTATCCGGCCAGGACCTTCTACCCATACAGGATGCTTGGCCGGGTCAGAACGCTATGCCAGGATCGCGCGCCTGTGCCGGGAGTGGTTTCTCGGCAAGAACGACACCGGTCTGGCTCTGTATGACCCTGCGACAGGAGCCTGCCACGATGGTCTGAAGGAAACATCAATAAACCAAAACTGCGGCGCTGAATCTACCATAGCCGGACTGATGACTCTTATGGCGACAGAGACTGTTTGAAACGAGAAGCGTTGGCCGATGGTATATAGGTCAACAAAGAAATCCTGGTTACCCTGGATTGATGCTCGTCGAAGACAGAATTCTCTCGAGACGCCCTGTGAGACCCAACCTGTGACTGTCACCGTTTCCTCCACTCCCTCTTTATGCTTGCAGCTGCCCACGGATACCCTCCCTCTATACTGTCTGTCCTTTCAACAAGGTCTTCCAAGAGCGCTTCGCAGACCGTTGCGTTTTCGCCAGCACCTTCCCAAAGCCACAGGATGCGCTTATGTCCTCCACTGCCGATCCTCAACGTTTCTACCACCTTATGACCTGAAGTAACGACTGCATCTATGAACAGCACTAGCAAGTCAAGGTCGCTCAATGGCAGACTCATGGTCATTTCAACAGCTCAGGGTGCTCTTTGATACATCAACTGCTTGTATAGAAGCCCCAACATCCTCTAAACCACAGGGGTAGGGTCGGCACGACAAACCGTGTACCACACACTCTCTTCTCCTCCCGTCATCCTCTCCAGCGAAAACATGTCCTCTAGCCCAAAAAATGGGCAGACGCATCAGGTGGGAGGTGACGTATACAATGGCCCGAGAGGCCTTTTCGCAGCTAAACGTGGCTGAAGTCTTGTCTGTACACTCGAGGAGGAGTCGGACCCCCTGGCGGAACTGCATCAGGCGGGTATAGCATGTGGGGCCTGTCCGCGTTACAATTCCGAATACTCTTCCTGTTGCGACTTTAGTCACGCCCGGTGAACATGGCCGAATATAAGTAGTGAGAGGTTGATCGATGATAGATCACGCTAATCCGCGAAACCAAGCACACTGGATCCGTCGCCGTTGAAGTCCTCCTTGGGCAAGAACCGAACGGCGCGTAAACCGCTATCCGCAGTGGGAGGTAGGGCTTCAGCGCTGCCAGGCTGCCGACAGCCTCCATGGGAGGTTCTTGTTCAGTGGTCTTATTAATCGCCCAGCCAGATCGCCTACCGTTGGGTCAGGACGCCTTCCGCTTCCAGCTGGCGAACTTATAGCGATCAGTGGCTTCACCGTTGGCGCTCCCGGCTACAAAATCGGCCTATCCGTGCGAGCCTTTTTGCACACGGTGTTGACAACGGCGCTGGCCGAGGCGCGCGAATCTGCGCCAGCAGACGAGCGGCTTCCGAGCAAGCGTTCGATACCGCAGCAAGCGAAAGCGTTGCAAAAGCGGCAAGGAAGGCGCGGGTAATCCGCGCCGGAAAGGTGGAAGGTGATAGCTGCTAGACAACAAAGAGTACTGCGTGGAGAAGGGACTAGGCAGGGATACGAGCTGGCCCTGGCTGCAACTCCCTGCGGCCGAAACATTATCCCCGCGTCGCACTGGCAGCGGGGAAAAAGCAGAAATGAACCGTGATGGTCGCTGAACAAGTAACCCTGGAGCATTCCGCAGCAGCTGGGCCAGAGGCGCTGGCCGCCTGGTGCATGGGTTTCTGGATACCTCTTACTTCGACAATCCGGGACACGCAGTTGTATATCTTCTGCGTTGACGATGCGACTGCCATCCGCATTGCTCCGGGGATGGTCCAGAGACAGGCTGACTATAACCGCCTGCTGGAAGCGGTCAAGAGATCCTTAAGAAGCTGAAGCCCGGGGTTAGGGCGGCCGGTCTTTGATCAGGAGGTGATACCAAGTGTCCTCTGTAGTCGACCTGCTCATCGACCTACCCGTCCCTCGAGAGAAGAGAGACAAAATCCGCAAGGCAATGATTGAAGCGGATGACCTGCTGTACTACGACTCAGCAGAAAACCCTGAGCAGTACGAAAAGATGTTTGAAACCTGCAAGGCTCTTTTCGTGCTGGCCACGAAATACGGCGTGAAGCGTGCGCCACTACTGTTGGCGTTTGTCTTGAACGTGGCAATAGACGCCAGCGCGGACGGTTTGGAGGCACCCTGGGCCAACGAGAAATAACTCTTTAGCAGTGCTGGTATGTCCAAACCCGGAGATTCATTTGAGGCAGTGCAAGAGACAAGGGAATCAAAATGGCTTACCACAAACCATGTAGCAACACTCTCTGCAGCAGGGGGCATGGGGGATCTCAACACTCCCACAGAGTAGAGTGTTGACGGCCTCCACAATTAGGCGGGCAAGGCGTTGATGGTGTAGATGACGTCCACAGTGCGGCGGTTAGGGTGTTGGCTCTGGCACGTGTCGGGGTTAGCCTTGAGCCGTGCGTTGATGGCTGGACGACGCTGGACTGAGTTACGCTGTCGGATAAGGAGTGGCCCTGCCTTCGTGCAGCTTACATCCAATTGACTATGCATTCTTTTACGTATACCATGATGTCAGTTTCAGGAAGCGAGAAGGGACTCCAGTGAGGACGACAAAGTATCCCCAAAATGTGAATATTGAACCCCGGATAGGGGCGCTGATTGAGTATTTGGAGTCGCAGGATGACATCTTGGCCGCTTACCTATACGGCTCATATGGAACAAGCTATCAGACGCCTCTTAGTGATATCGATATTGCCCTCCTGTTTTACAGTGGCAGCCGTCCCGATCTCCGGCGGTTGTTGGCTCTGGAGGCAGATATCTCCAGTATTTGCCATGAGGACGACGTGAACGTGTTAGTGCTCAATGATGCCGACGTAATGCTACAGCATAGAGTGCTTGAGACAGGGAGACCGCTCTTGGAGAAAGAACTCACCGCAGTGTCTGACTTTCGGGAGTACGTTTTCAGGACTTACGGTGACTTCGAGCCATTCTATCGGGCGTTCTGTCGAGAGTACGACCGAACGCTAAGGGAGGCTTCGGGGTGTGATAGACCGAGACAAGGTGAGGGATAAGATCAGCTTTCTTAGGCGCAACCTAGAGCTCCTTCGCGAACTGGCTAAGACTCCAGCTCAAGACTTCACGGAGAGCTCAGCGCAATTCCATGCAGCAGTCCGTCTGCTCCAGATCTCGATTGAGGCGATGATTGACATCTCAAGCCATATAGTTTCGAGGGAATGTCTAGGTGTACCCAAGAGCTATATTGAGGTATTCGACCTATTGGCGCGTTCGGGTATCATCCCCTCTGAGTTCCTGGACAGAGTCAGACCGATGGTTAGATTCCGAAATAGGGCGGTTCACGTCTATGGAGAAATCGACCCGAACCACGTACATGAGATACTGCAGAACGATCTAGGGGACTTCGAGACGTTCATCAGCCTTATCGTAAAGCACTGCTTCACTTAACCGCTGAACCAGACTTCAAAGATGTACCCGCAACAAACGCCCTGATATACGCGTGCTCGCAGCCGAGAGAATTGGCGTCTCGCGGCTTATCCTTGGAGGGATAAGAATGCTAATACAATGAACCAAAAAGCTGTTGGACGAGTTGAAAATCAAATCTATAGATCACGCGGCAAATGACAACCCGCTTTTCGCATGGCACGCAAATCTGGTTACAGTAAACCGACGGAAGGCGTTGATTCTCATCAACGATGAGTACAGATATCCAATACTCTTATACGGGCTGAAAGCGCCGAACTTCAAGGCGCTGGATACAGTTATCACAAGGGGAATAAGGGAGTTTATGTATGCTGAGGGGATTTCGCCGGAAATCGTCGATAAGTACCTGAAAGCTGCTGGGACTGTGGTGTTCACCGAGACTGCCAACAGGTCCATCGTTGGGCAAATGAATCAGGCATCCCAAGACGTAGGCTATTACAGCGATGAGCTTGAGCTGGAGCATTTGTGTCAGCCCGATTTCAGCCTGCGCTTGGGCAGCTATCCGACGAAAGTAGGCAACGAATATCAAAAACCAAAGGAACTCCTGTTGACGGCCTTAGAGCAATTCGCAAACAACGATGATCTGCATTCCGTGATACAGGACGCCTTTGGTTGGTTGAACTATCATCTTTATGAATTCACGGTCTTTGAGAGCAGACGGCCCGTCGCGCTTATTGTCTGCGATGAGGAAGCGTTAGCAGGCCCGGACTACAGGGAGTGCCCCAAGTTGTTGGATAACAAAGCGAGACTTAAGGATGCACATCATTAAGCTAAGAAAAGTACTGCCCCATTACCCGATGAATTATCCGACCTGCATTGCTGCCGAGGGAAACCGCCCGCCTGAAGATGTGTGCGGCGAACCAGGCTATGACGCCTTCCTTGAATCAATATGTGACAAGTCCCATCCAGAGCACCAGGAAGCGCTGGAATGGGGCAGGAGCCAGGGCTATGAGGATTTCAGTATAGAAGGATCAACCGCAGGTTGAAAACCTCCCTGAGCAGGAGAGATAAGAACAATATCATCCGGTGTCGCGTCTGGCGGAATCCAAAAGGCGCTGACCATGTCGCCAATCAAGAAACTCACTCAAGCAAGGTGCGTTAAGAAATTCCTCTGCTAGCCTTGCCGAATTCCCTTCTTTCAATCAGTCCAGGCTGTAGGCTCCTCCAAGCAGGCCAGGTACGGGTGCTTTTTCACGTACCACTCCACTTGCTTATCGATATTCTGTTCATACTCCCTAACAGCATCTAGAGCACTGACGATTTTCTTCGCGTATTCCTCCGCCTTTGCCCAATTCATCCTGCCTCTGGGGGAATCTTCGGAGCAATCCACATCGCTCTCCCAACTTAGTGAGGCCACCGTTTCCACCGCAACAAAGTCGGGAGGAATTTCGTGTCGGAATATCCTGGTTCCGCTGAAGACAAACGAGCAAACCCTCTCCGGATGGCTGGACTCAATTCTCGCTCTGTCTTCCATGAGGGTCTGAGTCTCATATCCCCAAGCCTTGACGAGGATCGGCCTTTCACCGCGAAAACCGTCATCAACATGCTTCACTGGAAGACGAAGCATATCCGCCATGGCCAGAGCGATGGGCAGACTAAACCCGTCCTTTGCTGGTACCACAGACGTAATCGGGATTCCCATACCTTCCACGAGGCTTACGAAACGGAACAAGACATGGGCCGTATCGTATTCGTCGAAAACGTAGAAGTAATACTTCCATATATCGATGCCGTCATCCTCGGGAGCGCCCAGGGCTGCTGCACCGTAGAGGCCGTATATCTCTTCTTTGTATGAAAAGCCCGTCTTCAGCCTGGCCCGAGAGAAACTTCTAAAGCGTTGTACGGCTTTTTTACACCTCCGGACAGCATATCTCCCAGGCTCCCTTTCTTCCCATTCCGAAAGCCTTTGCAAGACCTCCTTATGCAGGCCGAGCCTGCATCCGATGAGGATAAAACGGTCCCAGTAGAAAGGGTCATTGGGCTGAAGAATCAGGGCATCCTCGATCTCCCTTTTGGCTTCAACTAACTGGTTGTTGGCCATCAACAGGGTCGACGCCTCGTAGTGGAGAAGCGCCTTCTCAGAGGGAAAAACGCATACATCGAGCCCCTGATGAAGCACCTCAATCGCCGCTGCGAGGTCGCGTGCCTCTCCTTCCAGCGCTTGAGCAAGCCTGACGCGGCTCCGGACGTCCGCGGGATTGGAGCGGAGAACCGCCTCCATCTCGGCGATGCGAGATTTCCTATCCGGAGAAAGATCATCCGCCATCTCTCACCGACACCTCCCTCTGCTTAGCAAGTGATCCTCAATCGAGGGTCATGATCCCTTCTAATCGTCTTAACGAGGATGCGCACGATAGAAAAACTCTCTCTTCCCTACTTGTTCCGAAGACTTTGATGCCCACGGCGTATGTTCACGAAGACCATACCCACTGGCTCCCGCCGACGGAGCTTTTCACAATCCGTCCCCAAGCAGCAAGGAATGCTACTTCCAGAAGATTGGCACACGTTTCCGGATCAGGAAGGGCTGGATTACCGGCCAACCTCCTCCGCAACTCGTCTGCACTAATCCCTTCGTGGAGCAATGGATGGCGAATGTCCCTATAGGCTCTCTGCATGAACTTACGCCATTTCCGCCGATCAACATCACTTGCCCCGATAAGATCTGCCAGATTCCGCCCCAGTTCCTGCCCACGCCCTCTCGCTCGATGGCCACCAAGCAACGCATCGATGGCAATAAACAGCCAAACAAGGCGATCAGTGAGATCGCTACTTCGAGTGCTATTTGCATATCCCCGCAACGCCCTCTTGTACCGGTTGCTGGCTAGATCGTCCCCACTCTCGACTAGACTCCATCCCTTCTGGAGCCAGTCCCCCCACACTTCTGGGGCAGCGAACCATTCTTTGCCGAACCAGCTTTGTCGCAACGGCCATGCGTAGTCCAGCGTAAAGGGATTACCAGCCGGGTTAGCAGCCCACTCTTCCGTTCGGTAGAACACCAAAGGACAGTCAATTCCATACCGGTGCTCCAGCAGGTCCCACCCTATCGAGGACTGCAGTAGAGCCTCCAAGCACTGGATTTCGGCGAGTGGCAAAGCCTTTTCTTGAATTACATTCCAGCTTCCGTCCAGGGCAGTGAGGGGGACGTCCATCCTATCCAGCACAAGTCCGAAGTCTAAGACTGGAGGATTTGCACCTGAATAGGCCATCATCGCCGGAAGGAGGAACGCATGTTTCATGCGTTCTACTCGATCTCGGTCGCAAGGCATGAACCTCCGTAATTGCCAGCGATCGAGTTTTACTTGCGATACCCTTGACAGACTGCTTAGACCCACGAGCGGAACACACAATCTGACTTTGAGCGTTCCTTTTTGCCAGACAGCCTCGCTCTCGGAGACAACTGATTCCACCAACTCAGCTGTAACTGACTTTCCTTTCGCTTCGTACAGGCATTTCCACACGAGGGATAGCACGTAGTTAAAGACAGCCACGTCACGCATGTTGCTGAGTTCCGATGGCACAATCTCATGGTCAGGGTAGAACGCGCAAAGTCGCTGGCTCCAAAGGTCCTGTGCAAGTTGAATGTATGAGTCCTGTCGCTCTCTACGTTCCAGTTCGACATAAGACCGTGACAACAGCTGAATCAGGTCGTTGAAAATGGCCACGAAGTTATCAGCCAGCAACAGACCAAGAAATGTGAGCACCGCTTTGAACTTGGAATCCGGGAGTTGCTAGATTTCGGTCTGTGCACTAAGAATAACAGAGTTGACCAGCTCCCTCAGCTGAGCGAAAGCCATTCCCACCATGCCTTTCCAGGCCTACTTCGCCTGTTTTGCAATCATTACCATTCTCCGCGGTTTTCCTTTTTTCCTTGTGTCTCTGTGGTAGTAAGGGGCTCACTCATTGACACGTCCCTACCCGCCCGTCCGCTGAACCAATCCGATCAGATTATCTCACCACATAGTAGTCAAAGCCGAACTGCCAATTTGACACACGCTGCCTGGCGAACCTGCAAGCTTGTCATCTTCCAGCCTGTGAAACTGCCGACTTGGCGCCTCTCGCCCGAGTAAAGATGCCAACCTGGCACCTTTCAGCCCACCAAGCTGTCAGCTCGTCATCCTCTACGCCGAAATGTTGTTACTCGGCATTGCCGTCATCAGGTATGTCCCTTCCTCCGGCAGGTTTCTTCTTTCTCCGCCATGGTTCGACAGAAGACCATACGAATCTTGGTAGAATTTGGATTAGGGCAACTTAAATTGTAGTTGTAGTAGCCGTTTGTATCCATAACCTGGAGGGATCTATTTGCAGTTCTTACCATACTTGTCGCCTGATTTGGATGGATTCAGCAAGATGCCGCATGCTGCCAAACTGCTGTATCTGGTAGCCCAAATATGCGAGGTCGAATCCCTGGCAGACCTGGCCAGGCGAGCTGGCGTCAGTGAACGGACAGCGATTCGGATGAACAAGCTGCTCTGTAAGCACAAATGGTTCAGGACAGAGCGCAGGGGAAACAAGGTTGTCCCAATCCCTGTGCTCCCGCGAGCTGAAGATGAAAGACGGGCCCGTATCTTCCGGGCCTGCTACGAGGTGTCGCCATTCAAAGGCGAATTCATAATGGGCAGCTTACTCAACGCCACTTTGTTCCTTGAGGACAAGGTGGATAACGCCCGCCCCGACTTCCTGAAGAATCCCGTGACTGGAGAGAACCTCGAGTACGATGTCTTCTCCCCGACCACAAAAAGCGCCTGGGAGTTCCAGGGATTTCAACACTTTGGGCCGACGGAGGTTTTTCCATCGAAGGAGAAAGCCAAGCAGCAGCAAGCTAACGACCTGATAAAGTTAGGTCGCAGTGTGGAAAACGGGGTGACCCTGGTGGTGATGACGTACAAGGATCTCAGCCTTGACGGGATACTGAAGAACCTTCCTGCTCACCTGCGGAAGAAGCCGATAGACAGGACCTCGAGATATATCCGTACTATCGAGAACGTCGCGGCGGACTACCGTCGGTGGGCCGCTCGCATCGAGGGGGAAATGCAGGGCAAGTCAGAAGCTCCTTCGCCGGCAGCTGGGCAGAGTTGAATCTGACAACTTGGCAGCCTGCTAAGCTGTCAAGTTGACCGTCTGTCGGCCGTCCGACCAGTCGACTTATTCCAGTTGATACCTTCCAAACACCCAGGCTGCCAAGTCAGCATCCTTCGGCCAGGCCAAACCTGTCAGGTTGACCCCTTTCGGCTGGCGACCGTGCCGGCTTGGCAGCCTCCGGACTCCCGAACCCGCCAATCTGTCACCTTCCCAGCTCCCCACCCTACCAGCCTGACACCTCCCAAGTCCTTAACCCTGCGGATTTCAATCTCCCCGGCCTGCGAACCTGGACCCGGCATCCCCTGATTAGCTATTCTACGACCCAAGATTTTTGCCACGCTTGTTACCCGAGTGAAACCAGGTATCCTTGAATTCTACAGCACATCCTGTCGTTACTGCGTAAAGACTGAACTGGAACTGGCCAAACTAGATGCCACTGCAGATTCCCGCTGAATTTTGAGACACCCCTGTTCCCAGAAAAGGGACCAGTTCCATCTTAGAGGATAGTTGGTCAAGTAGACGTTGGTATGAAGTTCGCCGTTCGACTCAAGTAGTCCTCGTAAAAGGTGCGTTCCCGTGTTTCAGCTTGTTGCTACGGCTCCTCTGACCAGCTCGCGCCGGCTTGTTACCGCGGCAGGTGCAATGGTCTGGTTGAGCTTATCCTTTAGACGGTAGCTGGGACTGTTTATGGCAATGATATGGCTGTGGTGTAACAACCGGTCAAGGACGGCAGAAGCGATGACGTCGTCTCCGAACACCTGGCCCCACCGCTCGAAGGATTTGTTTGTGGTCAAGATTATTGACCCTTTCTCGTACCGGCAGCTCACAAACTGGAAGTACAGATGTGCCCTCTGGATGCCCACGGGCATATATCCCAACTCATCAGCGATCACCAAATCAAGGCGGCTGAGCATCTCCAGGCGTGATCCCCGGATTAACCCCCGGATTTTGAACATTACACCCTGATGGGTAGCAATCTCGCACGGTTTGCCGGGAACGCTTTGTAGAACTCCTCGGGCGCCATATAATTGATGCTCGAGTGTATCCGCATCTTATTGTAGAATTCTGTGAACTCTGCTACAGTCCGATATGCTTCCGTGAACGTTTCGAACTCCTGCCCAGCCAGGCATTCATCCTCAAGTATTCAATGAAACGCCTCTATGTTTGTTTGGCGTCCTGCACGGTATCCTCTCATGCTCGACGCCGTAGTGCTCGCACGCAGCCTCGAATACGCCGGCTATGAACTGTGGCCCGTTATCCGTCCTCAACACCGGCTTTGACACATTCCCGCTCAATTGCCTGTTCCATAGGTGCATTATCAAATGCTCCTTCCCCCAACTCCTTGAACTTCCGCACCCAGAGGCCTTCAACACTGTCTCTGATACTGTGCCTCCGCGCCACCATCGAAGCGCTCTCGGTCTCGAACACTTCCCTCACGATCTGCAGCTTCTGTTCCCGCGTAAACTACCTCCGTACCACCGATAGCCACCGCCCCCTCATTTCAATCTGCCAACCTTAAAGCATCTTGTCCAAATCAGTTAGGGGGCTAAAAACCACAAAAACTTTACGCTAACAATACCGTACTCCTCACCATTACTAAAATCTGCTTGGTATCGGCAACACTATCGAAGAGGTGATGGATAGTGCTCAAATACCTGGTAGCCGCAATAACTTTACTCGCGGTAGGAATAGTCACGGGGATCACAGCCGTCACTATAGGTGCGGATTATTTGCCGATGCCTGGCCATTCCAGGCCCATAGTAGAGGAAGATAGAGCCAGCAGTTACCCTGATTACGACAAGATCAAACAGACATTGGAGCAGTACCTCAGGTCCGGTCAAGCCCAAACATTATTGAAATCGATCGCTCCAGATGCCAAGACTTTGCTGTCCGAAGCGTCCAGATCCCCAGAAATGAAAGAAATGGTCCGCGGCGTGCTGGAGGGGCCAGAGGGGAGGAAGCTCATTGCCTCGGCGATCCAGGAGTTGCTGGCATCACCGCAGTTTCAGGCTGAAATCAAGGCAACGCTGGAACGTATGTTTAAGCCTGACTCCACGAAGAAAAACTAGCTCTTGAAACGCCCTGCCCACACAGGTACAATTCAAGCTGTCTAAGTCGTGGTCGGGGATGATAGCGTGAAAACGGAGATATCGGCCGGAGGAATCGTCTATAGCGGCTCGCGGATATTGATGATCTACGATGCATACGGGCACTGGACTTTTCCGAAAGGTCAAGTGGAGGAAGGGGAAAGTCTGGAGGAGGCCGCCATCCGTGAGGTGTGGGAAGAAACAGCCATTAGGTGTGAGACCGTTTCTTATCTGGGGGAAGTTCATTACGATTACTTCATGCCAAGTCGGGGGGCTGTTGCCAAGACCGTACATTACTTCCTGCTGAGGCCCATTAGCTTTGAAGACCCCAGGCCTCTGCTGACAGAGATAAAAGCAGCTCAATGGGTAGATATCTCACGAGTCAAAGAGCTAAGCTCCTATGAGAATAATCGTGAGATAATCGAAAAGGGCCTGAAGGCAATTGCAGGACTTTCCAACCAAGCGTCGAAACAGTAGCTCTGAAGGAGTAATGGGGGCGCCGGTAAACCCGGCGCCCTCGTTTTGTCTTTGGCGGGCGATGAGGGTGCCGGTACCGTGGAGGTGAAATCCGGCAAATATGAGAATCCCTTCGAACAGGCCCGTTGTGGTCGCCCTATCTTTGATAGCGTTGCTAGCTTGCCTCATTTTGTCCTTTTGGTTGGGAAAAACAGTAATAACTGGGCGAACCCAGAAATGCGTGTTGCTCTCTGTCTTGGAATCGAACACCCATGGTTTGAACGCTGTACCCATAGCTGAGCAGGTGTACTCGCCTTTGGATTCGCTCGACCCGGCCGCTCCGGTGCTTAGCCTGCCTCCTGCCAAAAAAGCGGATCACGCCAAATTGATAGTGATCCACGATATCGACTTTTCGGGTTTTCGCGTGGAGGACCGTGTGATACCCGTATCCAAAAACAACACACTTGTAGACCTGGCTCAGCCAATCCGTTGGGGAGAGTCCGCCGGACGTAGCATAGCGGACCAATCTTGTAGGTTGGAGACCCCCGAGCTCCTGATCGAGAGATTTGACTCCGCAGGCAATGTCACGGTTCGTGTTGCAGAGAGGCGCATTACACTGCGCCCCGGCGAATGGTTCGCGGAAGCCACGATCAAGTCTCAACGGCTTGTCAGGTTGGTCGTGGGCGAAGCCGACTGGGAGAGCCAGCTCGAAGGGGCAATGCTCCGAGGTGAGACTGTCTCCCGGTTGACAATACTCAACCACGGTATGGTTCAAATTCGTTGAAAGGAGGACGTACATGGTGGTAATCTCGAGGAAAGGCCAGGTAGTAGTACTCGCCGCCCTGATCACCTGCACCTCCATCTGCAGCCCTTTCTCCAGTACTGGAAGGGCGAAAGCAGTGAACGATACTACACCGGTGTTACTGGTGCATGGGCTTGCCTCCAGCATATCAACGTGGAAAAATGGCAACCAGGCTGGAATGTGGGCTGCTCTGGTTAGCAGCGGCTATCAGCCAGAAACCACCTTATTCACGTTGGACTACTCTCACGACCCGGACCCCGATTACGCACAGCTGTTCCGCACCACCCTCATGAGCAAGATCGAAGAGATAAAGGCCAAAACGGGGGTCACCATGGTAGACGTAATCGCTTACGGCTACGGCGGCCTTCTGGCGCGCTTTTACGTCCAGAGCCCGGGTTACCGGGGAGACATCAGGAACCTGGTGATGATAGCAACCCCTAACCACGGCTCTATGGCTGTTCAAAAGGCTAAAACCTCTTTGCTGCTGCTATCTCATGCGGCTCTCCTCCTGAGCCCGAAACCGGTCCCCAGTTCTTTTTTAGACTTGCCCCCTTTCGTCGGAGAAATCGAATATATTGCGGAACGGGCACCAGCTTATCGCGAAAAATACGCGCAGTATGTAATGGCCGAAAGAATGTTATGGGTTCCCTCTCCAAAAAGTATACGACCTAGGAGTTTTGAAGTTTGGTTCAGAGAAAGCTTCCCCGAGGAGTACGCCGCAACCATTGGTAACAACCTTCCCCCTCTCGGTAGACCTGCGAACGCTGCTGACGGCGGCTACTCAGAGCCCCCGGCTCTAGGCCAGGATATCTCACTCTCCTATTTCGAATATGTCTCGATGATTGCCGGGAAAAACGAGTACTTATCGGCACAGGCAAAGCAGAAAGTGCTCAACGACATGCTAACGCAGACTTTCAGCGCTACTTCGGTGAAGGATGCCGCGCTGAAAGCTGGCAAAGCGCTTCTAATATACTTCGCTGGGCGTCTCCTCGAACCGGGAAAGGCAGTCCTGGAACGCAAACTGCTCGAGACAGCGCTAGCGAAATCCCGGCTGAAACCGGACGGGATAGCGCTTATGCGCCTCCTCGAGGAAACGCTTCCAGCACAGCCGCTCAAAGAACTCTCCGTTAATGACTTCTTACAGCTTTGGAACAACGCCCAAAGCACCCGGAGAACCAACAGTATCGCGAGCCCGAGGTTCATCATGATTGCCGGCGAGACATTCAACCCATGGAAGCTCGCCCTCGCTGACGTGGCACCCAACGACCTCGTTGTGGAAGTAGATAGCGCAATCCTGGAACCGGCGCTCGATGACGCAATTTACGTGGTGTCCTCAGGACTTTCTTCCACACACATCTCGCTACAGAACAACGAACGCGTGATAAAGCTGGTTACGTCCTGCCTCCGTGAGCCTTTCCCCATAATAGAGACGTTCAGGCCTACTTTCAGACAAGGTTTTTGGAAGCGCTATAGTTGGGACCGGAAGAGCACTGTCAGCGTTTCCAACTATGCCCCGGTCTATGTGGAGGTAGACCTCTCTCATATTGAAGCTGACGCTGTCATTTCCGTTGAGCCGTCCGACCGAGAAACCCTACTATGGGCATACGGGAAAGACAAAGAGGGCCACTGTTCACCGATTCCCCTGCGAAAAGTAGAAAGCTCCTATCGCTGTGACTTGGACTGCTCTAAATCCCCGACAGTAATCCTGGGTTTCAGGGGAAACGCACCAATCCAGTCAGAAAAGCGTCATACGTGTGAGTTCAGGGTGTCCGTCTCATGCAAGGGCGTTTCGGGAGAGCCGCCCAAGGTAAATGTGACCAATAGGTCAAAGAGTACGACATCTATCAAAACAAATGCTGCGGATAACGCGCCGTTGAAGACTAGGTCTTCGCAGACACCGCCCGTAACCCAAAGCGCAGGTCGGTGGGTCTGGGATTTCGGAGATGGATCAGAAAAGGTGGAAACGCCCGGGCTAAAAGATGTCCCCGTCAGCCAGGTTCATCGTTTTCCCAAACCGGGTAAGTACCGAGTCACAGCATCCTATATCGAGGGTAACCAAGTCCTGCAAGAGCAAGGCTGGCAACTCACCTTGGCAGGAGAAGATGCATTGGAAGTGCAGTTGAATACGGAATCGGTTCGGGCGTCCCCCATTCAGGTAAGGCTGGTCGGGCCCGAAAAATGGGTCACGGGCCGACCCGCCCAATTTACCGTCGAAGTGAAGGCGGACCTGCCGGAAGGCGCAAGCAGCGAGACAGTTAGCGTGGACCCAGGCCGGGAATTTCAGGTGCAATGGGCCAAACCGGGTACGTTCGAAGTGAAAGCCACTGCTGTAGTCAGGGTAACTTATCCCACTCGGGAGGGCTCAGTCAGCGCTACCTATACCGCCTTGGGAACTAAAAAAATCGAAGTATTCAGCCTGGGAATAACGCAATGAAAGCAGCAAAGGCTGGGACCGCCTGCGCCGAGGCTGTCCCAGCCTCATCCTACTTATTCACCTAAGTAGGCACTCCTCACCTTTGGATCAGCTAGCAGTTTATCACACGGCCCTTCCATTGTCAGAAAGCCTGTTTCAAGTACATATGCCCTCTTCGCTGTTTGAAGAGCCATGTATGCGTTTTGTTCTACTAACAGAACCGTCGTACCGGCAGCGTTGATTGATTTGATGATGTCGAATATCTCTCGCACAAGTATGGGGGATAATCCCATAGACGGTTCGTCCAGAAGCATGATCTTTGGGCGTGCCATCAACCCCCTACCTATGGCAAGCATCTGCTGCTCCCCACCGCTCAACGTACCCGCAAGCTGATACTTACGCTCCTCCAATCTCGGAAATCTCCGGAATACCTCACGGAGGTCTTTTTCGATGCCGCTTCTGTCGCTACGGGCGAAAGCCCCCATTTCAAGGTTTTCAAGCACTGTCATATTCGCGAAAACGCGCCGCCCTTCCGGAACATGTATCACTCCGGCCTCGGCTATCTTGTGGGCAGGAATTCCCATCAAAGCCTGCCCCTTGAGCCTTATACAACCGCTCCTCGGCTGGATCAGCCCAGAAATCGCTTTGAGGCACGTGGACTTACCCGCGCCGTTGGCGCCGATCAGTGTGACTATCTCGCCTTCTTCTACCTTGAAGGAGACTCCGCTCAGAGCATGTATGCCCCCGTAGTAAACGTGCAGGTCGTTTACCTCAAGCACTCTTGATCTCCTCCCCCAGGTAGGCTTCGATCACTTTTGGATGCTTCTTTATTTCTTCTGGCGGCCCCTCCGCGATAGTCACGCCGTAATCCAATACCTTTATGTGTTCACACACACCCATCACGACTTCCATGTGGTGTTCGATCAAGAGGATCGTCAGGCCGAATTCCTTCCTGATCCACCTGATGAGAGCCATGAGCTCCTTTGTCTCCTGAGGGTTCATGCCGGCCGCTGGTTCGTCCAGGAGGAGCAGTTTTGGGTCGGTGGCCAAAGCCCGCGCGATTTCCAAGCGCCTTTGTTGCCCGTATGGAAGGCTGCCCGCGGTCTTCTCGGCGAGATCTTGCAACCCAAATATCTTCAAGAGCTCCATTGCCCTCTGTTTTATCCGATGTTCTTCTCGGTAGTACTGTGGCAGACGGAACACCGCCGCAGGCACACTGCAATTCGCCCTCATATGAAGAGCTATTCTGATGTTGTCCAGGACGCTGAGCCCTTTGAACAGTCTGATGTTTTGAAACGTGCGTGCAATCCCCAATTTGGTAATCTCGTGAGGTTGCAATCCTATGATGTTGTGGTTGTCGAAGATTATCGAGCCGCTGCTGGGAAGGTAGACTCCCGTGATCATGTTGAATACGGTCGTTTTTCCTGCACCGTTCGGACCGATGAGTCCATGAAGATCACCGGTATTGAGCGCCAGGTTAAGGCCCGATACGGCAGTCAGCCCACCGAAGTTGATCGTTAGGTCTTTAGTTTCAAGTAGCGCCACTTTTGTCGCCTCCCACCTGGGACACCGGTCTTCGTGGTGCCAGGAACCTTAACGCCCCGAGGCTAAACTCTCTTGTTCCGAAAAGGCCTTCCGGCCGAAAGAGCATTACGCAGATTAGCCCCACGGCGTACGCCAGCATCCTGAGCTCCAGTAGTTTTCTCAGAGCCTCCGTTATCAAGGTCACAAACAATGCCCCCAGCACCGATCCGGTTAGGTTACCCATACCGCCAACCACGATCATCACTAGGAAGTCGCAAGATTTCAGGAAATCGTACGAAGCTGGGTGAAGCAACTGCAGGAGGTGCGCATGCAAACCTCCTGCCAAGCCGGCGAAGGAAGCACCGATCGTAAACGACATTACCTTGTAGGTCGTTGTCCCGACGCCCATTGCCTCGGCTGCTACTTCGTCTTCTTTCACGGCTCCACAAGCCCTGCCATGGGTAGACCATATATAGTTAGCGAGGATCCACACGGTCACTACCGCGAAAAAGAACGCCCATCCGAAAGTTGAGTATCGCTTTATCCCAGGTACTCCTCTCGGCCCCTCGAGGAATTTCAGTCCCAGCTTATCTGAGTTGATGATGAGCATCCTTATGATTTCGCCGAATCCGAGGGTGGCTATGGCCAAGTAGTCCCCTCGCAGCCTGAGCGTGGGCAGCCCCACAAGGAACCCCGCAACTGCCGCGCCCGCCATTCCAGCCAAAAGCGCCCCCACAAAAGGCCAGTGTCCAAACTTGGTCAGAGATCCAGCGACGTAGGCACCCACTGCCATGAATCCTGCATGCCCCAGCGAGAACTGCCCCGTAAAACCGTTTATGAGGTTTAAGCTCGTTGCACCAATGACGTTGATGGCGCACATGGTCAAAACATACATGTAATAATCATTTCGGTAAGCTATCGAAACGAGTATCCAGTAAAGCGCCGTGCTCGCCACGGCAGGTACGACGAATCTCCTTACAAACTCATTTTCGATTGCCCTCATTGACGCTCACCTACACTTTCTCGCTGGCGACTTTACCGAGTAGACCGGTGGGCTTAACGAGCAGTACTACGATCAATACCACGAAGGCAATAGCGTCTTTCAGGCTTGAAGAAAACAATTGCACCGCCATCACTTCCGCCACACCCATCATGAGGCCGCCTAAGGCCGCTCCAGGTATGATCCCAATCCCACCCAAGACCGCCGAAACGAAAGCCTTCAGGCCTGCCATGATCCCCATATATGGGTCGATCCTGGGATAGGCGATGCCAACCAGGACTCCAGCTGCCGCGGCCAGAGCCGATCCGATGGCAAACGTAATCCTTATCGTGTTGTCCACGTTCACTCCCATCAACATCGCCACGTCGCGGTCGAATGAAACCGCTCTCATTGCTTTGCCTGCCTTCGTCTTGTGCACCACATAGTGAAGTACAAGCACCAGTAGCACTGTACATCCAGGTACGACCACCTGGACATTGCTTATAGTGATGCCCTTTATTTCCCATGAAGTCCTAGTGATGATCTCGGGGAACCCTAGGAAATTGGGCCCGATCGCCACTCGGACTAAATTTTCGAGGAAAATCGAAACGCCGATAGCAGTAGTAAGAGTGGCTATCCTTGGCCGGTTCCGGAGAGGCTTGTATGCCACCCTCTCTATCGCCATGCCGAGCAACGAACAGCCGCCCATGGACGCCAGCAGTATGAGCGGAAACCGCCAGACTGTTTCCTCCGAAAACCTGTTCGCAATAAGGTAAGCAATGTACGCGCCCGCCATATATACGTCGCCGTGGGCGAAGTTAATGAGCCTGACGATGCCGTAAACCATAGTGTAGCCGAGAGCAATTAAGGCATATATAGATCCGAGGGATATACCGTTGATTATCTGTTGCAATAACTCCATCACTTTCACCACCGTTCCGACCAAATGTGCAGTGAGGGGATTCTGCTCCCCTCACTGCCCCCCGAACTGCTTACGGTTTCACCATGGTGAACAGCTTCTGTTGCCCATCCTTTATCGTAATGATGGCCGCGTCCTTGATCGGATTGCGGTTAGCATCAAAGGTAATCGTACCGGAAACCGCTTTGAAGTCCTTCGTCGCAGCCAGCGCATCCCTGATCTTGGCCCCCTCGGTGCTGCCCGCGCGTTTGATTGCGTCGAACAACAGGAGAGCCGCATCGTATCCTAGAGCTGCCAAAGCGTCAGGGTCCTTGTTGTATTTGGCCTTATATGCCTTCAGGAACTCGACTGCCTCTGGTGCGGTGCTTTCGGGAGAATAGTGATTGGAGAAATAGCCACCCTCAACCGCTTTGCCGCCTATCTTCACGAGGTCAGGGGAGTCCCAACCGTCGCCGCCCAAGAAGACGGACTTGATGCCCAGCTCCCTGGCTTGCTTCGCTATGAGACCCACTGTGTTGTAATAATCGGAGAGGAACAGCACATCGGGATTCTTCGTTTTGATTTTGGTCAACTGTGGCTTAAAGTCCTGGTCGCCGTAGTTGTAAGTCTGATACTCGACCACCTTACCGCCGAGTTTCTCAAATTCCTTCTTGAATTCTTCCGCCAGGCCCTTCGGATAGTCGTTGGTTACGTCGAAGAGGCACGCAGCCGTCTTGGCTTTTAGGTTGTTGAATGCAAACCTTGCCATTACAGCGCCTTGGAATGGGTCGATGAAGCACGCCCGGAAAATATAGTCTCCAACTTGAGTTACCTTCTCATTGGTGGAGGTACCGCTTATTAGAGGAATCTTGTTCTCCTGCGCTATCGGCGCTGCGGCGAGGGTACATTTCGACGCCACGGAGCCCACTATGCCCACTACTTTATCCTGAGTAATAAGCTTCTGAGCCGCCGCCGCACTATCCTGAGGCTGGTTGCGGTCATCCTCTACTTTTACGACTATCTTCTTTCCAAGTAGCCCGCCTTTTGCATTCCACTGCTCGGCCAAAAGCAGCACTGCATTCCTCGTAGATTCACCGAATGTCGCCACATCACCCGTTATAGGAGTAATAACACCGATCACTATTTCCTTTGGTTCTTCCTTCTTTGGCTCTTCTTTTTTGGGTTCTTCTTTCTGTGCTGGCTGCTGTGGGGTAGCACAGCCCGCAATAAGGGATAAGGCAAGAGCGATGACCAGGAACGTGACAAGTCTGCGGTTGAGCTTCATGCTACACTCTCCTTTCATCCAGGGATGAATCGAACGCTAAACTTCTCCGACCCCTCTATTCTCGCAAGTACCGATAACTTCCCGCCTTGCGACCTCCTCTCTGTGAGTAGTATAGAAGCCCCGACTTGTTATTAGCTGAATGGATTCGACTTACTTTGAAGTTTTCCTGCAATCAGCGGGCAAAAAAAGTTGCCGGGTTCGCCAACCACCCGGCAACTCGTCTTCGCTTTTGGATTAGCTTCAATACTTCGGTCTCGGCGTGTAGTGCGTGTGCAACAGCTCATGAGACTTGTGGCTTAGCGGCTTACCCAGGAACTCTTCATACAGCATCTTTACCGCCGGGTTCTCGTGCGACTTCCTGAGCGGCATGTTCTTATCCACCTCATATATGGCAGCCATTCTCTTTTTTCTGATTTCGGTATTGGTAGGGATTGGTTGTCCGCCACCGCCGAGGCAACCGCCGGGGCAAGCCATGATCTCGATGAAGTGGTAATTGACCTCACCGGCCTTAACCCTATCTAAGATCTTCCTGGCGTTGCTCAGTGTATGGGCCACCGCCACTTTTACCTGCAGCCCGTCGAAATCCACAGTAGCTTCTTTAATTCCTTCAAGGCCACGCACTTCGTTGTAGTCCAACCGCTCCAGCGTCTTGCCGGTGACCAGTTCATAGGCGGTCCTCAGGGCTGCCTCCATGACACCACCGGTAGCCCCAAATATGGCTCCGGCGCCCGTGCTAACTCCAAGGGGATCGTCGTATTCCTCCTCGGGAAGGCTATTCCAGTCTATGCCCGCTTGTTTCACCATTCTGCCGAACTCGCGGGTCGTTAACACGTAATCGACGTCCTGGAACCCCGAAGAGTTCATCTCAGGCCGCCTGCACTCGAACTTCTTGGCAGTGCATGGCATGATTGAGACCACTACGATCTTGGATGGGTCGACACCCACCTTTTGAGCATAGTATGTCTTGGCTATGGCGCCGAACATTTGTTGGGGCGATTTGCACGTAGACAAGTGATCTAACAAGTCGGGGTAGAAATGTTCGATAAACTTAATCCAGCCCGGACTGCACGAGGTAATGAGCGGTAGCTTTCCACCATGTTCAAGCCTTTCGATGAGTTCTGAGCCTTCTTCCAATATGGTAAGGTCTGCAGCGAAGTCAGTATCGAACACCGGATTGAACCCTAACCGACGTAAAGCTGCCACCATCTTGCCTGTACTTATCGTGCCCGGTTCCATCCCGAACATCTCGCCCACTGTCACTCTCGTGGCAGGAGCGGTCTGGACAATCACGTGCTTATCCGGATCTGCCAAGGCTTTCCAAACTTTGTCTATATCATCATGCTCGTATAGTGCCCCAACAGGGCATACTAGCGTGCACTGTCCGCACAAAACGCAGGAGACATCAGCCATCGGCTGTTGGAAAGCGGTGGTCACCACGCTCTTGAAACCCCGATTCATCGGAGCGACGGCTTTGATCCCCTGGATCTGCTCGCATACGGCTACACATCTCCGGCAGAGAATGCACTTGTTCGGGTCCCTTACGATGGAGGGCGTGGAGTCATCTACCTTGAACTCTTCCCTGATGCCTGGAACCCTGACCTCTCTGATACCAAGCTTCTCAGCCAAAGCCTGAAGTTCGCAGTTGAGGTTGCGTATACAGGTCGGGCACTCGTAAGGATGGTTGGACAGGAGCAGCTCCAAAGTAAGACGTCTGGAAGCCCTAACCAGCGGGGTATTGGTGTGCACTTCCAACCCGTTTGACACCGGGTAAACGCATGCAGCCTGTAGTGCCTTCGTTCCCTTCACTTCCACGACGCACATTCGGCATGCACCGATCTCGTTAATGTCTTCGAGGAAGCACAGCGTAGGAATGTCGATTCCCGCCTTGCGAGCCGCTTCCAGAACCGTAGCTCCCTCTTCTATCTCCACTTTCTTGCCGTCTATGGTCAAAGTGACAAGCGCCATTTCAATACCTCCATCCTGGTGTATCTGCTAACGCCACGGTTTCATTCCCGGACATCGCACCGCAGGCACCTCGAAGCCTCTGCCACCGCCGATTCCTCGTCGAAGGTCTCTTCGACTTCAGAGAAGTCTCGGACCCGTTGTTCCACGGACAGCTTCCGAGTCGTTACCCGCGGGCACGCTTCCTCGATGAGGGTACCTGTTACCTTGCGTTCCACTGGCGCCTTTTCTATCAAGACGCCAGTACCGCCCAGATATTTGTCTATCTCAGACGCAGCTTTCTTGGCATGGGCTATTGCCTCTATAACCGTTGCAGGCCCAGAAACACAGTCTCCGGCAGCGAACACGCCCGGTATCGAAGTAGCGGTGGAGCGATTCTGCACGCTCACGAGGCCACCTTTTCCACTCAGCCCATCGGCGAAGCCCGTATCGGGGGCCTGACCTATCGCTTCGATGAATACGTCTGCCTCGATGACTGACGTGGGACCATTGTCAGGGACAGCACGCCTCCTGCCTGACTTATCGAATTCAGCCAGTTTCATGTGAGCGAGCTCTATCCCCGTTACGTGTCCTTCTCCAATTATCCTGACAGGGTTCACGAGCTGGGTAATCTTGATCCCCTCGCGAACCGCCTCTGCCACCTCTTCTTCCAGAGCTGGCATATCCTGAGTCCTACGCCTGTACACGATTTCTACCGAGCTTGCGCCAAGCCTTAGCGCGGACCTGGCGGCGTCCATTGCCACGTTGCCACCGCCCACTACGACTACTCTCTTGCCTTTCACGTCTATCGGCTTCCCTAGGTTAAGATCCCTGAGGAACTCAACGCCGGAAACAACTCCCTCAAGGTCTTCACCTGGAATGCCCAGCTTCATGTCCTTGTGCGCTCCCACAGCCACGAATACCGCATCATACTCTTTACGCAATTGCTCGAAGCTGATATCTTTTCCTACCTTCGTGTTTGTTTTGAGTTCCACGCCCAGCTCGAGTATGGTGTTTATTTCGGCGTTCAACGCCTTCTTTGGCAACCTGTACTCGGGAATGCCTACGGCCATCATGCCACCCGGGACGGGCAAGGCCTCAAAAACGGTCACCCTGTAGCCGAGACGCCCGAGGTAGTAGGCTGCAGTTAAACCTGCAGGACCCGAGCCGATAATTGCAATCTTCTTGTCCTTCAGAGCCACCGGCTTTTGGACGGGCCTCTTGCCGTTCAAGCTGATCGCGTAGTCACCGACAAATCGCTTGAGCTCCCTGATAGCGAGCGGCGCGTCAAGCTGGTTCCTGCGGCATTTTCTCTCGCAAGGATGGTGGCAGACACGCCCGCACACTACTGGGAACGGGTTTTCTTCCCTGATAGTCTCGTAGGCTTCCAAGTAACGGCGATTCTTGATATGGTCCAGGTATACTGGCACATCTACGCCTGCAGGGCAAGTATTTTGACATGGCGAGAGGAACAGCGAAGCGCATACGGAAGCGGGGCACTTCTTATCCCTTATGTGAGCCTCGTACTCCTCCCTAAAGTACTTGATCGTACTGAGCACAGGGTTAGGTGCGGTCTGGCCCAAGCCGCACAGTGCCGACTGCTTTATCGTGTTGCCAAGTTCGAGAAGGAGCTCGATATCTCCCTCCCGGCCTTCGCCGTGCGTGATCCTTTTTAGAATGTCAAGCATACGGCGAGTGCCGATCCTGCATGGGGTACACTTTCCACAAGATTCATCCTGTACGAACTCGAGGAAGAACTTGGCCAGGTCCACCATGCAGGTGTCCTCGTCCATCACTATCAAACCGCCAGACCCCATTATGGTTCCCAACGCCGTCAATGACTCGTAATCGATCGGAGTGTTGAGGTGCTCCACCGGTATACAGCCACCAGACGGGCCGCCGGTCTGTGCAGCCTTGAACTTCTTTCCGTCTGGAATCCCTCCACCGATGTCGAATACGATCTCCCCTAGAGTTGTCCCCATCGGCACCTCGACCAAACCGTTGTTGATGATCTTACCTGCAAGAGCGAACACTTTGGTGCCTTTGCTGCCCGAGGTACCGATCGAAGCGAACCATTCCCACCCGTTACGAATGATCGTGGGTACGTTGGCCAGAGTCTCCACGTTGTTAATTATGGTGGGTTTGCCCCACAAGCCGGAATTCGCGGGGAAAGGCGGCCTTGGCCTGGGCTCACCCCTCTTGCCTTCGATGGACTGGAGAAGGGCGGTTTCTTCGCCACACACGAACGCTCCTGAACCCAATCGTAGGTCTATATCAAAATCGAAACCAGTGCCAAATATGTTTTTCCCTAGCAAGCCCATCTCTCTGGCTTGAGCGATAGCTATTTGCAGACGCTCCACGGCAATTGGGTATTCCGCACGTACGTATACGAATCCCTGGTTAGCTCCTATGGCGTAGCCCGCAATCGCCATACCCTCGAGCACAGAGTGCGGATCGCCTTCAAGCGTGCTCCTGTCCATAAAGGCTCCCGGGTCACCTTCATCGGCATTGCACACGACGTATTTGGGGGAACCCTTAGCCTTGTAAGCGAACTCCCATTTCAAACCAGTCGGGAATCCGCCGCCTCCACGGCCTCTTAATCCCGATTTTTTTATGGTATCGATAACCTCCAGTGGGGTCATCGTAGTGAGCACTTTGTGTAGAGCGAAGTATCCGTCGCGCGCAATGTACTCTTCGATTTTTTCCGGGTTGATCAAACCACAGTTTCTCAAGACTATCCTGTGCTGCTTCTTGAAGAACTCGATATCCTGGAAATCCACCACCGCCTGCTCAGTCTCAGGCTCCTTGTATAGCAAGCGCTTGAGGACACGACCCTTGAGGAAGTGCTCTTCAACGAGTTCTTTTACGTCCTCAGGTTGAACCTGGCAGTAGAAAACCCCTTCCGGGTACACCATCATATTGGGACCGAAACGGCAAAAACCAAAGCAACCGGTTTCTATAACCTGTATTTCCTTATCTAGCCCCCTGGCCTTTATCTCCTCCCTGAGGGCCGTCCTTAAGGCTTCGCTACCAGACGCAGTGCATCCGGTACCAGCACAAACTAGCACGTGTGAACGGTAGAACGGCATGTTTCTATATTCCTCCTTCGACTCCGTGACTTGGTCGCGACCCTTACTTCTTTACATTGATCACCCATTCGAGCACGGGCTGCCCGTTGACGACGTGTTGTGCGACGATTTGCCGTGCTTTCATTGGGGTCACTAACCCGTATGTCACCGGCTTCTTGCCAGGTACGATCACGTCCACCAGCGGCTCCTTCGCGCAAAGTCCGATGCACCCTGTCTGTGACACAGTGACATCGGTCAAGTGTCGCTTGTCCAGCTCATCCAATATGGCTTCCATCACTTCGCGGGCCCCGGCGGCTATTCCGCAGGTTCCCATCCCGACGACTATCTGAACCCCTTCAGTGAGTTGACGTAGTTTCATCTTCTCGAGTGCCTGTTCTTTAACCCGCTTCAGGTCCTCTATGGTCTTCATAGTTTACACCTCCGCGAAGTTCCTCGAGGCCGCTTTCCACATACTGTTTGATCCATTTAAGTACCCCAGGTGCGTTGACCGGCACTTCACCAAGGATGCGCCTAATCTCCCTGGTGTCGAGCTTAAATGTCTTTCCATTTAGCTCGTGCTCGTAGAGCAGCTCCAGCTCCGGATTGCACGCCAGGATGACCTGCAGGGTCGCCGCAACATCTCCCAAAGGCATACAGTCAATGCTCTGCTTGTTGAAGCGAACATATACCACAGTCCCCTCCCCAGGTTTGCTCTTTATCTCTACGGTACCCCCGGTGAGCTCAGCTGCCTGTTTGAGCATCGGCAAACCCAAACCTATCCGTCGCGTCCTCCTGGTCGTGAAGAAAGGGTCGAAAACGCATCCAGCTGTGCGGGCGTCCATGCCCCTTCCGTTGTCTTTGATTTCTAACGCAAGCCACTCTTCGGTCTCTCGCAAACTTATCTCCACTCTGGTTGCCCCGGCCTCCAGTGAGTTTTCCACTATATCAAGCAAATGTAGAGACAGCTCCACCATCTGTACGTACTACGTACTACACGTACTTCTTCAACACTTCTGGTACCTTATCGGGTTTCATCCTCGCGTGGGTGTCCTGGTTGACCATAATCGTGGGAGAAAGACCGCATGCCCCGAGACACCTCACCACTTGCAGAGAATACTTGCCATCGTCGGTGGTGTCTCCCGCCTTGATCCCCAACTCCTTTTCGAACCGTTCGATCACCTTCGGCGCCCCACGCACGTAACACGCCGTTCCGTTACAACACTGGATGTTGTACTTCCCCTTGGGCTTTAGTGAAAAGAAGCTATAGAAGGTCACCGTGCCATACACATCTGTGAGGGGTATACCGAGCTCCTCCGCGATTTTCACCTGAACTGCCCTGGGAACGTAACCAAACAGCCGCTGTGTTTTCTGCAGCAATGGAATCAGTGCGCTTCTGTCTCCTTTATACTCTCCGATCGCCTCTTCAATCTCTTTGTACTTCTCTTCACAAGCGCATGCCTGCTCTCCCATGTCCCGAATTCCTCCTTCCGCTTTAGCTGCCACAACCACTGCCTATTCGCTTGAAAAAAGCTTTATAGAAATACCACCTCCCTACCCGCCACCCCATTCAGTGCCATGAGGATCTCCTCAATGGTCGGCGCTTCCATCAGGAACGCCATCCTGACCGGACGAATCTCGTCCAGGCTATGAGCGTCAGACGAAAGCACGTACGGACCAGCCGCACCGAGTGAGGCAAAATGCTGCATTTCTTCAACCGAATGGGCGTGAACGAGCTCAAAACAATCAAAATGAAGCCCCTTCGGCACGATCCCGAGTTGCGTCAGGACGCTGTTTCGCGGCCTATCTATGTGTGCAGCACAACACACTCCGCCCATTTCCTTCACCACCGGCAAGACCTCGGAAATGCTGCGCCCGCACGAGGTCCCCAGAAAGCGCTGGATCGAGCCCACCTGGCTCCCGTCCGGAGCGAACTTGATCTGCTGGCCGAGTCTTTTTTCGTCCAACGCAATCCAAGGCAAAGCAGCGTGTACCCATTCCTGCAAACGCTTCGCTTTTTGACTTTCTTCAAAGACACACAACACGTGAACTTCTTCTTCGGTCTCGACTTCCATACCAGGCATGACCGTTACTCCGAACTCACGCCCAGCTTGAATCACTGCCTCTGCGTTCTCGCACGAGTTGTGATCCGTAATTGCTATTAGTGAAAGCCCCATTTCTGCGGCGCGCTCGCAAATCGCTATGGGGGTCATTTCATTTGCCCCACACGCGGATAACGCAGTATGAATGTGCAAATCAGCCCCGTAATACCTCATCGGCCTCTCGAAGCAACTCGTAGAGTCTTCCCGCGGTTTCGAAGGACCGGGCTTCAGAAACCATAAGCGGTACCCCTTCCTGCTCGGCTTTCGTCACAGTGGCAGCTTCCGGCTTCTTGCCACCCGTGATTATCACTCCCGCTACGCCAATCAGGCTTGCCACAGCCACTACGTTGACGTGGGTCTGGATCGTTATCCATAAGTCGCCGGGCTTGGCGTTGGCCAACACGTCACTCAGCAGGTCTGAACAATAACCTCCAGAAACAGGACGTTCGCCACCACCTTTCGTACACATTGACAGTCGGAGCTTTTCACATACATCGTTAACCGTCACGGCGTTCACCCTTTTCGGTCTCGGCCCGGCTCGCCACGGGCGGTGGTAGTTGTCTAGCCACTTCCACCATTGCTTCCGCGAGGCCCTGAACCTTTTCTCTCAATTTGAATATGCAATCCAGCTCGCTGGCCCTTCCCTGAACGATGTCCTCAGCCAAGGCTTTACAGTTAGGCGACCCGCACGCCCCGCAATCGAGGCCTGGCAGCTCCTTGGCTACCTGCTCCATTTGGTTGACTTTTGCGAGTGCCACTTTTATGTCCGTATCGAGCCTCATTACCGGCCTTGGGGTGATTTTCACGGACATATCGAAGAAACTGGTGCGGTACATGTCCGCAAGGGCTTCGCTAGATAGCAAAGCTTTTCTCCCGCTGGCCTCGGAGGCCTTATGTTTGAGAATAGTCCGCCCTACGAAAGGATTCTGCACGGTCAGGCAACCGCCCACACAACCGCCGGTGCACGCCTGAGCTTCGATATAGTCCACTCCACTCAAGCGACCTCTCTCCACTTCCTCTAAAACAGCGATGACATTATGGATTCCGTCCACGGACAGCACAGAACTCCCCTGAATGGCCAGCCCCTCACCCCCGGATCTTCCCCACCCTATGCCACGGCTCGTAGCACGAGGGGTAAAAGGCCGGGCGGAGTTCAATCGTTTCATCATCTCGCCGTAAATAGCTGAAATCGGTATAGCACCATCTAATAACAAGGGCCCCTTATAAGACACAGGTTGCTTAACCGCAGTGATCTTCGCCGGACAAGGAGTTATAAAATGCACACCGACCTCTCCGAAGCCGAAACTCTCTCTGGCCAATCGTGCGGCAATCTCCATTGGGGGTTCGAATGGCACTATGTTATCTAGAAGGCTAGGAAACCTAACCTGCATCAAACGGACTACTGCCGGACAGGCTGAGGATATGGCAGGACGAGGTCCCTTCCCAGACTGTAAGTACTGGGAGATGACTTCTGAGACCATATCGGCCGCTACAGCGACCTCAACTACGTCGTCGAAACCAAGCTCTAGAAGCGCTCCGAGGATGTGAGCTTCATCGGTAGAACGGCCGAACTGCCCTAGGAGCGCCGGTGCCGGAAGGGCGATGTTCTTGGGGAAGGACTTGAGCACTGTGAGGTCGTCGGCTACCGCCACCTTGGCGTGGTTTGGACATACACGTATGCACTCTCCACAGTCCACGCAACGTTCCTCGATAATGACCGCTTTACCTTGCCTCACCCGGATGGCCTCGGTAGGGCAACGCTTTATGCAGTTTGTGCAACCCTTGCACTTCTCTTCTAGCAGCCTGACGGAGTGGTAGTAAGCGCCCATTCGCAGACCTCACTTGCTCATCTTTTGAGAAGGCTGTAAACGAATGTCCCGGCCCCGCACCGAGACCTGACCACCAGTATATCCGAGTTCTTCTTGATATTCGGTAAGCCCATTCCGGCTCCAAACCCCATTTCCTTCACGAAAGGCGGTGCCGTGGAATAGCCCTCTTGCATAGCAAGTTCTATGTCGGGTATCCCGGGCCCTCTATCCTTGGCCGCTATTTCAAGACAATTCTCCTTAATAACGGCCCTGAGCCGACCGAAATACGCGTGAATGATGATATTGAGTTCCAGTTCGAAAGATACGATAGTCGCTCTTCTAACCAGCGTAGGCTCCATGCCGCTCTTCTGAAGCACTTCCTTGATTTTCGAAGCGGCATCTCCTGCGGTGTTGAATTCCATGCCCCTAATGCGAAACTCAAGAGTCATGCGACTTTTTGGAGCCCAAGAAACCTGCCCTCTCGAGGGACGCCAACACCAGCAACGCTACGGCTGAACCTATCAACGCGGTATACAGTTGGGTCACGGTCAAAGACGCCATCACGGGCGCGGGTACCTTGGCATTCTTTGCCACAATGAACTTCATACCTGCCGTCATTACGGCGAACTTCGCCACTGCCGCGGCTGCTCCGGCGAAAAACTTGTTGAATCTATATGGAAGCGAGAATACCAGGCTATAGATGATATTTCCTGCTATGATCACCGGTACGGCTGGAGCGAACTTCATTATCCCCATCGTAAGCGCTACCCATGGTGTGAAAAGGCCGACCAGAACCCCTGAGGTCCATCCCGTGCTTATGGATGCTACGCCCAGAATCGCGTTCACCACTGGACCCGTTACCCACTGGTTAAGTCCCAAAGACTGAAACGCAACCGCCAAAGCGAGAAGCACTGCTGTTCTAATTAGAAAGGTAAGTCCGGATTTGGTATTCATGAAGGTGACCTCCAGATGAGTATTTTACACCTTGCCTTCAGATCTGTGAACCAGTTCACTTTTCGAGAAACGTAACAGTTGCGCTCTCTGCGGGCACGATTTGAACCCACGTGCCGCCTGGCGTAAGCCTAATGGGATTACCTCTATCGTCGAAAAACTGGGTCGGTTCAACGGAACTCTTCTTCTTCCACGAACCTGTAACCGCCCGCCCGCCCAACAGGTACCAGGCCTTCCCCTCTCCTATGAGACGCATTTCCACACCCCCGTCTGCGTAAACCACCTTTGTGGGAACCGCCTGTACCAGCACGTTAGATACTTCCACGGGAGTCCCGTCTTCGTCTATACTCTCACGTCCATCCGCCATTCTGCGATAACAGTTGCGACCATCGGCTGCCTCGTACAAATAATACCTGACGGCGTACTTTTTGCTGTACCTCACTTCCATTCCCTTGACCGGAGACGGGCTCCATGGTGAGAACTCCCAACGCTTCTTGAGGTCGGCAACCGCTTTCTGGAGGCCGAGGCGCTTCCGGAGGGCCTCTACGCTGGTGAATAGATTATGTGGGGCAGAGCGAGCCTTGTCGCGCCAGAATCCTTCCGGATTCAAAAGCTCGTTGGCGTCTATAACTTTCAATTGCTCAATTGGCGCAACGTCTTTCTCGAGCCCTCCGCAGTGTGCGAAAATCGCGCCCCACTCTTTCGCGATATAGGCGAAATAAGGCCTGGCACTCCTGACCGGCCCAATCCTGCTCGCAGGCGTACAATGAAATACAGCAAGAAGCCTCGTTATCCCGCCCTCTGTCACCGCTTCATATACGATTTCCGCAGAGGCCACCCCGGCTTGAGGCATGGCGTTCCGGTGGTTATCGATGACTACCGCCACGGGCACTCCACCTTTATCTTCTGGCAAGCCCGTTATCGGACAGAGCTGCCTCGGCTGGTTTGCCTGGGGCTGTCCAGGTTGAACTGGAACAGATTGAGCCGGATTAGGGCCCCGGCAACCTGCGATCAAGCTGACTCCCAGCAGAACCAGCGAGAATACAGCACGAGCGGTTTTACCACCAACATAGTCGCTCGCGTTTGGGTGGTGGCGAGCTCGAAACCATCTTGACGAATCTGTCACCACTATCGCTCCCGTTCACCCTTAATCTCGGCAGCTCGAATGCACCATGTGCAGGCCCTATCCACTGCGGATTCACGGTAAACGCCATACTGAAACCTGCTTCCCTTACCGCTCTCACCACACGGGAATTATACCGGCCTGAAGGATAGCAAAAACTCTGCACTTTAATGCCCAACCTGCGCTCGATTTCCGCTTTTGACCCTCTTATTTCAGCGTGCAGCCTTTCGTCCTCCAGCTTGGTTAGGTCGGGATGCGTAGCCGTGTGGCATCCTATTTCCCACCCGCTGGCCTCCATCTCCTTGAGCTGTTCCCAGGTCACATGACCCCGCGTGCCCACGGTGCTGGAACAGACGAAAGCTACCCCGATGAACCCATGCTTCTTCATCACCGGGAAAGCCCTGGAGTACAGGTCCGCGTAGCCGTCGTCAAAAGTAATGATAATGCTCCTCCGAGGCAAATTCTTCTTTTTTTTCAGCGCTTCAGCGTATTGGGTAGCAGTGATGGAGCGGTAGCCGTTTCGCGCCAAGTATTCCATCTGCCAAGCAAACTTCTTCTCGTCGACATACAGGTCGTTAGGCCCCTCCCCAATCACGTGGTACATTAACACCCCTACCGGGTAATCCACTCTTGACATGAATTCCGGACGAGGTCGTACAATCGGGCCCTCTACGTGGGCAGAATAGGCTGCACCCGGCCATGCCAGGGCAAGTACAACACCCACCAGGAACAGCCAAAAAGCCTGCAAGCTAGTGATCCTTGCCTTGTGCCCAACCATGTTGTTTGACCCGTTCTCCCATGTCTTTAAGAGCCCTGAGTGCTCGTGCATGAACTTCGTCGGCACTTATACCAGTAAGAAGCTCGAGAGCCTGATCCACGGTATCTACTGCCCATACGTTGAAAGCTCCTTCCTTCACCGCCTGAACCACCTCGTCCTTCAACATGAGGTTTGAAACATTTGAACTCGGGATCACCACGCCCTGGTTGCCGTCCAGTCCCTTGAGCTTGCAAACCTGGTAGAAACCTTCCACTTTGTAAGTAACTCCGCCTACGGGCTGAATCTCCCCGAACTGATTGACGGAGCCTGTAACTGCAACGCTCTGTTTGAGTGGGACGCCAGCGATCGCAGAAATCAAAGCGTATAATTCAGCGCTCGAGGCGCTGTCTCCTTCAATCTCCTCGTAAAGCTGCTCGAAGCAAAGGCTGGCGGCAAGTCCGAGAGGGGCCGCCTCCGCATATCGTCCTCCCAGGTAGCCAGAGAGGATCATTACCCCCTTGGAATGAATCCTTCCACTCATTTCTGTCTCGCGCTCGATGTTTACCACGCCACTCCTACCTGGAAAAACCCGGGCCGTTATTTTCGAGGGCTTCCCGAAGACGTAGTCCCCCAAATTTAAGACGGCCAAACCGTTTACCTGCCCCACTTTCTCACCACTCACGTCTATAAGGATTTGCCCTCGCGCGACCATATCCAGCAAACGTTTTTCAACCAGGTTTGATCGATAAACTTTCTCTTCTAGCGCCTTCTTTACTTCCGCAATAGTCACGAGGGACTTCCCTTCCAGGTCGGCCCAAGCTGAGGCTTCCCTGATCACTTCCACAATCTCGTTGAAGCGTGTAGAAAGCCTCTCTTGATCCTCGACCAAGCGCGAGGAGTATTCAACTATGCCTGCTAGGGCGTCACGCGTGAACGGTTTGAGGCTCTCCCTCTCGCTGATGGATCGTACAAAGGATGCATACTTCCTTATGTTCTCCGGGGTACGCTCCATGGAAACATCGAACTCTGCCTTGATCTTGAAGAGTTTCTGGAAATCTTCATCGTATGTGTATAGCAATTGGTATACATGAGGGCTCCCGATCAAGATCACTTTAACGTCTACTGGAATGGGCTCCGGATGCAGGGTAGCGATGGCTTCCGTTCGGAGTTGCTCTGCCATGCTTTCAATCCGCACTTCACCGTTATTGAGCACCCTCTTCAGTCCGTCCCAGGCAAATGGGTTCTTCAAAACATCTCCCGCCTGGATTATCAGGTAGCCACCATTGGCGCGATGGATTGCGCCCGGTTTGATCATAGTGAAATCGGTTGCCAAAGCACCCATGACGCTCCGGTACTCGAGCCGACCGAACAAGTTAAAATAGGTCGGGTTGGTCTCAAATACCACCGGCGCACCCTGCGTGTTCAAATTGTTCACCAGCACATTGACCTTATACCTGGTAAGAGAAATCTTCTTGCGATCCCCATCTTGATCGTTCTCGTCCTCCAGGAACAAGCTCAGGTTTTCGACAATGTCCTGCTCCAGCCCATTCAAGTAATCGACGATTTCAGCATTGTCCGCGTACTTCTTAGCGAGTTCTTTAACCAAAGCCCCAGCCAGGGCATGACCCAGCCCCTGATCCAGCTGCTTCAGCCTGCTTTTCAGCTCTTTTTCAAGTTCCCTCGAACGTCTCAAGAAATCAGCCAGCCTTTGCTGCACTTCTCTCGCATTGGCCGTGAAGGCTTCCTTCGTTCTGGCGTCCAGTTTTTCGAATTCCTCTGGAGGAACTGGTTTTCCGCCGAGCACGGGTAGGGTGGCGAAACCGGTGGGAGTGCGGGTAATGGCCACATCTTTGCTCGCGGCGAACTGCTGCAGTTCCTCGAGTATACTCTGAGATGCCTGCTGGTAAGCCTGGACTAAGGCATCACGACGCCTCTCATAATCTTCGCTTTCGAAACGCTTGGGGACTTCCCTTCGGAGTTCTTCCACCAGTTCGTCCATATCCGCCGCGAATTCGACCGCTTTCCCTGGCGGTAACGGTATCGACACGGGCCTATCTGGATCTTTGAAGTTATATACATACACCCAGTCTCCTGGGGTCGGTTGAAGTGCGGCCACCCGGGTTACAGCCTTCCTCGCATATGTAGTCCTGCCGCTACCGGTTATGCCGGAAATGAATATGTTGTATCCCTTGCCTTTGCAGGAAAGGCCAAACTCCATCGCTCTGACTGCCCGCTCTTGGCCGATTATCTCGGCAAGGGGTTCCACTCCGTCAGTCGTATCGCATGGAAAGAGATTGGGGTCGCATACCGCTTTCAGTTTTTCTGGAGCAACGCGCCGCCATCCGCTCAATCAAATCACCCCTCCGTCTCTCTTCTGCCTAACATGGCTCTTCCCGTCTTTCAGCTCCACCAGGAAGCTGGCGTCCCCTGCTTCAGCCAACTGCGTGTTATGCGTCACCATTATCACCTGTCTGTCGAAACTCCTGCTCACACCCTTTAGAAACTCCACTACGCTAGGAGAGTACTCGTCGCTCACGTGTTTCGCGGGTTCGTCCAGTATCACCGGCCCTTGAATGGCAGGCCGCGATGCTTCGAGTAGGGCAAGTCTCAAAGCAAGGCATACCACGTCTACGACACCACCGCCCCTTGCATCTTGAGGACGGTTCTCGATGCGCTCGCTTCCTTCGTAACTGGACGAAACTAAGTATTCAGCCTCAACTCTTCCGTGCGATTCCTCCATCTTTATATGGAACTCCATGTCCGGCCCGAATACCATTTGCAGAGCGTTAGTGACCATACCTTCCACCTGCTGCCTCGCCTGCTCCCGAGCGTAGGCAGACGCTTCCAAAAGTAGTACCTTCATTTTATCCAACAGCTCCCTGCGCTCCTGCAACTCCGTCAGCTTCTTTTCAAGTTCGCTTTTCCTGGCCTCTAACTGCTGAAAAACACCTTTTCGCATGTTGTGCCGGGTTTTGAGGCGCTCCAGTGCAGTCTCCAGTTCGTCCAAGCTAGATCATGCTCCTTTTTTGACCAGGTCCCAAGGGATCAGTTTTTCCGCCTCGGTCGTGAGTTCTTCGACTTGCTTTTGAAGTCTCGCAATCTCTTCATCGATTTTCTCAGGGTCAACACCGAGATCTTTGATCCGTTGAATGATCTCTTCGCGTCTTTCCTCCAGGTTCTTGAGCCTCTCTTCCGCCCGGATGCGCTGGCGTTTTGCAGCCTCCAATGCGTCATTGAGTTGCTTTACGCGCGTTTCGATATCCATATTACTCACTCCCCTCGAGGCGCAACTCATTTATTATGTGCTCTATGGTAGTGGAGGTAATATCGCTCATGCAAACAGGGCATTTCCCCGCAGCCCTTAACGCCTCCGCGTACTCATTTACCAACCTCTTGGCTTCCTGATTGGCCTTTCTCTTTTCGGCCTCAACATAGGTCCTCTCCGATTCATTTTTCTGTAGCTCAGCCCTAAGCCTCTTCAGCTCGGACAACCGTTTGGGAGCATCGCCTATTCGGTTGGCCAATTCCTGCGCGCTTTCCAGAGTACTAAACCGCTTCATATAATCGTGACCCGCTTCGATGCTTTTCTCTATGGCCCGTAGTTCATCTACGAGCGCCTTCAGCGCCTTCAGACCTTTCAGCCGGGAGAGCACAGATCCGATTTCCAATAAGATCGAGGAGCAGTCCTTCACTCGCGCCGTAGCAGCTATAACGGCCGCCGACTGGCTCATTTGCTCCGTGACTTCCGCAAGCTCCCTTTTGCTTTGGATTATCGTATTTACGTTTGCTCTTAAATCCTTGAGCCGTTTCAACAGATCGTTCAACCGCTCTATCCGCGCTTCTTCTTCGGGCAAGTCCCTGTAATTCTCCATTTCAAGGCGGATCTTTTCGAGATCGCTCTCGATTTGGGCCGAAGCGTCCTCCACTGAGCTCTGTTCCCGAGCAGCCAACTTAATCGCTAGATCCAGCACGTGGACTCCTGAGATGCGGCCGATTGCCTTTGCCCTTACGCTTCCAGGTTGGGTGAGCAAGAAAGGTGCTTCCAGTTGACTGGATAGACTTAATGCGACTTCAAGCTGGTCGTCAAGGGACACTTTGCGGATCCCGTGAGCTTTCAGTATTTCTACCGGGATTTCCGTGCCAAACCCCTCGAAATGGCGCTTTTCACCCGTCGGTAAGTAAAGCTCGTAAACGTTACGGGTGCCCGAACGCTCTCGAACTATCATGGTGCCGTCATCCAGTTCCGCCTCGACTCGGCATGGGCCGGTGGAACCAACCCTGACGAAGTCTGACCCTCGTGGCTCATTGAAGAATAGCCAGCGAATCGCCCTGACTATCGCGGATTTACCTTGATCAGAAGCACCCACGATGACGTTAACCCCGGGCGAAAAATCCAATACGCTGTCCTCATGGGACTGAAAGTTTTGGAGTCGAAGTCTAACCAGTTTGCTCAGGGTCAATCCCCTCTTTCATGCTCTCTTCAGCTTTGGCCAACAGCTCTAATGCTTTTCGTGCCACCTCAGATGATACGCCATGTAGTTCGGCTATCTGCTGTACGATACCTTGTAAGTCCACGGTTTCGAAGGAGCTTGTCTGTCTTACCAGCTGTAGGAAACCCGCGAGCTTTTCTGCCCTGTATTGTTCCGCCTCGAGCTTAGACCTGTCCAAGACCTGCTCGCCCGGTCTAGCACTCTTCAACTGTATAGTCCTGAGGCGTATCTCTCCATCGATCTCTATGAGCAACACTGAAGGCATCCTGCTCATTTCTGCAGTGTGATTCTCCAGGCGCACCAGCGCTCCCGGGTTGGAAAACCACTTGCCTTCGATGCACAGGGTAGGGAATCCCAGATGGTTATGCCCCGCCAGAGTGACGTCCGCCTCGGTGGTAAGGATCTTCTCGATCAGAGTATAGGCCGCCCCAGCAAACAGCGGGCGTTGTACGAGCATGCCATGTACCACGTGGATCGCTACATCGCAGTCTTTTTTCTTGACGCAGTAGTCCAGCTGAGGTTCTCTACGATCCAGCTCGTAGTGAAACGGGCAGGCTGAAAGGTGGAGCTTCAAACCGTCCTTGGCGATTTCGTACACCTGCCCCGCCTGCATCAATGTGAACAAGC
The DNA here is from genome assembly GCA_012840015.1 of Bacillota bacterium. Taxonomy (GTDB): domain Bacteria; phylum Bacillota; class Sulfobacillia; order DUMF01; family DUMF01; genus DUMF01. The sequence goes on from DUMF01000027.1 coordinate 114,363, forward strand.
CGAGGTCCGCCGCCAGGCCAACGATGGATCTATTCAGGGTCTCGGCGTTGTAGCCGAACATGTCGTGGTTCCCGGGAACTAGATAAAGTGGCGTTTCCAGCTCCCTCAGTATCTTCAAAAACTCCCTCGCCGTACCCAAAGCGGGGTTTGGTAAGTCAAACAAGTCGCCACCGTGAATGGCAAGGTCCACGTTTCGTTCATGTACGATGTGGATCACTTCTCTCAGTTTAGCCGCCACGGTCTCAGGGAAATCGTCCAAGCGGTTCCTCGGCGTATTACCCCTGATGTGCGTATCAGTGAAGAATAGTATTCTCATCCTACCGGTTGCCTCCATCGCGTAAGACGTATTTATATCCGAACGGGTGACGGACCCTTTCGATTCTCCCGGCCTCGCTCAGGCTCAGCAACAGGGACCGAAGCTCCTCGACTCCGATACTCCTTCCAAGCTCTTGGGATACCTGTTTCAAATAGTAAGTGAGGTTCGCATCGTCAACTGGCAGTAGCTTGCTGATGCACCTCCAGGCTTGCTCGAGCTCCATCGCAGAGCGCTCCTCTAGCTCGCTGAACGGATTTTCGGAGTGTGGGCTTTCTGTCCTCGCGGATCTAATTCTAACGGGAACGGTCCTGCCCACAACGGCTGAGCTGACGTAGGCGCACCCTGACGGCAGGTAGGGCAGGTTCGCCGCCTCCTCCCGAGTGATATCCGTCTCCTCTTTTATCACCTCGATGTCGGTGGCTCTCACCGTCCTGAATATGATTTTAGTATTCAGCTGGGCTGTGACCGTATCATCCAGTAACGCCGGCCGCTGAGTAGCCAAAACGAGAAAAACGCCATATTTTCTTCCTTCCTGGGCAATCTCGCGGAACACCCATCTGGCGGGCGCTTCAACCATCTTCGGTGCAAAGCCGTGACACTCGTCGGTAACGATGAAAAACGGCGGAAAAGGTGGGACCGATTTGTCATTGTCTCTTAGCGCATCCCTGTATGCTCTTCTCTTCTGGTACAATTTACGGCACACGAACGCGGCAAGTACCTGGAGAAACCAGGTGCTTCCTCTAATTACGGCTACGCGCCTGCTGAGCAGCGTTTGCTCTACTCCAGTAATATCGCAGCTGAAGAGGCCTTCCCTGAAAAGCCTGTTGAGCCTCCAGGCGATCCCTTTGAGAGGTGCGGAGCCGCCCACTTTTCCACCATACTGGTCGAGTAGTTCCACCAGACGCCGAGCCCTGTCGTAATCTTCGGAGTAAGGGTCAGCCGCTTTCTTCCGTACTTCTCTTTCATTATCGAGCGCGAATATTAAGTCTTCCAGCCTAGAAGAGAAAGACAGGTAGCTGTCCTTATTCTTGTGCAGTGTCTTGATCGCGTTCTCCATCGCTTCTGTCAGCTCTCTGGAAGCCCTAAGCAGGCCGGACAGGTCCTCGGAGCTTAATTCTTCGAAGTTCACGCCGACGTCACGCCCTGCTTCGAAGCAGCGGTACCGGTCACGGTAGTCGCGCTTGAACTGCTCTGGGATATCGGCTGCAGCTTTGTCGAAACTCATCTCGTAGTGGGGATCAAACACTACGGCCGGTATGCGTCTGTCCATGATTTCTTCTAGGATAACCCTCAAACCGTACGATTTCCCGGAACCTGAGCCACCGAAAATGCCTACGTGGGGATACTGGTCCATCTTCCTATACGGGAAGAGAAAAGGCACGCCGTTCTGTTGAATGAACCCTTTCCCTTTCTCCCAAAGAGGCGCTACGCCGCTCAAATCCTGAGGAAGTCCGAACTTCGCTATCTCCTCTGTGCCCCTTATCACTCCGAGGATGAATCCCTCCTGCGCTTTGCATGGCATGAGCAACTCGGCCACTTCCTGGAACGCCGGCACCCGCACCGGCGCACCGATCTTCGGAGGGACCTGAGTCTCTGTCAGGAGACGGATCGTCGCTAGGTGCACCTCCTGATCCTCGAGGCGGTATCCTAATCGTCGTAGATTTTCCAGCACTTCAGGATCCACGAGGGAGGTATGCTCCGAGACGAGAGGAATGTACCTATTCAAGCTGGAAGTCTCAACCACCTGCCCCGTGAGAGGACCAGCGGAGTCATCTGCGATGACCAGCACCTCGTTCAGCCGGAATTTCCGCCGTCTCGATGCGGCGTAAACCTCCAGATGCGTGGCTCTTCCTACCACCTGCATGCTCATCCCTCCGACTAAAACGCTTCTCGTCTTTTCCTCTGGGGCATAAGTAACTTTTCTACGACGTCATCGCCCAGTGAATGCCTCGCCAAGTCTTCTACATCGCTTTCTGTAAGGCGTGCCTCGGCATCGACGATGTCCAGCCAAAGGGGAAAACCTCTCGAGGCTCGGGGGGTAGTCCCCAAGATAATCCGCAGCGCCGTTTTTACGTTACGCAAGCTGGAGTCCACCTGACTCCTCAAAAAGTCGACGGCCACTGGCTGGGGATGATCGGAGAGTCTCGCGAAAACGGTGTAGTAGTCTCCTTTAAACCGCAGATCGGGGCAAACCAGAATGCATTCTCCCGGGTCCAGAAGTCCGAAAAGAAGGTCTCTATCATTACGGGGCCATTCCAAATCCAGGGCAGAGCGCACCAGACCCGCCACATAAAAGGTACCTATTTCTTCTATGACTCCCGCCAGAACGGTACCCGTCTCCTCAGCAGTATCCGTAAGGAGGCACCAATCATCTCTGCTCATCGTCTCGTATCGTAGAAAACCGCCGTCCATCAACGCGAGTGCCTTACGCCCTGCCTGCCGGTGCCTCAATAACTCCCGGCAGGCCTGACACTCCAGTGCGGCCAACCGGCACTTCGCAAGCATATCCTGCGCCGCTTCGAATGGCAGGCTCTTCTCTGCTGCCATCTGTTCTATGGAAGCCCGGCTTTCGGTATCCAGCGAGTGGACCAGATCGAACTTCGTAACCCTTGCCCCACAGGCAGAAAGCGCTACCGCCGCCAGCGCGTCCAAGCGGCATGATTCTCCTCCGAATCCCGCGGCGGAACCATCGACGCCAATAAGTTCGATGTCAGCTTCTTGAGGAAAATCTTCGATGGGACATATCGGGCCCACCTTCTCCATTATCAGTTGCCTGAGTAAAGCCCTGTCAGGAATTGCGGAGGTTTCGGTCCTCAGAGCCGCCGACATTTGCGCCAGCCTGGGGCCAAGTCCTTCGACCAGCCTGGCTCCATGCAATACTACCACCCTCTTGCCTATTTTGTTCTCCAAATGCCTTTCGCGATCCTTCCCAAAAACCCTTGCCATAGTTTCCTTAGCGTGCCATAAAGTCACCTTTGGCCATTCTGAGTTCAACTGTTATTATGTTAACAACACTTACTGTCAGAGGTGACTATGATGAGAAAGATACTGTCCACTGGCATGATAACGCTGTTCGTAGCGATCGTCTGCCTGACAGGAATCGGCTCTGCGAAGGCTCAGACTGTCGGCTTCAGCACCTCTATGAACTGGTATCCATCATATCCGGTCTACCCGTGGTATCGACAGTCCATAGCGGGAAAGATTCTGTGCCGGCTTGACTATGATTGGAACATACCTGGCAAGCTTACCCTGTCCGTTACGAACGTATCGGGGAAAGAATTGAATCTCCATTTCCCCACCTCGAAGACCCACGACTTCGTGGTGTATTCGGGCGGTGTGCCAATCTGGCGCGCGTCGGACGGGAAGGCGTACTCACAGGTAGCACAGGACATCAAGCTTGCAGCTGGCGAAACGCGTTCCTTCACTACAGAGTTGCCGTGGTTGGCACCGGGCATGTATTGGGTAGAAGCTTACCTGGCCGCGGACGGCTATAATGAGTGGCCCGTGGCCCAAGAGTACCTGGATCTGGGCTGGCTCCCGTATTACTACTGTGTGGACCCGCTCCAGTACTCGATCAGCTTCCAGTACAGGTCGTGGCCGTACGGTGCTAGAAGGATATTGTTGACCGTTAGAAATCCGCTGAGTTACGACGTGTTCTTCCCGCAGCCTCACAGCTACGAAGTGATATTCAGGGCAGCAGACGGGACTGTAGTAAGGAAATCTATCATGAGCATGAGCCAGTCCTACTATTACGAAAAGATCGGCGCAGGGCATACCCAGTACTACTTCGTTGACGTACCCGAGATTGCCAGCAGCTTTTATCAGGTGGAAGTATGGCTCAAGGTAGGCAACGCGTACCTCAGGCAACTCGGCACCATGTGGATCACACCATAGTCTCGCTGACCAGCCGCTGACCAGCGTAGATGAAAAGGCAGAGGCGTTACCACTTAGGCTGTCGTGGCACCGGCCTCTGCCATTTATTCTGCCACGAAAGGACAACCGAGCGAATCTCTGTTGGAGTGCCCTGCCACGCTTACTAAGCCAGCCGCAAGTCATAGCCAAACCTGTGCGAGAGGACCTCTAGGTGCACGGCCAGTTCATCCAGGTATGCACGCTGGTTGCGAAGGTAGCCATCCAGGCTCCGCTCCGCCCACGGAAACTCAGTCCGATAGAGCGCCTTGAGACGTCGCACGGCCGTCGGATAGGGGTTTAGTGGGTCAACGTGCACCTCTGCTACGCCCGCCGCTCTTATCGCAGCCAGCAACTGTTCTAAGGCGCGCGGTGCATCCCCTATGCCCGGAAGCAGCGGAGCGATGAAAACCCAGACCGGGATGCCCTCTGCCAGCAGCTCCCGCGCCGTCTCGAGGCGTATGGAGGGCGGCGGGGCACCGGGCTCAAATAGAGCGGCCGCCGCATCGTCTACAAGCGTAATCGTGAAGCCTACCGAACACCCTTTCAGACGCTTTATCACGTCTACGTCCCGTCGCACGAGGCCGGATTTGGTGAGTATGCATACTTCGGCCTCTGGCCATAGGTCTGCCAGAGCTTCGAGAGATGAGCGCGTCAAACCAAAATCCTTTTCAGCCCGCTGGTACGCGTCCGTCACTGTACCGAAGAGGACTCGTCTCACCGGGGCAGGCCCGCCAGGGTTGCGCCGCCGACGCCGCAGTTCGCGACGCAAGACCTCGGGGAAGTTGACCTTTGCGGCGACGTACTCGCCCCACCTATCGGCCTCCCGCCGGAAGCGCAGAACTGTCTCAGCGTAGCAGTAGCGGCACCCATGGGAACAACCGCTGTAAGGATTCAGACAATAGTCATACCCCGGGATGCCCGTCTTCACCAAGGCGCTCTTACATGTTACCTCGACTTCCAGCCTTCCAACCCTCCTGTTCAGGATTCAGCGGATTGCCGTCAGCACAGGCTTAGCGCACCCGGCTTCATGATATCACGAGGAGCCCAGCTATGGAGTACATCTGGCAGGCTGCGTGGCAGCTGTCCGGCACCGACTTGGCTGCAGCCCCTTTTCTGGGAAATGGATGGCCTCGCAGGCGCAGTCTCACAGTGGGTAGTTATCTACGGGGAGGCGTAGCCCTTGTTACTTCAAAGCCTGCTGTAGCTCCTTCTTACCACGTGATCCTGTTAAACGGTGGATTAGCCATGCTAATCCTAGCAACTCTTTGGCGGACATGAGTTCAATGCTGACTTGGGGGATTGAAACGGGTGCTGTACTTGAGCAACGCCCGAACTTGCCGTTGCTGGGGACAGGGCACTCAGACCTCGGAACGGAAGTCTGCAACCAACAAGTGGACAAGTACTTCTGCAGGTGTGGTGGAACACGATAACTTCGTGTACGCGTGGGCCGATAAATAGCCTTGGGTCCATGATATTCCCTCTCATGGTTTCGTTCTGAATGGAGAGAATTACCGCCCATTGGATCATTGGATCTTATTAAAGCCTACGGGAACCTTTAGCCCCTTTGCACTTCATGTGCCAACGGTGAACGCGTTGAGGGCAGTCACCGGCAAATGGAGCAATACATAGGTTGGATCTAAACACAGCCCGATAGGTCAACGTATGCCACGAATCTGGGCTACGATGATCGCGGGGTTAGAGCGGAATACCCATGACGGATCCGAGGTTCGCTTCGGGAAGGGGTGTCAACCTTAAGCCGCATAGCCAACCCTCCTCCGGTAAAACGTCTATTGGCTGAATCAGATTCTCATTACTCCCCCATGAAAATCGCCTATTCCGAAGAACTTCTCGCAACAAGGTCTATTCGTGGCGGTATTTGGTGACAGTCAACCATTAACACAGGACTTGAAAGAACAGGTGCCTGCGGGGGTCTTACTAGTCGACCCGGCTGACAGTAAATACTCCTGGTTTGTGAAGAACCGGCTGCAGCCTAGAGCAGGCAGACGGGGTAACGGTCTAAAAAGGGTTATACGATGTTAAATTCATCAACGATGATAAGCCCTCTTGTACATCCTCGATTCTGGAGTGATGGAGTTTACCGGCCTGGCCGCCAAAGGTGTCCTGTGGAACCTGCTTGGTCACGGCGCGTGATCCATAGGCCCTGGACCATAGCCGACCGGACATGCGCATACGCTATCTCCAGCAGCGCTACGTTCCTTCCAGTATTCCTGGCGAGAAGCCAATCCCCCGGTCGGATTATAGTGAGTTTTCCCGAAGTTGAGGGCGCTGGCATATTGCACCCCCATCATTCGAGAAGAAGCAGCCCCACCCACTCCACAGTGGCAGTAGCCGGGAACACTGGTTTCTTCAACCCAAGCGATTCCAGAGTGCCCACCACATCGATCCCCATGGCTTCCATAGAAGGCCGGGCTTCAAACGGGTGCCGGCAGTGAGTGCTCCCTGATTCAGCCGCGCACCTGGCACAAAGCCTGCACGTTCCGCCTATCAAGCCGGCAGCAAAGCGATAGTTCTTCTGGAAGGCGAGCTTCTCCAATGAGTTGACTAACCGATGCAGAGAAATCGCCCCTTCATAAGCGACATCCCTGTCAGGTCCGTCTCCCATGTTGACTTCAAGCTTGAGGAGGAGTGCGTAGCTATATTTTCGGACCATCGTTTCCGCTTCTGCATAGGATGGCAAGAAAGGTGGGCACATCAGATTTCGTCCATAACTGGGACATAGGGGGACACGGCACTTCAGGCGAGTGCGAGGATCCATGAGAATTTGATCCACCCGAATCACCCGGGCGAGGCTCGCCCCGAGCGATGTAGCCTCTTTACGCCAAAAGATAGCCTCCTCATCAGTCATGTCGATCACCCCTGCTATCGCCACTATAAGTAGATTTCAGCGTCAGTGGGCCTTTTCCTCCCAACGGCGCCGTAACACGCTAGACTGATCAACATATTATGTATTGACCTAACCTCGCTGGGGGGGATGGAACCTGTGGAGACTACCGCCAGGGACCTCGCTCTTTTCACAGCCCTAAAGCCTTTCCTAAGGCCAAAAGCACAAGCGCTCGTAGAAGCGTTGGTCCAGACGGCTTCCAAGCAAGCGGAGTTTCAGACATCCGGGCCTTTACAGACCTCCTTCCTGATCGAAGACATCCAGGAGGAAATAGCACAGGCCAAAGATAGGTTGACCACACTAGTTCTACTATGGTTTCCGCTCTGGATTACGTCTGGAACCGCCACCGGAGGCAGTGCCCCAATCGCAGAGCTCAAACAGACGACAGAAAGAAACCAGCTTCTGACCAACGATTTCCTAACATGGTTCACACTAACAGTCGCTTTCGCCAACATGCTGCCTTGACACTTAGTTCATTCTCTTGAAAGGAGGGATATAAGGTGGAAGCCCAGAAGAGTCAGTTCTGTTTTGGTGGTTGGTGGTGGATCTTTATCATTTTCTTCTTCCTCTTCTTCTTTTTCTTCCTTTTCCCGAACAAGGCATCTGAGTGACACGGCTCGTGGAGGAGGGTATACCTCCTCCAGACCACCCGGAGGGAAGAGCGGTGAATCAACAGTTGAGGGAACTACTTGACCTTCCAAATGTGAACGCAGTGGGATTCGGCTACAAAAGAAGGCGCGGGAAAACCACAGGCGAGCCTGCAGTGGTAGTTTTCGTCGAACATAAGAAACCACTACAGTCTCTCTCTGCCCTCGAGGTTATCCCACAGCAGGTTGGCAATTTACAAACCGACGTCGAAGAAATCGGAGAACTCCGACTTCTCTCCAACAGGCTGCAACGGGTTAGACCAGCCGTACCTGGGGTGAGTATCGGTCATAAATCTGTTACAGCTGGGACACTCGGAGCGATAGTTTACGACGAATCCACCGGGGAACCGCTCATACTTTCTAACAACCACGTGCTGGCCAACCGGACGGACGGGCGAGACAGGCGGTCGAGGTTAGGAGACCCCATCCTACAGCCTGGAGCGTACGACGGTGGTAGCCTTCCCAAGGACGTAATAGGCACGCTGTATAAATTCATACCTCTTAAGCTCGAGGTGGAAGAATCTGCGTGCCCAATCGCCAGTATAGCTTCTCTTTATATTAACAGGTTCATGAGACTCTACCGACCTCACTATCGAATGAAGTTCCTCAAGAAGACAGATTCATCGAACCTAGTAGATTGTGCTCTAGCCAAGCCGATTACGAAGGAAGACATCTCCGCAGAGATACTCGAAATCGGAGCAGTAAAAGGTGTAGCCGAACCGGTGGTAGGCATGCAGGTGAAAAAGAGCGGCAGGACCTCTGGAGTTACTACCGGTACTGTCAGGGCAGTCTCGGTCATGGCAAGAGTAAACATGGGGGACAACAGCACTGCTCTATTCGAAGACCAATTCATGACTACCCCTATGAGCAAGGGAGGAGACAGCGGCTCCCTCGTGCTCGACGCTGAAAATAGAGCTGTGGGCTTACTTTTCGCCGGTTCCGACTTATCTACGATTTGCAATCGCATAACTAACGTACTGCGGGCACTCAAGGTTCGTTTCTGAGTTATCTAAAGTAACAACTAAAAAGGCACTCCAATAATATGTAAAGGGCACGAGCCCTATACACTACCTAAAGTAGGAGGGAAGAATCGTGAAGACCCAAGAGTGGGACAGCAGCTTCCTTATCTTTATAATCGTCTTGTTCCTGATCGTATTCTGTTTCCCGTTTTTCCCGTTTAGCGTAAAAAGCTCGTAAGACCAAAGGGTAGCCGGCTTCGAGCTGGCTACCCGTCCCATCCAGTTTGAGGAGGTTTCGACATGTCCGGGAAGAACGAGTTCGCAAACGACTTTCTGCTTTTCGTGATCGCCCTTTTCTTAATCGCGGCGCCGAGCGCTTCTTTGCTCGTTTCTCTGCTCCTTAGGACGCTCCGCAGGTCACCTGTTGGTCAGTCGCTTCCCCACCCAACTACTCCATAAGGACTCCACAGATGACTTTATCGATGACTGTATTTGTATCAGATAAGGCATATACTTGTCCAAAGGCAAGCTCGTGAACCCAAATAACGAAAAAACCGGACATGTCCTGGCTGCAGCGGTAATGGCAAGCGATGCGGCAATAGCCGTAAACAGCCCGGCCGTGAAATCTATAACCACACCGAACAGAACCAGCCCGAGAAGGACTGCGGATACGGTGAGCCGGAGTATCTGATCTATTCTTCCCACGTTTTTCATCCCGTTCAATCCTTTTCAGATCCTATTATTACCGGATTTCGAGAGGCCCAAAACGTGCAGTTGTTTTCGCACCATGCGCAAACCGTTTCGCCTTTCGGCTACTGATCTCTTACCAGGAACCGACTGAAATCCTTACTCCTCCTTTAGTTCATTGACCCACTACCAGCTCACCCGAATTGGCATGGTTTTTGCGGTTGTTCAATGAGCGAAGACGCAAACGGTTCACCGGGAGGTGTGAATATGGCCAAGATAACCACTCTGGAAGAAGCTGTCTGCAATATTAAAGACGGAATGACCATCATGGTTGGCGGTTTTCTCGGAGTTGGCTCCCCGCTTGGGCTCATAGATGCACTGGTCAAGAAGGGCACGAAAGACCTCACTCTCATCTGCAACGATACTGCTTTTCCAGACAGGGCCGTGGGCAAAATGGTTGTGAACAAGCAGTTCAAGAAAATTATCGTGACTCATATTGGGACTAACCCTGAAACCGGCCGACAGATGAAAGCAGGAGAACTGGAAGTAGAGCTGGTGCCGCAGGGAACCCTCGCAGAAAGAATAAGGGCAGGAGGGGCCGGACTAGGTGGTTTCCTCACACCGACCGGACTAGGAACGCTCGCCGAAAATGGGAAGAAGAAAATCGAAGTCAACGGCAAGACCTATCTTCTGGAGCTTCCAATAAGAGCGGATGTCGCACTCCTTAGAGCCGCCATCGCAGACAAGAAAGGCAACCTTACTTATCGAAGGGCTGCCCGGAACTTTAACCCCTTGATGGCGATGGCTGCCGACCTCGTGATAGTAGAAGCAGATAAAATCGTCGAGATCGGCGATCTGGATCCAGACCAGGTCATGACCCCTGGTGTAGTTGTGGACCTCATCGTCCCCCGCGCCATGTGAGAGGAGGGAGATACGATGGATAAGAAAGAAGTCATTGCACGCAGGATCGCCCGGATTTTGAAGGATGGAGACGTTGTCAACCTAGGGATCGGGCTACCTACCATGGTGGCCAACTACATCCCCGAAGGGGTGGAAGTAAAGCTTCAATCTGAGAACGGTTTCGTAGGCCTCGGGCCAGCTCCCGCCCCCGATGCCATCGATCCGGATATCGTGAATGCCGGAGGCAGCCCTGTGACCGTGCTACCAGGGGGAGCATTCTTCGATAGCGCTACCTCCTTCGCCTTGATAAGGGGTGGCCACGTGGACGTAACGGTCCTAGGTGCACTTGAAGTGGATGGTCACGGTAACCTGGCAAACTGGATGATCCCCGGTAAGTTAATACCTGGTATGGGCGGCGCGATGGACCTCGTGACCGGTGCCAAGAAAGTCATAGTGGCTACCGAACACACCACCAAAGACGGTGCCTCAAAGATCCTGAAACAATGTAGGCTTCCGCTAACTGGGGCAGGCGTTGTTGACCTGATCGTAACAGAAATGGCAGTAATGGAAGTCACACCGGACGGGCTAGTACTGCGAGAAGTAGCTCCAGGAGTCACGGTAGAACAAGTCAAAGCAGCTACTGAAGCGGATCTCATCATCCCACCTGATGTTAAAGTGATGGAAGTTTGAGAAACGCCTGCCACAACCTCAAGATAGGCCGGAGGGGCATATCCCTCCGGCTACATTATGGTTTTTGAAGCTGTTTTCTCACATATTGCACTAGGCCGCCTGCCTCCATGATGCCCTGCACGATCGGCGGGAAAGGAGCCGACTTGAATCGCTTACCAGTGTTCAAATCAGTAATGATTCCCGTGTCGGTATCGATCAGTACCTCATGGCCTTCTTCTATAGACGAGGCAGCTTCCGGGCTTTCCAATACTGGCAATCCAATGTTTATTGCGTTCCTGTAAAATATCCTTGCAAAGGAAGAGGCAATTATGGCTCCCACACCAACTGCTTTTATGGAAATCGGCGCATGTTCTCGAGAGCTCCCGCAGCCGAAATTCCTACCGGCTACAATTACGTCCCCTTGAGAAACCTTCTTGACGAACTCCTTATCAGCACCCTCCAGACAATGCTTCGAAAGTTCCTTCGGATCTGCTGTGTTCAGATACTGACCGGGGATGATCATATCAGTGTCTATGTTATCCCCAAATTTCCAGCACTTACCGCGAATGTTCATTCCTCGACGACCTCCCTGGGATGAACGATTCTGCCAGCCACGGCGGACGCTGCAGCCACCGCAGGATTCGCCAGGTAAACCTCGCTCTTTTCATTGCCCATCCTACCGACGAAATTCCTGTTCGTGGTAGACACGCACCTCTCGCCTTCGTCCAGCACTCCTGTATGCCCCCCGAAGCATGGGCCGCACGTCGGCATGCAGATCGTCGCCCCGGCTTCCGCGAGATCAGCTATGATACCCTCTTTCAACGCTCTCAGGAATACCTTACGACTACCCGGTATCACGAGCGCTCTCACACGCTTGTGCACTTTCCTCCCTCTGAGCACTCGGGCAGCGAGCGCTAGATCCCCCAGCCTACCGTTAGTGCAAGAGCCGATGACTACCTGGTCTATCTCCACCCCGGAAACCTCCGAAACTCTTCTTACGTTGGAAGGTAGGTGCGGCAGCGCTACTAACGGTTCGAGGTGCGATACGTCGAACCGTTTGACAGTCTTGTACCGGCAATCCGGATCGCTGGTATAGCCTACCCCTGCTCTGTCACTCCGCTGAGACGTAAACTGCCAGGTAGTTTCATCCGCTTCGATCAGCCCTGCCTTTCCGCCCGCCTCGATGGCCATATTGCACATCGTAAACCTTCCATCCATATCCAACTGCCTGATGGCTTCGCCGCAGAACTCCATGGCACAGTAGAGTGCACCATCAACACCTATCTCGCTTAGTACGAGCAGGATCAAGTCCTTTCCGCCGACCCAGTCGGGGAGCCTCCCCGCAAACTCAAAGCGCATCGTCTCAGGTACCTTCAGCCAGATTTTGCCCAGAGCCATCGCAGCCGCAAGGTCCGTTTGGCCAACGCCTGTCGCGAAAGCCCCAAGTGCACCATAAGTCGTGGTGTGTGAGTCAGCTCCTATTACCAGATCGCCCGGAACTACAAGCCCGTCTTCAGGCAGTACCACATGTTCTATGCCATATCCCCCATCGTAGAAGTTAGTTATGCCCGCCGCAGTACAGTAATCACGTACCATGCGACAGG
>DUMF01000028.1 GCA_012840015.1 Bacillota bacterium
AGTCCATTCAGGATCAAAGCCATACAGGTGGACGGTGGCAGTGAGTTTTACGCGGAATTTGAGGATGCGTGCAAAGCGCATGGGGTTAAGCTATTCTGTTTGCCACCTCGATCACCGAAGCTGAACGAGGTTGTGGAGAGAATGCACAGGACGTACAGGGAAGAATTCTGGGCTTGTTACGATGGCGAGCTGCGGATTGAAACGATGAGAGCTGAACTCAAGCGTTGGGCGCTCGAGGTGTATAATCACCTCAGGCCTCACCAAAGTCTTGGATACAAGAGCCCCGCCCAATATCTGGAACTACTTGGAATGCGCGAGTGTCTCACATCATATGAACCAGTACACCACATTGACTACGAAAGCAGCTAAGCGTTATAATCACAGTGCGTCGGGCTGTGGCGCAGTTTGGCTAGCGCGCTTGAATGGGGTTCAAGAGGTCCCGAGTTCAAATCTCGGCAGCCCGACCATGACATTTAATCGCCACAAGGCTTTGCGGCATGGCATACAGAGGGAGGGGCCTGGGGCCCCGTAAGTGCGGCCGAGCTGCCACCGAACAAGTACGCAGATACGCAGGGTAATCCCTGGTGTACGTGTTAAATCTGCTCTATCCGACGAAGCTCCAGCCAAGTCTTGGGCTGGGGATCTCGGTTGATCACATTCGGGCGTCAGCAACCTCTGGGGTTTCGTTTTTCAGTAACGGCCCCCCGCCTGCTACCAAACGACAGAACGCAGGAATGGCTACGGGCGAGACTGCACAGACTCAAGAAGCTGAGGTGCACGTGGGCTGACCCCCTATGACCTCAGGTAAAATCGTCTCGTACACCCCGAAATCCGAATCCGAGAACAACACACAACGCACCTCATCCAGAGCGCCTTTGTTTTCTTCAATGAATTGTTTGATCGTAGATAGAGCTATCCGAGCGGCTTTATCGATTGGATAACCATATGCCCCCGTACTGATAGACGGCAATGCGACCGTCCTTGCGCCCTTATCCACGGCGCACCGTAACGAATTGCGGTAAGCAGATGCCAGCAGATCTGGCTCTCCACGGTTCCCACCATGCCAGATCGGACCGACCGCATGGATCACATACTTGGCTGGTAACCGGCCCGCCGATGTAACTACCGCTTGCCCGGTGGGACATCCACCCTGTTCTGCGGCGATCTTCCGGCATTCTTCCATTATCTGAGGGCCGCCTCGGCGATGAATAGCCCCGTCCACCCCGCCGCCGCCTGCCAACCTTGAGTTGGCCGCATTGACTATTGCGTCTACCTTTTGGGTGGTAATGTCCCCCTTCAGGATCGTCAAACGAGTATCCCCTATGAGCACGCTGATTCCCTCGGTAGGATTAACCATCACTCTTCCCCGCCCTTTCCAAGTACCGTGCCACCGACTTTCTACCGGCTTTCGTCCACAAACAGCCCACCCGCCCGGCGAGGTACTTGCCGCCTTGGGCGTTGCCCATGAGGTTCCGCTTCGCCTCGTTCTCTGCCTGAAGTACCCCCGCTACCGCCACAACCGCCGCCTTGGGAATCACCGCCCTCCAGCCGACGTTCCCTTGCCGCTTGAGGGGATGGTGCTAAATGTGGTACGCGGCTGACATTACCCGACTGCCGATCTATTTGCGCTAAAGCTGCCTCCCACCTGCCCCTCATGTCCGCCAAGTTGAGCCCAGATACCCTCTCCGCCTCTACGGCTCTCGCGACAGCGGTGGTTGGTCCCACCGGATCCATCCTTCTCACCTCGTTTCCCATAGCTTTAGTAGTTTCGCCCTGAGATACAGTACAGCTCTCGCATGCAGCTGAGATACCCGTGGCACTGACACTTGCAGCACCTCAGCGATCTCCCGTAAAGTAAGCCCCTCATAATAATATAGTGCGATGATTAATTTTTCACGCTCCGGCAGTGAATCGATCGCCGCCATCAGATCTTCCTTTTCTGCTTCCAATTCCAGCCAGCTCAACGGATCTGGCGCACTGGGATCCGGGGTGAAATCCAATGCATCTAGCCCACCCCGATCCGACTCAAACCAGCTGTCTTCAAGCGAAATCGTGCAGGCTATACTCGCATTCTGGAGCAGCTCGTGGAATGCCTTCATGTCCATGCCGAGGTAAGCAGCTACCTCCGCGTCTGACGGGAAGCGGTTTAGCTTGGATTGAAGCTCTGAGTATGCTTTCTCGAGCTGTCGTATCTTTTGGCGAGTGTGCACAGGCAGCCAATCCATCCTCCTGAGCCCGTCAAGTATCGCTCCTTTGATTCGGGCCACTGCATATGTTTCGAACTTCACTCCCCTGGACGGATCGAACTTCTCGATGGCATCGATCAGTCCCAGCAGCCCCTCGCTGTACAGATCATCCATGGAAACGTGAGAAGGGAGACCAGTCGACAATCTGCCCGCCACGTATTTGACCAAGGGGGCATACCTTTCTATGAGTTGTGCTCTCGCCGCAGGATCTTTTTGGTTGCCATACGTCGACCACGCGGCATCCACCGGAGACATGCTCATGGCTTCCCCCTTCCTTTCCTCTAACAACAGCTCACACCAAACCTCGCCTGCGCTGCTCACAAAGCACTTTCATTGTGAACCTGTATATCTCGTCCTCGTCGGAAGGCTTAACGTCCATGAACCGCATGGCTACTCTCCTGCGTTGGCCCCGAAAGCGCGGAAGCTGCTCCACCCTAAGCACTTCTCCCCGCACTCTAAGGCTACGTGACTTCGACAGATGGAGGTCCACGTTCACCACATCCCCCACATCCAATGGAGCCTGTGTCAAAATCATTGCGCCTCCCGCGCTGAGGTCTACCGTTTCCCCAGCATATAAATCAATGGAAGCTACGCCGCCCTTCGCCGGTGCGATCAGCGTTAGGTCCACGCTACATATAGCCCGCACAAAGTGTCGTCTTTCCATCCTTTGGTATTGCTCCGGCCAAGCCACCCACACCAGCGGCACTACGCCCTCCGACACTCGCAGCACGTGAGTATCGAAAGCATAGACTGTCCGGCCGCTTGCCACTTCGACCCGGACTCTAGACTCCTCTGGTACGCGAACGTACCTGCCTCTTTCCATGGGAAGGCCCAGGGCTATCCCTTCGTCACTAATGTCCTGAACTAGTGTGCAATAGCCTTCATCTGGAGAAAGACCTGGCACAATGAATGAGGCAAACGCATTCACCCTGATTGGCGGATGTTTAGCCTGTTTCATGGTTCACGCCTTGCCCTCCCTTGCCCTCCTGAGTCCCATGCAAGGTCAATATACCGATCGGATTGAGTCCGGAAAGCCCATTAAGCTCTTCGTAACTTAGCACAGCAAACTTGAATCCCAGTTTGTGCAACAGCCTCTGGAGGTAAGGCCGCACCGCCCCACTGCACACGAGAACGGGCTGCTTCCCTTTCTCCGCAAACCTTTCCACGAGGACAGAGGCGGATTGCGCCAATGCCTGAAGTAGGGCAGGTTGCATAGCTATTCTCACTGTGCCTGAATCATCCTTCGTGAGAGCCTCTACCACCGCACTCTCCACTTCCGGACTGACCCCTGCAATCAAGGTGTCGGCTTCATCTAGGCCGTAGAGTTTTATTATCGTGGCCGAGAGGGCAACTCTAGCCTTCTGAGTAAGCTTGTCTGTATCTTTGGTAAATCTGGCTGCATCGGCGACGGCCTCTAGGATCGTGTCGAGGTCCTTGATGGGAATGCCCTCAGAAAGGAGGTTACTCAACACCTTTTGAACCTCTCCGAGGCTGAGAAGGCCTGGGACGAGCTCTTCCACCAACGCCGCATTTCGAGCCCTCACCATGTCAAGCAGCTCTTTGGTCCCCTGCCTCGTCATGAGCTTGTGTGCATTATGCTTCAGCAGTTCAGCCAGATGCGTAGCCAGTACAGCACTGGGTGCAACAACGGTCCAACCGTCCACCTCAGCTTTCTCTCGAAGGGAGGCATCGATCCAGAAGGCTGGTAAACCGAAAGCAGGCTCTTTGGTCTTGATACCTTCGATAGTGGCATTTTCAACTGGTGACATGGCCAAATACATCCCTGGAAACAGTTCGCCTTTCGCAATCTCCACTCCCCTCAGCTTTACGGAATACGACCGTGGCTGCAGCTCGGCGATGTTGTCCCTGATGCGTATGGGAGGGACGACTATCCCATAGTCGGCTGCTAGCTGGCGTCTGACCGCACCAACGCGATCCAGTAAGTCCCCACCTTCGGCCGCCAGTGGGATGAGAGAATAACCAAGCTCGAGCTCTACGGGCTCAACGCCAACTAGAGGAAGCACGTTTTCCGGCTGAGAATCACTCCGAGACGGCTTGGCCTCTTCCGCAGGTGCGCCATGCCGCCGCGTCGCCCTGGCACCCAGGTATATCATGCCTGCCGATAGCACCAGCAGCATCAGCTTGGGCATTCCTGGCACGAGAGCGAGCACTGCCAGCACTATACCTGCAGTGGAGAAACCGCGTGGCTGAGCTGCCAGTTGCCTTGTGAGTTCGTGTCCGAGGTCCGCCTCGGCTGCAGATCGAGTTACGATTATGCCGGAAGCCGTGGACATGATAAGCGCAGGTACCTGCGCCAGTAAGCCATTGCCTACCGTAAGTAATGTGTAACGTCGAAAAGCTTCGGCCACGTCCAGGCCCCTCGTGGCTCCCATCAGAGCACCACCAAGAAGGTTCACCGCCAGGACGAGCATAGCCGCCACGGCGTCCCCCTTGGTGAACTTGCTCGCACCGTCCATAGAGCCGTAAAAATCCGCCTGGCGCTGGATCTCCAATCTTCGCACTCTGGCCTGTTCTTCCGTAATGACGCCCGCGTTCAGGTCGGCATCTATCGACATTTGTTTCCCTGGCAAAGCGTCCAGGGTAAACCGGGCTGCTACCTCTGCCACACGCTCTGCCCCTCTGGTGATTACCGCATACTGAACGATCACAATGATGAGAAAAACAGCGAATCCTACCGCCATCTCACCGCCCACCACGAATTCACCGAAGGCCTCAACGAGGTTGCCTGCAAACCCGTTCAGAAGTATGAGCCGAGTAGCTGCTACGTTGATAGCCAGCCTGAATACCGTACTCACCAGGAGCAGAGATGGGAAAGACGAAAACTCTAGCGGGCGTTTGATATAAAGCGTCGCCATCAGCGTGCACACGGAGAGCGTCAGGTTCAACGCCAGGCAGAAATCCACAAACTGATACGGAATCGGGATAATTATCATTAAGAGCACTATGACCATTGCTACTGGGATCGTCAATTCTCCCAGGCGCGAATACGACACGGGCATCACCTGACCTCACAGCCGGTTCTTAACGCGATATACGAAGGCAAGCACCTCCGCCACCGCTTTATAAAGCTCCGGCGGGATTACCTGCCCCACCTCAGTCGAAGAGTACAAAGCTCGCGCAAGCGGCGGATTGGGAACGATAGATACGAAAGCCTTTCTGGCTTCCTGCTTTATCCGTTCAGCCAGGAAACCTCGGCCCTTTGCCAATACCATGGGCGCTGCCATTTTCGCAGGTTCATATTTCAATGCGACCGCGAATTCGTCCGGGTTAGTTATCACCACATCCGCCTTTTTGACCTGGGCCATCATTCTCATGCTCGCCAAGCGACGCTGGATCGCCCGGATCCGGCTCTTCACTTCAGGCCTTCCTTCTGTCTCCTTTATCTCTTCTTTCAACTCAGTCCTGGTCATCCGCAGTGCTTGCTCGGATTCCCACCATTGGTATCCGTAATCGAGCAGCCCAAGTACTAGAAGCGCCAGCCCGCATCTGTAAGCTACTTCGCCAACCGCACCCGCCAGAATATATCCGCCTCGCTCGGCTCCCACTAACCCGACGCCCACAAGGCTGCCGAGCTGAGTCCTCCCAGTTCCCCAGAGTACATACCCCAGCACGCACATCTTGAGCAGGTTCTTCAGCCAATCCATCAGATGCCTCCGGGATAATATCTGGCCGATGTTCCTCGCGGGGCTCAAGCGCTCCAACTTCGGACTTATAGCTGCAGGGCTCGCCACAAACCCTCCCTGAGCCAATTGGGTAACCAGGCCGACGATGCCGGCAGCCAGCAGGATTGGTGCCAGAATGATACAGCACACCGCAACAGGTACCGCGAACAAGCGCTTCACGCTGGGAAGGTCGAGTTCGACTGGGCCATTGCCCAAACACGTCTGAGCGAGCATAAGCATCTCGTCCTTCGCCTTACTACCCCAAAACTTGAGTGCAAAGTAACACCCGAGCAACGTCAGCGCGCCGCTCAGTTCAGCACTTCTCGTCACATGTCCCTCTTGTCTAGCCTTTTCCCGCTTTCGGGGAGTCGGAGCTTCTTTCTTCTCTTCCATATATCTCAGGCCCCTTTTAGTGCTGCCGCGAAGAGGAGTCTCAAAGCCCTTACCATTTCAGCCGTAATCCAAGAACCCAACGTGCTCAGAACCTGGACGGATGCAGCCAGTGTACCCAGAACGGCAAGCATTTTAAGGGGCAGACCTATTACGAAAGCGTTAAGCTGAGGGAAGCTCCTCGAAAGCAGCCCCAACCAGACATCCACAATCAAGCTGGCACCGAGGGCTGGTATTGCCAAGCTAAACCCCATCCCCATGGCTGAAGCGGTTATGGTGACGCATACCTTGAGCACACCGTCCATGTCTAACGTAGGCCAGACTCCTGGCGGAAGCACCTTAAAGGATTCATCCAGTCCCACTAGCAGCAAGTGATGACCATTTGAGCCCAGCCAGAGAACCAGGCCGAGGAGCATGAGATAATTCCCCATCAATGGAACCGCTGTCCCATATTGCGGGTCTATTACGTTTACCATTCCGATGCCCATACTCTGATCGATGATCCAGCCAGCGTTAGCCGCAACCGACAAAACGAGATTCGTACAAAAGCCGATCAACATACCCACCGCTGCCTCTCTGCAAACCATCACGACGAAATGCGCCACATCCGCGCTGAGCGGCGGCGATCCCGGGCTTCCGCCAAACTTTGGTCCCAAAACCAGTACCAGCCAGCACCCGAGACCTATCTTCCATGCGGCGGGCGTTTGCCTTCCTCCTAAACCCGGCGCGACCGAGATGAAGCTCATGATCCTACTACCTATCAGGAGATACTTGCTTTCCAACGGTCGAAATCTTGCCTCCTAGCGCACTACCGACGGAAGCTGCAAGAGTATCCTGGCAGTAAACTGCACCAACAAAGTGAGCATCCACGGCCCAAAGAATACCAGCGCACACAGCACCGCCACGATCTTCGGCACAAAGGCCAGTGTCTGCTCGTGAATCTGAGTGAGAGCCATCAGCAAGGATACGATTAGTCCGACAACCAACCCCGCTATGAGAGCCGGAGCAGAAACGGTAAGTATTTGTTTTATGGCTTCACCAGTGACGGTAAGCACAAGCCCTTCGTCCACTCTTTTCACCTCATTTGAAGCTCAAAACCAAAGAGCGAACCACCAGATTCCAGCCATCCACCATCACGAACAGGAGAAGCTTGAACGGAAGAGAGATCATCATTGGGGGCAACATCAACATCCCCATCGCCATGAGCACGCTGGCAACCACCATGTCAATCACCTGGAAGGGGATGAACAACATGAACCCTATTTGGAACGCGGTTTTCAGCTCGCTGATGCAAAATGCGGGTGCCAATACGTAAGTCGGAACGTCCGCAGGCGTAGCTGGTCGTTGGATCCCAGCCAGTTCGACCATGAGAGCCATATCCTTGTCCCTCGTTTGCCTAAACATGAACTCCCTCAGAGGCTCCTCGGCGCGCTTGAGTGCCACCGCTTCAGTAATCCTGCCCTGTAAATACGGCTGAAGTGCAGTATCGTTGATCTTAGTGAAGACGGGCGCCATCACGAAAACAGTGAGCACCAAGGCAATACCTATGATCACCTGGTTGGGCGGAATCTGCTGAGTGGATAGAGCGTTTCGCAAGAAAGATAGGACGATGACTATCCTGGTGAAAGAAGTCATGAGTATCGCCATCGCAGGCAACACCGATAACAGGGTTAAGACAACCAGGATTTTAAGGGGGCCGGATAAGCCCTGGCTCTGCACGAAGTTAGCTATGGTTTCCATGGAGGAACCTTCCGTTTCGAACTAGACTCAGAGCGTCCTTCAAGGCCGTGCCGGCCGTGTTCAGCAAGTCTGAAAACTGAGCGCCCGGTTTCTCACTCTCGTTCACTGCGTTCACTGTATCCTTTATTTCCTCTTGTGCGAGCACCCGAATCTCATGCTCTGTTACGCCCAATAGATATGACCTGCCGAGCGCCTCAACCAGCCAAACACCTCGCCCTTTACCCAGGGTTATCCCGCCTCTAAGAATCACTGCCGCGCCCATGCGAGTGCGCTCTTTCGCCAGGAACCTGCTCAGAGCGATTGCAAGCCAACAGGTCAGCGTCAATGCCGCCAGTGTCCTCACCAGGTCTAAAGCGCTCAAGCCTTCTCACCGCTCTCCTTGCCATCATGAGCCCCGATTATTTCGGTAACCCTGACAGCGAAATTCTCGTCCATAACGACCACCTCGCCCCTTGCAATCGGCTTCCCGTTGACGAGAATGTCCAATGGCTCGCCCGTAAGCTTCTCCAGTTCGATTACTGTCCCAGGAGTAAACGACAGTACTTCCCGGAACAGTTTACGAGCACGTCCTAGCTCGACCACTACAGTGAGTGGCACGTCCATAAGCAGAGAGGAGTTATCGGCGTTAGTTTTAGGCTTTGCTTTGGCTACGGATGGATCTATCTGGGCAAATTTCGCTGGCGCGATTTTCACCTTTCCGGGTACGGCATCTTCTTCCATATACGCCACGCCTCCTTATCAAGCCATCGTGGTGTCATTGAACGACGAACTCAGTGAATAACACTCGTGTTACTTTGCCTTCATCGCCGAGCAGTCCGCTCAACCTTTGCGCCATTTCGGCGGCAAGCCGATCCATGCCTTCGGCACTAACTACCTCGTCCGACTTTTTGGAACGCAACACCCTCAAAATGGTATCCTTTACCTCTGACGAGCGCTTGTTCAGAGCTGCCGCCCCTTTTTTGCAATCTACTTCGATATCCACCTGTACTCGGATGTAACTATATGGTCCATTCGGTAAAAGATTGGTAACGAATTCTCCACCTTGCACGAGAACTGGAGTATCTGATCGCGTGCCTGTGACCTTCGGAGAGCGTGCTTTGACGTAATACAGGCCACCTAGGCAAGTTACAGTCGCAAGTATAAACAGGAACACTATCGTTTTTTTGTACCGCACTTAGCCTACCTCCATTGCCCCGCTTCGGATTTTGAGAGCGTCATGGTGAGTATCACCAAGTCTACACGCCGGTTCAATCTACGGGAGTCCTCGGAGGAGTTGGGCGCTACCGGACGATGCTCGCCATATCCGGCCGCTGACAGCCGGTCGGCAGGTAATCCGTTTTTCTCTGATAGGTACCGGACCACAGTGGTAGCCCGCACGCAGGACAGCTCCCAGTTGGATGGAAATTGAACTGTGGATATCGGAAGGTTGTCCGTATGCCCCTCTACCCGCACCTGATTCGGAAGGTTCAGGAGCACTTTGCTTATCTTGTCGAGTATCCTCTTCGCCCCTGGCTTCAAGTCTGCCTTACCCAAATCGAACAGCACCGTATCAGCAAATCTGAGCACTAGTCCCCTGCCCTCCATAGTGATGGTAACCGACCCGCCCAGTCCTTCGTCCGCAATGAGGGTTTGAAGTTGTTGCTTTGCCGCTTGGAGTTGTTCCATATCCTTCTTGGCCAGTTCCTCCAATAAGCTGTTTTCCAGCTCGGGAGCCATTTCTTCTAACTCCTGGAGGGAAATCTGTCCAGGCAATACACCCAAAGCGCCCTGAATCGACAGCACGGCCCTCTGAAACTTCTTCAAATTTATGGTAGACATCGCGAACAGAAGCACAAAAAAGCAAAGCAAGTTAGTGACCAGGTCGCTATACGTGGTCAACCATCGCGGCGCTGAGGTATCAACCTTGAATTGATCCTCCCGTTCTTTCCGCAACTGTCTCCGCCTCCAATCTGGCCTTGCGGAACCTGTACCGATCCCGGCTGCTGGGCATCAAGAAGCATTTCATTTTCTCCTCAACGAGGCGCGGATTATCCCCGGCTTGTATCGCAAGTATTCCCTCGAGCAAAAGCTGCTTGAACAACACCTCTTCTCCCGATTTGACGCGGAGCTTGGCTGCCACCGGGATGAATACAAGGTTAGCCAAAACGGAGCCATAAAACGTTGTCACCAAGGCTACCGCCAATGAAGGCCCTATCGTCTCCGGTTTATCCAAGCTACGCAACATTTGGATCAAACCGATTATCGTACCCAACATCCCGAAGGCCGGCGCTGAGTTCCCCATGCTTTCGAATATTCCCTGGCCTTGTTTGTGCCGCTGCTCGCTGTAATAAATATCGCTTTCCAGTATCTCCCTTACCGCTTCCGCGGGGGTGCCGTCGATGACCAACTGAAGCCCACGCCGAAGGAAGGGATCACCTATTTCAGCGGCTTTTTCTTCCAGGGCGAGAAGTCCCTCCCTGCGGGCGCGTTCGGACAACGAGACCATAAGCGCTATGGTCTCTTCTGGATCCATTCCGCCCCCAATGAAGGCGTTCTTTAGTACCCCCAACACCCTTACCAGTTTTGGAAGCGGGTAGGCGATCAGCGTGGCGGCGATAGTACCACCGATCGTGATCATCACGGACGGTACGTCCCAAAAAGCTCTAAGCGATCCTCCCATAGTAAGAGATATGGCTAGCAAGGCTATACCTGATACCACGCCCAGCAATGTAGCTCGATCCACCTGATCCCACCCCGCCTTTTCACTCAGGAGCGTTTAAGGTTCACGAGCTCCTGAAGCATTTCATCAGAAGCCGTGATCACGCGCGAGTTGGCCTGGAAGCCCCGCTGCGTCGTGATCATTGCAGTGAACTCGTTGGCCAGATCTACGTTAGATAACTCTAGCGCTGAAGGCGCAATCTTCCCTCGTCCACCGCTACCCGGCTGATCTATCTGCCTGGGGCCGGAGTTATTCGACTCCTCATAGACTCCCGCGCCGCTCTTGCTTAGGCCCCCTGGGTTCGGGAACATGGCCAATGCCACCTGCGCCAACGGTCGTGATAACCCGTTTGAATACACGCCACTGATCACCCCAAGCTCATCCACACTCACTGTCTCCAGAGAACCTGGTGGGGCTCCATCCCTTTCTGCCAGCTCCACCGTAGAATCATCCGCGTTTTGCGTAACACGGCTGAAA
The DNA here is from genome assembly GCA_012840015.1 of Bacillota bacterium. GTDB lineage: Bacteria > Bacillota > Sulfobacillia > DUMF01 > DUMF01 > DUMF01. Next base: position 11,235 of record DUMF01000028.1, read on the forward strand.
TCCATCTGTATTGTGAGATTGTTTGCGCCGAGAGCACTCAAGTCAACCGTTACTGGGTCCACTACTATGGAAGACTGAAGATTTCCCGTAGTGTCGAATACCAGATGGCCGCTACCACTGGCCGTTACTCCGCCGCTACCCGAAACCGACCAATCCCATTTGTTGACGTCTACCTTGGTAAAAGTCACGGTTAGCTGGTGCGCATTGCCGAGGGAATCGAAGGCTACCATGGAAGTCGTTCTCGTGGTGCCATTAACGGCTCTGGAATCGAGGTTATGATACCAAGCCGCCCTCGTGGTGGGCGTCGCGTTAATTTGCTGCCCGATCGGAATAGTGATCGCAGTCAGCGTACTGTCAGTTCTCGTGCCGAATACCCCGTTTGTAGCCATCCAACCCAAAACACGACGGCCGGCCGAATCTACCAGTACCCCGTTAGCGTCCAAATCGAAGTTCCCAGCCCTAGTGTAATATCTCCTTTCCCCTTCCTTGAGCACGAAGAAACCGTTACCTTCGATAGCCATATCTGTGATTCGGCCCGATGGTTGAAGGTTGCCTTGGCTGTGAATCGTATCCACCGAAGAAAGTGAAACTCCCAGCCCGACTTGCTGTGGGTTGGTACCACCCTGAGCACCCGTAGGCGAAGAAGCACCCTTGATGGTTTGGCTGAACATCTCCTTGAATATCACCCGGCTGGTCTTATATCCCACAGTGTTTACGTTAGCGATATTCTCCCCAATCACGTCCATGGCAGTTTGGTGAGACCTCAATCCCGAAACCGCCGAGAACAATGAACGCATCATTTTCAGTAGCACCCCCATTTGGGCCCCCATAAAGGTCCAGCCCGAGAGATCTATAAAACGACTACAGAGTCAATGTTCGTAAATATCCCGTGCTGTCTCCTCTGCTTACTGACAGCAGTCACGACTGTCATGCTATCCACGTTGACGACGAACGCCATGTCCTCTAACAATACCAGGCAGTCCCTACTACGCTTACTTGCGGCCAACCGCACAGCTTCTTCAAGCTTGGCGACCTCTTCGTCCTCCAGCGACCGGCCCTCAGCCTGCAACCGCCTCGCTGCGTGTCCGGATAGCTTCAGGGCTTCAGCAGCGACGGCAAGCTCCGCGGAAAACGCCCTTCCCACGCGTTGGGTCCGGTCAGCTGCGCACCGGCATACGCCTTCTCTTACACGCCCGTTGTCGGCGCACGGGCTAACGGCGAGGCCTTCACTTCTCACCTTTCATCCTCCTTCACCTCGAGAAGCGAATCCAACTGGTAAAGCTTCCCTCCAACGCAAATTTCCGGCCACCCTCGTTCGAAGGAAATCGACTCAACGATGCCCTCCACCGGCGTGGAGTCTGCGCCGTCTTTCAGCTTCACGCTCCTCCCAAGCACGTTGGCAGCAAGCTGTAATTTCTGCGCCTGGTCCAAATACTCTATCTGCGAAAACTGGGCGAGCTGTGACACGAACTCCGCATTCTTCATTGGCTCAAGTGGGTTCTGGTTCGAAAGCTCCGCGCAGAGCACTCGGAGGAAATCCTTCCTACTCATCCCAGGCTTGGCGTTTTCAATCTGTGGCGCTGTCGCCGCCGTGCTTCGCACTCCGCCTATCATCTGCTTCCCTCCTACACCAGTTCATCCAGGTCGCTTTGTTTCTGCCTCTTAAGGGGCCACGTGCCCTTAGGCTTAGCCAGCTCGTCAGCGTGGCGTTGAGACTCCTGGCCCGCGGAGTACCAGCCATGTGCATTACTTTCATAGCCGGTCTTCCATCCATCGAGCGAGCCATCCACTTCGAGTCCATCAGCTCGAAACCCTGAGTCCGCGAGCTGTTGCTTCAACCCCTCCAGACCAGCCTGAAGTTCTTGCCTCAATTCGCGGCTAACAGTGGATAGCCTGCCTGTAACCTCGTTCTGATGAACCGCCAGCTTCACCGTCACCTCGCTTTGCTTACCGCGGTCCACAATGAGTCTCACAGTGCGGGCTACTGGATCGTGGAATTCACGCTCCTTTTCCAGGAAGGGACTCTTCGCACTTCTTACAATCTCACCCGTGTTGGGCCCCTTCGTTGTGCTCTGGCCTCTCTGGCGAACGTACGCTGTGGCCTCTCCCCGGGGCAAATGTGGGGCCTCTTCGGCGCGCCGGCGGCGAGTCTCGCCGGTATCGGCCTGCGGAACCCTGCGCTGAACCCGCTGAATCTCAGGCTCGCGAACTTCGCCTTCGCCCCCACCATCGGGACGTTGGGTTTGTATCTGGTTAGCTTGTTCACTGCTGCGATCCAAGACCTGTACAGGGTTATCCTGGAGAGCCACCGTACCATCATCGCCCGTCAGGGTTTCGTGAGCTTGCACCACCTGTATCGCGGGCATCGTGGCTGTGACTTCCACCACCTGAGCCTCCGGCGGCGCCGGCGCAACCGTGGAATCAAGCCTCTCCTGGCCGCCTGAAGACTCCAAACTCGGGGGCTTCAGCGGCTCCAACATGATACCCGGCAAATTGTGTCTAATCAACGGCTCACCCGCTGCAGCAACGTGCTCAGGAACCGGCTGTGTCGGGGCCGGCGCCTGGAGGGATCCCCCTTCATCGGGTGAGGCCAGCGGCAGGACCAGTTCCGAGCTGGCCTGGAATTGCACACTGGCCCCCAAACAGGTGAGTAGAAGCTGCAATTGTTGCTCAAACCACCCTTGGAGCTCCTGCTTTTTCGCCGGAGGAAACCCGGGTACCAAACCCTTGCAGTCCCCGGTACGCAGCGCACTGACCGTCATTCAACCACCTCCTCCCTTGAGCCGTTTCAACGTTGGTGGAATCTCGCACCGATATCGTCTAGCTCTATCTGAGCTTTTCGGGCCTCCTCTGCCGTAAAGAGTGCATGTTGTCTATCAAAGAGATTCTCCAGGATCTTCACCTCGCGCCTCGCCCCTAGAGTTTCCTGACGCTTCCTGTTTACCAGTTCAGAGGCCGCCTTTACTCGTTGCACCTGAGAGCATCTTCTGGCTTTTAGGTTAAAGAAGTAGCCCACGCAAACCTCCATTTCATCGACAGAAACCGGCTTCTGCCACCGGTCGCCTATATTCTTCTCAGTGCGCTGAGCCTCTTGGTCGATTGAAGCAAGTTCCCCTTCCTCCCGGCGTAAAGCCGCGGTAGCCCTTGCCAGTTCAGCCCGCTTTACGTCGAGGACAGTCCCTTTCGCATCCTTGACCTTCTGTAGGCGAAATTTAAATCGCACCGCTCAATCCTCCCCTGACTCGAAAAGCGCAGCCAGTTTGCGCCTACATTCAGCCAGGCTTTCCTTTTCGGTGACCTTCTGACACAAGAAGGCAGTCACTGGCTTTATCATCTTCAGAGCGTAATCAATATCGGGGTTGCTGCCAGGGACGTAAGCCCCAATGTTTACGAGGTCTTCAGCTTCCTTGTATGTGGCCAGAATGCTCCTCAGCCGGATGGCCAATTCCATGTGGCGTTGGTCCACCACGTCCACCATTAACCGGGAGATACTCGAAAGTACATCTATCGCAGGATAGTGCCCTTTGGAAGCGAGCTGCCTCGAAAGCACTATGTGGCCGTCCAAGATTCCACGTACTGCATCAGCAATTGGTTCGTTCATATCGTCTCCGTCCACCAGCACGGTATAGAAACCCGTGATACTGCCCCGGGCGGCAGTCCCACTCCTTTCAAGAAGGCGCGGTAACAACGCAAATACGGAGGGGGTGTAACCGCGGGTGGTAGGAGGTTCACCGGCTGCAAGTCCCACCTCCCGCTGCGCCATAGCGAAACGCGTGACCGAGTCCATCATGAGCATTACGTCCATTCCGAGGTCCCTGAAGTACTCGGCAATTGCAGTCGCTGCGAATGCGGCCTTAATCCTTACCATCGGTGGCTCGTCCGAGGTAGCCACAACCACCACCGACCTGGCCAGTCCCTCCGGGCCTAAGTCTTTTTCGACGAACTGCCTTACTTCCCGCCCTCGTTCTCCGACCAGCGCAACGACGTTGACCTCGGCCGCAGTATTCCTGGCGATCATCCCCATTAAGGTGCTCTTACCTACCCCCGAGCCTGAAAAGATGCCTATTCTTTGACCTTTACCGCACGTGAGCAAACCGTCAATCGCCCTTACGCCCACTTCGATTGCCTCGGAAACGCGCTTTCGGCTCATTGGATCGGGGGAATGCCGCGTAAGCGGATACAACGCTTCCACAGCGATGGGGCCAAGACCGTCCAAGGGTTGCCCGAACGCGTTCACCACCCTGCCCAGCAGCCCGCGGCCAACTCCAATCGTAAGCTGGCGCCCTTTCGCTCTCACCGCATCACCTGCGCTGGTACCCTCAAGCTCCCCAAGCGGCATTAGTAACACCCTTTCCCCTCTGAACCCCACTACTTCGGCCAGCAGCTTGCTCCCGTCGGACTTCTCGATCTTGCATATTTCTCCCAGCTTCACCTTTGGGCCCATAGATTCTACAACCAGGCCCGTCACCTGTGCTACCCTACCAAGTCTGGTATACGGGTTGGCACGATTGAGCTCATCGCGTAAGGCCAGTTTCATGACGCTTTCGCTGTCTCCTCCCGTACGGTGGTCAGAATCTCCATAAGTTGCTCCTTGATGTTCGCCAGTTGAGTCTCGATCGTTCCATCCACCGACCCGGCAGGGCTCTCCACGATGCACCCACCCTTTGATACGCCGTCGTCTCCTTGGAGGCAGATGTCATGCCCACAGAGCTCTCTCAATTGATTCAGTCTTTGGCTTATCACCTCTAAGTCGCCCGGGTTCACCCTGAGGCTAACCGGAGGTTCCGATCCTGCGTTTAAGATGGCTTCCTTTGTAACCCGCAACACGGTTTCCGGATCGATCTCCACAGATTTTTTAACGATTTTGCCTGCTACATCACACGCCAAGGATACGATTTCCGGCTCGAGCTCCTGTAAAGCCTGCTGCCGGGCCCTGCTCATCTCCCCAACCAGCTCTTCGGCTTTTTTGATCAAGTCAGCGAGCATGTCCAAACCTCGCCGCATTCCTTCTTCGTACCCCTTCTTAAAACCCTCATCGCACGCTGTTTTAATCGCGGCGCTTCTCTCCCGCTCGATGGCCGCCCTAGCCTCCTCGAGCAGACCGGCTGCTTTCTTTTTGGCTTCCTCGAGCACCTGCTCGCTGTACACGCCCTGCTCACGCGACGTTTCGGGCTCCTCGATAGCTTGGGGACGTGCGCTGGGGATAACCACTTCGTGCGCGTCCAGTTCGGTCATCCAGCTTTTGATCACGCTACACAATTACCTCGTCGCCTCCACCACGGCTGACGATGATCTCTCCCTCGGCTTCCAGCCGCCTGATAAGGCTCACGATTTTCTGTTGTGCTTCTTCCACTTGCTTCAACCGTACCGGGCCGAGGTACTGCAGGTTCTCTTTGAGGTTCTCCTGCGCTCTCGTTGATAGGTTCTTCATGATCTTCTTTCTCACTTCTTCACTGGCACCTTTGAGCGCAACAGGCAGATCTTTCTCTATATCCACTTCCCTGAGTACTCTCTGAATTGAACGGTCGTCCAAGAGCACAATGTCCTCGAACAGGAACATGCGCTTCTTTATCTCCTCGGCAAGTTCGGGATCTTCGGCCTCAAGATTTTCTAATATGAGCTTTTCTGTGGCCCTGTCCACCTTGTTCAGCATCCCCACGATGGTTTGAAGTCCGCCTGGAGCCGTATACTCCCTGTCCACCAGGGAAGACATCTTCCTTTGGAGTACTTTCTCTACCTCCGCCACGACGGAAGGGGATGTTCGGTCCATAGTGGCAATGCGCTTGGCCACATCGATCTGCACTCGGGGTTCCAGCGCCCCCAACACGGCCGCCGCTTTTTCTGGATCTAAGTAAGAAAGGATGAGTGCAATGGTCTGCGGATGCTCATCATGCAAGAAATTGATCAGTTCTGCAGGACCCGTTTTTCGGATGAATTCAAACGGCCTAACTTGCAAAGAATCCACCAGTTTGCGGATGATCTCAAGTGCCTTCTGGAGACCTACCGCTTTTTCCAGGACGTCCTTTGCGTACTCAAGCCCACCCTCGTCGATATACCGTTTGGCGAGGCACAGCTCCTTGAACTCACTTAGCACTTCGTCCCGCACCTCGGGTGGCACGCGTCTGATCATCGCGATTTCCTTGGCCAACACTTCTATTTCTGATTCCCGCAGGTACCGAAACACCTTGGCCGATAGTTCCGACCCCAGGCTGATGAGGAGTATAGCGGCTTTTTGCCTTCCGGCTACACCCTTGCTCAGAGTGCTCACCTCCGTTCCTCGGAGAGCCATCCACGTAACAGCTGCGCCACTGTCTCGGGATGAGTACGTGCCAGCTCTTCAATTTCTTTCTTCAACTTCTCTGACTCGGTCTCAGGCTCCGGGGGTTCAGCCTTGACACCCGTGGGAACCTCAACAGGTACCTGCTCTGTAAGTGGCACTCCTTCTGCCGGAGTTTGAACTTGTGGAGCGTGCTTCCGTCGACGCGCCAGCATCAGGAGTAAAAAGGCTAACGCTCCTAAGCTGCCTGCACCCGCGGGTAAGGCCCACTTGGGGAGCTTAGCAAGGCCTACCGCCGGCTGCTTGGTCTCCTGTTGCTGCTTCAGCATGTCAGCGAGAGATGTATCGAATGGCATGCCCACCACGCTTACCTGATCGCGCCTGGCAGCGTCGAAGCCTATGGCGGCGCTCACGAGAGTCTCCACGTCTTTGGCCTGGTTTGCGTCCAGTTCTTTGTTCAAAAGCACCGCCACGCTGAGGCGTTTGACTGTTCCAGGCGCGACAGACACTTGCTCCCTTACTTCGTTGATCTCATAGTTTCGAGTAATTTCGTTCTTGGTGTACTCGGATTGCTGCGGCGAGCCCACCCCCTGGAAGCCTGGGATATTCGATGGAGTACCCGCCGGGCCACCTGGCACAGACCCAGTCCCCCGAAAAGTCTCTTGTAGCTGGTGTATACTTCGTGCTATCCCTTCCTGGTCAACTACCGGGGAGAACATAGCTCGCGTCACTGTGGCCTTATCCAGGTTGAGTTCAGCATTTACCCGCACCGCAACGTTACCGGCTCCAACCACACGTTCCAGCATGGATCTGATTCCATCCTCCAGGGTTTTCTCGAATTCTCGTTTGATTTGCAGTGCGGTCGATGGCGTCGCTTCCGAACTGGCCTGATCTACTTCTTTCCCCTGAAGAACCGTGCCAGTGTAGTCGACCACAACTACGTTTTCCGGGCTTAGATCTTGCACGCTTTTCGATACAAGGTGAATTATTCCAGAGACCTGTTCCTTACTGAGCTGTACTCCTGGCCTGAGCTTAACGAAGACTGCCGCCGAAGCCGGCTTGGACTTGGTGATGAATACGCTTTCCTCGGGAAGGGCTACGTGTACCCTCGCTTCTTCTACCCCTTCGATCTCCGTAATCGTCCTCGCAAGCTCTCCCTGCAATGCCCTAAGGTAGTTCGTACGGCGCTCGAAGTCAGTGGACGTCACCTTCGATTGGTCTAACAGCTCAAACCCCACAGAGCCGCCTTTAGGGAGTCCTTGAGAGGCCAGTTGTAACCTTACCTTGTATACCTGGTCCTTCGGAACCAAAATAGTCTCGCCGGAGCCTCCCAACTTGTAAGGCACCTTCTGCCCTTCCAACCATGTCACGATGTCAGCACTATCTTTCAGTTTGAGATTGGAGAAGAGCACTTCGTATGCCGGACCTTTGGCGGAAATCGCTACCCAAACCGCAAGGGCACCTACTACCGCTAGGCTCAGAATAGTAGCCAGGTGCCGCTTCGGCTTATCCATCTCTCGCCATATGCCCATTAATCGCCCAAAAGCTTTTCCTAGTTCCAAACCGTCACACCTGCATTCGCATTATTTCCTGGTAGGCTTCGATCACTTTGTTCCTTACCTGTATTGCAAGCGACAGTTCCAGAGCAGCTCTTTCCTGTGCGATGACCACTGAATGAATATCGATATCTTCGCCCGCAAGTAAACGCAGCGTGCTTTCCTGACTCTCCTTTAATGTTTGATCGAGTTCGCGCATGTAGCGCTCCAACATGGCAGGGAAAGAGTTGTCCCCCTTCCCTACCGTCTCGTTCTCTTTCCGGGGTCCCACAACGGGCCGTGCCAGCCCACCCGTCGGCAAAACCAGATCGACTCCGTTCATAACAATCACTCCTTGGGCGCTACGCCTTTCCCAACTCCAGCGCCTTCCTCGCCATCGTCTTGGCTGCGTTCATGGCAGTGGCGTTGGCCTCGTAAGCCCTTGTAGCTGTGATCAAATCGACCATTTCGTTCACAACGTTCACGTTGCTCATTTTCACGTAACCTGAAGCATCTGCATCCGGGTGACCTGGCTCGTATCTGACGGGGAACTCAGTTTGATCTTCGGCTATTCTGGCCACTCGCACGCCGCAAGGTTCTATCCCGCCAAATATGCCCGCAAAAGTGGGAGCCTGACGCGCCTCGAGCACCGCGACCTTTCTGCGGTACGGCCCTCCTTCAGGAGTGCGCGTGGAGTTGGCGTTAGCGAGGTTGGCCGCAATGATATCAAGCCGGAGCCTTTCCGCTGTAAGGCCAGAGCCGCTAATTCCAAAGCTCTTGCTCAAAAGCAAATCTTAGCGCCTCCCTTCTGTAATCGCCTTCCAGAGCAATCCAAACTCCCCGGAAAGCAATCTCGCTGCAGTCTCGTAAGTTATCTCGTTTTGTGCAAGGAGTGACATTTCGTAGTCAACGTCCACGTTGTTACCGTCGTTGCGATGTACCGTTCCGGAATCTGTCTGCACCACAGTTATCGGAGACGACTCCGGTAAATCCTGGTGGGCAGGATCGGTTTTCCAGAGGGGCACTTTCGAACCAGTCCCGGTTTGCCTGGCGATTTCCTGTCTCATGGCGCTCTCGAAATCCAGGTCAAGTCTCTTGTATCCCGGTGTGTTTACGTTGGCGATGTTGTTCGCGATGAGGGTGTGCCTCTTGCTGCATAGTTCCATGCAGCGCTCCAGGGGCCCCATGGTCACGCTTTCTAAGAACATCACTCACACCTCCAAAACGAAGCCCGCTACAGCTATGCAGCCGCAGCGGGCACGAACTCTCACGCTGGAAGAATTCCCGTCCTGCCTTCGGCAGCCCGGCTGTCATAGCGTTTCGCCTTAGACCCGTGGCTTTGCGTCCCCGTCTTTCGATGGGTTTGCCTTTATCGAGAGGGCTAAACTTTAGCTTGAAATTATTCGATTCTACTACTTGTACGTTTACGACACGTTTCGCCACAATCCTTCTTTAGATTTCATTAAACCTCTCATTTTTGCACGAACATCTGAGTGAACATCTTTCCGTAGGGACCACCGTCCACGATCCCAATTCCGATATGGGTGAAGTTTGGATTCAGAATATTGGCCCGGTGCCCCGGACTGTTCATAAGGGCCACATGAGCTCGATCGACACTGGGAGCCCCAGCGATGTTTTCACCTGCCATCCTGTACGAGATTCCGGCTGCTTTCATCATATCGAAAGGGGAGCCATATGTAGGAGAGATGTGGCTGAAATACCCGTTTTTTATCATATCTGCGCTTTTCTTTCTTGCTAGCTCAACCAGTCTTGAATCGATAACGAGCGGTGCTAGGCCCACCTTGGCCCGCTCCTCGTTTACGAGCTTCACCATCCGACTCTCCTCCTCGCTGATCCCGCCAGGTTGTAGCGCAGGCTGGAGAACAGACCGCGGTGCAGGCACAGGTTGCAATCGTAGCTGTGGCAAGGAGTCGGGAATTGTGATGGAATAGCGGATTATGTAGCGGCGCCATTGAGGTGCAGAGTAATATGTGGTGTACACCACGTAGGGTGAAGCAAACGCTGCTCCCGTTCCCATTAGAAGAAACGCCAAGAGACTTGCCAGGACGATCTTTAGCGGCTTGCAAGTTAACCTCACGGTACTACCCCCTTTTACACTTCCTTTCTTAGGGAATGTTACCTCTTTATGTAACTTAGTGTAAACCTGTAGTTAATGGCAAAAATGTCTATACCTGTCAAAACAATGACCCGGAAGGCAGGGCTCCTCCGGGTCAGATCGGGCTACGGTGCTGGACCTATCTTGCTTTCTTCAGCTCCTCTATAAGCCTGTCGTTCAGCACCCGAATGTACGTTCCCTTCATTCCCAGCGACCGGGATTCTATCACGCCGGCGCTTTCGAATTTGCGCAAAGCATTCACTATTACTGACCTAGTAATGCCCACCTTTTCCGCAATTTTCGAAGCTACTAAGAATCCCTCGCTGCCATTGAGTTCGTTGAAGATGTGCTGGACCGCCTCTAGTTCAGAGTAAGAAAGCGTTCCGATAGCGACTTGAACGGCCGCCTTCTTACGAGCCTCTTCTTCCATTCTCTCCGCCTTCGCCCTTAACATCTCCATCGCAACCACTGTTGCGCCGTACTCCGCCAAAAGCAGGTCGTCGTCCCCGAAAACTCCTGAGTACCTGGCTAGGAGTAGCGTTCCAAGTCTCTCTCCAGCACCTACGACTGGGACTATGGTCGTCACTTTTCCCTCGAAAATGCACGACTCGTCTCTGTTGAATACACACTTGCGGCCCTCTTGCTTTACGTTCGGGAGAGTTTCGTTGATCTCTAACAGTCGATTATTGTAGTCCCTGGGAAACCGGTTAAGACTGAGCACCTCGCCCACTAAAACGTCGCACTCGAACTCGTCCAGGAGACAATGCCCCAGTATCTTACCCTCCTTGTCTGCCAGGTAAACGTTGCAGTTGATCAAACTCGAGAGCACCTGAGTCATCTCGTCGTAGTTCACCGAACGCCCGGCTGCCCCCTGCAATAGCTTGTTCAGTTGCCTCGTTTTCTCTAGAAGACTAGCTGCCATTTTCCTCTCCTCCCCGCCTTACAATATATACCTGGACACGTCTACATTAGCTACGATGTCCTTGAGCTGTTCGTTCACGAATCTTGAATCCACTACTACTTTAACCGGTTCAGGGAACGGTGCCTCAAAGCAAACGTCTTCAAGGACGCGTTCCATGATCGTGTGCAGACGGCGTGCGCCGATGTTCTCGGTGCGCTCGTTTACCTCGTAGGCAATCTGCGCGATTCGGTCTATTCCATCATCGGTGAACTCGAGCTCGACACCTTCCGTCCGCAAGAGTTCGCGATACTGTCTGGTCAGCGAATTCTCCGGCTCAACGAGAATGCGCTTGAAATCGTCTTTGCTTAGCGGGTCGAGTTCTACTCGTATGGGGAACCGGCCTTGAAGCTCGGGTATGAGGTCAGACGGTTTTGCCACGTGGAAAGCACCCGCGGCAATGAAAAGCATGTGGCCGGTGCGTACGGGGCCGTATCTGGTGACCACGGTAGAACCTTCCACAATAGGTAGCAGGTCCCTCTGCACCCCTTCCCGCGATACGTCAGGCCCGAAGCCCTTCTCTCTGCCCGCTATTTTGTCTATCTCGTCGATAAACACTATCCCGCTCTGCTCTGCACGCGCGATCGCTTCGGTGATTACCGAATCCATGTCGATAAGCTTCGCACTTTCTTGCTGCTCCAGAATCTTGCGTGCTTCCTTGACCTTGAGCTTCCGCCGCTTTTTCTTTTTGGGAAGTATCCCCCCTAAGATATCCTGCAGGTTCAGCCCCATTTCCTGAGCACCGCTGGCATCGAAAACTTCTACGAAAGGAACGCTGGAATCCTCGACCTCGATCTCCACCGTTTCATCCTCGAGACGGCCGGCTTTAAGCTCCTCGCTTACTGCTGCCCGTCTCTCCTCCAAATCTGCGGCCTCGTCATCACTAGGTGGTTCAGTCCTCAGGGACTTACCGAACAACATCATCTCGATTGGATTAACGCCTGCATCTCTACGCGGGGCAGGCACCAGCAATTCTACAAGCCTATGCTCAGCTGCTTCAGCGCCTTTTTTCGCGACCTCTGCCATCTTTTCCGCCTTCACCATTCTTATCGAGGTCTCCACCAGATCACGTATTATGGAATCTACATCACGCCCCACATACCCTACTTCGGTAAACTTGGTGGCCTCCACCTTAATAAAGGGTGCATTGACCAGCTTGGCAAGTCTTCTGGCGATTTCAGTCTTGCCCACCCCTGTGGGACCAATCATCAGGATATTCTTGGGCGCGATCTCGTCCCGGAAAGACTCATCTACCATGTGGCGCCGGTATGAATTTCTGAGTGCCACCGCCACGCACCGCTTAGCCCTTTCTTGGCCCACGACATATTTGTCGAGTTCAGCCACAATCTGTTTCGGAGTCAGCATACTCAAAGCTCCTCTACAACGATGTGATCGTTAGTGTATATGCATATCTCGGAGGCAATCTTCAACGACCTCTCAACTATTGCACGCGCCCCTAAATCGGTATTTCTGAACAGAGCTCTTGCAGCGGCCAAAGCGTATGGTCCACCGGACCCTATTGCAGCGATGCCATCGTCCGGCTCAACCACTTCGCCAGTCCCAGAGATCAGCAATAGATTGTCCTTATCCATGACGAGTAGGAGAGCTTCCAACCTCCGCAAGAGCTTATCTGTACGCCACTCTTTGGCCAGCTCCACGGCAGCCTTTGCAAGGTTGCCGCGACATGCCTCCAGGGAAGTTTCGAACCTCTCGAAAAGGCTCAACGCATCCGCCACGGAACCGGCAAAGCCAGCGACCACCTTGCCGGAAGCAAGCCTGCGAATCTTCCTCGCATTATGTTTCAAGACAGTATTGCTCCCGCTAAGCGTCACTTGCCCGTCTGCTCCCATTGCTGCCCCACGGCCCTTAACAGCCAAAACGGTAGTGCCTTCAAACATTCCGCTCATGCCCCCCGTTCTTGACTTCCTGCGACCCCTCTTCCGCTCTGGGATGGCACCTCCGGTAGACGCGCGTCAGACCATCCATAGTGACGTGGGTGTAGATCTGGGTCGTGGCAATGCGCTGGTGCCCCAACATCTCCTGGACGGCCCTCAAATCAGCACCGCCAGCCATCAGATGAGTCGCAAAGGAATGGCGCAGCGTATGAGGAGTTATGTGTCTTTGAATACCGACCTGTACGGAATACCTGTGCACCATGTTCTCTACCGAGCGTACCGTCAATCGTTGACCTCGACGGTTCAAGAACAGGGCGTTACTCCCCTTGCCGGGCGCAACTAGCCGCGGTCGTGCATCGGAAAGGTATTTGCCTAACACGCCTATTGCGACGGACCCGAGAGGCGCATAACGTTCCTTTCGCCCCTTCCCCATTACCCGAACGAAGCCGTTAGAGTAGTCCACGTCGCTCAGGTTAAGAAAAACCAGCTCCGAAACCCTAAGCCCCGCTGAATAGAGCGTCTCGAGTATGGCCCTATCCCGTAAACCTATCGGGGTAGAATCGTCGGGCGCATTCATCAATCGCTCCACTTCCTCCACGCTCAAGAACTCCGGCAACTTTAGTCCCAATTTGGGGCTGCCTACTAGCTTGCCCGGATTCTCTGGAAGCTGTCCCGACTTGCAGAGGAAATGGCAAAAGGACCTCAGGGACGATAGTTTTCGAGCGATGGATTTCTTGGAGTACCCAAGGCTTGTCAGGTGGGCCGCAAAACGTCTGAACAACTTTACTCCGTCCGAGCGCATGGCCGCAACTATATCGGTCTCGCCGCCCACGAACTCGAAGAACTGTCTGAGATCGCTTGTATAGCTTTCAAGAGTATGCAGAGAGGCGTTTTTTTCTGCCATTAGTGAACCGCAAAAAGATAATAACCATTCGTCGGTTTTCGTTGAGGGTCCCCCCACATAAAGCAGTCAACTATTCTTAACTGTATCACATTATCAGCTTTGTGACAATATGCTCAAATTATAACCGTAAGCACTCCGTAGCACAGGGCTTCAAGTAATAGGGCCTGAGCTGGAATAAAGCAAAGGTTTGAATTGGGAACTTATACAGGTGGAGACTCGTCAAGTCAAATTGAGAGAGACTATTGGACAACCGGGTGTTACAAAATGGAATCCGCACTTAAGGATGAAATTGGGGCACTGCACTTATTGCGAACTATCGCCACAACAATGATCGTCGCCTTACACGTTTCGGCAGCCTACATGGTGTACAGTCCTCCATCGAGCAACGCTTTTAGGCTCGGGCTGATTCTCAACCAGTGGTCAAGGATATCTCTCCCGTTGTTCGTATTTGCATCGGGATTCGGTCTCTTCTACGGCTATGGGAAGGCAGTAACGTTCAACATAGGGTCTTTTCTAAAGCGGCGCGTGTCAAAGGTGTGGGTTCCATATCTCGTTTGGAGCTTTATATACCTGGCTTTGGACGATCTACAGGGACGTTCAACCGGTTTCCTGGGCTTGCCTCTTAAGCAAAAGGCAGCCGAGTATCTGAAGTGGACGTTTTGGGGAAATGTGTATACTCCCCTCTGGTTTGTTTTGATGATCAGCCAGTTTTACCTCTTGTTTCCCTTGATTCGGAAAAAGCTGGCGCTGCTCCAAAGCCCTATAAGGGTTTTGGTCATCCATTTCTTCATCTTCCTTGTCCTAATCCTCTACCTGACACGGTACGTCCATTATACTGGCTTCTGCCCATTGGACGTTCTACAGAAATACTATGCCGAGACTCCTCTGGGCTGGTATTACTACTTTATCCTGGGCGGAGTAGTAGCACTCAATTGGAATAGGATTAAGAACATACCCTTACACGCATTCGGCACGGTCTTTTTTTACCTTACAACGACTGTTCTGGTTATAGCCGAAGCATACTACGGTTTTCTTAGCCACGGCCAATACTATCTCCTGCGGTATGGTCCGATTCGACCCACGGTTTTGATAAACTCCATGGCTTCTTTGCCCTGCATATATGTTCTCGCGGATAGGATCTTGAAAACGCGACCTGTGTATGGACTTTGCAGAAGCGTGAGCCGGTATTCCTATGGAGTGTATTTTGTGCATCCACATATGTTGAACGTACTAAAGTTCATATTGGACCGTTCGGGCCTCCAATATACGAGAGCAATCCACCTTTTCGCGTTGTTAGGGGCCACAACTATCTTATCTTTGCTCTTTTGCACGATAATTGACCGGACTCCCCTTCGGTCGATTTTCCTCGGAGTCAAAAGCTAAATAGCAGTGGGATGAGCAATGGTGCCAACAAGGTCAAAACTACCCCCGAAACGAAGGCGATTATGGATACTTCCGGGTCAGTAAAACGAGAAATGAGCGGGAGCGTACTGTCCATAGTGGTGGCGCCGCCGAGCGCTACCCCCAATAGGCGGATTGGGCATCGCCCAGTAAAAGGGACAATCATGAAGGTAAGCGCCTCCCTGAGCAAGTTGCTCATAAAAGCCACGGCTCCTGCGCCTGGCCCCCCGATCCGGCCCACTATTACTCCACAAAGGCTATACCACCCAAAGCCCGCACCCACTGACATCGCACGGCCGGCTTCGAGGCCGCAAAGTTTCCCCATTATCAATGCTCCCATGATACTCCCGGTGCTTATCAGTAAGGGCACGAGCAAAGCCACTAGTCCAAGCTCCCTCAATTTGCTCCACGCGCTGCTGCGCGCGATATCCATGCCAGTCAGGAACACGAGCCAGCATAGCGAAGCGGTAGTTATGGTCGGAAGCGACGGAGTAGGTGTTGGTAAACACTTCCCGACAAGTAATCCAATGGCCAATGATAGAGCCAGCTTTAAAGGAGTCCCGTCCGTCTCGGTGCTGCCGGTAGGAAAGCTCGAAGCCTGGCGAAACGGCCTTCGCTTTTTGAGCAGACTTTCCAAGAGTGCAACTAAAAGCACACTCAAGCCCGTAGCTCCCAAGGAAGTAGCCACGGCCTCCCGGCCATATATCACCAACCTGCTAAGTACTTCCGGGGAGCCTAATTGCAGCCCGACCGAGAACAGTAATACCAGTAGCCCCGCCTGGCTAAATAGGGGTATCCACCTATTCTCTGCTAACCGCGTCTTGCGACCCAAGACCAAACCGAGACCTAGAGCGGTAAAGACCTCTATCATGACAAGAATAATATCATATGTTCGTCTTGTTCGACGCCATACGGGCTTTAACGTGTTTTGTCGAAACTCGTCGCGCATGGTATAATTTGGTTAGCCTTACTCTTCCTGGGAGGTCGCTTTGTACTTCCAGCTATTTGGCTCAGCCATTATGGGGATATCCGGTGCGCTCGTGAGCGTACAAGCAGATGTCGCTAAAGGGCTCCCTGCCTTCTCGGTTGTGGGGCTACCCGATTCTTCGGTAAAGGAGGCAGAGAAAAGAGTCAGAGCAGCGATAAGAAACTCAGGCTTCGAGTTCCCCAACCGTCGCATAACCATAAACTTGTCACCGGCAAATGTACCAAAGGCAGGAAGCCGTTTCGACCTACCCATTGCCCTTGCTATCCTTGGGGCATCTGGCCAGATAGCAAGCCGAGAATTGCCTTTCGGCATTGTGGGAGAGCTTGCCTTGGACGGCTCGGTCCGGCCCGTGACCGGTGTTCTGCCAATGGCCCTGGCTTGCAGAGAAGCGAAGCTTCAAGGTCTGATCTTTCCAGCCGAGAACGCTGTAGAGGTGCCGGAGCTACCTGGCCTGAAAAGCCTACCAGTAAGCACCCTGAGGCAAGCTTTTGACATCTGCACGGGGAACGGATACCGGCCACCCCGGATTCCAGCTGCTACCGCAAACCAGCCTACCGTTGAGCGGCAACCCGCTCTGGACAATGTCGTGGGTCAGGAGAGAGCAAAGAGAGCCATACTTTTGGCAGCCGCCGGTGGCCACAGCCTGCTCATGGTTGGTCCGCCAGGCTGTGGCAAGACGATGCTGGCAGCTTGCGCTTCCGCAATAATACCTGACCTCTCACCGGAAGAATCCCTCGAAGTGACTGCCATCCACAGTGCCTGTGGCAACTTGCCAATGGGCTCTGGTCTCATATTCCGGCCGCCGTTCAGGAGCCCGCATCACACCACTTCGGTACAGGCACTCATTGGCGGAGGGCGTTTTCCACGGCCGGGTGAAATAACACTCGCTCACAGGGGGATACTGTTCTTGGACGAGCTACCGGAGTTCAAACGTGATGCGCTGGAAGCGCTCAGGCAGCCGTGGGAAGAAGGTTGCGTTCGGATCGCCAGGAAGGAGTTCAGCTTAACCTTCCCCTGCGAATTCCTCCTTATAGCTGCAATGAACCCCTGCCCGTGCGGCGGGACCGGTACAAAGTGCAGGTGCACTCCCTCACAGATCAGGCACTATCGCAGCAAGGTCAGCGGCCCGTTTTTGGACCGCGTGGACATGCTCGTGGAGATGGAGCCATCGCCGGAGGACCAAAATAGTGATTGGCGGCAAGACTACTCAGAATGGCGGAAGCTGGCGGCACAAGCCAGACTCAGGCAAGCCGAGCGCAGCGAGGTTACTGGAGTAACTCTGAACTCCAGAATGGGAGTTCGGGGACTCGAACGCTGTGGGATAAGCCAGGAGGCCTGGAGTGTTCTGCAAGAAACATGTTCGAGGTTTGGCTCCAGCATGCGGGCCTACCATCGAGCCGCGAAGCTGGCCAGAACGATCGCAGATGTAGAAGGCTCCCCCGTCGTAACTCGAATCCATGTAGCCGAAGCCATCCAATACTGGCGTCCTCAGGCTCGCAGCTTCACTTGATTCATGACTTTGGGGTTGGGGGTTCTGGTTTCTTCCAAGATATGAACTTGCATTCCGGGTAACGCTCGCACCCGAAGAACTTGCGGCCTCTCTTGGAATACCTTACCACAAGACGGCCACCACACTCCGGGCATGTCCCATCTGCGTATTCGAAGTACGGCTTTGTGTTCTTACAATTCGGGTAGCCAGGACAGGCCAAGAATTTACCAAAGCGCGAATGCTTCACGACCATGTTCCTACCGCAGTATTCACATTTCACGTCACTCACCGCAATGGGCGCTTCTACGTGCGGCATCGTTTCCTTGGCTTTATCCAACTGGGGTTTGAACTGAGAATAGAATGCCTGCAACACACCAATCTTCTCAGCTCTACCAGCCTCTATTTCGTCCAGTTGTTCCTCCATTTTTGCAGTAAACTCGATATCTACGATGGTGGGAAAATGAGCTTTCAGGATACTGACTACCAACTTTCCTAATTCGGTTGGAACGAACCTCTTATCTTCCAGAGTAACGTAATCTCTTTCCTTAAGCGTGTCTATGATAGGTCCGTACGTGCTGGGCCGCCCTATCCCTTTTTCTTCGAGTGACTTGACCAGCGAAGCCTCAGTATACCTTGGTGGAGGCTCGGTGAAGTGTTGCTCTTCTTTGAGCTCCACCAGGGTAAGCACATCCCCCTCTTCAAGCTCGGGAAGCATCTGCTCCGTGGGCGATTCGTGGTCTGAGTACACGTTGAGAAAACCTGCAAATACGAGCTTGGAACCGGATGCTCTCAACTCATGCCGTCCAGCCTCCACTCGCACGCTCATCGTGTCGTAGATGGCAGGGGACATCAGGCTCGCTACGAAGCGTTCCCAGATAAGCGTGTAAAGCTTCAGTTGATCCCTGGATAGATAGGGTTTCAGCGAATCGGGTTCTCGTCTCACTGATGTAGGCCTTATGGCCTCATGGGCACCTTGAACGAATTCGCCCTTCTGTTTGTGCGGAACGCTCTTGGCGTACTCTGCGCCGTACTTATCGGATATGTAGTCCCGGGTCTCCGCAGCCACATCCTCCGCCACTCGAATTGAATCAGTTCGGATATAGGTGATGAGGCCAACAGCACCCTCTTCTCCTAACTCCAGCCCTTCGTAGAGCTCTTGGGCCAATCGCATGGTTTTCTTCACAGTGAAGCCAAGCCTCTTGGAAGCTTCCTGTTGCATCGTGCTGGTAGTGAACGGTGCCGGTGCAGAGCGCTTTCTCTGTCTTCGATTAACCGAGGACACTGTGAACTGAGCTCCCCTGAGTTCATTTAGGATTGCGTCTACCTCTTCCTTGTTCCGGATAACTCTTTTCTTACCGGATTCACCATAATACGTGGCGATGAAAGTGTCACTGGATCGCCGGAGCACTACATCTATGGTCCAATACTCTTCTTCTTGAAAAGCCGCTATCTCATCTTCGCGATCGCAAATCAAGCGGAGCGCCGCGGACTGCACTCGTCCAGCACTCAGGCCACGCTTTACTTTATCCCAAAGGAACGGACTCAACTGGTAGCCGACTATGCGATCCAGAATTCGCCGAGCTTGCTGGGCGTCCACAAGCTTCATGTCTATCTGTCTGGGGTTCTTCACCGCCTGTTCCACCACGTTTTTGGTGACCTCGTGGAATTCCACTCGAGTGGGGCTTTGAGGGTCCAGTTCTAGAACCTGCGCAAGGTGCCAACTGATGGCTTCACCCTCCCTATCAGGGTCGGTGGCTAGGTAAACCCGCGTAGCCTTCTTAGCAGTCTCTCGTAGTTCCCTGATTATGTCGCCCTTTCCTCGGATGTTGATGTATTTGGGAGCGAAACCGTTCTCGATGTCCACCCCGAACTGGCTTTTGGGCAAGTCTCTGATGTGGCCTACCGTCGCTCTCACGATAAAGCGCTTCCCCAGAAACTTCTGAATCGTACGTGCTTTAGCCGGTGATTCCACAATTATGAGTGGCCTACTCAACTGGGCACCCCCGCATGGTCTATTGCCTAGACTTAACATAGCTGTTGGCGCTTGCCCGCTCCACTACTCCCTGCAACTCGAGCAGTGTCAAGCTGGCCAACACCTCACCGGCCTTCAGGCCGGTAACTCTGATTATATCCTCCAGCGTCGTCTCGCTGACACCTACTGCATCATACACCTGGATCGCAATATCGTCGAGTTGAGGCAAAGGGAGCTGGCTCCGGGCCAATGCAGCCGCCTCCAAAGACAGAGCCTCGAGAATGTCGGCGGAGCGTTCTACCAACATGGCTCCATCCTTGATCAGCTTGTTAGTTCCTTCACTTAAGGGGCTGGTAACGTTCCCGGGCAGAGCTGCTACATCCTTCCCTTGCTCCAAAGCTCGCTTTGCGGTTATGAGCGAACCGCTTTTGAGCCCTGCCTCCACCACCAGTACCAACCGTGACAGGGCAGCTATAAGCCGGTTCCTCGCGGGAAAATGGTACTTTCTGGGAGGACTCCCGAGAGGCAATTCTGAGATAACTGCCCCGTTGTCGACGATTCTCCAATAAAGCCGCTCATTCACCGGAGGGTAAATCACATCCACGCCCGATCCTAGTACAGCCAGTGTTTCCCCTCCCGCGTCGATAGCACCTTGGTGTGCAAGTGCGTCGATACCTTCGGCCATACCGCTAACCACAACTACCCCAGCTGCCGCCAGTTCTCCAGCGATCTTCTCCGCCATCCTTTTGCCGTAAGCCGTGGGTTTGCGTGTGCCTACGATCGCAACGGCTGCCCTGTTCCAGTCAGGCATCTTCCCCCTCACGTAGATTGCCACAGGGCAATCGTCGATATTTTTTAGTTCCAGCGGGTAACTCTCGTCCTCGTAGCACAGGATCCGTACCCCCATGGCCTCTGCTCTGGCCTTCTCTGCTGGTACCCATGCTTCCTGCGTCTCGCGGAATTGTAGCCAGAACTGACGATCTAGCTCGAAAGTCTC
This sequence comes from Bacillota bacterium, assembly GCA_012840015.1. Classification (GTDB taxonomy): domain Bacteria; phylum Bacillota; class Sulfobacillia; order DUMF01; family DUMF01; genus DUMF01. The sequence continues at coordinate 31,767 of DUMF01000028.1, forward strand.
AGCCATGCTCTCGTCCAGAAAACGCGAAGAGGTCCGGTACTCCCTTATTACCTTGCGCAAGAGTGCCGGCCTCATTCCGATGAGTTTGTTTAGAGCAAGCCAATATGTTTGATGCACATTCCAGATTTTAGGATATCCGCTATGCAACGGTCAACCCCGCAAGACTGGACGCATTTCAAAAAGCGTTCTCAATTACATTCACCGTAATTCGGCCTCCAAGAACCCGCGCACACACGACATCGAAACGGCATTCCAAACCCTCCAGCCAGGGATGAGCCGCCAGATAAGCGCCCGCAAGCCTCCGTAAGCGGGCCGCTTTGGTCGGGGTCACCGATTCTTCTGGTTCGAAGCCCGTTCCTGCTCGCCTGGTTTTTACTTCCGCGAATACCAGCAGGCCATCTTTCAGTAATACCAGATCGATTTCACCGATCTTACACCGCCAGTTGCTGTCGAGGATCCGATAGCCTTCGGCCTTGAACCGTTTCGCGGCCTCTATCTCCCCGGCTTTACCGAGATCAGTTGTACTCAAGCCAGCACTCCCCTGAACGACCGCCTATGTACTATGGTAAGCCCAAGTTCCCGCAGCGCCCGGTAATGTTCCCTGGTACCGTACCCTTTGTGTTTTGAAAAGCCGTAACCCGGATAATCCATCTCCAGCTGTGCCATGATTCTGTCCCGCATCACCTTGGCAACAATCGAGGCCGCAGCCACGCAATGGCAAGTGGAATCGCCGTGGATGACGGCCACCTGTCGGTAGTCAATCTGCGGAATGGTCAGGGCGTCATTGATCAGACAGTCGGGGCGTACCCGGAGCGTCCGTAAAGCTTGTCTAGCTGCATCATATGTAGCTTCAAGGATATTGAACTTTTCTATGTACTCGACTCCCGATACCCCTACGCTCACCGCTTCAGCTCGCTGGAGTATTTCGTTTAGAAGTATTTCCCTTTGCTTTGCGGTGAGCTTCTTGGAATCGTCCACCCCATTCACCTCAACTCCGGCCCTGAATACCACAACTCCCACAACTACCGGACCAGCTATAGGGCCTCTGCCCGCTTCATCCAATCCACATAGAAAGGTGTTCCCGCTATTGAACAAGGACCTCTCCAGTTCTGAAATGTGAACCGTAATTACCCCTCCGGTACCTCCAAGCTAACACGGCCGAGCAGTCCCTTACGAAAATCGGACAGCACTCGGGAAGCTGCTCTTCTTATGTCAAATTCTCCGTCTGAAAGCTTAAAGCCTGCTGACTTCGCGATTTCGGAGAGAGTGAAGACATCAACCCCATACCTCTCCCGCAACGCACCTGGAACCCGTTTAGCAAGGTAATCCACCAACCAAGCCCCCGCCTCCTCAGGAGCATAGGTGTTTTCGGGTAAGATCGCCACAGCCCCCAACTTACAACGCATATCTTCGCCAGTGACGTTTGTGCCCAGCACACCCGGCGTGTCCAGCAGCTCCCATCCATCGCTACCCCTAATCCATTGGGGCCCTCTGGTGATACCTGGGCGAGCACCCACCCGCGCCGCTGCCGTTCCAGCAATTCGATTTAGCAACGACGATTTACCGACGTTCGGCATGCCGACTACCATCAGTCTTGGGGGCCTCAGCCTGTTCGGACGCACGAGCTTTTTCACTTCTCGCATGAGTCGCCTTACGCTGGGCGCCGAAAGGCAATTCACCCCGAACGCGAGGTATCCCCTTGACTTAAACCATGTCTGCCATCGCCGCGTAGTATCCGGGTGAGCCAGGTCCGCATGAGTGAGCACGACCACCACTGGTTTGGACGTCAGCGACGCTATGTACGTCGAGTTAGAACTGGAATAAGGTACCCTTGCGTCAACGCACTCCAGGATGACGTCAAGGGCCCGTGAATACTTTTTTATGAGTTCCTCCTGAAACCCCACCTAGCGGATCATCCTAATTCTGCTGATCGGCCACCAAACGATCATGGCTTTCCCTTTGATGTTTGACTCGGGTACTGGCCCGAAGATCCTCGAGTCTTCGCTCACCGGACGGTTATCTCCCATAACGAAGACGTAACCCTTTGGCACAGTTACCTTGGAGAAGTTTCCCGTCGAGGGTCTGACCATCGGTTCGTCAACAGGCACTCCGTCGACGTAAAGCTTACCGAATCGGAGCTCGACGGTTTGCCCGCCCACGGCAACTATCCGTTTGATGTAATCAAGGGAAGGGTTAAGAGGATACCTGAAAACGATCACGTCATTGCGCTTAGGCGGGCTGAACCGGTAAACGAATTTATTGATCAGCAGCTCCTCGTGGTTATAAAGGGTGGGCTCCATAGATGGGCCGTCCACGACCAATCTCTCCACCACGAACCCTCTCAAGAAGAGGCCGAAAAGCACGGCCACTATAATTACCTGAGCCCATTCCTTTACTGCCTGCCTGGACAACGACTATCACTTCTTTTCCTTGATCCTAGATGCCTTACCCGAGAGATTCCTCAAATAGAACAGTTTTGCCCGTCGCACAGACCCCTTGCGCAACACCTCTATCTTTTCCAGCCTTGGGGAGTGCAACGGGAACACCCTTTCAACTCCTACTCCAAAGCTCACGCGGCGGACAGTGAACGTCTCCCTTGCTCCACTCCCGCGTCTGCTGATAACCGTTCCTTCGAAAGCCTGGGTACGCTCCTTGCCACCCTCGACCACTTTGACAAACACTCGAACCAGATCACCGGGCCTGAAGTCCGGTATGTCTTTTCGCAGTTGCTCTTTCTCGATGGAACTCACCAAGTCCACTTGAATTGCCTCCTCTCAATCGGCTTGCCACTTCAACTCTTCTATGAGACGGAAATCTTCCTCGGTCAGCGAAGCCCTCACCATCAGGTCCGGCCTGCGCAGGATCGTCCGTTCTAAAGAGCGGCTCCTGCGCCACAGTCTTATTCTCTCGTGGTTCCCCGAAATCAGCACCTCTGGCACGTTCAGCCCTTGCCACTCGGCAGGTCTCGTGTACTGCGGCCCCTCAAGCAACCCATCTGAGAAACTCTCCGTTATCGCCGAACCTCGGTTTCCGAGCACCCCCGGCACCAATCTGCTCACTGCATCTATTACGACCGCCGCTGCTAGCTCGCCGCCAGTGAGCACGAAATCGCCAATCGAAATCTCCATATCGCAGAGCGCTGCGACCCGGTCGTCTACCCCCTCATAATGGCCACATACTAGCACAAGGCTCGGCAGCTTTGATAACTCCCAGGCAAGCTCCTGGTTAAACAGCTGTCCCTGTGCAGACATCAGCACCACAGAGCATCCAGGGTACTTATTTCTGGCATCAGTTATAGCCCGCGCCAGCGGGGGCAGCTTCATGACCATCCCAGAACCGCCCCCATAAGGATAATCATCCGCGGTCTTGTGTTTGTCCTCGGTGTAGTCTCGTACGTTTACGAGTTCCACGTCCACGATACCAGCTTCTATGGCACGTCTGAGGATGCTGGACGAAACCACGCCCAGAAACGTATCCGGAAACAGTGTGAGCACGCAGAACGTCAATGCTGTTCATCCTCCAACAACCCCGGCATCGGTAGAATAGTCATGGTCTTCCCACGAACGTCTACCGCCGTGACCACCTGCTTTATCGCCGGTATGAGGATGTCTCGCCTACTCTCGGCCCCCTCAACGACGAACACATCGTTAGCAGGCAACTTCAGCACTTCCTTTACGCGACCCACATACCTGCCGTCAACGGTCTGGACTCTCATCCCAACGATCTCAAAGATGTAATAGTGGCCCTCGGGGATCGGCACCGCCTGTGAGCGCTCCACCGCCACCTCACAGCCAACCAACGTCAACGCCTTTTCCCTGTCTTTCACCGCTTCAGTCCAGACAAGTACTTTTCTCGGCGAGAGCTTGACGCGGCTCACAGCAGTCTCAAATAGCACGGATTCACCGCGCTTCACTACTACCTTTCTAGTCCGTTGAAACCTATCCGGGTAATCGGTCAAAGGCTTAATAACCAGACCGCCTTCAACCCCGTACGCACCAACCACTTGCCCAATTACCACTAACTCTTCCATCGAAGGTTTATTAGGATATTACTTCTACCTGAACTCTCTTACCGCTCTTAGCAGCTGCCGCTTTCACCACGGTCCTAATCGCTCTGATTACGCGTCCCTGTTTCCCGATCACTTTCCCCACATCGTCCGGAGCGACCTTAACCTCGTAAACCGCCGACTGCTCTCCCTCGATTTGGTTTACTTGAACCTGATCAGGGTTATCTACCAGTGCCTTAACCAAAATAGTCACTAGGTCAGTCATTCGCTGTTCACCTCTCACTCGTGCCGCCTGCTCCTGTCAAAACCCCAGCCTTCACTAGGATCGCTTTCACCGTCTCCGAAGGCTGTGCTCCCTTCTTGATCCAGTCGAGAGCCTTCTCCTTTTGAATCGAGATAGTTGCCGGGTCAGTGGCAGGGTTGTAGTATCCGATTTCTTCGATGAAGGCGCCGTCCCGAGGGGACCTGGAATCTGCAACCACTACCCTGTAGAAAGGTTGTTTCTTAGCCCCCATCCGCCTCAATCTAATCTTAACTGCCAATGGATCATCCCCCTATCAAGATAGTAGCTTTGTTAGCTTACCTTTAGAGTATACTTGCTTTATCATTGCCCTGGCTTGCTCGAACTGCTTGAGCAGCCTGTTTACGTCTTGAATGCTAGTCCCGCTGCCCGCTGCGATCCGTCTCCTACGACTGGCGTTAATTATCGACGGGTTGGCCCTTTCTTCCCTGGTCATCGAAAGTATTATAGCTTCTACCCTCTTCAGCTCGGATTCGTCGATCTGTCCTCTCACCGATGCCGGAAGCTTATTGAAACCAGGTATCATGCTCAACACTTCGTTAAGGGGGCCCATCTTTTTGATGCCTTTCATCTGCTCGAGGAAGTCCTCCAGCGTAAACTGCTGGCGAGCCATCTTCCTTTCGAGCTCTATAGCCTCATTTTTACCGAACGCCGCTTCGGCTTTCTCGATGAAGGTTAGGGCATCCCCCATGCCGAGGATCCTGGAAGCCATTCTGTCAGGATAGAAGGGTTCAAGCGCCTCCACTTTCTCCCCCATGCCAACGAACTTGATGGGTTTCCCGGTAGCGGCAGCCATGGAAAGAGCAGCACCACCCCTGGCATCGCTATCCATTTTCGTCAATATGACGCCGGTGATCCCCACCTTGGAATCAAAGCTGGAAGCCACATTCACTGCTTCTTGCCCAGTCATTGCATCCGCTACCAGCAAAACCTCAGTAGGCTTGGTCAGCGCCTTGATTCTGGCAGCCTCTTCCATCATCTCCTCGTCTACGTGCAAGCGGCCGGCAGTATCGAGAATTACAACGTCCATTGCCTTTGACACCGCATGACGCACGGCACTCAAGGCTATTTCTTCGGGTGTAAGCCCCTGATCTCCACAGTAGACGTCTACCTCGCACTTCGCCCCCATGGCTTTGAGCTGTTCTACCGCCGCCGGCCTGTATACGTCACACGCCACGAGCAGAGGGTTCTTGCCCCTCTTCTTGAGGAGCCGTGCCAGCTTTGCGGCTGTCGTAGTCTTTCCGGAGCCTTGAAGTCCCACTAGCATGAAAACGGTTACGTCGTTGGCGTTAAACTGCAGAGGCTTTTGCGCTTCACCCAGCACTTTGATTAACTCTTCCCGTACTATTTTTGTCACGGTCAGACCGGGGGTAAGGCTTTCCAGCACCTCTGCACCGACTGCCCTATCTTTGACTCTCTCCAGGAAATCCTTCACGATTTTATAGTTCACGTCAGCCTCCAGGAGCACTATCCTGAGCTGGCGTAAAGCATCTTGGACGTCACTTTCGCTTAGCTTGCCTTTTCCCCTCAACCGTTTGAAGACATCTCCGAGACGCTTCGAGAGAAGTTCAAACGCCATCATCCATACTCCCTTCGAGCAGGCTACGTACAATCGCCCGAGCCTCTTGCACGCGGCTCTTGGAGCTATCGACTACTTCCAATTCGTTAAGGATCGATTCGAGCTTTGATAACATAGACCTCTCCCGCAAATGCTGCGCCACCACACCGAGCTTCTCCTCCAACAGTTCCAGTTCGTCTTCGGCACGCTCCAGCCCATCGTGCACAGCTGCTCGGCTGATTCGGAGGTTTTCCGCGATTTCGCCGAGGCTCAGGTCCTGGTAATAGCGCATCTCGAAGAAAGTCCTCTGACGCTCGGTAAGGAGGTTGCCATAAAAGGCGTACAACAACGGCAATCTGTACAACGGGTTCATATTACCCGCCACTCCTCTTACCTTACCTGTTAAGACCCTTGGCTTAACACGAAAAAATACTATCTCCCCATTTAAGCGGTGTCAAGCAAAGCCTTTGCAAAGGCTGATGGATCGAATTGATACAAATCGTCCAGGTGTTCGCCCATCCCGATTAGTTTCACGGGAACCCCGAGTTCCCGCCAGATAGCAATGGCTATCCCGCCTTTAGCAGTGCCGTCCATCTTGGTAATGGCAGCCCCAGTCAGCCCAACGGCTTGTTTGAATTGCCTCGCCTGTTCGAGAGCGTTTTGCCCCGTAGTAGCATCCAGGACGATTAGGCTTTCGCTTGGTTCGCCAGGCAACTCTCTGGAAATCACCTTGTGGATTTTCTTCAGTTCCTCCATGAGATTGAACCTGGTTTGAACGCGGCCTGCAGTGTCTACCAGCACGATGTCCTGCGCGCGTGCCTTCGCAGCGCTGATAGCATCGAACACCACTGCAGCCGGGTCGCTCCCTACCCTGTGCGTGACTACGTCCGCACGAGCTCGTCGAGCCCAGATTTCGAGCTGTTCGGCCGCCGCCGCCCTAAACGTATCAGCCGCAGCTAGCATCACCCGATGCCCTTCCCGCCCCAGCTTAGCAGCCAGCTTCCCGACGGTGGTGGTCTTCCCCGTGCCGTTAACCCCTACAAACAGAATGACGCTGATAGGCCCTCTTCCGATATTCAAGTCCGTCTGCCCCTGCATCATCATGATGATCTGCTTTTCGATGGAAGCCCGGATCTCTTCAATCCCCGGGGATGTTTTGCGGCCTAGCTCTCGCTTTACGCCGTCTAAAAGCGCCTCGGCAGTGCCGAGCCCGGTATCCGCCGCAAGCAGAGCCTCGAACAGCTGATCGTACAATTCCTCAGGCATCGCTGCTCCGCTCTGGAATACCCTAGCTATGCTCTGTCTGGTACGTGCCAAGCCCCTATAGAAAGCGTCCAATAAGCTCAAACTACGGAAACCTCCCTAAGCTTCACGGATACCACCGTGGATACTCCCGGCTCATCCACGGTGACACCATAAAGTGCGTTGGCAGCCTGCATCAGCTGCCGTTGATGTGTGATCACAATGAATTGAGTCCGCTTAGAAGCATTCATGAGATAGCGCAAAAATCTGGCCAAATTCACGTCGTCCAGTGCCGCATCTACCTCATCCAGTACATGAAACGGAGACGGATTCACCTGAGCCATCGCAAACAGAGCGGCTATGCCCGTCATGGCTTTCTCCCCGCCGGAAAGAGAGGCTAGTCCCTTAACCTTCCTTCCCGGCGGTCTAACGCTTAACTCCACACCCCTGTCGGTGAGGACCAATTCACCCTCTCCACCTTCAAACAGTTGTGAGAAAATGCGCCGAAACTCCGTGCGCACTGATTCAGCCGTGAGCACGTAGCGTCTGTCCATTTCAGCATCGATTTTCTCGACCAGCTTGTATAAATCAGCCTTGGCTGCGTTCACGTCTTCTATCTGGGCTTCGAGCGTGCTTATCCTATCGCAGAGCTCACGAAACTCCCTCTCAGCCAGAGGATTCACTTGCCCCAACTCTTCCATCTGCTTTTGAAGAGAAAGGATTTCTTCCGCTACCAACTGTCTAGCAATCCTTTGCGTACCGGGTGGTACCTCGCCCAACTTTTCCTCCAGCGATTTCGCTTCGGTTTTGCGCTGAACCAGCTCCAGCTCGATCGCCTGAAGAGATGCAGCGGTTTTCCCGTGAACGATCCGCAATGATTTATATGAATGGTTGGTCTCCTCAAGCTTAGCCTCGAGTTCCTTAATGCTCTTCCGGAGAGACTCTTCTCTTTCTGCCAGTCGATTTGTTTCCCCACGAGCCTTCGCCAAGTCCTCCTCGTGCCTCTTAAGCGTCTGGATCAGTTCCCGGCGTTCCGCTTCCACCCTTCTTGCTTCGGCCCTTTTGGCGTAGGCCACGCTGGCGAGGCGGCGTGCTTCCTCCATGAGCCTTTCGCGCCGTTCCGAGAGCGACTGTGCTTCTCTCGCGAGCGACACAGCCTCGGCCTTCAAGCTCGTACAGATCGAAGAATAGTGTTCCACTTCTCTCCTCGCTGCCTCATATTCGGTTTCCTCAGTCTTGATGGCTTCCTTTAACTGTTTCTCCTGAGTCTCTCCAAGACCCAGCGCCGTACCCAGCTTATCCAGCTCTGGTTGAAGCCTGCTTACCTCCGAAGTACACCTCTTAATGTCGGCCCTTTTGTCTTCCACGACTTTCTCCAACTCGGCAATCGATAGGCGTAGCTGCCTGAGTTCGCTCTCCTTCGTATTTAACTCTATCTGTAGTCTCGTTATCTCATCACGGCAAGCGCTGATTCGCGATGTCAGTTCGCCCAGCCCGGCATCCAGTTCTGCCGCCTGGGATTCCAGTGCCTCGAGCTCTCCCTTGAGCCGGCTAGCTCCCTCGTCCAATCGTCTGATCTCTGCCTTACGCTGCATTAGCCCCACCTGCTTCGTACGACCGCCCGTCAACGATCCCCCGGGGAGGAAAAGCTCTCCAGTGATAGTCGCTATCTTAAAGCTAAAGCCGCAGCGTCGCCCTAAGGCCAGAGCTGTTTCGACATCCGGGGCTACCGCTACGCGCCCCGCTACGTTCCTCAGACAGTTATCAAATTCCGGAGCTATTTCAATCACGGCATATAAAGGACGGACCCCATCGAAGCGTTCCATGAGTGCGAGTTCCCGTTCCGAAAAGCGGAACGCCCTGACGATATCCCTGGGGAGGAAGGTCACTCGACCGGCATTAGTATTCTTCAAGAACTGAATGGCCGCTTCCGCAGCGCTCACGTCTTCGGTAATTATGTACTGTAACGCTCCGCCGAGAGCCACATCCACGGCCACTTCAAATCCGGGCTCGACTCGGATCATTTCAGCGATAGCCCCTTTGATGCCCTTTAACCTGCCCTCAGCCGAAGCTTTTAGCACTGCCCTGGTGCCCGGCGCAAATTCCTCAAACGACTGAGCCAGCTCCTCGAGTACCGCCCGTCTCGACTTGATCCTGGCGAGTTCCGAAACGAGAGGAGCCTTGCGAGTTTCGAGCCCCCTCCTTTGCTCCTTGAGCTCTTTCACGCTCGTCTCCATGTCGGACAGGTTGGTCAGTAAACTATCCAGCTTAGAGGCAGCTTCCTTATGCGCGCTCAAGAGTTGAGATTCTTTTTCCACGAGCTGCTTTTTCTTCTTCTCGGCCTCCTCGACCTCTTCCTGGAGCCGCGATGCCTGTCTCGTTAAGCGCTCGATCTCATCTCTCCACCTTGTAAGCTTATTCCGCAGGTTAGCGTTGGCGCTCAAAAGTTCAAACAGCTCGTCTCTCCGTGCTTCGAGCCCTACCGCCTTTTCATCCCGAAGGCGCCTCAGCCGAGGGATCTCGTTTTCTTCGACGTTCCTCGCTCGCTCTTCCTTCAGCCTGGCCTCGGATAAAAGCGCTTCCGCCTTTTCGGCATCCCGCTCAGCTTCCGTTTCCAACTCGCTTGCAGTCTTGAGGTCGGCTGCGGCCTCGCTTTCTAACCGTCGGCCCTGATTCTCCAGGTCCGAGATCCTTCGCTCGGCGAGAGGTACCTCCACACTTAACCGGTTCAACTCATCCCTTTTCGACGCAAGGCCTGCCAGTACATCGGCCAGCTCCGCTTCTAGCTTTTCTTTTTCTGCGCCTCTCGCTTCCAGGGCTCGCTCGAGATCCGCCAACTGCTTCCCAAGCGCTTCCATTCGTTCTCTGCCAGAACGGGCCTCCGCCTCAATCCCGGCAATTCTCTCCCTAAGGGTGCATAAGTCGTCCAGCGTGGCTGCAATCTCGAGACTTCGTAATCGAGTATGCAGCTCTCTGTATTCCCGAGCCTTCTCTGCTGCTTCGGCCAGCTCTGCCCTACGGGCCTCCAGCTCTGCTTTGAGATCAGCTATTCTCTCCAGGTTCTTCTCCGCGTCGGCCAGCTGTCTCAAAGCCTCCTCGCGCCTCAGGCGATACCGGGTCACCCCGGCCACTTGCTCAAGCAGTTCTTTTCGTCCCTCGGGACTCATTACCACGAACTCGTCTGCCCGGCCCTGACCTATGACTACAAAACCGTCCGGGTGCACGTTCCCTTCGCTCACAAGGCTCACTACGTCTTTCAGTCGGCACTTGCTGCCATTTATGAAGTACTCGTTCTCTCCATCGCGGCTCACTCTTCGCGTCAATTCGATTTCTTCACCACCGTCCTCGAGAACGAGGCTAACCTCGGCTACCGAGAGTGGAGGTCTGGTACTGCTGCCCGAGAAGATTAATTCCTCCGCCCGGCCAACGCGCAATAATCGAGGGTTCTGTTGGCCAAGAACCCACCAAATAGCGTCGGCGATATTCGATTTGCCCGAACCATTACTGCCCACTATTACGCTCAAACCATTACAAAACTCCAGGCTCGTCTTCGCGGCAAAAGATTTAAAACCAAACAACGATAATCTCCTCAGGCGCAAACTCAACCACCTTCCAATCAAAGCGATTCTAGCAAAGGGGTATGGCCCATGTCCACGAGATAGCGTCATTACCTCTTTTATGTATGGATTTATACATTAATGCTGTAAAGGAAACCAGCAGGGAAGCTCTAAATGAATTTTGGAGGTTTGCAGTTGAACCCACTAGAGAAAATGATACAACTGGTGAGGCGCGACCCAGCCATTACCGTATCTGAGCTCGCCAGCTCCCTGGGCTATTCTGAGGAGAAATCGGTATATTACTGGCTGGACAAGGCCGGTTACAGCGGGATACGTGAATTCAAAAGGGACGTTCTCGGCGAAGCACGAGAGGCAGAACTAGAGCCCGGCCCGCTCGGCACGCCGGACAGTAAGCCAGGGGCCAACCCGTTTGCGTACACTATACCTACCTCTGAGTACGCGCCGCTTTTCTTTCAGAACGATGTGCTAATCGTGGATCCAGCGGCGGAACTCCATAACGGCGATTACGTGCTCGTCTCCCAGGTCCAGAGCCCCTACATCATGCGCTATCACCGAATAGATGATCGACAATTCCTCGTCGCAGTCCACGACCCACGGATTATTCTCGACCCTACCACTAACGCTACAATTCTGGGTCGCATTTCCAAGCTAATCAGGACGTTTTGAGCGAGAGTCAGCCTCACTCAGGCGTTTGAGAGCATCTTCAGCTGCTTTTTGCTGGGCCTCTTTCTTGCTCGTCCCTTCCCCCGAGCCCATGACTCCTCCGTCCACCAAAGCCAGCACTCTGAAACGTCTCTCATGGGGTGCCCCAAGTACGTCCTCCACCCGGTAGATAACGCTCGAGCCTCTCGCTTGAAGCCTCTCCTGTAGCTCCGATTTGTAATCAGTAATCTTGCCTTTCGCTGCTTCCTCGGGAGACTTCACAACCTTCCGTACGAACTGCGATGTCTTCTCATAACCAGCTTCAAGGAATATTGCGCCGATCAGTGCCTCCAGAGCTGCGCTCAAGATGGACCTCTTCCTCCGTCCCCCTCTGGCCTCCTCCCCCTTACCCAGTATCAAGTACCTGTCCAGGCCAAGTGCGAGCGCTGCTCCCGCCAGCTCTGTACCGCAAACCACATTTGCCCGTATACGCGTCAACCATCCTTCGTCTCCCTCGGGGAAAACCTCGAACCCCCACTCGCTAACCACCAAATCGAGTACCGCATCGCCGAGGAATTCCAGGCGCTCGTTGGAAGCAGCGGCAATTCCCTCGTTAACGGCGGAAGAATGAGTGCAAGCCAGACGAATCCGTTCCTCGCTGAGTTTCTGGCCCGCCATCGCTTCCAACTGCTTGATGAAGTCAGCAAAAGTCCTGGCAGTCTTCAATCTCTCACCCCGAAGCCCGAATAATGAAGTAGCCCCTGCTGGGGCTGCTCCATTAGGTGTTCTCCTTTATGTAGTTGACTGCCTCTCCGACTGTGGTGATGTTCTCTGCATCTTCATCCGGTATCTCAATATCGAACTCTTCTTCTAAGGCCATTATCAGCTCCACTATATCCAGAGAATCGGCTCCCAAGTCATCCACGAAAGACGCCTCTGGAACCACCGAATCCTCGTCTACCTGAAGTTGTTCCACTATAATGGATTTGACCTTCTCGAATACCTCGTCCTTTGGAGACATCCCTTAACCCCCTTTTAAGGTTTCGGCGTACTAGTATCTAGGCCACTAACCCTGCCTTAGCCAACAGAATCTTAGCAGAAGCTTCTAAACGCTTTCAAGTAATATAACCCCGACCGTCCCGGGCCCGACGTGGCTGCCAATGACACTGCCTATCATGCCTTCCAGCCAAAACTCGACATTATACAGCCTGGCCACCCTTTCCCTTAGAGCGGCAGCCGCTTCTGGAGCGTTCGCATGGCAGATGGCGGCCTGAACCTTCGAACCAGGCACCACATCCCCGGCTGCGATATCCACCACACGCTCTAAGGCCTTGGCGCGCCCCCTCACCTTGTCCCGGGCGACGACCACCCCCTCTTCCAAAGCGAGTATGGGCTTGAGACTTAGCAAGGATCCCATCAGGTGTGCTGCTTTCCCGATCCTCCCGTTCTTAAACAAGTACTCCAGAGTTTCCACTACGAAGTAGGTATGGCAGCGAAGCGCGTTTAGCTTAGTCCTCTCCACGATTTCCTCTCTGCATACGCCGGATTGTGCCATCAAAGCAGCCTGCCTAACTATGAGCGCCATCCCTAACGATGCGAGCCGCGAATCAATGACTTCGATGTCAGCGTTGGGCAACATCTCCTTCGCCATGACTCCGGATTGATAAGTGCCGCTGAGTTTAGAGGAAAGGTGGATGGAAATCACAGACGAGCCGTCTCGCGTTAACTCGCGGTAAACTTTTTCGAATTCGGTCGGAGACGGCTGGGAAGTCTTCGGCAGTACCTCTGATTTCTGTAGCATTGAATAAAACTCCGCCGGGCTTAATTCCTTGCCGTCAGTGTAAGTCCGCTCTCCGAAATGCACCTTCAGCGGTACCACACTTACACCCAATCTATCAACTGCTTCAGGGCCCAGGTCACAAGTGCTATCAGTCACTATTCTGATCCCCATGGTTTGCCTCCTCGGCTTCTTCGCTTGGCTTAAGTCCGGCTACTCCTTCACGGATTGCGTCCAAGAAGCGGCTCTCTAAAGCCGACAGTGCTACGCGAATTCCATTTGCAAATGCCTTCGCATTCGAACTACCATGGCATTTTATGCACAGAGTGTTCAGACCTAGGAGAGGGACACCCCCGTACTCACTATAATCTAAAGCGTTTTTGACCCTGACGAAAGCAGGCCGCGCCAAGATTCCCGCTATCTTTGTACGAAACGTCGCTTTCAGTTCTTTTTTGAGGGCACCGAAGAGGATAGCCGCTACTCCTTCTATACACTTAAGAGTCACATTGCCTGTGAAACCGTCAGTCACGACCACGTCCGCCTTACCGGAAAGGATATCCCTTGCCTCGATGTTTCCGCGGAACGCGTTGCCAAGGGAACACCTCATTAGACGGTATGCCGCTCTGGCAAGTTCATTCCCTTTGCCTTCCTCTTCACCTATATTCAGCAAGTAAACTGCTGGATCCCGTACCTTCAGGAGCCCTCTCGAGTAGACTATGCCCATCACTGCGTACTGCAACAAATGGTGCGGTTTTGCATCGGGGTTCACGCCTACGTCAAGCAGCACCACTCTCCCACCGGTTACGCTGGGGGCACACACAGGCAAGGCGGGACGGCTTATCCCAGGCATACGCCCGCCGATCAATAGCCCCCCAGCCATAAGCGCCCCAGTGCTACCAGCAGATACTAGGGCGTCTACCTCTCCCGACCTAAGTAATTCAAAGCCCCTCACTATAGATGAATCTCTTTGAGTCCTTATAGCCTTCACCTGGGCTTCGGAGCCGGAAATTGTCCTGGGGGCATGCACGATCTTAACCGCTAAACCAGTAGTGCCGCTTATACGCCTAAGACGATCTCTGATGATCTCTTCTGGCCCAAGCAGGGCGATCTCAACGTTTTGCTCCTTTCCCACAGCTATTGCAGCTTCTATAGGCACATCCGGCGCCCCATCTCCCCCAAGCACGTCAACGGCTATCCTGAACACGTCCTTCTTTGCCCCCTTCTTCCTGGCTCAGTGCAAATACAACGAACTTCCCTCGAAACACCTGGTCCGCCCCGCTACAAGTTACCACTAATATGACCCACTTGTTACCCTTTTTCTTTATCACCTCAGCCCTCGCTACGAGTTTCTCGCCGACTTTGACAGGCCTCTTGAATTTGATATTCGCAAGCCCCGTGAGCACTACATCCGCGTCCACCAACGCTATGGCCAGCGAATCGGCCTGAGCAAAAATATATTGGCCGCGCACAACCCTAGTCCTTTGGAAAACCATATCCTGCGTAGTCTCCAATATGGACACTCCGCTATCACCCAGGTGTATCTCAATTATGTCACCAACCACTTCTTTCGGAGCGAGTGACTTGACCACTCCGCGCACTCTATCCGCGATGGCGCGCGTTCTTTGCCGCACGTCCCCGATACCCAGGGCAACCCGGTCAAGCCTGATCGTCTGAACGCTAACTCCGAACCTCGTGGCCAGTTCCACATCGCTCAAGAACGGGTTTTGTTCCAACAGCTTTCGGAGCTCTCTCTGCCTTTCTAGCTTTGGCAAGTGCACCGTGTCCACCCCTTGGAGACCTGGTATTAGTAGGAACCATAAGCTGTTGCTCCTAATTATACCAAACACTCACCTTTGTAGTAGGAAAAATAAACCGCACTGGGGCCTAACGTACCAGTGCGGTTTCCTTTTACACGGTAAACGCTCTACTTAACTCCTCGCCCTTCACTTTTCGGCCGTTTTTAGCACTTCCCTGCCATCATAGTAGCCGCAAGTCGGGCAAACCCTGTGTGCCATCTTTGCCTCGTGGCACTGGGGGCACTCCACAAGGGTGGGTGGTATTAACTTCCAATTAGCTGCTCGCTTATCGCGCTTAGATTTGGATGTCTTTTTCTTTGGCTGTGCCATTCGCTACTCCCTCCACTCAATCCCCTTACAATCGCTCCGGCAAAGCACCTTCACTGGTATTGACAGTGCTACGTTCTGTAAGACTACGTCATCGAGGTCTATTTCATCACCATCGAACTCCACCACGTCCTCATCCCCCATTCCAGGCTCGTCACGCTTGACGGAGGATGATTTTCGGAACACTGTCCAAAACCCTGTCTCCACTTTGTAAGGCACCGGCGCTAGGCACCTCGCACAGCTCAGCTGCAATTCTCCCCTCACCTCGAACCGGCCAACCACGTCGCTATCCGAGCTGCGTAGTTCCGCCTTCACATGCACCGGTTCGGTGATGACCACCGCTTCATCTACGTAAGGCTTCACTGCCTCCGACTGGATGTCGTAAGACACCTCCAAGCTCTCACACTTTTTGATGTCCCGGACGTTAATCTTCATGGTTGCACCTCACAAGACAGATAAATTCTATCCACTGCCATGTGAGGTGTCAAGAAAAGCGACGGGGCACGGCCCGGCTCCGTACCCCGATAGGCTATAATCTCCGGCGTTAACGCTCAACTATCATGGAGATACCCATGCCACCGCCGATACAAAGAGTGGCTAAACCACGTTTTGCGTTACGCCTCTTCATTTCATACAGTAACGTAACGAGGATCCGCGCCCCGCTAGCCCCGATAGGGTGACCAAGCGCTATAGCCCCTCCATTCACGTTGACTTTGCTCGGATCCCATCGCAGCTCTTTCGCAACGGCAAGTGACTGCGCAGCAAATGCTTCGTTGGCCTCAATCAGGTCCATATCGTCCAACGTCAAATCTGCCTTTTCCAACGCCTTCCTGGTGGCTGGCACCGGGCCGATTCCCATTATGCTTGGGTCAACACCGGCCGTTGCCCAGCTCACGATGGCGGCAAGAGGTTCCAAGCCCATTTTCTCCGCCTTGGTTTCTGACATCACCACGACTGCCGCCGCGCCATCGTTGATACCGGAAGCGTTGCCGGCGGTTACGGTACCGTCCTTCTTGAAAGCGGGTTTCAAAGCTTTCAGCTGCTCCATAGTGACGTTCGGTTTAGGATGTTCGTCTTTGTCAACTACGACAGGCCCCTTTCGCCCCTCAACCATCACAGGCACTATTTCTTCCACGAACCTTCCTTCTGCGATCGCCGCCCCGGCTTTTCGCTGGCTTTGTAGCGCGAACTCGTCCTGCTCCTCACGTGTGATCCCGTATTTCTCAGCCAGGTGCTCGGCGGTTACCCCCATGTGATAATCCCCGAATACGCAAGTCAGCCCATCCTTAATCATGC
Organism: Bacillota bacterium; assembly: GCA_012840015.1. Lineage (GTDB taxonomy): Bacteria > Bacillota > Sulfobacillia > DUMF01 > DUMF01 > DUMF01. Next base: position 48,290 of record DUMF01000028.1, read on the forward strand.
TGTCCAGCACCTGTCCGTGTCCCATACGATACCCAAACCGGCCCTTTTCGAGAAGGTACGGCGCCAAACTCATGTTTTCGGTTCCGCCTGCTACCACCACTTCGGCATCTCCGTCTCGCACGGATTGAGCCGCCAGGGCAACAGCTTTCAAGCCGGAGCCACATAGCTTGTTGATGGTCATTGCCGGAACGTAATCTGGAATGCCGGCCCTTATGCTAACCTGCCTGGCAGGTCCCATTCCAAGACCAGCCTGAAGAATACAACCGATGATCACCTCGTCCACCTCGTCTCCGGTGACTCCCGCTCTCTTCATAGCCTCCTTCGCCACCACAGTCCCCAGCGTTGTGGCTGGAACCGCTGACAAGGAACCTCCGAACGAACCTATCGCAGTCCTGGCCGCTCCGACGATAACTGCTCTTCTCATCGCTATGCACCTCCGCATCGTTTTGCACAAAAAAGCGGCCGGTGCAGGTATATGCTACAGGTATACGCTTGCGGCTTATCCCGGCACCAGCCAGCTTCAGTCCCTTACTTTATTCCCATGCTCCCAAGTATTATCGCAACTACGGTTACAAGTATTGGTACTAACAGACTGCACACGAATATGTCCCTATACGAATCTTTGTGAGTCATGCCGCACACGGCCAAAAGCGTCAGGACGGCGCCGTTATGCGGCAGTGTATCCAGACCACCAGATGACAGGGAAGAAATTCTGTGAAGCAACTGCGGATTTGCGCCTGTTGCCAGTAGCGGTTTGGCCAAAGCTTCGAGCGCAATGGACATCCCACCGGAAGCAGACCCTGTCACACCGGCAAGTACGTTCACAGCGATTGCCGCATAAATCAGCCCGTTACCCAAGGATATACCCTGCATCACCTTGACCAGGTCTTGGAAGCCCGCGACCCCGCGCACCACGCTTCCGAAGCCCACAGCACAGGCGGTGTTCATTATTGCTAGCAGAGAGCCCCCGGCCCCTTGGTTCAACGTGGTCATGACGTTGGGCAAGCGCTTCCAGAAGAAAGCCAGTGCCACGATGATGCCTATTGCCAGCGCGAGGATAATGTCCAGTTTAAAAGCATTCATGACAACCACTACTAGCACGAGAGGAACCAGGGATAGGATGGGGTTAGGCAATTTTGAGGCATCCGGCATTTCCTTCGCGGCCTTTTCCGGAGGTGTGTAGCCCTCACCTTTTTCGCGCGCTTCAGCTGCACGGCGCTGCATATACCATAGGCTCGCCAAGAACATGAGCACAGTACTGATAATGCCGATTATTGGTGCCGCCATGGCGTCAGTCCCAAAATACTTTGTGGGGATGATGTTTTGAATTTGGGGAGAGCCGGGCGTAGCGGTCATCGTAAATGTAAATGCCCCTGCTGCCACACACCCCGGAATCAATCTGCGTGGTAAGTTAGCCTCTCTGAAGAGTGCGAGAGCCAAGGGGTACATCGTGAATACCACGACGAATAGACTGATACCGCCGTACGTGAGCACCCCGGTTGCCACCAGGATGGCAAGGATGGCTCTGTCTTTGCCGATCTTCTTGATGATCCAGTGCGCCACCGCCGCTGCTGCTCCTGTGTCATCCATTACCTTCCCGAATACCGCCCCGAGTAAGAACATCGGGAAGTAGCTTTTGACATAATTCGCGGCCCCAGTCATGTACAGGTCCGTGTAAGCTTTGAGGATACTGAGCCGACCCGTTACGGCTACAAAAGCAGCGAGCACGGGCCCGGCTAAAATGATCGTAAAGCCTTTCATGCACACCCACATCAAAAGAGCTAGACCCACCAGAATACCCCAAAGCAAACCTCATCGCCCCCTGTTCTAAATCAGATTGGTTATGGGCCGCTCCTACCTGGCCCAGGCCGGGTAGGAGCATTCCGCTACAATACGATCCCACCGTCTACGGATAAGACCGCGCCGTTAACGTAATCCGACTCATCAGAAGCGAGGAACAACACTGCGCTAGCCACGTCCTGCGGCGTCCCCAGCCTGCCGAGAGGCGTTTTATCCTTCATCATGTCCAGAACCTTTTGGGGCATTTTAGCCGTCATCTCGGTGATTATGAACCCTGGAGCGACAGCGTTGACATTGATCCCCTTGCGCCCAAGCTCCTTCCCCCAGGTCTTGGTCATACCTATGACTCCCGACTTTGTGGCAGCGTAGTTTGTTTGCCCGAAGTTACCGTAAAGCCCAACAACCGACGAGATGTTGATGATCTTACCCTTGCCCTGTTCGATCATTTTGGGCGCTACCGCTTGGGTGCAGTTGAAAACGCCCTTCAGGTTAACCCCGATGACCTTGTCCCATTGTTCCTCCGTCATTTTCACGAGTAGAGCGTCCGCGGTGATGCCAGCATTGTTTACCAGGACGTCAATTCTGCCATAATGCGATGTAGTTTCTTCAACCATCGCCTTAACACTTTCCCTATTGGTGACATCCACCTTGACAAATATGGCTTCATGCCCTTTCTCCTGAATCTCGCTGGCGGTCGCCGCGCCCGTCATTTCGTCGATCTCGCAAACTGCCACTTTGGCGCCCTCGCTGGCAAACCTAAGAGCGATTTCCTTGCCTATACCTCTTCCGGCACCGGTGACGATGCATACTTTATCCCTGAGTCTCACGTTCAGGCACCTCCGTTACCCCGCAAGAACTGCTTGAGTCCCATAATGCGGTCTTGGAATATGCATGCGGGCATTTCTTTGAGGTCAGGAGCAATCTTTGGAGTGAACTCCATTTGAGCAATGACATCTCGCTCGATGTCCACTCCAGGTGCGATCTCCGTGAGGCATAAACCGTCTTCTCTCAGCTCGAACACTGCTCTTTCCGTTACGTACAGAACCGTCTGGCCCTTGAGGCGGGCGTAGTCGCCGCTGAACGTGACATGCTCTACCTTCTTGACGAACTTCTTTATCTTACCTTCAGAGGTAATCCACAATTTGCCGTCCTTGATTTCCTCCACAAGCCCGCCAGCCGTCAACGTGCCGCAGTAGACAACTTTTTTCGCTGTCTGAGAGATGTTTATAAAGCCACCAGCTCCAGCGATCCTGGGCCCGAACTTGCTCACGTTGACGTTGCCCTTCTCATCCGCCTGAGCCAGCCCGAGGAAAGCGATGTCCAGCCCTCCTCCGTCGTACCAGTCGAACTGGCTCGGCTGTTCGATTATGGCATCAGGATTGATCGCCGCACCAAAACTCAAACCTCCGACGGGCACTCCGCCTATGGGGCCCGCCTCGACAGTAAGAAGGAACTTATCGCTCACTCCTTCCTCAGCGGCTACCGAAGCGACCCCTTCCGGCATCCCGATACCCAAATTGACCAAAGCTCCAACGCTCAACTCGAATGCCGCCCGCCGACCGATAACCTTGCGCTCGTCGAGGGGAAGCGGGGGTATGCGACTGACGGGGATTTTGATCTCTCCTGAGTAGGAGGGATTGTACGCCTCCCCGAACGTCTGCATGTGGTTCTCCGGCTTTGCGACCACTACCGCATCCACCAAGCAACCCGGCACTTTCACCGCTCTAGCGCTCAGGGTACCAGCCTGGGCCACTCGTTCCACTTGAACTATGACAATGCCTCCTGAGTTCTTGACTGCCTGCGCAATGGGGAGAAACTCCAAATTGAGCGCTTCCTTCTCCGTAGTTATGTTGCCGTTTTCATCCGCCGTGGTACCCCTCAAGAGTCCCACGGTGATGGGGAAGGCTTTATACCACAGCCATTCCTTGCCTCCGAGCGTTATCAGCTCGACAAGGTCTTCTTTTGTAACGCTATTCAGCTTGCCCCCCGTATCGCGCGGATCCACGAATGTTCCCAAGCCGATGTGGGTGATGGTCCCCGGCCTGCCCGCTGCTATATCGCGGAACAGGTGCGTCACCACACCTTGCGGGAAATTGTATGCCTCACACTTGTTCTCAATCGCCAACCTTCCCAACTTCGGCGCTAGATTCCAGTGGCCGCCGATGACCCTGCGCACCATACCCTCGTGAGCAAAATGATTCATCCCCTTATCCTTGCCATCGCCTTGCCCAGCCGCGTACACTAATGTCAAATCCCTGGGATGGCCCGTTTCCAGAAATCGTCTTTCGAGCCCAGAGGTCAGTTCTTCCGGGTGCCCTGTCCCGACGAAGCCCGAGATCGCGATCACATCACCGTCCTTAATCAGATTCAGCGCTTGATCCAACGACATCACTTTGGACACCTTATCGCCTCCCTTCATCTCGTCTGTATTGCTTTGCTATTGTGATTTGTGTAGCAACTCTGATGCCGTTTCCTAAGGGCGCAGAAAGCAGACGCCAGCGCGCTCACTGAGCCCGCCGGCGCCAAAGCCGTTTGATCAATGCCTGAATCATCTAAAGATTGAATCGTAAGCGTCAGTTAGAGATTCATTCTCGAATCGCCATATTCGTTCCTGAATCGCGTAACGCCTTGAGCTTTCTCACCACGCTTGCCTGACTGATGCCTAACGCCTTCGCTATGGCTCTCGTGCTCCGGTGTTCAGCCAGTGCTTTGAGCAAAGCCGCCTCTTCCGCGGCTTTCAGCAGCTCCTTCAACTTCGGCACTTGATCGAGGACTATTCGGTAGTTGCCATCGCACCTGGAGTCCGCTGCAACGATTTCCGCCGGGAGATCTGCGGGCAGGATTAGATCCCCTTGACTCGTGATAACAGCTCTCTCCACGGCATTTCGCAATTCGCGGACGTTGCCAGGCCATGAGTAAGTGGTCAAAGTTTTGATGGCCTCTGGTGAAAAGCGCTTATTCGTGGAGTATTTCTGATTGAACTCCTTAAGGAAATGCACGCAGAGGGGCTCAATATCTCCTTTTCTTTCGCGGAGGGGCGGAATCTTCAACTTGACAACGTTGAGGCGGTAATACAGATCCATCCGGAACTTGCCAGATCTGCAAAGCGCAGATAGGTCCTCGTTGCTCGCGGCTATAAAACGGCAATTGAATGACTTTGGTTTCGTACCTCCTACGGGGATGGCTTCCGCGCTTTCCAACGCCCGCAACAGCTTGCTTTGCAGGTGGATCGGCAAGCAGCCGATTTCATCGAGATACAGAGTGCCACCCGAAGCAGCCTGAAACAGCCCAATCTTCCCGTCAGCCCTAGCTCCCGTAAATGCCCCCTTCTCATACCCAAACAGCTCGGCCTCAACCAGCGTTTCTGGAATAGCGCCGCAGTTGATCGCGAGAAAGGGCCCGTTACACCGGTCGCTCATGGAATGGATGAACCGCGCCACAAGCTCCTTACCTGTGCCCGATTCTCCCTCCAACAGTACCGTGGCGGAACTAGCCGCAACCTGAGCGGCTTCAGAGACCACGCGCTCCATCTGCGGGCTTTTCGCCACTATATAGCCCGACGATTCGCGTAAACGCGATATCTCCCGGCTGTAACGTTGTACCACTTCTTGAGATCGGGCATAGTCGTCTCTAAGCTTGATGAGCTCGGTCATGTCTCTTATATTGGCAACTATGTACTTAATGTTCCCGTCCGCATCCAATGCCGGCGTGGAAGTCACCATACACTCCCTGACTCCGTTCGGTCCGAACAAGTGTTGGGTGATAGTCGTACGTTTGCGCGTCTTCAGCACTAGAGCCGTGACGGATTTGTCAAGTATTCCGTTCTTGACCATGTCAGGAGCGTACGTACCGAGCAAGTTTTCCCTTGGGATTCCTGTGACTCTTTCGAAACTCTGGTTGACCTTTATGAACTTACCCTGGCCATCGCAGATATACATCCCATCGAATGATGATTCCATAATTGCGTCAAGCTGGGCGCGATAATCACAATCCCGACAGTTCGGTGACAACTCGTCCACCTAGATACCTCCCCCTTGAAGCGAACGGTATCGTCTGACTCTTTGCACTTTTCTTTCGCCGTGGGGCGGGTAATTCCTCTTTTCCAGTCAGTTCAGTGTGGGAGCCTGGAGGCTGGAATCTGGTAGTATTAGGAGTGGAGGTGTTGAAATGGTAGATCAAAGACGGGGCAGGCTTGAGCTCTCACCGACGGAAAACGAGTCATCTGTAAGCCAGATTGCGCTTCAAAAGGACATTTCATTGTATAGACTCGATCTTTTCTTACCGGTACCCGGTTTCAAGCCATTTATCACCCCATGGCTTATTCGAGAACATTGTGGGCAAAACAGGTGTTTGCTGGTAGACCCCGGTCCCTCATCTTCGATATCCCAATTGGTACAGAAGCTTCATTCTCTGGGCGTCTTCAAGATAGATTACGTTCTCCTGACCCACATACATATCGACCACGCCGGTGGGCTAGCCAACTTGCTCCAGGAATACCCTGAAGCCCGCGTTCTGGCTCACCCCAAAGCGCGAGGTCACCTGCTTGACCCATCGAAGTTATGGGCAGGCAGCCTGAAGACTTTAGGACAGCTTGCAGAAACATACGGAGAGATCCTGCCGGTAAGAGAGGAAACTCTTCTGCCCGAGGGAATCGCGCCAGAAGGATTTCAAATAATCGCAACACCTGGTCATGCGCCCCATCACCAGTGTTATGTTTACAATTACGGGGCGGGCAAATTGCTTTTCGCAGGCGAAGCAGGAGGAATCTACTTGCAAGGACAGCCCACCTACCTGCGGCCGGCAACTCCTCCTAAGTTCCTGTTTGATGTCACCATGGCCTCCTTAAACACGCTTATTGGGCTCGAAGCGTCAGTGGTTTGCTACGGTCATATCGGATTCAGCAGTCACCCCAATAGTCTGTTACGTCTGCACAGGGAGCAGCTTTTTCTATGGCGCGACGTTGTCAATACAGAAGCCAGAGAAGGCCACGAGCTTTCTGCACACCATCTAACTGAGACATTACTTTCTACGGACCCGTTGTTGGGTGCTTTTCGGGTTTTTGATAATGACGTCAGAAAGCGAGAAGAATACTTTCTCCAAAACAGCATCAACGGCTTTCTCGAGAGCGTTAAATGATAGTAATCCCCCTGAAGGCCCTTTGGGCTTCGCGGGCTTCCAGGGGGAGACAGCTTTTTATGACTTGCCTATGCCACGCTCTTCGTCCGTACCTGGTATGAGGTTGTCCATTATCAGCCCGAGAATTCCAGCCACAGCCATTTTGGTCTGGCCCACCGTGTTTATTACATCCGCGATCCATTGGGCTCCGCTAATCTGCACCGGGTTGGCTTTCAGGTACACGGGAAGGCTCAAGCCCATGAACATTGCGAAACCCACTATCATCAGATTCCGTTGAGAACTCATATCGGCCCTCATCAGGTTGGAAAGGCCCACCGCAGCTATCAGCCCGAACAGAGTACAATACATCCCGCCTATGATGGGTGAGGGGATGGTGGCCACCAAGGCGCCAAACTTCGACGCTACGCCCAGAATGATGAGTAGCACTGCCGCCAGGTTTACCACGTAGCGGCTAGCGACTCTGGTCAACCCTACCAGGCCGATGTTCTCCGTGTAGCTCGTGTTGGCGAAAGCGCCTACCAAACCGGCTACGAAACAGCCTGCTCCTTCCGCAGCGATTCCGCGGGAAATCGTCTGTGCAGTCGGATCTCCCGCCTTTGCCACAGCAGAAATCGAATGGTAATCGCCGAAGGACTCGATCATAGATGATACATACGATGCAAGTATAACCAGGAAAAAGGCGAGATTGAACTTAGGCATGCCCCAGGGGAACAGGATATTGAATCTAACCCACGGGGCGGTAACAACCGGAGTGAAATCCACATATCCTGGCATACCTGGCTTGAACACCCCTGCGAGGCTCAATACCAGCGCAAGCGCATAAGTCAAAGCCATCGCGATCAAGACGGGCAACAACTTGAAAACTGTGATCCTGCGTCGATCCCCGCCCAGTGCGAACGCAAAGGTAAGTACGATAAATGTACCGGAAAGCAACCAGTTCTGGCCCGCCTGGGGAGCACCTGATTCGAAAAGGCCCAACCCGATCAGTGCGATGACGGGTCCGATTACGACTGGCGAAACGTACTTACGCAATGCACCTATCAGTCCCGTGGCGCCCACTATGAATTCCACGACCGCGCCCAGCAGAATCGCCCCTTGGATGCTCGGCATCGAAGCAGCAGTGGCGCCTGTGGCAGCCACAATAGCCAGCATGGGGCCGATGAAAGAGAATGATGTACCTTGAATGATCGGTAACCTGGAACCCAAGTTCACCTGGAACAAAGTGGAGATTCCAGCAGCGAACATGCACGCGCTTACGAGGATCGCTGTTTGGGACGGGTTCATCTTCATTGCGGGCGCTAACAACAGTGGGACCGCGACAGTTGCTCCGAACATCGTGAGGACATGCTGAAGGCCAAATCCAAGTGCTTTCAAGAAAGGTTGTGGGACGTCGTTCAGACCGTATATCAGGCCTTCGCTTTCAATCTTACTCCTTTCAACCAACGAATAACCCCCTTTTCGTAGTCATGAATGGGCGCGAGTTTCGAACAAATCCCTGTCACTGCTTGTCGAAATTCCGGGTCCGAGGCGCCTGGAATTATATAAATCATAACTCGCTGATTTTCAAGTCCCATTCTTCGCCCGGGGGGTTATGTGAGTCCCGGCATTGCCATCCAAGGCTTCCAGCGCATCCTCCAGAGCAGCTATCACTGCCTTCCCACCGGTGTTCTCAACGAAACGGCAAGCAGCCTCTACCTTGGGCCCCATACTACCCGGTTTAAAGTGTCCTTCATTTTGAAGCCGCCTAGCTTCGTCAACAGTTATGCAGTCCAAGGCGGTCTGAGACGGCTTACCCCAATTTACGTATACCTTTTGTACATCTGTAAGCATCAGGAAAAGGCTTGCACCCACGTCTTCAGCAAGACGTTCGCCTGCGAGATCCTTGTCTATAACTGCCTCCACACCCCTGAGGTGGGCTCCTTCATCAATCACGGGGATGCCCCCACCCCCAGCAGCTATTACGGTAACACCAGCCTCGAGTAGCCTGTTTATGATGTCCTTCTCTATTATGCCTATGGGATCCGGAGAGGGCACCACTCTCCTCCACCCTCTCCCCGCGTCCTCTTTCATGACGTACCCCTTTTCGACCACCAGTCTGCGAGCCCGCTCCTGGTTGAAGAAGGGACCTATGGGTTTGGTTGGATTGGAGAAAGCAGGATCGTCAAGGCTCACAAGCACTTGCGTGACCAAAGCCACAACCGATCTCTGAATTCCTCTAGACCGGAATTCGCATGCCAGCGCTTGCTGGATCAAGTAACCCAACAATCCCTGGCTTTGAGCCCCACAAACATCCAAAGGCATCGGGGGAACCAGTGCCGCGGCTTCTTCGTTCTGGATCAGGATGTTACCCACTTGTGGACCGTTACCATGCGTGAGCACCACTTCGTATCCCCGCTCTATCATAGAAGCGATCTGTACGCAGGTGTTTCGAATGTTATGGTACTGTTCATCGTAAGTGCCACGCTGTTTGGGTCGAATGATGGCATTGCCACCCAGCGCCACAACGATCCTTGCCACGCCGAGCCCCCCTATCCAATGAACATATTTTGATAATAATCCCCTATCTGTACTGCTTCAAGATGCTCAGCAGTGAAACATTATGGCCCCAGCTGGACATCTCCCTGCGCCCGAGGAGCACGCCGAAACCCAGTTGAACGGACATTTCACGATTGGCTTTCCGCGCGACCCGTGCCAGACGTACGTTCCATGAGTGCAACGATCGCCACCCTGAAAGACACAGTCTCACTCCTTCCCGACCCACTGGCGTATTTGACTTTCAGAGGGCACCTTTCCTTCGATCTTCTTCACCCCGTCCACGAAAACCGCCGGTGTCATGACTACACCGCGGTCTATGATCTCGTTCAAATCCGTGATATGGACGATCTCTGCCTGGACACCGGCCTTCCTGACCACTTCCTCAATGAGCTGCTCCGTCTTTCTGCACTTCGCGCAACCTACACCGCAAATCTCTATCCGCATTACCCTTTCCCTCCTCATATGCTTTGAGTCACACACAAGTCTTCTTTATTCACTTGAAAACAAGGCGGGCTTACTGACACAATCGACTTGGCGATCCGGCCGAGTCTGGGATCTCCCCTGTTGCACGCTTCGCCTTGACTTCCAGGGTGAGAATCGCCTCCTGGCTCCCGGCACAAGAGTTTTTGAAATCCCTGAAAGAGTACTCTCCCCCGATTTACGAGATAAACCCCTCCATAGCGGCTAGCTTCAAAAAGTCCTACTCCCCAAGCCCAAGAGCAATGCCCTCGATGCCTGTGCCATCGCTCAAAGAGTCAGGTTCGGTGAACTAATGCCCTGTTCCAAGGCTCAGATGATCGCAGCCCCCCGTGAGCAACTTACCAGGCTGAGGTTCCACATGCTGGAATCCATTGTAGCTAAACAGGCCAGAGCCATGAACCTCCTCTTCTTGCAGTTCTCGACCTACAAGAAAGCCAACCCGTTCAGCGATCAGTTCGGCAAGGCATCAGCTGCAGTACTCGACCAGTTCACGTCAGAATAGCTCCTCACCTGAGTGTCGAGGAAGTCGCGTCGTTCATCGCCCGCAACGGTTACTCTGAATTCACCCTGCAGAACATATTTTTCTGAAGCACCAGACCAAAAAGCTCGACGCAGGCCTTCCCCCAAACCTTGACCACCATCCCGGGCATAAGCACAGTACTCGTAGCACGCATCATCGCCAAGATCGGCGATATCTTCTGCTTCAGGAACCACGCTGCCCTAGCTCAGTATGCCCGCATCACCTGGGCGCGGTACCAGTCAGGTAACTTCGAGGCCGAAGAACACTCCATGACCAAGATCGGTAACAAGTACCTGCGATATTACCTGGTAGTAGCCTCAAACTCATTGAAGGTGCACAATGAGGAGTACAAACAGTTCTAGCAACCGCAAGTACAACGAAGTGTCCAAACACCGGCACAAGAGGGCGTTGGTACTCACCGCTCGCAAGTTCGTTCGTCTGGTCCGCTCCTCGCTGAAAAGCGGTCAAATGTATCGCTCAGGGGTGACGGGTTAACCATCAATTGATCACCTCTGTTAACCGCCATTCTCAAGAGTAGTGCTGGTTGACACCCCCTGTAACCCTAACCCAGCTATTCCGTTGTCAAGGGCCAAAAGTGCTATCTCTTGGTTTTGCCTATTGACATTTCACCGCAGGTCTTATGCGCTGATCAGACTGAAAATCATCCCGCCAACAGTAGAAACCACGAGCACGAGAGCGACACAAGCAAACTTCTTCTTGAGTCCCAGGAAACTATTAACCACCATGCTAGGCTAAACGCTGGGCCTGCCAACAATAGTGCTAGGGCTGGGCCTTTCCCCATGCCTGAACCAAGCCACCCTTGTAATATTGGGACCTCCGTTAGGGTACGCCGAAAAACAACCCGTTTTGTAGAGACCTTTCACGGGTGTCAGCGTCGCTCACCATCCCGAAACCTCGTTGGCGCTCCAATTCTTCGCCCCGGAACAATGCTACCATCGCAAGCTCCACAAGCCAATCCAATTTGTCACCCGAGAATTCTGGCCGTCATGACGAACACCGCAGACTGAACTCAGGCGTTATCAAGCGGAAGGAAATAGCGGTAAGAAATGTGCCCACCATGGTCAGAAGCTCACACATTATCTCTGCCAATCCTTTGTACGCACCTCATAAACTCGTACACACAGGGCATGTTGAGTTCGTAGGTTACGTTTAGCCCATGCTTAGAACAACGAAGAATGCCTGCCCATCTCAAGACTTTCAAGTGCTTGGAAATCGTGGACTGGTCAAAGCCGAGCCGTTCTACCAATTCGCAGACGCACTTACCCCCTTCGCGAGCGAGGATGTCGATTATTCTTAGTCTCGTCTCGTGCCCCAGCGCCTTGAAGACAGCCGCTTGCGCTTCAAAGTCCAATTCCAACCCACAAGCCCCCTCATCAATAACTATTCCTAGATTACCATGTAGCCATGTATTCCGCAAAGGAAGCGTGACACGGCCAGAACTACTCAACAGAAGCTCGTCAAGGAGCAGGGGCCAGTAGCACACTTGCCGCATATATCGAAGGTCCCGTGGAAGCCGCGGTCTCCGGAGAAATACTCGTGAACTCGTAGACATTGCGCATGGCACCGGCTTTTGTCCAAAGAGATGCGGTCCCCATGTGGTTCATGGATCGCGCCAACAGGACACAGACTTATGCAGCTTTTGCATTTGCCACCCTGGTAGAAACCGCACAATTCCTTCGCGTGCCATTTGGGTGGGTTTAGGGGGAGATCCGCACTTGTGACGATACTGCCCACCCGGCCAGCACAGCCTCGTTCTGTAATGAGCATCTGATGGAGGCCTAGCGTGCCCAATCCCGCTATTACCGCTACGCTTTTGTGAGACCAAGCAGACCTGAGAGCCACGGGATCGAAATTCCTCGTAGGCTGCAGCCAGGCCGCCGCCACTCCGAGTTTTCCTAATTCCTGAGTTAAAGTTTCACAGATCTGGCTTAGCAAGGCATTGGTCTCTTCGTAAGCTATTGCCCATTCGTCGGCACACAATGAGGATTTCCTATTCGCCGCCACCACACTCCCCTCGAAGGGTACGAAGAAGCAGAAGACACTTCTGGCCTCAGGCAGTAAATGTTGAGGAAGCAGGTGCCCCGGCACCATATCGCGCCTCAACTGGGCGAAGCGAGGGTCGCTGGCTGAAGCATAACCGAATACGGGCTCCCGGTAGCGCGTCTTACCGGTGAACCCCCGGATCATCCTCTGTACCGTCTTTTCGAGGATCTCTTGTAGTTCGCCAGTCTTGGATGCGCTCATAATTCCAACTCCCTATGTAAGATTACGACTCCCCCAGGGCCGCAGCCCACGTCGTCGGGCTGCGGCCACCGTCGAAACTCACCCCTCGCGATGGTGCAATTTCGGAGCCGCCACAAATGACAGACCTCGTTCCGTCAAGGCGCGGGCCGTGTTGTTTAGCGCATCATGCTTCTCCAAGTAATTCCTTAGAAGGTTATCCCAGTCCCCGCTTTCGAGTATCTCGGCTTTGCTCCTGAAGTAATCCAGGATGTCTGATGTGTGACGCGCGTTTGCCTCGTTTCGACGCTCAACTTCTACGTCTCCACCCTCGTGCTTGGCGGATATATTCTTAACCGTCGCTGCAAGCTGTAGCAGCTCTTCGCGGCGATCATAAGGTTGCCGTACGATGCTCTTCCACGCTTCGGTGATGTGGTGCTCGAACCTGACCACGTCCTCAAACCCCAAGGCCTTTCGGAATTGAGCCGCGAGTTCGATCGTTCGGTTATTAACGGAGTTACTCCAGTTCATACCGATTAGCGGGCTCGTTCCGTCTTCACGCGCAAACAGTTTTGCGCCAATCAGTGTCCAAAGAGCACTGAATGGGTTGTCTATACCCACGAATACCGAAATCTTAAACTGGATGTCAATCCCCAGCTTATAGAGCAAGAACCCCAGCAAAATCGTTCCCGCATTTGTGTTTAGCACCTGGTTAACGCCGTAATTCGTGTAGTAATAGAGCAACTCGTCAACCCACTTGAGAGGATAATCGTTGGGCTGGCCAATGCCTCCAAAGTAGCCGGTGATGGTGGCCGGCCCGTTCAGGTGAACGTTGGAACCGTCGGTGCCTTTGGTATCGAGGGTCTCTACCCAGGAGGCCCCCATTACCTGCATGGCGGCAGCAAACGCGAGAATATCCCCGTCATCCTCTTCTTGTTCTTTCATCTTGCGAACGCGTATGAACCGGCCAGGCATAAGTTCCTTTCGTTCAATCGCCTTCTTGGCTTCCTCGACGATCCAGGGGAAATACTGCGCCGCGCTGATTTCAAGCGTCACTGCATGATCGTCTCTAAAACAGATCGAAGATGCCCGTTTTCCGAGCACCTTCTCTCGATACTCCTTTACTGAAATGAACGCACCCTCGTCACGTTTCTTAATCAGCCATTTGATGTCTTTCAGGTAGGGTGAAGCCATGCGCTCTAACCTATCGAGAAGATTCTCCAGCTTCCTTGCTTCCTCGGCCTTAGAATTGATCTCCTTCGGAGAACCGTACCTATTCACTACGTCTAAAAGCGCGGAAATAGCATCGCTGTCCGGATTTGCGAGCAAGGAATTGATGGCCTCGAGCTGGAAAGCTTCGATCTTGAGGCGGTCTCTCAAACCTGACACATCTTCTCCCTCCTGTTTTAAGGCGCTCTGGCAAATCTAAACGGTCTCTCTTTTCGACATTGATACCGTGCTTCCTTCCCCTGCCTTAGTCCCCTAATTGACGCATAGCTCGTGACCCTGGGGGAAGGTAAATCGCTGCCCTGGTAATCTCTTTTTGCCAGAAGATAGCCAGTACAACCCGTCTTAAACTCAACTGAGGCATAGATATCTGTGTTAAGAGGCCCCCAAGCGCTCATATACATCTAGCGTCAAACCTATGGAGGTAACGACATGAGTTTCAAGAGAATGCGACCTTACTTTATCGCACTGGCCACCTCTATAATAACGGCTGCCATGATATTTTACCCCGACGTCGCTTTCGAGGCAGCCGTAGAAGGCTTAGACGTATGGTGGGAAATCGTCTTCCCTGCCCTGCTGCCTTTCTTCATATGCGCCGAGTTGCTCATGGGCCTCGGCGTGGTGCATTTCATGGGTGTATTACTCGAACCGCTAATGCGGCCGCTATTCGATGTGCCAGGCGTAGGTTCTTTCGTACTCGCAATGGGCTTAGCATCGGGTTACCCAGGAGGAGCAGTACTTACCGCCAAAATGCGAAAAGAAAAATTGTGTTCACGCACTGAGGCCGAACGCCTGCTTTGCTTCACCAACACGGCTGACCCTCTCTTCATGACCGGAGCAGTCGCAGTCGGCATGTTCGGGGACGCTTCGCTCGGTAAAGCGCTCGTTCTGTCACACTACCTTTCCGCGCTAATTCTCGGCGTTCTACTCAGGTTCTGGGGAAACAAGAAGGACCGTGTGGAAGCTCCCCTTTCTAAGGAAAAAGGGTCCGTGGTGACGAGAGCCTTGCGAGCATTGATTTCCGCCCGTCGTCAAGACGGCCGCCCATTCGGGCAGCTGTTGGGGGATTCGGTGAAAACTTCGGTAGCCACGCTGTTGATGGTTGGAGGGTTTATCATTCTTTTCAGCGTGGCCATAAGGATGCTGGCCATTACCGGCCTAACCGGCTTGATGGCGCGAGCATTCTTCCATGTGTTGGGCAGGTTCGGGTTACATCCCGGCACACTCGAGGCGCTCGTATGCGGAACCTTCGAAATCACGCTCGGCACCCAGCTCGCCAGCCAGGCAAGCGCGCCTTTATCACAAAACATCATGGCAGCTTCGGCGATAATAGCCTGGAGTGGCCTCTCTGTTCACGCTCAGGTAGCAGCGGTGGTGCAGGACACAGACATCCGAATTACTCCATACGTTGTAGCAAGGCTAATTCAAGCGATCATAGCCGCTCTGTTGGTCCTCCATGTCCCAATCTCTACCGAATTGGCTGGTGGCATACTGCCCGCTTGGAGCGAGCCCGCTGCCTCTGGTTTGCTCACATGGGCTGACCGGCTCTCCTACTTTGGAAGGCAGTCCTTAAGCGTACTGGGCATCCTGTGCGTGGTCTGCGTGGCAGTCTCTGCCCTAAACGCTTTCAGGGCTCGTCAGAACTAAAAGAGGGATAAAAAACCAGGAGGACGCCAGACCTCAGAGAGATCCATCCCGCATCCCCCTGCATAACGTTACTGACCCCCAGGGTCTGACCCCAAGTGAGCGAGTGCTCTCGAAGGGGCCATTTCACACCCTCCAGGTTCACACCGGTCACACGAGAGCTAAGGGGTATCAGAGACACCAATTGCCCTTTCCTGCCCCTAAGAGGTTGGAGAGGCTGGGGACCCCGCAAGATCAAGAGCTCTCCGTCCTCCCCTACCAGCTCTGCACGCGCGATTCGTTCCTCGCCCATATAACCGGCAATCATGATTATGTTGGCAAGGACGTGATCCAGCCTTCCTCCAAAAGCGCCAACGAAGACCAGATCATTGATCCCCTTCGACAGACAATATTCTAGGGCTAGCTGGGAGTCCGTCTCGTCTTTTTCACAAGGCACGACCTGGGTGGGAATGCCCGCCTCACGGCAACTCGCCAATGTTTCCGGGCACACCGAATCCATGTCGCCTATAATTATGTCCGGCTTGAGCCCCAGATCAATCGCACGCTCCGCCCCGGCATCGGCGGCCACGATAAGGCAAGGTTGCCCACGGGAGCCCACAACCTCCCCGATCTTCTCTCTGTCTCGATGGCCCACGACCCCGCCTAGAATTATGAGTGCCCAGCGTTCTTTACTCAGTCGAGCTTCACCTTGCCTGCTAGCACAGATACGATAATGGCACTGATGACGAGTTCTGGCAGAATGTATGAAGCATTATACACCGCCGAATACGCCAATACATTGGAACCTTTGGGCGCGTAAGAAGCGAAGAATACCACCCCGGAAACGAAGTGGCATAGAAAGCGGGCCACCAAAGCAACTGTTACGCCGCCAATGGGTCTTTTCTTGAAGAAGCCCGCCAGTCCGAGCGAAGCCATGGCCATTGGATAATCCAATAACAACTGAACCGGATGCACGAAGAAAGGATCCAGGAAGTACTGAATCATGCCGAAGGCTGCACCAGCAACTGCCCCAAGGGCTGGGCCACGGCGAATGGATAGAAACAGAATCGGAACCATGCTACCTGCAGTTACAGACCCACCCTGCGGCAGATGGTAGATCTTGATCACATGCAGCAAAGCGGATAAAGCTACCATTGCCGCCGCCTCAGCGATCTTCTTTGCATTCCACGACATACTGTCCCCTCCTGCTGTGCCTGCAAGGAGACGAATGAACCGCGGCCGATTCGCCGCGGTTTTTGATGGCCCTCTTCCCTACGCTGGTATTACCCAGATCAGGTCTTGAGAGTCGGCAGGCCCTTAGCGCCCACCTCTCAGCCGGCGTACCGGCTCCCCTAGAGGCACGTATTTTTTTGTTCCATTATACATCGTCCGCTGCTCTGTGACTACTCCGTGACTCTCCTGGCCCCGAAATATCTGCTGGACCAGTAAGGCTTGTTCAAAAAGTCGCTGGTCACCTGACCGGTAGAAGACAAGGCGCTTAGGAATTTCCCTTCACCCTCATAGAAGCCCACGTGAGTTGCAAACTCACCGTTACTACTAAAAAAGACCAGGTCGCCTGGTTTCAACTCCGACCTGTCCACCAGCTTTCCCGGACCCTTTTGGAGCTGTACGTCGGCATCCCTGGGAATCAGTAGCCCATTCATCGCGCATGCGATATAAGTCAAACCGGAGCAGTCTATGCCACGCAACGTTATTCCGCCCCATAGGTATCTGACGCCGGTGAACTGACGCGCAGCTGCCAAAAGCCCCTCGCCACTCGCTTTGCCGGGCTGCTTCAACGCACTCTTTTTGAGCCATCCCGATCCAGTGGGAAGCACCACTACCTGTGCCCAGTCTCTCCGGTATCCCAAAACAAACGGAGTACTCCCGGCATACAGTGTCATCAGCTCTCTCGCGCCTTCTTCCGGGCGTTCCAACACCGACACCTGTGGAGTCGTGACCATGGCTTTCTGGCCTGAGGGAGGCTGAAACGAAGCGACTTTTCCTTCTTCTATGAAGCCTGAATAGTCTCCTTGATCTCGCACTCGGACCTCCAGCCAGCCATCTACCCGCTTTATTACTTTCAACGGATTCCCATAGAGCGCCTGAGTCACCAACTCCGAACGGTCATTGGGTTCTCTCCGTACGTCGGCGATGGGCACGGAAATGAAGTACGAAGCCTTGTCTGAGCTCTCAGCCAGCGGCTCTTGAGGAGGGGGTGGCGGGGCCTTCTTGGGCAGGATAAGGAGCACGACTAATGTGACCCCAACGAGGATGACCCATATTGCCTCCAGGCTCCTCTTACTTTGGCTCCATTTCCTTTTGTTGTGCCTGCCTGCTCCCGTCTCTGGCAAGCTGACTACGAGCCTCCCTGATCGTCTTCAGTATTGCAGAGACTTGTTCTTCTGACTTTGCGAGCACCTCATCCGCGAATTCCAGGGCGCCGGCACGGATTTCCTTGGATATCTTCTGGGCATTGGCCACTATCTCTTCAGCCTTTGCCATGGCTTGCTGGTTTATAGTACTTTCATCAACTAGTTTGCCCACTTCTTCTCTGGCTTTAGATATTATTTTTTCCGCTTCTTGTTTTGCCTCCTCGAGGATCCTATCCCTCTCCTTAGCGATGATCTTTGCTTGCTTCAGTTCATCTGGAAGGGTTGCCTCAATTTCGTCCAAAATCTCGTATACGCCTTCTTCATCCAAGATTACCTTTCCGGTCAAGGGAATCCTCGAGCTATTCTCTATCAAGTCCTCGAGCTTCTTTATCAAGCCGGCGACGTCCATTATTTGGTGCCCCCTTTCTGCAGCATTTTCTCCCTTAGTTTTTCTTCGACATTCATTGGCACTAAGCCCTTTACGCAGCCTCCCAGGAGTGCGATTTCCCTCACGATACTCGAACTCAAATACGAGTACTCAGCTGCAGACATCATGAAGATAGTATCGAGTTCTGGGTACATCTTCTTGTTCATCAAAGCCATCTGGAATTCGGTCAAAAAATCCGAGACGGCCCGCAGGCCTTTTATCACGACTGTAATGCGTTTTTCCCTGGCATAGTTTATCAAGAGACCGTCGTAATGCTCCACTGATACGTTTGCCAGATGAGCAGTGCTTTGCTTGAGAAGTGCAACTCTCTCTTCAACCGTGAATAGGGGGTTTTTATTGATGTTAGGAAACACCGTTACATACAGACGATCCACTATTCTGCTGGCACGTTGAATTATGTCAAGGTGTCCTAAAGTTATAGGGTCAAAGCTTCCAGGATACACTGCACTAAACATTTCGTCCTTCCTTCCCCCTGTTTTTCTTGTCAAAACCAGGAATAGTATAACACGCACTGGGAACAATATCGATTGAAACAACCATTACCCTCCCCCATAGGCTCTTCCTCCGGTTTCTCCTCTCGGCGTTGACAGAATGTCAACGCCAACTTTTTTACCATGTATTTGCATTATTTCAGTAGGATAACCTAGGCAAGGAGGAATCGAGATGTCGAGACCGAAACAAACCTTCCGACTATCGCTAGCCTATAACTCGTCTTACACTGACCTTGCCTTAGAGGTAAGGGAACAGCTGGTTTACGGCGGGCAAAGGGAGATACCCGGCGTCGCTTTTCGGGAAAAGCGAATGGGTAGGCTGACTATTTCGGAGGTAGACATCTTTTCGCCAGAAGGTGCGAAAGCTATGGGCAAACCGATGGGGCGCTACATCACTATCGAAGCTCCAGGTCTCAAAAACCGCGACCGGGCCTTAGTGCAAGAAGTGAGCCAGCAGCTTACTGACCAGCTAGTTACACTCATGAATATCCCTCCTACTGCCAGCGTGCTCGTGGTTGGACTTGGCAACTGGAAAGCCACACCGGACTCGCTGGGCCCCAAGGTAATCAACCGCCTCCTTGTTACCAGGCATCTTCACGATTATGTCCCTAGAGAACTCGCAGGCAGGTTAAGAGCCGTGTCTGCCATGGCTCCCGGCGTTCTCGGGACAACCGGCATGGAGACCAAAGACATCATAGAAGGCATTTGCGCGAAACTTAACCCCGATCTGGTGATTGCAGTGGACGCCCTAGCAGCCCGGAGTGTGGATCGAATCATAACCACGGTCCAGCTTTCGAACGCTGGAATCCACCCAGGTTCCGGTGTGGGCAACAGGCGAGCTGGTCTAAACATACTTACCTTGGGAAGGCCCGTCATCGCACTGGGAGTACCCACAGTAGTCAGCGCTATAACCATCGCGCTGGACTCCATCGATGCGCTCACAGACTATCTCCAGCGCCAAGGGCATAATTACGGCTTTCTGGAAGCACTTTCCGATCAACAGAAGAGACAGCTTATATACGAAGTGCTGGATCCTATGGGGGCAAACCTCATGGTTACGCCAAAAGAGATTGACATGTACATAGAAGAACTTGCGGTAATCTTATCTGGGGCCTTAAACGCGGCCCTTCACCCGGGAATATCCGAGGAACAGATAAGCCAATACATCATGTAGAAGGGCAAGCACGATTTCTGCACTAACTAAAGCTCAGAAGGCGGGCTTGATAGCCCGCCGTTTCTGTGACATGCGCGAAGCACGTTTGATAGTCTTTAGTTATCTGGTGGGGGTCCGGCCCGCTGTGGTGCCACCCGTAGTCCCCGGCGTAGCCGTCAGGGTCCCAAATCCAGCCCCGGACGACAGACTCTGCTCTGCCATCTGAATCATCCTCTTGACCATATGACCACCGATGGCTCCGCAGTACCTGGCAGGGACGTCGCCGAAGTACCCGCCCGGAGGATTGATCCCAAGCTCAGAAGCTATCTCATTCCTCCATTGATCAAGGGCCTGCCTGGCCTGTGGTACCAGAACCTGGTTAGTTCTCTGGCCCTCTGCCATGTTATCACCTCCTTCGGTCTCGTTATCTATAGTGTGTTACATCGATTATTTTTATACGCTTTAGTAAACCGCTCACACGTTCTCCCGCTCGTGAAAGTGTGTAGTGGCACCGCTAGTCACACTTTAACTCGTGATTAGCGGGATGGAATTGCTATGTTTAGCATTCAGCAGGAATACCAGGTCATACTAGAACAATCAGCCAACAGTTGCAAAGGGAACCTTCTCATAAAATCGTTGGTACAAAATTTGTTTTAGACTGGGCAAATCATCCAAGTGAGGGTCAAACCTCAAGAGGGCTTCCGCTTCATCGCGGGCACGGAGCAATAAATCGAGGTCTTTGGTGAGGTCAGCCACACGGAATTGCAGCTCTCCATGCTGCCTCGTACCCAGAAACTCGCCCGGGCCTCTGAGCTTCAGGTCTTCTTCCGCAATTTCAAACCCGCTCTGAGTGCGGGTGAGCACGTCGAGTCTCTCTCTGGCCACGTCGCTCCGCGGATCGGCGAGTAAGAAACAATAGGACGGTTTGACGCCCCTTCCAACGCGTCCGCGCAGCTGGTGTAACTCCGCTAGACCGAATCTCTCTGCACCTTCAACTACCAAAACGGTAGCGTTGGGCACATCTATACCCACTTCCACTACCGTCGTCGAAACAAGTACCGATATCTCACCGCACCTGAACGCTTCCAGTACCTGCAGTTTCTCCGTCGACTTGAGTCGTCCATGCAGCACTCCCACGCGCAAGCCCTTAAACCATTTCCGCTCCAGCTCCTGCGCCAGCTCTACCGCCGCGGCCGATTCGACCGTATCAGACTCCTCGATCAACGGGCACACGACGTAAGCCTGATCTCCTTGTGTAAGGCGCTCCCTTACCCAAGAGTAAACTTCACCTCTTTTGGCCGGAGGGAACCAGGAAGTCTGAACCGGTTGACGCCCCGGGGGCATCTCGTCAATTATGGAGATATCGAGATCACCGTAAAGCGTCAAGGCAAGCGTCCGAGGTATCGGAGTTGCCGTCATCACCAAAGTGTCTGGAGTCAGCCCTTTGGATATCAAGCTGGCCCTCTGCCTTACTCCGAAGCGGTGCTGTTCATCAGTTATGGCCAAAGTGAGTTCGCGGAAAGCGACACCCTCCTGAAGAAGAGCGTGTGTACCCACCAAAACATCTATACTCCCCTTCTCTACTCCGTTGAGGAGATCTCTCCTGACCTTCTGCGTGGTTGAGGAAGTAAGCAGTCCAACCCGGATCCCGAATGGGGTGAGAACTCTACTCACGCTTTTGAAGTGCTGTTCCGCAAGGATTTCGGTTGGTGCCATCATGGCAGCCTGGTAGCCACTCTGCACACACTTTGCCATGGCCAGTATAGCGAGCACTGTCTTGCCCGAACCCACGTCGCCCTGCAACAACCTGTTCATGGGAGAGGGCTTTTCCATGTCTGTGCTGATCTCGTGCCACACACGCTCTTGGGCGGATGTCAGCTTGAATGGTAACGAACAAATGACCTGGTCTACTAAAGGGGAGTCTGGCTTATGCGAGTATCCTGTCACACGGGCTGCATGCCTCCTATAACTGCTCACACAGAGCTGCATGAGGAATAGCTCCTCGAATGCCAGTCTCCTGCGAGCTGCTTCAAGTTCCTCGGGGCAAGATGGGAAATGCATGGCCCGGATCGCGTCTACCCTATTGGGGAACGAGTACTTCTTGAGTATCGCTTCGGGCAATATCTCGCCTATGAAGCCAGCGTAAGAATCCGCCACGAGCCTCATTTGTTCACGCAACCAGCGTTGGCTGAGGCCTTCCGTGAGAGGGTAAATTGGTACCATCCGACCCGCATTCAGCGGTTCGGAGCCGTCCATTTCCTCGAACTCCGGAGAGTTTATTTCTATCCTTCGGTATTTCAGATTCACCTTCCCGCTAAAAGCAACACGCATGCCCTGCTTGAAACGCTTCTTCATATACGGCTGATTGAACCAGACCCCATACGCCGCACCCGATCCATCCGTAACCATCACGCGGGTTATGTTCATTCCAGCTCTCGGTTTGTATTCGGAAATCTCCCTGACCACACCGCAGATCGTGGCTCTTTCCCCGGGTTTCAATGCAGCTATCGGGGTAAAGGTGGTTCGGTCCTCATAGCGCCTGGGGAACAAATACAGTAGGTCCCGAATCGTTTCCACTCCTAACCTGTTCAGGAGAGAGGCTCTCCGGGGACCTACCCCTTTCAAATACCGCACAGAAGTAGCCAATAGATCAGAAGAGCCACGCAAACCAATTCACTCCAAGGAAAATAGATAATAGTGCAACGGCTGATCTCCTCTATGCACTTCCACCTCCAGGTCACTGAAGGTCGAGCTGAGGTCGTCCAGGAGTTCCTTCTCAGTACCAGCCGGTACCGGTTCCCCCACAAACACCGTTAGGACTTCGTGTTCAGGTTTGCGTGCTTTTCGCACCAACTCCTTCAGCACCTCTTCCGGCGAGCTGCCTACTGCAGTCAGTTCCCCATTGATCAGGCCAATCACATCACCGCTTTTTACCTTCAGCCCATTCCATCCCGTCTCCCGAACGGCATAAGTCACTTCCCCGGAGGTACACCTGTGCACTGCCTTCCCCATCAACCTCAGGTTCCCTTCCACGTCGAGGTCCGACCTCATCGCTATTAGGGCTGAAACGCCTTCCTGGATGTTCTTTGAAGGCACTACGTACATTCGTTTGCGGATCATCTTCTTAGCTTGCTTCGCAGCCAAAAAGGTATTTTCGTTATTCGGGAGGAAGATCACTCTTTTCGCATTTACGCTCTGTACCGCGCTCAGTACCTCCTGTGTGCTCGGATTCATCGTTTTCCCGCCATCGAGAACGAGATCCGTGCCCAGACTCTTAAATACTTTTACGAGTCCCTGCCCCGAGGCTACAGCGACCACGCCGATCTCCTTTTGGAACTCGCCGTTACCGGCGGGAGCCCTATCCTTATCCTCATTCTTATTCTCCGCGGCCGCTCCTACCTGCGCTTTCATATTTTGGATCTCTAAGTCATGCAGCTCCCCATAACGTAATGCGCTTTCCAGCACCTCTCCAGGGTGATCTGTGTGTATGTGAACGCGTATCAAATTCGTATCTCCCACTACCAGAAGGCAATCCCCCAAAGAGGTCAATTCGGCACGGATTACTTCGGGAGACATCCCTGACCCCTTGATCAGGAACTGTGTATCGTACGGGTATGCGAGACCCGCGGGCTCCTCCCGCGCAGGCTCCGCCCCGCCCTTTCCTTTTTCAGGCTTAACATCTACTACCGCTTCACCAGAAACCGCACCGTACCAGCCCTGAAGGATAAAGAGAAAGCCCTTGCCTCCTGCGTCCACGACACCGGCCTCTCTTAACGCAGGTAGCATTTTGGGAGTCATGCTGAGTGCAGTGTTTCCAGCTTCAATGGCTGCCAGAAGTACGCCCGATATATCCTTGTTCGCCGAAGCAGCGGCAGACGCTGCTGCCGCCGCTTCCCTCATCACAGTTAGAATAGTGCCTTCAACCGGCTTCATTACTGCCTTGTACGCCGTACCCACTCCCTGTTTCAGCGCTTGGGCGAAATCGGAAGCACCCATCACAGCCTTCCCTCTTGACGATTGTGCTATCCCCCGAAATACCTGGGACAATATGACCCCTGAGTTACCCCTCGCCCCCATCAGCGCTCCCAGGGAAGCAGCCTCGAGAACTTCCCCCGCATGACTGCTGCTTACCCGCGAGGCTTCGGCAGCCGCGGACTTCATGGTCAGGCTCATGTTAGTACCCGTATCTCCGTCTGGCACAGGGAATACGTTAAGGGCGTTGACTTCCTCGGAATGTTTCTCTATAAGAGCAGCAGCGCTGTTGAGCAGCGCCTTTATCATGCTACCATCGAGCTCTGCAGTTTCCCTGATTCCCAAGTCCTCCTGCCTCCAAACAATTTTAACGGAGTCCCTGAACATTGACTCTCACCTTAACCACCTTTAGCCCGGTGGCCCTCTCCACTGTGTATTTCACCTTTTCCACTACGTTCTTGGCCACTTCATTTATCCGAACACCTGTAGCCACAATCACGTTAAGTGTGATGTATGCCTTGTCACCGGACACGGATACCTCTACGCCTTTGGCAAGGTTCTCTCTGCCCAGTAATTCAGCCAACCCATCCGTCACTTTCCGAGAAGCCATGCCGACAATGCCGTAGCACTCCGTAGCCGCTGCACCCGCTATGGTAGCGATGGCCTCGTCGGAGAGGCTGAGCAACCCCAAGTCCGTCTTGATTTCTTTAGACATTCAATCAGCCTCTACTTTCACTCGTTTACAAAGTACTTCTCACCGTCTTGCGTTTTCCCTGCCTTGATAATCTCTAGACTCAATGATACATTATGCTTAAAAGATATCAATAAGCCTTCGGGGCAAGGTGAGAAGGGAGCACACGGCTCCCTCGATTCCTGACCGGCGGTATTGCTTCAAGCTAGCCCGCGAGCCGCACGAAGCGGCAGATCCGGTGCGATTCCGGAGCCGACAGTACAGTCTGGATGGGAGAAGGCGTTCTTCAAGACTGATTTCTCACTTCCCCGGAGGTTACCCTCCGGGAATCGCATTTCTTGGGGGCAGACTAGGAAGAGGAGGAAAGCCATGAAAACCACAGTACGAATAGCTTTCTTGGGCGCTATGGGCGGATTACTCATGCTGTATGAAACCCCGATTCTCATGAGCGCTACGTTCCTAAAATGGGACCCAGGGGACATCCCTGCCTTGATCGGCGGATTTGCAATGGGACCCGGTGCGGGCGTGCTCATCCAGTTATTGAAAGCTCTGATCTTCCAACTTTCTGGTAAGAACAGTACTGGGATAGTAGGTCTCGCCGCACTCCTACTCGCCGGCATCACCTTCACCCTGTCAGCGTCCCTCGTGTACAGGTACTTACATACGAGGGCTGGTGCCATCCTATCTCTAATCGCAGGCTCCGTAGCTATGACCGCAGTAATGGTTTTCGCAAACTGGCTTGTCTTCTTGCCGCTGTGGGGTATCCCGGCAGAACAAATACCAGGTCTAGTACTGTCAGCAGTGCTGCCTTTTAACCTTTTGAAAGGAGCAATTTCGTCTGTCATCACTTTCGCGTTGTATAAGAAAACGTGTGTGCTGCTCGGGCTCCGGCCGGCCTCGGAAGTTACTCGTAGGGAGCAAACAGAGGAAGGCACGGGTCACGTCCGGGTATAACAAAGTCTGGTGCACCCGAATAGAATGTTGTGAACGGACTTAAGCGAAGGGGTGCGCTCATGAAAGTAATCGTCATCAAAGTGCCCAGGCTTATCGCTAAATTGTTGTTGCTGTTTTCCCGGAATAAATAGCGTCTTGTCCGGAACATACTTGCCCCAGGGCCCTTGCATTTGACCCTGGGGCACCGTATTTCCGCAGCAGAATTCGACTCAGGAAGCCCGGGTTACCTTACCGGCTTTCAGGCAACTAGTACAAACATAAATCCGCTTAGTACGGCCGTCGATTTTGGCCCTAACCCTCTGCAGGTTTGGAGCCCAACGTCTCTTCGTTTTTATGTTGGAGTGGCTCACCTGATGACCGATAGAGACACCCTTACCGCAAATCTCACAGTGTCTACCCAACATTTCCACCTCCAGCTTGTTTGATGTTACCACACCAACTCTTTCGGCGCAACACTGCCAGCAAGCAGGGTCAGCGCACATTTTAGTAGGTAACAGAGGGACGGATGAAGAAGAAATGAGACCTCTGGAGGCCACTTCTCGCGAAATGGCATACCCCGCGTCAAGGAGTGAGGTCTCGTTCAATAAGGTTCTACGGCTGGTAAGCATAGTCCTTCTATTCGTTGAAAGAATGCTGAAGGTGTTTAAGTCGTATAGGGACTTAGAGAACTTTGAGAGAGAAGTTAAGGAAGCGACGCAGGAACTGGGTCGGAATGTAATTGAGCTGGGTTTGGAAGTCTTGGACGAACAGCTCATGAGAGAAAGGGTCGAGCGTTTTAAGGAAGTGGCCGCGAAGAAGCGCAAAATGGTCACGCTGTTTGGGGATATATGTTTTAAGCGAAGACTTTACAGGACGAGAAGACAGGCGAAAGCGTTTTCTTGCTGAACAAGGCGCTAGGTCTAGAAGAGCGCGAGCGGCTGAGTCCGGGTGCTAAGGCGATAGCTTTGGAGCTAGTCCACGGAGATGCCGTTTGCGAGAGCAGCGAAACTAATGGGCGAGGTGGGGACTTCTGTGAGCGCGATGACGATATGGAAGGAAGTGAAACGAGCAGGAGAACGAGCTGCTGAGGAAGCACAGGAGATGGTTAATGAGGTTTTTGAGGGATGTAAAGTACCAGAAGGCGAGAAAACGGCTGAGAGGCTTTGCATAGAAGCGGATGGGGTAATGATTCCTCAGCAGAGATCGAAAAAAGAGGGACGAAGTAAAGCTCATAGTGGCCTACGAGGGGAAAGAGGGCCGGAGGCGGCACCTAGTCAACCGTAAAAGCGTAGCGGGGAGTGTTGACGCGGAGAGGATTTGGGAAGAGGCTAGCGCTTATCTTGGTGAGACGTGGGATCTGAGCAGTATAGGGCAAGTACAGATTAGAGGAGACGGAGCGGAGGCATCTGTTAGTAGATCACTGGGACGGTATTCGTGAGCTGCCCGAAGAAAGAAAGGCTGGGCGCTATTAAAGGCCAGGTCAAACGGTGAGCCAAGGCGGTATTTTGGCAAGGTGGCGAAAGGGCACCCTGAGATCATAAGAAAGGCAATTGACGTCATAGCAAAGCGTGTAGAAAGTACATACGGCGGCATAGACACAAAGGCTTGGCTAAACGCAACGTTACCGGCACTAAAAGGGCCTTTCTCGAGCAGGCCGTGGGTTAAATTCGCCTTAAGGCAAATCGTACACGCTTTGCCGAGGATGATGTCAGCTTAAACAAATTGCGGGGTTCACCTACTAAACGTTGACGCAGACAGCGAGCTTGGTTGGTCCTCAAGAGGTACCTAGGAAGTACTGGTTCAAAACTGAAAGTAAATGAACGCGTTTGGCTTAGGCCTGATGAATAAACAAATCAGAAAGGCAATACTCGCCCATCCGAGTCCACGGATGGCCAACGGGACGCGCTGCGACCAACGAGCGTAAATCTGAGTGCTCCTTCTTCCTACGTACTCCGCAATGTGAAGCCCGTAAAGGCAGACTACCAGCGAAAGATAAGCAGCTACGTGAGGCCCGGCGGAGAAATCGCTAAATGTGATCATCTTACGCAAAAGTGGCACAAGGTCGGACATAAGTTGAACCCTGAAAAAGACCCAGCCAATCATCGTGAGCTGCAAAAACAAGAACACGTTGAGACACCGGATAAGCTTCCCACCTCGGATACGCTTGGCCAGGGTTTTCTCCCAGATCCTATGGCCCGCACTCAACAGGCCGTGATACAGCCCCCATAGTACGAACGTCCAAGAGGCGCCGTGCCATAGTCCAGAAATGCACATGGAGAGTACTACGGCCACTAACCCCCTCGTGAACCCGTTCCTGGAGCCACCCATTGGAATGTACAGGTAGTCTCTGATCCAGGTGGATAATGTGATGTGCCAGCGACTCCAGAACTCGGAGGGATTTTCGCTTAGATATGGGCACCGGAAATTCTGCGCAAGGTCATACCCAAATAGATGACCAACACCGAGGGCCATGTCGCTGTAAGCAGAAAAATCGTAATAAACCTGAAACCCAAACAGATACGCAGCTATCCAGATGTCAACGGAGCTCATCGCACTCCCGCGCGAGAAATATTTATCCACGAGTGGAGCTAGGCTGTCCGCAATAAGCAGTTTCTTCATCAAACCCAGCGTGAACAGCAGTACAGCCTTTTTGAAACGCTCTGAATCGAATTCCCATTCACTAGTTGATGCCACCTGTGGTGCGAATGCACTGGCCCTCATTATCGGGCCCGCGATCACTTGACCAAAGAAGGAAATGAATACCCAGAACTCGAGGAAAGACTTAATGGGTTTCAAGTCTCCACGGTACACATCGATGAGGTAAGCCACGAGTTGGAATGTATAGAACGATATTCCAATCGGTAAGATGGTTTTTAAAGAAATCAACCCCGGGGGCAGGGTAGCGAATCTGGACAGATTCTCAAGCACGAAATGATAGTACTTGAAAAACGCTAAGTTAAGCAGGTTCAATCCGACACCAATTACCACCGCTAATTTCTTACGGCGCCCTGTCATCATGATGCCAGAATAGTAGCTCACCAGGCTCGCCCCGACAAGCAGCGCGAGGTGCATTATCCCGGCGTATAGGTAGAACAGTGCGTCAAAGGTCGCCAGCACGACGAGCTTGTAACGCCCCTTTGCAACGGCAAACAACACGAAGGCTATAAACACCAGAATCAAGAACTGTGGTGTGTGGAAACCCAAGGTGCCACTCCCCATGCCGACAGGATTTCCTTGCGTATTATCCTGGCCAACGACTTGTAACCTTCTCCAGTTAGATGAACGTGATCAGCAAACTGATCGGGCGAGATAACACCTGAGAGATCTATATACTGAAACCCGTAGTGGCAAGCCATGTCTTCTAGAAAAGAGTTCAGGCGTACCTCGTTTCGGACAAAGCCCGGCTCGTTGATTTCGTCTTGCATGAGCTCCGGGTTGATGGGGCTCATGAAGAGGAGCAAGTCCTTACCCTTCTGATGCTCGGCAATTCGTTTCAAAAAAGCTACATTCGGATTGGCATCGTCCAACTGCAGCGGTGATGGGTCGAATGTCTTCCGGTACACCGGCTGCTTAAGTAGCTCTTTTAAGTAGGCTTTTTCCCGCCATGGGCGCGGGTCTCCCTCCTGTATAGGCCTAAGCCCAAGCTTTCGTTCTACCGCTGCTCGGATGAAATCCTTGTATTTCAACACGGGGATTCGCGGGTACACTTCATATTCCAGGTATGAGTCAAAGGGATCAGAAGACCATTGCTTTTCGCGGCTGCGGGCCAAGTCTGGGGCTATAGAGCGATAGGTTTCTAGATCCAATCTTGCTAGTTCTCTCCCCAACCAATAAACGATGGGCGGGTCCGGATCCCGTTTGACGAAACCGGCATACGTAAGGTTCAACACGACGTGATCCGTTGATATTCCCCTCTCGTCCAGCATGAGCAACAGCGTGTAAAAGTCTCCCATTTGTGCCGCCGGGATGGCCAGGTTAAAAACCCATTCGCACCCGCGGTTCAAAAAGTAGCCGATAGACTGCGTAGGCCCCCCTGGCCCGCTGTACATTATCGAGTCTCCCAAAAGTATGACATAGTCCTCAAGGTGTTTTTGCCGAATTTCCCGCTTGACCATGTCCAAAGTGGCGCCTACGTCCGCTATGTTGTCCTTGACCACGTCGTAATCCATTCTGTAGTAGTAGACAGTACTGAGCGGAAGGCAGACCACCAGAAGGATTTGGAACAAGACGAAGAAAACGGCTGAGTAAAGGGCCAGCCTGGCGATATGGGCGAGTGCGTTATTCCTGTGCAGTTGCATCCTTGATCTTTTTCACCGCCTTCACCCTGTCTCTTTCGCCAAAAATAGATGAACCGGCCACCAGTATACTTACGCCTGAACGAACCAGTCGAGGAGCGTTCGCAGCATTTACGCCGCCGTCTACTTCGATTTCCAGCGCGCTAGAAGCAGTCGGGTAACGCTTCAGCAACCTTTCTAACTTGTCGAAAGAAGAATCGATGAACTTCTGGCCACCAAACCCGGGGTCCACGCTCATTATGAGCAGTAAGTCAATCGCTCCCAGCACCTCTTCCGCAGCCCCTACCGGCGTTCCTGGGTTCAACGCGACTCCCGCCTTGACTCCATAACTTCGGATAAGTGCGACGTTTCTGTGCAAATGGGGCGTTGCTTCTGCATGCACGGTAATGTAATCCGCACCCGCTTCGACGAATCTCTCGATGAAACGCTCCGGAAGCTCGATCATTAGATGCACGTCTAGAGGCAGACGCGTGACCTTCCTGACTGCTGCTACTACAGGTGGACCGAAGGTAATGTTCGGCACGAAATCGCCATCCATAACGTCGATATGAAGTAGATCTACTCCAGCTTCTTCCACCTGCCTGATTTCGTCGGCCAGCCTCGAAAAATCTGCAGCCAAAAGGGACGCTCCAATTTTTACCGCTTTACCCATTTCCCCGCTTCCTCCGCTTCCATGATCTCATCCAGCATGTCCAGGTAGTTCTCGTATCTGGTTGGGCTTACCTCGCCCGCCTCGAGAGCTCGCAACACGGCGCAGCCTTTCTCGCCTCTGTGAAGGCACGATCTGAATTCACAGCCGACCATTTTGCGCGCTATTTCAGGGAACAGCAGCCCAAGCTCGGAAGAAGAGATACTGTCGCAATTCAGCCGCTGAAACCCGGGGGTATCCGCCACATACCCTCCCCCTTCAAGCCTGAATAACTCCACGCTTCTCGTGGTATGGCGTCCTTCGTCCCACTTACCCAGATCGCCAACCCGAAGCTTCAGCCGCGGGTTGATGGCATTCAGCAGACTCGATTTACCTACTCCGCTTTGACCGCTGAATACGCTAATCTGGCCTCTGAGTAACTGCACGAGCTCGTCGATTCCTGCACCGGTCTTTGCACTCGTCACCACCACAGGATACCCGATCCGCCGATATGTGTCGATTAGATCACGTGCATCTCCAGGCTCGTTAAGATCTGATTTATTCAGGCAGATTATGGGAGATATTCCTTTATTTTCCGCCACCACCAGTATCTTATCGAGGAGCCTGAGGTTGAGAGAAGGGTGTTTCAGAGTAATCACGGCCACCACACGTGAGACGTTGGCTATGCTCGGCCTCTCCAGGCAGCTGGTTCGAGGTTCGATATCCTCTATCACTCCCTCTTGCGGCCCAAGCCGCTCATATTTAACTACGTCTCCGGGTAGTATCCTACCCGCCTCTTTGACTTTTTTTCGAACAGTACATCGTAATATGGTATTCTCAGCAGTCTCCACGAAGGCAAAACCGCCTATGGTCTTAATGACTCTCCCGGTGAGCATCATTCGCTCAGAGCAACTCCTTCTCAAACCCTAGAGCGCCATCATATGTCACTGACAGAGTCGCCCGGTTTCCCCACCATTCTATTTCCATTTTTATATCAGCACCAACTGGGTGCGGCCTGTTGTACACCTCTCTAACACCGAGACTGTCACTTACCGTAGCCCGGACCTGGACCGGCCCTGGTCTACCCGTAGGTACTTTGAATTGAACGACCGACTTGTGGGCCGTCCCCCTGCCAAGGCTGACCGCCAAATTCACTGGGGTATGCACCGGTACTTCCTGAGAAGGCTTCGGATCCTGGTCCATGACTAATCCCGCTGCCATCGGCCCTTCTCTCAGAGTCACTTCCCCTTTGTCGAGGCCCAAACCTTCGATCTGTTTCAGTACCGCCTCCAGGGGCTGCCCAGTGAAATTCGGCACTACCACCTTCGTTGGTTCCACGCCCTTCGAGACTTCAAGGTCCACGAGAGTACCTTTCGCCACCCGAGTGTTGGCTTTGGGGTTTTGAGATATTACATAGTCCTGCGGTACTTGCGGATGGAAGCTCAGTACCACGCTGCCCACATCGAGCCCGCTCGCATGGAGAAGCGCGGTAGCCTCCGTTGTAGAACGTCCCGTGACGTCAGGCACGGTGGCATATTCTTGTCCGCGGGAAATCCACAAGCTAATCTTCCGGCGGGCCTTAACCTGGCTTCCAGCCTCAGGGGATTGGGATATGACGTAGCTTACCGGTACTTTTTCGTCATAGCGCTCTCCCACGACCTCGTAACCGAGTTGCATGCTCGCCAGGATTTTTTGGGCTTCGCTCAAGGGTTTGTTGGTGACATCGGGCACGTTGATCGTCGGCACGTTTATCCAAGCGTATACCCACTGGTAGGCAAAATAGACGAGAAACGCCGCCAAGGCTACTAAAAGGACTGCCTTGAGGGGCAGATGCTTTTTCTTTTTGTGAGGTTGCGCTTCGCTCAAAACAGTCTCGTCGGCCGGCAGTCCGTTTAAGCCCTCGTCAGGTAGCTCGCTTGGGGGCACCGCGCCCGGCAGCCGCTTTGGGTCTGCACTCGTGTTAAGAGTGAACATGCAATCCCTAATCGCCTTGAGCATTTCTTCCGCTGAGGCGAACCTAAGCGCCTGGTTCTTTTCCAACGCTTTCATCACGATGTTCTCCACAGCCGGGCTGATTTCAGCATTTACCGTCGAAGGTGGCTTGGGTTTCTCCTGCATGTGTTTCACAGCAATGCTGACGGGGTTTTCGCCGTCGAAGGGCAATTGCCCGGTAAGCATTTCGTACATCACGACACCCAGCGAGTAAA
Source organism: Bacillota bacterium (assembly GCA_012840015.1). Taxonomy (GTDB): domain Bacteria; phylum Bacillota; class Sulfobacillia; order DUMF01; family DUMF01; genus DUMF01. Next base: position 81,045 of record DUMF01000028.1, read on the forward strand.
GGTCCGACCTTTCTGAAGTAAAACCACCCCGGGCTTGTTCAGGCGAAAAATAGTGTGCCGAGCCCATGACGGAACCGGAGTTAGTAAGTGTGGCGTCCGCCGCAGCGCGAGCAATACCGAAATCTGCTACCTTTACCCGACCATCTTTTGTGATCATGATGTTATGCGGCTTTATGTCCCGGTGGATCACATGCCTGCGGTGAGCATGATCAAGGGCGGAACAAATCTCCGCCGCAATGCTCAGGGCGTCATATACTGGTAAGCGTCCTCGTCTCTTGATATACTGCTTTAACGTCTCTCCGGCGATGTACTCCATCACGATATAATGAACGCCGTGGTAATCACCAACGTCGAAAATGCTCACTATGTTTGGATGAGACAAGCTTGCGGCCGCCTGTGCTTCTCGTTTAAACCTTTTCAACAACTCGGGATCGCTGCAAAACTGAGGTCGCAACATCTTCACCGCAACGGTCCTGCCCAAATAGTTGTCGTAGGCACGGTAGACCACAGCCATGCCGCCCCCACCCAACTGTCCGAGGATCTCGTACCTGCCTCCCAACACTTTCCCGATCACGCGGTGTCACCTTCTTTTCCCAGCCAAACAGCCACTACAGTGACATCATCGGTGGCACCGTTCTTCACTGCTAGTTCTCCCAACGCTTTGGCAAGTTCCGGAAACTTCTCCTCAGATGCGTAAAGGGTAGTCACAGCAGGGATATCGACACTCTCCACAGCTGTAGTCAACCCGTCGGTGCAAAGTATGAGTATGTCGCCCGGTTTCGCCTGAAGCTCGGTAAGGTCAAGGCGCAGAGCACGATGAGTACCCACAGAGTTAGTCAGCAAGTTCTTCTTCGGATGATGCATGGCTTGACGCTCAGTCAGATTTCCGTTCTTGACCATTTCCCCTACAATCGAATGATCTTGGGTGAGCTGGCTAATCTCATTGCCCGACACAAGGTATGCCCTGCTATCGCCGACGTGCGCGAGCCACACGTGTTCTCCCTTGATCAGCGCAGCGGTTAACGTCGTCCCCATACAGGGCTCACCATACTTATTGAACCCTTTCAGGTAAATGAATTCATTCGCCCATCCCACGGACGCCTCCAGGCACCGCATTTCGTTCCCGTGGTCCATTTCATCCTTCAGAAACTCACGCAGCTTTGCAGCGACGGAGGCCACAGCAAGTTCAGATGCCACTTCGCCCGAGATTAAGCCGCCTATCCCATCCGCGACAGCCGCGAGGTAGTATCCCGAAACCAAATGTTCGACTGCCAGACTATCCTGATTTCGTTCTCTGGTTGAGCCCTTAGCAGTATGAGTAGCCACTCTCATGGTTTAGCCGGCCCCCTTTCTGTCAACCTTCGCAACTGCCCGCACGCCGCCGCGGTGCCCGCCCCGATTTCTCTTCGCACAGTGACGTTGATGCCCTTATCCCTCAAGATCTCAGCAAACTCGCACACCCGTTCCCTGGACGGTCTTTCAAACTGCCTCTCCGGAACAGGGTTATAGGGAATGAGGTTTACGTGGCACGCCATGTCTCGTAACAGCGAAGCAAGTCTCGAGGCGTCTTGTGCAGAATCGTTGACCCCTTTCATCAGAGTATATTCGATAGTAACCCGCCTGCCAGTGACCCTAAAGTACGTTTTGCAAGCTTCGAGGAGCTCGCTGAGAGGATATCTTCTGTTGATCGGCATCAACTTGTCCCGCAACGAATCCACAGGCGCGTGCAGAGAGACGGATAGAGTGACCGGTATGCCTTCTTGAGATAATCGTATAATCTGAGGAACATGTCCACAGGTCGAAATGGTCATCCGCCTATAACTTATGTTCATGCCTTCGCGACAGTTCATGATCCTGAGGAACCGTACGAGCGATTCATAGTTCTCCATTGGTTCGCCGATCCCCATGACCACGATGCGCGAAATGTGGTGCCCTTCCTGCCGGCTTACACGCTCTGCTGCTATCACCTGGCCGCACATCTCTCCGGTCGTCAGATTGCGCTTGAGCCCTCCCAAAGTAGACGCACACATCGCACACCCCATCGCACATCCCAACTGAGACGATACACACACCGAAGTGCCATACTCATACCTGAGCACCACGGATTCTACAGCCTCTCCGTCAGGTACCCTTAACAACAACTTCGTTGAACCCTGCGGGTCGTCCTTACGCTGCAACACCTCAAGATTTGTTATTCTAGCCCTGTTTCGGAGCTCCTGCCTGAAATCTTTGGGTAAATTGGACATTTCGGAGACGTCAGCTTTCAGCTTCTTGTGCATCCACTGGAATAGTTGCACGCCTCTATACCGAGGTGCTCCCATGTCTTCCACGAACGCCTGGATCTCTGTCAACTCCATCCCGAGCAGGTCCGGTTTTTCAACCACGCTTGATCATCCTCGCCGCAAAGAAACCATCGGTACCGTGTATATGAGGCATAAGCCTCAAAAACTTCCCCGACAGAGCGCTTTCAGGTAGTGCCTCAAACCCGTGACGCACGTCATCGAGCTCGAAATCCGGGTGGTTCTTGAGGAACCAATCTACCTGTCCCTCGTTCTCCATCGGGTTTATCGTGCATGTGCTGTACACCATCACGCCGTGCGGGCGAAGGCAGGCTGCGCCTGCCAACATGAGCTCCCTCTGCACATCCACGAGCCCCTCGAATCTATCCGAGCTCATCCGCCATTTCAGATCGACCCGCCGCCTTAACACACCCATCCCGGAACAAGGCACGTCCAGTAACACCTTGTCCGCAACCGGCCCGAAGGCGGTTGCTTCGCGGCGCGCGTCACCATCTACTATCTCCACGATTCCGACACCCATCCGCCGGCAAGCTTCCTCGACCATCCTCGCTCGTTCACGATGCAGCTCGAAAGCCACGATTCTTCCCAGGCCCCCCATGAGAGCCGCCAGATGCGTTGTCTTCCCTCCTGGGCCCGCGCACAGATCGAAAACCGTTTCTCCTCCTTCCGGGCACAGCACTCGACTCACCAACATAGCCGCCTCGTCCTGAACATAATATAGCCCTTCCCGAAACCATCGCGTCCCTGCTGGATCCCCGGCTCCTTCCAACACGAGTCCTTCGGGCGCGAGCTCACACTCGAAAGCTAAAATGCCGTCATTCCCCATATCAGCTTTGAGCTGGGCCCGGGTAGTCTTTAACGTGTTTGTCCTTATAGTCACCGGCGGCCTTTCGCTGCTGGCGAGACAGAGCCTTCGCGTCTCCTCGAAGCCGAGGTAATCGCTCCAGAGCCGTACAAGCCATTCGGGCACGGACGATTCCAGGGCCAGTCGCTTGACAGGGTCGGCTTCTAAAATGAGGCACCCGGAATCGGCTACTTTCCTTAACACAGCGTTGACCAGCGACGCGGTACCCTTGTGCCCGTATATCTTTGCGAGTTTTACGGATTCGTCGACGGCAGCGTGAGGGGGAACGTGCATGAAAAGGAGTTGATATGCACCCAAGCGGAGGATGTTTCGGATGACCGGCGGTAGGTGTAATAAAGGGCGTTTGAGAAAAAGCTCGAGCTGGTAGTCTATCGTATTGAGCCGGCGCAAGCTACCGTAAACCAGTTCAGTAACCAGGGAGCGATCCGCGGCCGGCAACTCGCTCCGAGCCAAAGCGTTCGACAATGCCACATCCGCGTACGCTCCCCGATAAACGACCCGATTGAGAACGCCAAGTGCCACCTGGCGTGCCTCTTTAGAGTGCTCCTTCAATCCCGCCGGGACCGAAGGATCAACAGTCTCGCCAACTGCGCCACGGCCATCGCTGTGGCCGCCAGGTAAGTCAGAGCAGCGGCGCTAAGCACTTCCCTGGCCGGGCCGATTTCCTGGGGTCCCAGGTAACCCTCACCTTCAAGGAGTTCGATAGCTCTCGCGGACGCGTTATATTCGACCGGAAGCGTCACTATCTGGAACATAACCGCAGCAAAGAAGAGAACGATGCCTATATCCATCAGACCGCCGATGCCGAAGAACAATCCCAAGAGAAAAAGCGGCCACGCAAGTTGGGAGCCGAATTGCGCGATTGGGAGGATGTTATTACGAAGCGCTAGTGGGAAATAGCCGGTATCATGTTGGATCGCATGCCCGACTTCGTGGGCAGCCACTCCGAGAGCCGCCACCGAGCGGCTATTATATACGCTCGGCGAGAGCCTAAGCACCCGCTCCCGGGGATCATAATGATCCCCCAGTTCCCGATCCGTCATCTCTATTCGGACATCCCCTAGTCCCACTCTGTAAAGGAGGTCTGCAGCTACCTGCGCCCCTGTCATGCCTCTCGCTGCCAGATACCCTGCGTACTTCCTGAACGTGGTACTGACTTTCGACTGGGCGTAGAAAGCCAAGATCAGGGCAAGGAAAACCAAGATTAGCCCCGAATCGCCATAATAGAGCATAACTTACACCTCCCCGACTAATTCTCCATTATTTACAGGATGGCCTCGCAAGTACTCTTCCGAACTCATCTTCCTGCCGCCTTCCGGTTGCACTATCTTGGGAGCAACCCAGCCGTCGCTCGCCCTAATTAATAGGCGTTGCCCTACGGTCCTGAGCTCCCCCGGCCGTCCATCCATGGTCACATCAGGAGCATGCTCCATTTTAAATATCTTGAGCTTCTTACCCTTCCTCCAAGTATACGCTCCCGGAGAAGGCGATAGCGCCCTTACAAGATTTACGATGTTACTGCTACCCTCGGACCACCGAATCAACTCGTCCTCAGGTTTGATGGGCGGTGCCACCGTCACCTGGGATTCGTCCTGAGGAGTAAGGCTCACCTCTCCAGCCGCCATCTTCTGAAGCGCCTCACATAAAGCCTCGGCACCCAAAGCTGCCAGCTTATTCGAAAGGCTACCATAATCGTCTTCAAGAGTTATCTCAATATCTTTTTGAAGGATGATGTCCCCCGCGTCCATCCTCGGGGATAGCTGGATGACCGAGACACCGGTAACCGTATCACCATTGATTATAGCACGTTGTATGGGTGCAGCTCCTCGATAGCGTGGCAACAGCGACGGATGAAGGTTAATGGCTCCGAGGCGCGGTAGCCTAGTAATTTCCTCGGGTATCAGTTTGCCATACGCTACCACTACGAGTACGTCAGGCTGCAATTCCGCTATTTGCCGCACCAGTTCTTCCGACCTCAACTGTTCGGGTTGGCACAGCGGCAACCGATGGTTGAGCGCAAATCGCTTTACCGCAGGTATCGACATCTTCATACCTCTACCAGCAGGCTTATCGGGCCGAGTTATCACGAGGCAGATATCATGGCCTTCTACTAGAATGGAGTAGAGCGATGGCAGGGCAAAATCGGGCGTTCCGGCGAATACTACTCTTAAGAACCTCTCTTCCCCTTCCGGTACGGCCGTTTGCCTGATTTCCTTTGCCTTGTCGACGAACAGCACACCATCGAGATGATCCATCTCGTGCTGGAGGGCCCGGCACAGTAACCCGGAGCTATCCAACCATATCTGCTTGCCCTCCCGATCCAGTCCAGTAACGCAAACTCGAGCATACCGCTCCACCTCTCCGACTTGGCCAGGGACGCTGAGGCAGCCCTCGGTGGCTATTTCGCTGCCCTCTCCACGAACCAGCTCTGGGTTCACGAACTCATATAATCCCTCTGGAGTCTCCACCACTATCATTCTTTTCGGTACCCCGACCTGCGGTGCTGCAAGCCCGACACCGTGAGCTTTCCTCATGGTCAGTATCATAGAGTCCAACAGTTCCCTGACGGTATCGTTCACGTTAATAACCTGTCTGCACCTCTTGCGCAAAACGGGATCGCCTATCTTTACGATTTCCAGTCGCTTCGCCATTTACCGATCCTTCCTGTCATGTTATTGTGTACGGATCAACGTCTATAGCCACACCGATTCTAGCCGGCAATCTTTCACGCTGAATTGCGCGCAGGGCCTGTCCCAACAAATTCGCGTCTATCGACTTAGCCAGGATCCGCCACCGGAACCTATTCTTCAGTCTAGCATGAAGCGCCGGAGCTGGTCCTAAAATCTCAAGTGCGCCGCCACCAGCGAGCCTGAGGCCCGTGGCTATGTGCCTCGCCGCTTTGAGCGTTTCGGCCTCGTTTTGACCGGATACCAGCACAGTAGCCAGCTCAGAGAACGGCGGAAACCGGTGCTCTAACCGCACCTGCATTTCCTTCATATAGAATCCCACATAATCATATTTAGCAGCCATTTCTATCGCGTAATGCTGAGGGTCGAAGGCCTCCACGAACACTCGGCCGGGTTTATCCCTGCGCCCGCTCCTACCGGCGGTCTGCACGATCAGTTGGAAGGTGCGCTCTGCCGCCCTGAAATCCGGGATGCTCAGTGCCGCATCGGCGTTGAGAATCCCAACCAAAGTGATGCCTGGTATGTCTAGGCCCTTAGCGATCATTTGAGTACCGACCAGCACGTCGATTTCCCGGTTCACGGCTCCATCGTATATTTGCTGGTGAACCCCCTTCCGCCTGGTAGTGTCGCGATCTATCCTGCATATTCTGGCTCCAGGGAAACGGGCTGCCAGCTCTGCCTCTAGCCTTTGTGTCCCTGTGCCATAGAACCTGACTCGATGCCCTCCGCAACGGGGGCATGTCACTGGTACTGGCACCTCCCAGCCACAATAATGGCAAAGCATTCGAGCCCTCGAAGCGCACTCTTTATGAACGACTAGGGAAACGTCGCAACTGGGGCAACGTGCGGTCCAACCGCACTCCTGGCACACCACGAAAGTATAGTAGCCTCTTCTGTTCAACAATAACAAGACTTGTTCTTTAGAAGACAGGGCTTCTCTCATCGCTTCTTCTAACTGGGGAGATAAGGGCGATTTCTCATAACATTTTTTGTCCACGATCCCTATTTCTGGCATGCCAGCCCGATTCACCCTCTTAGGCAGCACGAGCAACTCGTATTGCGAGCGTCTCCCCCTATAGAACGATTCCATCGAAGGCGTGGCGCTCCCCAGAACGACGGGGATCCCGAGCTCTCTAGCCCTCTCTATAGCGACTTCCCTTGCATGGTACCTGGGATCCTCTTCCTGCTTGAATGCCCAATCGTGTTCCTCGTCTATAATCAACACGCCCAGGTTCCTGGCTGGCAAGAAAAGCGCAGACCTCGCGCCCACTACTACCGAAACCCGATCATCCCTTGCTCTTAACCAGGCACGCGCCCTCTCGCCGTCCGAGAGTGCGCTATGATAACAAATGACGCGACCTGGAAACCTGCTCTCAAGCTTCCCCACGGTTTGCGGTGTGAGGGAAATTTCTGGTACCAACATTATTGCCGACTTTCCCAGTGAAAGGCATCGCTCAATGCACCGCATATAAACCTCGGTTTTCCCGCTGCCCGTAGGGCCAAAAAGGAGGAAGACGCCGTGTTCCCCAGCCTCTATCCGCGAAACGATTCTCTCGGCACATTCTCTCTGGGCGCTGGTGGGAACTATACCGTCAACTACTTTGCTCGTAACTGCCTGCCCGGCCCCGGTAGGCTTCGCTTTGCGCGCCCTGCTCACAGCTGGCGGAAGCATCGCGCACAAGGCACGCCCTATGGTTGAACAATACCTCGTTTCGATATAGCGACCCAACTCCAGCAAATCCCCGCTCAACAGCACTTCTTCAGCGGATAGGAGCGGCCGCAGCCTCAAAGCTGCCGCCTCTGCAGGAAGTCCATCCATCACTTCGAGGATGACCCCCCTAACACTCCTCCCCCCTACCGGTACCGTCACCGCTCTTCCAGGCTGAGCCAAGTACTGTAGTTCATCTGGTACAATGTACAGTAGTGGTTCTAAACCGCTTATGGTTACCGCTACGCGCGCATACATTTCACACCAACGCCTAACGGGGGTTTCAGATTATCGTGAATGCCGAGTTTCATGTGCACCTCAGCGAGGCTATAGACCTCGACGCCACACTCCTTTCTGGTCAGGCTTTCACCTGGAAACGCCATAATTCTTCATACGAGGGGCTTCTGGCAGGCATCCCAGCAACGATCAGCCCCGTTCCTAACAATCCGGGGGAACTCCTGGTTAAAACGGTCTCCCATGAAGGTGTGTCGCCCCAGGCGGTGGCCAACTATTTCGATGATGGCACCAATTACTCCGAGCTTCGGAACGAACTCCGCAGTTTGGATCCATTTTGTGATCGGGCCATAGAATACTCACCTGGGCTACGCTTGTTGAGGCAAGACCCATGGGAGACTCTTGTGTGTTTCATACTGTCCTCCTGCAATAACGTCCCGAGGATAACCGGAATAGTTCACCGCCTTACTCAACTGTCTAGCCGGCATTTCCCCTCTCCTGAAGACATCGTCCGGGCAGGTGAATCTAAACTACGCCAGGCAGGTGCAGGCTTCCGCGCCCCTTATCTAATTGAAGCCGCTAAAATGGTATTGGATGGAACAGTAGATTTGGCAGGCCTCCGCAGTCTCCCTACTGATGAGGCAGTGAAAGTGCTCATGACCTTACCTGGCGTCGGCCGCAAAGTGGCTTCGTGTGTAGCCCTTTACGGCCTGCATAAGTGCGACGCTTTTCCCATAGACGTCTGGATCAAGAAAGTACTTCAGCAAGCATACTTCGGCGGCCGTGAAGTTGAGCTGCCCAAGCTGGAACAGTTCGCAAGAAAACATTTTGGCAGTAAAGCAGGGTATGCCCAAAACTGGCTCTACAACTGGGCTCGGCGTTCTCGCCTGGCAGATATCAGCTCTGCCACCAGATCGAGAATGGAATGAGCCACCTCGTACTTTGGGCCAAGGGGGACGTCGCGTATCCCGCCATTACTACCGATCAGTTTTACGGCATTGGTATCACTACCGAAGCCAACTCCCGACCTGGTGCCGGAAACATCGTTCACTACGATTAGATCGAGGTTCTTCCGCTTGATCTTCTCACGTGCGTTTTGAACCAGATCCTGCGTCTCCGCCGCGAATCCTACCAGCACCTTCTCGCCTTTCTTCTTGCCCAGTTCGGCTAAAATGTCTGTGGTGCTGATCAACTTAACTGTAAGCTCTGTCTCGCCCTTCTTGATTTTCTGCCTCTCAACCGTTTGAGGCCTGTAATCAGATACGGCTGCCGCCTTCACCACCACATCGCACCACTCAAACCACTCCATGACGCGCTGATACATCTCCGCCGCGCTTACAACCCTGATTACATCGACATCTTCAGGTGGTTGGAGAAAAGAAGGTCCGGATATGAGCTTCACTGTAGCACCACGGTCCCTGGCAGCCTCCGCGATAGCGTAACCCATTTTGCCGGACGAGGGATTGGAGATAAACCTTACCGGGTCGAAATGCTCGCGGGTAGGACCTGCTGTAACCAGGATCTTCACACCGCTAAAGTCTTTCGGCGTTAGGACAGTCCTAAGTCGTGCCACGATGGTAGAAGGGGATGGCATTCGCCCTGGTCCGTACTCACCGCATGCCAACGCTCCGGTTTCGGGTTCGATTACGATAAAACCGTCTCTTTTCAAAGCTTCCACATTTCGCCGGACAGCCGGGCTTTCCCACATCGCAGCGTTCATTGCCGGGACTAGCACCACAGGGCACCGCGAAGCCATGATACAGGTGGTGAGGAAATCGTCTGCGATGCCCATCGCAATCTTCCCGAGCACGTTCGCCGTGCATGGAGCCACAACGAAGGCCTGAGCCCAGCGTGCCAACTCCACGTGTTCCACTTCCCACGACGCCGGATCGCTGAAGGTGGAGGTGATGACCTTGTGTCTGGAAATAGTCGCAAAAGTGAGAGGGCCCACGAAGTGGGTGGCGTTCCTTGTCATCGCTACCCGTACTTCGCAGCCCTCTTTCACAAGCTGAGAAACAAGCTCCGCACTCTTATAGGCAGCTATGCCGCCGCAAACGCCCACAGCCACCCGTTTGCCCTCCAGCACGTCGATCACTTTATTCCCTCCTTCGGGCGCACGTATCGCACTTTACCCGCAGCGATTTCTTCCAGGGCGATGCTGACGGCCTTCCTGCCCTTTAGGTTGGCAAGCGTGTCCTTCTGGCCCAGGATTTGCCTGGCCCGACGCGCTGCCTCGATGACAAGGGTATACTTGGAATCGGCGTGCTTCATCAGCTCGCTCAATGGCGGGTTCAGCATCCGGTAAATTCCTCCCATCGATTGAAAATGTCCGGCCTGCGTTTCACTCTGCAGAGTTCTGCCATTATTATGCTCTTAAGTTTTTCCTTGGCTTCCTCCAGATTGTCATTCACGATCACGTAATCGTAGCTGTCCAGGCACCGCACCTCCACCCCTACGTTTCCGAGCCGTCTTTCCAGCTCCTCTTTTGTTTCCGTGCCACGACTCCTGACGCGCCTTTCCAGCTCCTCTCTCGTAGGTGGTAATATGAACACGAACACGCCATTAGGGAAAGTTTTCCTTAATGAGACCGCCCCCTGCACGTCTTTCTCCACGAGAAGCACGCGCCCGGCCTCGAGCCCGGATTCAATGGGTTCACCTGGAGTGCCGTAGTAATGGCCATACACGCAAGCCCACTCTATAAGCTTGCCCTCTGAAACCATATGGCTGAACTCAGCTTCAGAGACGAAAAAATAATCCTCCCCTTCAATCTCTCCTTGTCGGGGACGACGGGTAGTGACTGAAGGACAAAAAGAAAGCCCGGACCACTCGCTCATCAAACTCCGTCTCAGGGATCCCTTACCAGTTCCGGACGGAGCAGAAATGACTACGAGCAGCCCGCCTGGTATCCTAGGCTCCATCATCCTCCGGTAGGGGTTCCTCCTCCAAAACCTTAGTGAGCTCTTTAGAGCCCGCTCTGCTAGCCACCGTCTCTGGCTGAACGGCTGATAAGATAACGTGCTCAGAATCAGTTATTATAACCGCGCGAGTGCGTCTTCCATACGTAGCATCAATCAATAACCCGTGTTCCCTGGCGTCCGAGATTATCCTTCTAATCGGCGCCGACTCTGGGCTTACGATGGCGATGATTCGGCTTGCATTGACGATATTACCAAAGCCTATGTTGACCAGGTTTATTTCCATCGCATCACCTGCTGAACCGCGCAATCAACGCTTCTCTCTGTCTTTTGCCCAGCCCCTGGATTCTTCTGGCTTCGTCTATCCCGATTTCCTCCATGATCTTCTGGGCCTTTATCTTTCCCACTCTCGGCAGCGAGCGCAAAAGGTATGAAACCCTCATCCGGCTCGTAACCTCATCTTCACTGGCCAGTATGTCCGAAAGAGTCACTTCCCCTTTCTTTAGGGCGTTGCGGAGCTCACTACGTTTCTTCCTCATGGCCTGTGCCTTTTGAAGCGCTTCTTTCTTCTCATCGATCGATAACGTGGGTAAAGACATTGAGACTACCTCCTCATTCTACATTTTGGACCTGTTCACGCATTTTCTCTATCTCGCACTTCATCTCTATCACTATGGGGCCAATCACTTCATCGCCAGCCTTGGAACCGATGGTGTTAGCTTCTCTCTGCATTTCCTGAAGAATAAAGTCCATCTTTTTCCCGACCGGTTTAGCCTCAATACCTAATAGAAGCCGCATTTGGGACAGGTGGCTCCGTAACCGTGCTAGTTCTTCTGAAATGCTGCTTCTTTCCGCCAAAATGGCTACTTCCTGAGCTAACCTACTTTGCTCGATATCGACACCGCACAATTCGTGTATCCTGGCAGCCACTCGATCGCGGTATTTTTGCACAACCCGGGACTCATTCTCTTCTATTTGCCGCAAGTAAACCTCTATCTTTCCAAGCGAATTCGCCAGATCGTGCGCCGTAGCCTCTCCTTCCCGTTCCCTCATCTCGATGAGGCGACTCACGCACGTATCCACGACTTTCAGCAAGAATTCCCTTTTTTCTTCGAGCTCGCGCTCGCTGGCAGAAAGAACTCCTGGGAGTATACTCAAATCGGAAATCCGTATTTCTCCCGGGATTCCTAGGCTTTCCTGCAGCTCTTTCAGGTTATTATAATAAGTGAGCGCCAGGGCCTTGTCAACCTTTACCTGCTTTGAGCTGGTGTTTAACCATTCCAGCTTAACGCAGAGATCCAACCTTCCTCTAGAAAGTCTTGAGGCTATTAGCTTCCGTATCAGCGCTTCCGTGGGCGCGTCAGGTACCCCTCTTATCGTTAATTCGAGATAGCGGTGATTGATCGACTTCATCTCACAAGTCACTTTGAGGTTACCGCTTTGCTCCTCGACACAACCGAACCCAGTCATACTTCGCAACGCCATCACTGCTTCTCCTTTTCAGTGGACTCCGGACATTTGGGCGTCACCATGATCGTACGCTGGTGATCGTAGATTACCATCCCCGGCCGTGCTCCGCTCGGTTTTCTAACATGGCAAACCATGGTCCAGTCCACAGGCGCTTTGGCTGAGCCACGTGCCTTACTATAGAATGCTGCGATTGATGCTGCCTCCTCCAAGGAGGCTTTCGGCGGCCAATCGCCGGGGTGCTCGGACTTCCTCAATATGACGTGGGCGCCGGGAGAACCCTTCGCGTGCAGCCAGATGTCGTCGTCTCGAGCCATCCTGAATGTAATCATATCATTTTGAACGTTACTTCGCCCCACCAGTACCTGGAGTCCTTCGCTTGTCCAGAAAACCCTAGGACCCGCCTGCTTCGTTTTCGTCGCGGACTTTTCTTTCCTCGAGGGGATATAACCCTGAGAGATCAACTCTTCTTCCAGGAGACCAAGCTCCTCGCTGTCCGATGCCATCAGAACCGCTTGCTCCACCTGACTCAGGTATGCGAGCTCCTCCCTTGTTTTGGCCAATTGCTCTCCGGCAAGTTTTTGGGATGAAATTGCCTTGCGATATTTCTTGAAATATGCCTGCGCGTTGTCGATGGGCGAAAGAGAGGGGTCGAGCGGTATATCGATCTCGCCTCCGTTGGGGTCATAATGGTTGGGCAACCGTGCCGACTTGCTATGAGGCGGTATCAGGTGGCAATACGTGATCAACAGCTCGCCCATGATTCGGTATCTTTCTGCCTCTCTTCCCCTATCCGCTTCCTCTGCCTGGAGGTTCGCCTTCCGTTCCGCGCGCTTTATTGACCTGGTTATTGCTGTTTCCAATTTCCTGCGTAGCTCCTCGAATGCAAACTGCTCACGCTTCCTGGTCCAAAAGAACGCCGCAGCCTCGAGGCATGAGTTAAATGAAATGCGCTCCATTCCAGCATACTCAGCTAGGTCCAAGCAGTGGAAATCCACGGGGCTACCCTTGAAGCTGAAAACCACCGGACGGCACTTCCCCGGCAGGCTATACTCCAGTATCTCTGCGAGTGCGCTGCAGAGCTTCGCGGCCACAGTATCGTCAACGTCCGCCGCCTTCATTTCCGGGTCCATTCCTGCTCTGACCACGATCTCCCCCGCTATAAGGTTACCGATGCCTTCGATGTTCTTAACAAGCAGCTTCCGCACTGGAGTGTCAGGCCGCGATTCCCGGCTCCAACTCGTTATGTCAGACACTCCCACACTTGTTGGAGGGAGCTTTTCGGGTGGAGCCAGTACGGCCCTGCTCAGACTACCGATCGTACTCCCGCCCTCGTCGATGAGATTAATGTTGCCCCTCGATCCAAGGAAAGAGACCACCAAAGAAGCCTTCCTGGTGATGTGGGCTACGTGAGGGGGCATGGTGAAAACGATCTGCATTTCTCTCTCAAAGCCGTTTTGATTTACCGATATAATTCGGGAGCCCTCAAGGTATTTCCGCAAGAGCATGCAGAAACCCTCCGGCACACGCCCCGAGCGATGCCCTTTACCGAAGTAAATCGCCTGTACGTTGGGTGCAACGGAGACCAGGAGGCACCCTCTCCAGTCTCGGCGCCACAATTCCAGCTCTATTTCGGCCCGCCCGGGCTGATCCACCCTGGCTACCATCGACCCCGGGAGCCTTTCGTCCAGTTCATGGCAAATGCATCTAAGCAGTAAACCGTCCACCTTTTCATTCTACATCGAGGCCGCACATCATAGAAATCTCTCGTGGAGCCAGCACGGAGGGAAGCCGCGTGCGAGGTAAAACGGGCTTTCGGGACATTCCCACAAACGAACTGTTCAAGCAGCTCAAGACTGATCCCGCTAACGGGCTGTCAGAGAAAGAAGCCATGCGCCGTCTAGAACGATACGGCCCAAACGTAATTCGCACGGCTGGGCGTCCTTCTCCCCTGGCGATGTTCCTCCGGCAGTTCATGGATTTCAGTGTGCTCACGCTGCTGGCCGCTGCTCTAATCTCTCTTTCTCTGGGCGAACTGGCTGATGCCATCACCATCATAGCAATCGTTGTCATAAACGCGGTGTTGGGCTTCCTCCAGGAATTCAAAGCAGAAAAGGCCGTGGAAGCCCTCAGCCAATTGACGTGCCCGAAAGCGAGGGTTTATCGAGAGGGCAACCTCCTGACCGTGGATGCAGACATGCTCGTACCGGGGGACATAGTGCGGGTTGAAGTGGGCGACATCGTCCCGGCCGACTGCCGCGTATTCAAATCGTATAACCTGGCGGTCGAGGAATCATGCCTGACGGGAGAAACTCTCCCCAACAACAAAATGGCCATGCCCGGTAAGGACGCGCTCTTCATGGGGACCACCGTTGTCAGAGGCAGTGGTCTGGCCATCGTAGTGACTACAGGCTCTTCCACGGAAATCGGCAAGGTGGCGCAGCTCATCGCAGAAAGCGGGGAGGTCGCCACCCCATTGCAGGTGCGACTGGAAAAACTGAGCAAGATGCTCGTGGCTGTCTGTCTGACCCTGTGCCTAGTACTGGTTTTGCTGGGATTACGAACCGGTGAAACACCCTACAGGATTTTTCTGGCAGGAGTGAGTCTGGCAGTGGCAGCCATTCCCGAAGGGCTTCCTGCTGTGGTTACGGTGGCGCTGACGCTTGGGGTTCAACGAATGGCAGGGCGCAATGCCATCGTTCGCAAGTTACCGGCGGTAGAAACGCTCGGCTGTACCACAGTAATATGCTCAGACAAGACCGGGACTCTGACGCAAAACCAGATGACGGTGAAACAGATCGTAACGGCTACAGGCAGTTTCTCCGTTTCGGGCGACGGTCTCCAGCTAGAAGGCGAGTTCATCGACGAAGCAAGTGGGAATAGAGTAGACCCCGGAAACCACCCGGAGCTGCGCCTGGCTCTACTCAGTGGACTCCACTGCAATAATTCTTCTTTGAAACTCGGGAAAAACACGATGCCGTCCGGCGATCCCACCGAAGTAGCATTGTTAGTGGCTGCCGCCAAGGCGGAGATGTGGAAGCCCGATTTTCGGGCGGAAGACAGCCGTACCTTCGAATTCCCGTTCGAGCCAGAAAGAAGGATGATGTCCGTCGTGACGAGGATCAATGGCCAATACGTAGTCTTTGCGAAAGGAGCAGCCGACACGATTCTCAGGCGTTCTACGACCGAGTTGGTCTCGGGTTCCAGCCGACCGCTCACGCAGTCTCGCATGCAATGGTGGTTAGGCCACCAAGAACTCATGGTCGGGAAAGCTATGAGGGTGCTTGCCCTAGCGTACAAGGTCGTAAATACTCCCGAGCCTGACCAAACAACGGCAGAAACGTCTCTCACTTTGATCGGCTTGGCCGGGATCATGGATCCCCCAAGAGAGGAGGCAAGAGAATCCATACAGACCTGCAAAGCGGCCGGTATCACCACCTTGATGTTGACAGGAGATCACCCTCTTACTGCTGTCGGAATCGCTAGAGCGGTTGGGCTATGTGGAGAAAATGATAGGGTAATCACGGGCGAGGAACTCGATGGGATGAGCCCGAATGAACTAGAGAAGTGCTTGAAAGTAGCCAGGGTCTTTGCTAGAGTCACGCCAGCTCACAAGTTGAGGATTGTTAAGGCGTTGAAGCGGATGAAGCACGTAGTGGCGATGACGGGGGACGGCGTAAACGATGCCCCGGCGATTAACGAAGCTGATATCGGCATCGCAATGGGCCTCAGCGGGACCGAAGTGGCTAGGGAGGCATCACACATGGTGCTTGCCGACGACAACTTCGCGACCATCGTTGCCGCCGTGGCGGAAGGCCGGACGATATATGACAACATAAAGAAATTCGTCAAGTACCTGGTATCGTGCAATGTGGGAGAAGTGCTGACCATGTTCGTGGCGGTGCTTGCACGATTTCCCCTCCCACTCCTTCCGATACAGGTACTGTGGGTTAACCTTGTGACCGACGGCTTACCCGCGATGGCGCTCGGCGTAGACCCACCTTCTGAAGGCATTATGAACCGCCCGCCTCGTGGAAGGGTGGAACCCATCATCGCTCCAGGTGAATCCTTTCAGATCTTAGGGCGAGGGTTACTCATAAGTCTGGCCACTCTGTTGATGTTCCTGTATGGCTTGCAATCCGGAAGTCTGGCTGTAGCACGCACCATGGCCTTTTCGACCCTTGTATTCAGCCAGCTCGTTTACTCATTTGAATGTCGCGCAGAAGGGCCGGATTTCGTTCGGGAGGGGTTGGTCCGGAACCCGCTCCTGGCCCTGGCAGTGCTCACTTCGATTGTAACCACTGCATTGGTGGTATATAATCCCTCTCTGAACAAGTTGTTTTCCACCGTTCCTTTGAGTCCGAAAGAGTTGACATGGGTGGTTCTTGCCTCTTCTCCGACTCTAATTCGCTCGGTATTGAACAGGTTATCTACGAGATTACGACTTGAGGAGGAACGCGCTTGAGATTTACGAAGATGCACGGCTGCGGAAACGACTATATATTCGTAGACCTCGTTTCCGAGCCACAGGAACTCGCCTGGCCCAGAGTAGCTCGAGTATTGAGTGACAGGCATTTCGGCATCGGAAGCGATGGGCTTATCCTCATCAAACCTTCGGCGACGGCTGACTTCAGTATGGTGATGTTCAACGCGGACGGATCTGAGGGCGAGATGTGCGGCAATGGCATGCGCTGCTTGGCGAAATACGTATACGAGCACGGCCTCACTCGAAAGCACGTCTTCGCTGTTGAAACCAAAGCGGGCCTGATTAAGCCAAAGTTATTTGTGGAAGACGGTCAAGTAAAGCTCGTCGAGTTGGACATGGGTAAACCCACCGTCGGAGAGGAATCCACCCTCAACGTGAAGGGAATGACGCTGACTTATATCCCCGTATCCACCGGCAACCCCCACTGCGTCATATTCGGTTTCAATCCGGACGAAGTAGACCTCACCGTTCTCGGGCCTGCCATATCCTCGTCGCCGGCCTTCCCAAAAGGAGTGAACGTCGAGTTCGCTCAGCAGCTCGAACCTGGAAGAATAGCCGTTAGAGTATGGGAGCGTGGTAGTGGCGAGACCCTTGCCTGTGGAACGGGTGCCTGTGCAGTGGGCGTTGCCGCAATGGCAAAACACAAGTGCGGAAACGAGGTGACAATAAGCCTCAAAGGTGGTAATCTTTCGGTAAAGCTGAGGGAAGATGGCCATGTCCTACTCAGGGGCCCAGCTGTAGAAGTTTTCAGCGGGCAAATTTCGGCCGAGCTTTGGAGGGAAATCAATGAAAGTAGCTGAACGGTTACGCTCGATACCCCCCTACGTTTTCGCTCAAATAGATAAGGTCAAGGAGGAGCTGCTCAAACAAGGCAAAGACCTGGTTGATCTCGGAATCGGCGATCCAGATCAACCCACACCCGCTAACGTCATTGATAGCATGATAGAAGCGGTTAAGAATCCGGCGACGCACCGCTACCCGCCATACGAAGGAGATAAATCCTTCCGGGAGGCGATGGCAGAAAGGTATGCTCAAAGATTCGGTGTGCAGCTGGACCCCCAACGCGAAGTCATGACCCTCATAGGTTCCAAAGAGGGCATATCTCACCTAATTTGGGCCTTCGTCGGTCCTGGCGACGTAGCGCTCGTTCCAGACCCAGCCTATCCCGTGTACTATATTCAAACCCTGCTCGCTGGTGGCGAGCCATACCCTATGCCTCTCAAAGAGGAAAACGGTTTCGTGCCCGACTTGGAGTCCATACCTAAGAGCGTAGTGGAAAAGGCAAAGATCATGTTCGTCAACTACCCCAATAACCCCACAGCCGCAGTAACCGACCTGGCCTTCTTTGAAAAAGCTGTGGCCTTCGCAAAAAAGAATGACATTGTGTTGGTGCACGACGCCGCCTATGTGGAAATGACCTACGATGGTTACGTGGCTCCTAGCATCCTACAGGTACCAGGGGCAAAAGAAGTTGCAGTGGAATGCTATTCTCTTTCGAAACCTTTTAACATGACGGGTTGGCGAATTGGTGCTGCTGTCGGCAACAGCGATATTCTGTATAAGGGGCTCGGGATCGTTAAAACCAATACAGATTCGGGGCAATTCCGTGCGATACAGTGGGCTGGCGCTACTGCTCTACGCGATCATCCTGACAGCTTTATCGCCAAGATGAATGAGATCTACAAAGCGCGCCGCGACGTGATGGTAGAAGGGCTGAAGAAACTGGGCTTCCAGGTGAAAGCTCCTCTTGGTAGCTTTTACATTTGGTTGCGCGTACCCGAGGGGTTCAATTCAGCTTCTTTCACCAAACATCTGCTGGAGAAATGCCAGATAGTGGTCGTACCCGGGACCGCTTATGGCAAGTGTGGTGAAGGCTTCGTCAGAATCGCGCTCACGGTCGACTGCGATAGGCTCGAGGAAGCCATCCGCAGGATGTCCGCCGTTTAATGGAACGTCAGGTAAACGAAGGCACGGCAGTTACTCGAAAGACAACATTTCATCGAGCAACTCTGTGCCTTCTTCCCCTTCTGAAAAAGCACCAGGGAAACTGGCCGCGAAGACTTTTAGGCTGTAATGCTTGAAGCATTCGACGGTCCCATCTTCAGCATTAACGATTTCCGGGACTGCCCCTGAACCTCGAAGATTCTCGACTTCCACGCAATGCCCGTGAGCTTGCAGCGTGCCGAAGCGCACACCGTCATGAAGATCGGTGACCTCTGTGAATCCCCAGTGCCCGGTATCCATCTTCTTCACCTCAACTCCCAGCGCCATAGCGAGGAGAAGCATGCCAGAGCCCAGTCCGAGCAATGGCCGCTTACCCCTGAAAGCACGCGCTGCCTTCATGGGCTCGGTGAACTCGTCTAACCTCCACGGACCACCAGCAAACACTATTGCCTCTGGTCGCAGATCCTCCAACTCAGAGGCTTCGAATTTCGGCGGGACTACGGTGAGGGTGATGTCACGGCGTGACAATTCCCTCAGGAGGGTGCTTTTGATGCCCAAATCATACAGCACGATGCGCGGCCCACCGCCATAGATCTTCCATGGCGAAGTGCACCATCCGTCGCCCGCGACTGCTGTTGGACTAAGCGCTCCCGAATCCAATCCAGCTACGGGTATGTTCCAAGCCGCAAGTTTCTCCTGCTTTTCTGCGTCGCAATTTACGTCGTCCATCACCAGGCCAGCCAACCAGGGCCTGCCGTACTCAGGTAGCTCGCACTCCAGAAAACTCTTCGGCGCTAAGACGACCCTGTCGCCCCACGAAGGATCACCCCAGATGTGGCAGAGCTTGAGCCCATCCGACACGCGTACAACTCTGCTTCTATCCACCACCATGAGATCACCACCCGGGCTTTATATTTATTCGCATTATAGCATATTCATACGAAATTCGGTAAGTGATTTTGAAGGCTCTATCCTGGCAGCATCGCCATTCTGGTTAAGTTTGTATAATGGGACTATGGCTCTACTTCGTTTCGAGAAGCTCACCCACACGCTTGGGAACGGTGCCTTGCGTATGGTAGTCGCATTCGGCGAAATCCCCCAGGGGGCTCCTCGTGACAGGACGATCTGCCTCGGGAAAGACTACCCTCCTTCGCATTCGGGCATGGTCACACTCACCTTTGAACAGCCAGGCTTACCTCAAAAACCAGCCTTCTGGCCCTGCACCTTAGCCCTTTTGAATTTGGGGCGCTAAGGAAGTACAGCTAATCTCTGGTGGTAAAGCGATTGCGTCTCACTTCTGCGCTCCCTCTTGATCTCGTCTAAAGTGCTTATGGCAAACGAGCCTATCGCCGCTCCGGACGAACATCGCGGGAGGCCCTGCTCACCGTTCTGCAGCGAGGGCTCACCCCACAAGTGATAGAATCCTCGTACTGGTGCCGCGCCTGAAAGAGGGAGGTGTCTTTTACAACACGATCGAACTCTCTGTAAACCACGCGAGAATCGACGGCAAGCGAGCGTGAACAGCGGAGTCATCCCCATTTCCGATGCCAAATTGGCCCTCGGTGTCCTCCTGGTGTGCCTGGCATGTACGGTCTCAACGGTCTTAGAGCTCGGCCCACCCGTCCCTTGGCTGTCGCCACACTACGCACGCCCGTCCAGCTGACTTTCATCGGCTACGTGCTCCGTTACGTTTTCCGAGTAAACAGCATGACGGCCACAGCTGCCGTTGCTGCGGCTCGCCGGAAGGTACTGCCTATCCCGGGTGTGCTTACAGTTGCGGTGATCATTTCTCCGTCGCCGTGGTACACTGCTGGCCACACCGACAACTCAATGATGACCGTGGGACCCCTCAGTCCACCCGGGATGACGACGGTTGGCACATACTGGGTGGAACAGAACCGCTACAGGCTGTGATGTACCAAATCGTGGTTTAACTCATGATATCGCTGCAGCTGCAATAGCCTGTCTTATGCGTCCTACTGACCTGCAGAGATATCTTCACCACAGAGGGTGCCATCAAAGCAGCGTTTCGGGGAAGCGTCTAGGCGCCCGATCTGAGAAGTTCCAAGGCATGGGCCATATCTGGGGGAAGAGGTGCCTTAAACTCCACATATTGCCGCGTCACTGGATGGAGGAAGCCCAGAGTGTAAGCGTGAAGAGCCTGCCCCTTCAGGCCGAGCTCACGGCACACTGCGGCCGCCTTCTTGCTATAGACCGGGTCCCCGGCAACCGGGTGGCCGATATAACTCATATGCACTCGAATCTGGTGGGTCCTACCGGTATCGAGCTTGAGCTCGACCAGCGCGTAATTGGCGAATTGCTCCAAAACCTTGTATCGGGTGACCGCCGGCTTGCCAGTTTCGGTAACCGTCATCTTCTTTCGATAGATCTTGTGCCTGCCGATTGGCGCATCTACTGTTCCCTCGGGGGGAGGGTTCCCAATCACAATTGCGAGGTATACCTTATTGACTCGTCTAGCTTTGATCTCAGCAGATAACCAACTCATGGCTGCTGCTGTCTTGGCCACTACCATCAAGCCAGTAGTATCCTTGTCAAGCCGGTGAACGATTCCTGGACGTAACACTCCGTTAATCGGTGATAAGTCACGCATGGTTGGTATTCTCGCGAGCAGGGCATTGACCAGAGTGCCAGTATAGTTTCCTGCGGCTGGGTGAACAACCATGCCTCGCGGCTTGTTAACCACGATGATCTGGTCGTCCTCGTATACGACAGGTATTTCTATTTCCTGGGGAATAAGCTCGGGCAGCTGGGGCTCCGGTATATCGACAGTTATGGCTTCACCGCCCTTCAATCGGTAAGCGCTCTTGGTGGAGCGCCCATCTACCGCTACGGACCCCGCCTCCACCAGTTTCTGCGCCCACGAACGGCTCAGGCCCAACTCTGGCCGGGTTGCCAGCCAGACGTCCAGTCGTTTCCCTTTGGCGTCCTCTGGAACGTGAACGATATGGTGTTTCACGCACGTTCCGCCTTCCTGTATACCTCGATGGCAAATAAGAGGACCCCACACACTATCGCGGCATCGGCGACGTTGAAAACCGCTGGCCACACCCTGATGTCAATGAAGTCCACTACTCCTCCAAACGTCAGGCGGTCGTAAAGGTTTCCAAAAGCCCCTCCGAGTACCAGCCCAAGTGCTGCGTTCAACTCTTTCCCGGCGCTGCCGAGCCTCGACTTGATCCCAAATATGATCAGTATGACTACCAGTGCTACCACTGTGAAAACGCCCGTCTTTCCAGGCATTATCCCGAACGCAGCTCCGCGGTTGAACACTCGAGTGATATATATGAGTCCTCGCACCAACTCTATGGATTGGCCTAGGCTCATGTTGCGTACTACTGCTAGTTTACACAATCTGTCCAGTATAGCGATCCCGATTGCCACCCCGAACATAAGGTCACCCCTGGCTGCTGAGATTTTAGCATGCATCCCAGTCCCCAGCAACCAGAGGTGAGTACTATTCAGACCTGGACGGTTGGCGAATGCCTCGCGGCACTCCCATGGCAATGTCACGGCAAATCTCCGGTACATGTTCGGGAAGGACCGGTTCAGAAGCACCCGCTATGCATTTGAAAGCTCTCAACGCAGCGTATGTGTTGGTCCCGAATTCGCCCGCTACCACAACATCTTCGTCGACTAGTTCGCTTCTCCGCCACAGCCGTGAGTCCGCCACTATATAGTAGTAGTCTCTTCCTATGGCCGATTTCTCACGATAAAGAAAGTAAGTTAACTCATACCGGCCTTGATCGCTTATCGCGGTCCTATTGACCCGCTTGATCAGTTCTGCCCCAATCCCCTCCCCTTGGGGGCCGGCCCTGGTTTCTTGGTACGAATACTTTATTCGACAAACCCGGCTGGTTTCCTGCCTTTACCATTCGCCAGTTTTCGACAGCTGCTGCTGCAAGGCAATACAGGAGACATGTCAGGTGTTGGCCGCTTTCGGGTCTAGGGAAGCCTTGCATCTTCGGATGGTCATTCCGTTTATTGTGACAGTGCACGAACCGCACACACCTTCACCACAGCATAATACGGCATTATTCGAAACACACAGGCGCGGTCGCCTCACGGCCTGTTTCGTAAGCTGATGCAATTGCTCATGCTGCGCATCGGATCCGAGGCTAACCACGAGATCGAATGGATGCCTATTTAAGAGATCTAGCAGTGCCTCGCCATTGTGATCCTTCTCTCGGGGCATCTTCAGCACCGTTGCGCCCATGCTGGCCACAATGTCAGCCGTAAAGGTCAAGCCAATGTCTCCAGCTCCAACTGCGTAGATCACCTTGTTACCGCTTTTCAGTAATCTCTTGGTCATGATGACTGCAGCCGCTTGAGCGATGCCTTTGGCGACTATCAGTACGTTCCACCCTACAGCACGCCTGAGATACCTGACTCCCAAGATTCCGTTCCAGAACGGAGCGGTTAAGATAACACTTCCCCGAGCACCCATTAAAGATTCGGTCTTGGTGCCGATTCTTTGGAAAGCGAAACTAATTTGGTTTCGTGAAGCCTCCACATCCATGACAGAGGTAGGCACGTTAAAGAACGCGGGTGCATCCTTCTTCCTGAGGAAAGCATAAGCTCCATACTGGCTCAATTCGAATACGAGCGGTCTGTCCAGTTCCACAACAACGATTCGTACGTCCGGAGTCAGCTGTTCGCTTTTTTTGATCGCTACTTCCATTTCCTTACGCAGGTGGACTAACTCGTGATTTTTGGTTTTATAGTGACAATATACACATGTGCCAGACCACTCACAATCACAGAGTTCAAGCCCAGCCAGCTGAGCACAGTTAATGCAACGGCCCATATCCCCCAAATAGCACGGACAATATTCTGTTCCGGCATCGGTACACAGATAGCTTTTCCATGCAGAGCTTCCCATCTGGCTACCCTCCTCTCTCTGGACAGCTACAGCCTATGTTTGCCCGACCCCCTTTGTGCATTTCGGCTGGATCCTGTGACGTACGAACAAAGTTATATATCCTTGCGTCTGTACTTCTTGAATTCGTGAGGCTTCATAATAATGTGGTTGGGGGCGATTACCATGACGCGAATAAACCGAACCATGGGAGCCATTGTTGTGGCCATCGCCATGGTGAGTCTGACAGGCTGTTTCGGCATTCCCAAGCCCAAGGCACCAGAGCAGGGTCCGCCACTTCAGCAGCCCGGGGGAAGCACGCCGGATGTACCCCAGGCTACTCAGCCTTCGGTACCGGCAGTCCCACAGGCTCCGTCTAAGATCCGCATCTACCTGGTCACTCCGGACGTGCGCTATCTGGTGCCCATCACCCTGAACATCGAAGGTGTGAGCGGCAACCCGCAAGAGCTGGCTGCTAAGCTTGTGACTTCGTGGGCTGGCAAACTCGATCTGAAATCGCCGTTCCCCGCGGATACCACTGTGCGGAGCGTCAGCGTCAAGGACGGAATAGCCACTGTGGACCTCTCCAAGACGGCGACCACAGGGATGGGATCAGGGGTAGAGGCCTTAGCAGTCGAAAGTCTAGTACGCACGATGACAAGCTTCCAGGGAATCAACAAGGTCAGGATCCTGGTGGAGGGAAAGTCCGTCGAAACACTGGCCGGTCACGTGGATGTCTCTAGGCCTTTATCTCCGCCGCCCACAATCAACCACGATGGCTCACAGCCCGCAGACAACACCATGAAGGTGGTACTGTGGTTCGCTGGTTCCAACTATCTAATTCCGGTTACCCGGTTTATACCGAAGACCGTGTCCGCCATAAAAGCGGTGGTGAGCGAACTCATAAAAGGGCCGCAAGGGCTCCAAGGGTTGTCCCCGACCATACCCGCCGGGACCAAGCTACTCGGCACGAACCTGAAGGATGGAATAGCCTACGTGGACTTCTCGAAGGAACTTAAGACGAAACACTGGGGAGGCTCTTTCGGGGAGAGCATTACCGTCAATTCTATAGTATACACGGTCACCGAGTTCCCCACCGTAAGCAAGGTCCAAATCCTCATAGCCGGCAAGAAAGGAGAGACAATCGCCGGCCACATAGTATTGGATTCCGCGAGGGCACGTGGTGATATCAACCCGTTCGACTACAAGGGCTTATGACCTCCTGGGCGGAGGGTGGGCGTAAGCACCCTCCGCCCCTTATCGCCTCCTGAGAAGATCGTCCTGGACTATCGCGACGATCTCTGCTACGAATTTCCCTATAAGTGGTAGATTCGCGATAAAGCTCCTCGTCAAGATATACATTACCAGAGCACCCAGCACTGTGAATCCTATGGCAGCCCCGAGCCCCCTCGCTAGCCCCGCTATGAAATTCAAGTACAACAGCCGTGTTGGTTTCTCCAAAAGCTGCACGTAATCGCCAATCTTCGCACGTTCAAGCTGTAAATTCAGCCTGGCCAGCAGGTTAGTATCCTCTCGATCCACTACCATCACCCAGCTGTATTGTGTCCAACCGACAGATTTTCCCATCGCTGCTGATTTAGAATCTATTCTGCCCGTCCCTCATAGGATTATTTGAGAAAGCTCCGGAGGCTGGCCACGGTGATCGTCTATGCCGACATAGTTTTCATAGTCAATTTCGTCATGGATTTTCTGATTCTCATGGCAACCGGGCGCACTGCAGTGGCCGAAACCGCACCATCGAGGCTCGCGATGGGTTCGCTTTTCGGCAGTGCATGTAGTATACTCTCCCTGCTCGCCAGCAACAGCGCACTAGATTCATGGTGGGTAAAGCTCGCCGCTGGAGGCTGTATGGTATTCCTCAGCTTTCGGCCGGTCAGTCTCAAACTTTGGGCGAAGTTATGCGCACACTTCCTGGCATATTCCTTCCTCGTGGCGGGTTCAGCTTTTGCGCTTTCGGCAATATTCATTCCCCCTGCCGATTCCTTCAGGTGGTGGCTCTTGCCGGCGGGCGGGATGCTTGCCTTGATGGTGTCACAGGTGGCCCGAAGCGTAACGCAGCAGAGATGGCCCGTCTCTCCCATCGACACACTCATTCGCCTCGACGGCAAGTGCCTTCGATGTAAGGGTCTCGTTGATACCGGAAACCACTTTATCGACCCACTTACGGGCAAACCAGTGGTGGTAATGGAGTATTCAACATTGAAACCACTTCTCCCCGAAGCCGTCGCACGCCATCTGGAGGGAAACAAACCTGACGTTTTTGCTGCCATTCAAGCCGCAGGCTCAGTGGGTTGGAAAACCAGGTTCAGGTTGCTGCCTTTCACTAGCGTGGGTTCGCGAGGAACCATGCTCGCTGTTAAACTGGATGAGTTAGTCTTCACAGGCATCGGAGGAACTAAGGCCAGAAAAGGCCTCCTCGCGGCCGTTAGTTGGCAGAATTTGAGTCCAGATGGATCATACAGCTTGCTGATCCAGCCTAAGTTGCTTTGATGGGAGGAATTCCGAGATGAGGCTAAACCGCGCTCGCATCGAGCTTCTCATAAGATTGACGTACATAAAGGTCTGCCGTTACCTAGGCATTTCCCACGGGTGGCCAGTACTGTACGTGGGATCTGCAGAAGCGCTTCCGCCGCCTCTGAGCGTGGACGAAGAGGTTTTTTTGCTCTCACGATTGCAGCGCGGCGATAGGGACGTCAAGACCGTCTTGATAGAGCGCAATCTACGGTTGGTTGTATATATAGCCCGTAAATTCGAAAACACGG
This sequence comes from Bacillota bacterium, assembly GCA_012840015.1. GTDB lineage: Bacteria > Bacillota > Sulfobacillia > DUMF01 > DUMF01 > DUMF01. The sequence goes on from DUMF01000028.1 coordinate 107,310, forward strand.
GCATCAACATAGAAGATCTAGTTTCAATAGGTACCATAGGATTGATCAAGGCCGTCAGCACTTTCGATCCAAGCAAAAAAATCAAGCTGGCCACGTACGCTTCAAAATGTATCGAAAACGAAATCCTGATGTATCTCAGGCGCAACGTAAGGACCAAGTTTGAGGTTTCTTTCGAAGAGCCTCTGAATGTGGATTGGGACGGGAATGAACTTTTATTGTCCGACGTCGTTGGCACTGACGAAGACGTCGGTAAGTCCCTCGAAGCTGAAGTAGACAAGACGATGTTAAGACAGGCGTTAGCCAAATTAAGCGGCAGGGAAAGAGTGATAGTCGAAATGCGTTTTGGACTGGCGGACGGCATTCCGCACACGCAGAAAGAAGTTGCTGACATGCTCGGAATATCGCAATCTTACATTTCACGCCTTGAAAAACGCATAATGCGTAGACTGTACAAGGAGATGAAGCGGCTAGAATGAATCGCTGAAAGGATAGACTTCGTCGCTTAGGTGGGTTATAATTTCTGTCGTCACAAGCTTTGAGTTTGAGTGTCGGGGCGTAGCGCAGATGGCTAGCGCGCATGGTTCGGGACCATGAGGTCGCTGGTTCAAGTCCAGTCGCCCCGACCATTATTTTTCCTGCATCTGCAGCCGATATTCTCCAAGCGCTAGCCAAGAGCCACCCGAGTACACTTGAAACAGCGATCCTACTCCTTCCCATCATCATGAGCAGACCTAGACAGCGCAGAAGCATCGTAAGCAGTCCATGTCGGATCCGCACACTGCAGGTTGGCTGGGATGTTGGTCGTCTGGAAGAGGACGCTCCTCGCAAAGTAAAGTGGCTGCCGACAGAATGAGGCGATGGCACCTGCATGATCGGACCCCGAATCGATCCATTCTACTCGTACCCTTAATGAAAACCCCCAGCAGGATCTCCCTCAGCACGGGCTCAGCAACCAGCCCGAACCACTTGACAACAGCGAGCTCGCAAATCAGGTCTGCAGAGTCTGGGCTTCAGTGTGCACCACCTGTGCTCGATGAGTGTGAGAAATTCCTAGGTGCTCACTGCCAGAAGTGTGCTGACCAATGCCAAAGATGCCTTGAGGCCGCTGGTATTTAGGAGGGACGTCCCCTCTCCTCTCTCTTCGGCGGGCTCTCAGTTACTGAGCGCGCCTCTTGAGCATTGTCAACCCAGCTGCAAGGGCACCAAGCATCATGGTATAACTGCATCTAGAACTGCAAGGTTACACGACCTAATCATGTAAGATGAAGTATTTTTTGACGGGTTCGAATGGATGCCAAAATGCGAGTACGGTGGCGCGCGGTTCTAATCGACTCGCGTCCCGGACTCGCGCTCGGGCAGGGTTGCGGAAGATGGCCTACATAATTCGGAAAGATCAAGTCGCCCAGGCCCACCCTCACCATGTACTCCGTTTACTAGTTTTCCAGGAAAATTATGCTACATTTTTGTTGACAGCATTCCCTAAAGTATGTAAGAACTCTTGTAGAATTATGGCTATACCCAGATTATACTAAGAAACAGTAAAATCAAAATACAAATATGGTTAGGAGCCTTGGATATTGTGGGTTTGGACCTAGAAACGCTTCTGATTACGGCTTTCCACAGTGGAGCTTCCGACCTGCACCTGGTCACTGGTGCACCGCCCACGCTCCGAGTAGCAGGCCGCTTGACCAGGCTGAACTACCCTGCCCTGGAAGAAGCAAATGTGCACGAAGCACTAGAATTATTACAGGAAAAATGTAAAGAGGAGCGGAGATTGCGCAATGTCGCCGAATGCCGGGATATGAACTGCGATATCCCCGGAGTGTGTCGGCTCAGAGTGCACGTCTTCTGGGAAACGGGGCGCCCTGCGATCACGATCAGGTTCATTCCTGAGCGTGTACCGCTTCCGGAGGAATTGGGTTTACCTGATACTTTGATGACCATGTGCCAGAGACCCGGTATACTGCTGGTCACAGGTCCTACCGGCTCGGGCAAGTCGACCACTTTGGCCGCGCTCGTGCGTTGGGCTCTGGAGACTAAAGGCTTGAGGGTCGTGACGATAGAAGACCCATGTGAATACAGGTTTTCACACTTTCGTGGCATCGTGTCCCAGAAACAGGTTGGCCTGGATTGCGAGTCTTTTCACCGCGGCGTCATCGAAGCATTACGGGAGGACCCCGATGTTATCGTTCTCGGCGAGCTCAGGGATCCGGAGTCGGCAGACGCTGCGCTGTTAGCGTCCGAGACCGGCCACCTTGTGCTGGCGACGATGCATACACCAACTGCAGCTAGAACCCTGGACCGCTTCGTCGACCTGTTCCCCGCAGGGAGGCAGGAGTTCACGAAAAACTCATTGTCCAGGGCGCTGAACGGCGTTTTCGCTCAGCGCTTGTTGCCCAGGGCGAATGGCGAGGGCAGAGTACTCGCCTATGAGTTATTGGTGGCCACCCCGGCGGTGCGTAATCTGATACGCAAAGGAGAGTACCAGCAAGTAGTATCAGTCATACAGGCAGGGAAACAGCTTGGCATGATTACGATGGCTGATTACGTCAAAGGACTGGTTCAACGCGGGGTAGTGGCCCCGGAACAGGCTATTTCAGAGGTGGAAGAGTTTGAATGAGCTTGCTAACCGCATTGGCGACATACTGATCGCAGAGAACCTGGTCACGCCGGAAGTGCTGGCCAGGGCCATCGAGCTGCAGAGGCAATCCGGTGGACAACTGGGCGAAATACTCATCGGCTTGGGAGCGATATCCGCTCAAAAATTCTACCGCACCCTCGCCAGGCAGCTGGGAGTGCCTTTCTGCGACCTGATGAGCGCTTCCCCGGACCCGGAAGCGCTAAAGCTCTTCTCGCCAACGGATGCCAAGGTGTTCCGCGGTATTCCCCTTTCGGTGAAAGGTGACACTCTCGAAATAGCCATCGAGGAGCCTACAGATCTCAGCCGGCTCGAAGCCATCAGAGCTAAGACAGGGCTGAAGGTAGCTCCTCAGCTCGCAATGCCAGAAGATATCGATAACGCCATCCGAAGGTATTACGAACTGCCGTCCAATGTCCGAGACGTATCCGAAGCGCTGGATGGGACAAGCGGAGATGGCACGATCGGTGAGAACGGTGCGGCCCAGTTCGAAGACGCTCCGATAATTCATATGGTAGACAACCTGTTGTTGGAAGCGGCTCGCCGAGGCGCGTCGGACGTCCATATCGAACCGTTCCCCGACAGGACCAGAGTGCGGTTCCGAATGGACGGTGTACTTGAACACTGGGGCGACTTCCCCAGGAAATTCCACGACGCCATCGTGACGAGGATCAAAGTGCTGGGCGGAATGGACATAGCAGAAAAGAGACTGCCTCAGGATGGACGCTTCTCAAAAACGGTAGAAAATCGACGATACGATCTCAGGCTCTCCACTCTGCCCACGATGTTCGGGGAGAAGGCAGTAATCCGTTTGCTGGAGCAGTCCACGGAATTGCTCACTTTCGACAGGATAGGCCTCTCCGATGAAGTGCTCAAGCGCTTCAGGGCTGCTCTATCCCTGCCGCACGGGCTCATAGTCGTAGCGGGGCCCACCGGCAGCGGCAAATCCACCACCGTTGCTGCAGCCCTAAACGAATTGAATACACCAAGCAAGAACATCGTTACAATAGAAGACCCGGTGGAGTACATCATCCCTGGAGTGAACCATACCCAGGTTAACATAAAGTCTGGCCTGGGCTTCGCGACGGCAATTCGTCACATCCTGCGCCAGGACCCGGACGTGATAATGGTGGGTGAAGTGCGGGATTCTGAGACCGCAGAAATGGCCTTCCGCGCAGCACTCACCGGTCACCTGGTACTCACTACTATACATGCCAATGATGCTCTCTCCATCCTAATTCGCCTGGAGGAAATGGGAGTCAACAGGTACATGGCTCTATCGTCCACAGTGGCCCTCTTCAGTCAGCGTCTCGTTCGCACCGTATGCCCGTGGTGCAAGTATAAGTCTCCTCCTCCCGAAGAACTGGTCAAGGAAGTGCGACAAGTTGCTGGGGTCCCGGAGGACTACGGAACCGGAGAAATGACCTTGACTAGACCGTGTGCTGGTTGTCCCGATAGAGCCTATAAGCGACGGACGGCCATATCCGAGATCATTCTCGTCAACGAAGAGTTCCGGCGGCGATACATCGCGTCTGCTGATCCTAGGTCCGATCCTTTTCTGAACCCAGCCAAGCGGCACGATGGAATGCTGGCGGATGGAGCCAGGAAAGTGCTGGACGGAATTACCACCTGGGAAGAAGTGCTGAGCGTATTCAGCGATGAGGCGAACAGGCAATGATGTATGAGTACAAAGCAGTCCACAGAGAAACGGGCGGGATCTCCAGCGACACCGTCCAGATAGATGCCGTCCCTTCCTTCCTGCTGGAAATGGATCAGCAAGGATATACTGTAATTGCCCTCAAGAAGATAGGTGGGGTACCAGGCGTTCTGAGCACTCTACTGAAGCGCTCCAAACCGCGGTTGGTTGACAAAGGGATGGCCTTCCTGGAACTCGCAGCTTTCTTGAAGGCCGGAATACCTCTGAAGAACGCCCTGAGGCAGCTAGCATCGGAGGCCAATCCAGTTCTCTCTAAAGCGTTTGACCTGGCAGTGCGGAGTCTCGATAAAGGCACCGATTTCCACGAAGCCCTGGCAGCTCAACCAGGGCTGACGGAGCCCTGGGAGATTGAGGCAATCAGGGCAGCTGAAGTCTCCGGGAGCCTTGCCGAATGCCTAGATTACCTGGGTAACCAGGCTCTCAAGGCCGCCGATTTTCAAAGTAAGGTACGTTCCGCTATGATCTACCCTGTACTGGTTGTTTGCGTAACCATAGGCGTCGTGGTGGTGCTCGTAGTATTCGTTATGCCCACTCTGACCTAGATGATCCCACCCGACAAGCTGCCTGTAGCTACCAGGATCCTCCTGAACGTATCCGGTTTCGTTCGAAGGAACTGGCTCATTCTCCTGGCTGTAGCCGCTGGTCTGTGGGCGCTTCTGAGGAAATTCGTGTCCGGTGAAGACATGGTCGTACGCCGCGAAAGATTGCTGATGCGAGTCCCTGGCTGGGGCAGGATTCTGAAGGGATCCTACGTAGCCCGGTTTGCGAAAACCTTTTCGACCCTTCTGGAAAGCGGCGTCCGCGTTTTGCCAGCGCTTCAGTACGCGGGTCAGGCTACCGGCTCGCGGCTGTTTGCCGATAGCGCCACAGAGATGAGAAGGGAGGTGGAGCACGGGGCTAGAATTGGAGAATCAATGAGGAGGACCGGAGTATTCCCTCCCCTGGTTTGCGAACTGGCTTCGGCGGGGGAAAACAGCGGAAGCTTACCTGAGATGATGGCCAAAGCTGCCGCGTTCTACGAAAGCGATGTGTCGAGGATGCTGGACTCCCTTTCCTCCCTCATAGAACCGGTCCTCATAGTCATCGTGGGGGCGATCGTGTGCGTGCTTGGGCTGGCTGTATTTGGACCAATAATGGAGGCCGTAAACAACCCTATGTGACTCGAACTTAAGTTAGAAAAGCAGAAAGCCTTGGGGGGAATCTAACGTGAAAAACAGAAGAGCAATCAGCTTACTCGCATCTGAAAAAGGTTTCACGCTTGTGGAATTGGTCGTCGTCCTGGCGGTGATAGGAATAATGGTGGCTGTCGCATACCCTACATACACTAACACTAGGATCCGCGCCTACACCGCGGAAGCCAAGGCCATATTGCAGGAACTGCGTGTGGATGCATGGGACTATTACCTGCAAAAGGGTAGCTTTAACGGTTTCACGATAGTCGGCAACCACAATACAGAGAATTGGACGTTCACAGCCACAGTAGCTCAGGACTACAAGTCGGTGACCTTAACGGCCACTGGAGTGGCTGATAAGATTGTAAAAAACAAGACCGTCACGCTACAGGTGAAGGATGACGGTACAGCAGTGCTTACTGAGCAGTAACACCCGCCGCGGGTGAAAGAGTAGGATGAATTCGGAAAAGGGGACAGTGCTCCTGGACACGGTGGTGTTTCTCGCAGTATCCACTTTCCTTTCAGTGGTGGTGCTGTCGGGGTTGTGCGCGCTTGCATCCTTCTCCAGCCGCGAAGATGCCAGGGTTCAGGCGATAATGGCATCGCGAGTGAAAATGGAGGAGCTCAGGTCCCAGACTTCATGGACTCCGGGGGAAGAGGTTTTCTCCGTGGAAGGGCTCGACATGATCGGCTATGGAACTTATTCCATCAGAGAGGAGGAACCCGGGCTGTACGAGATTCTAATACGCGTGTATGACAAAAAAGGGGCGGAACTATATTCCACCAAGACCTTTGTGTGGCAAGAGTGAAACCGGATTCACATTGGTGGAGCTGGTAGTGGCCATAGGTGTGATGTCCCTGCTCTTGCTGGGAGTGACCAGGGTGTATACAGCCGCCTTAGGAACAATCCATCGCCTGGAACTTGGACAGCAAATCAGGGACCAGGGTTTTCTTGTCGCAGAAAACATCGAGCAGAGTTTCAGGAAAGCTCTCGAATACGGCGGGACCATTCAGGCCATCTCAGACACATATCTCAGCGCATCTAAGGGCCCGTACGGCGTGATCGTGGAATACAGCGAGAACAGAATCAAGCTGACAACCGTGGACGGAGGCGTGCAGAGCACTGCCTCTTTCCCCTATAATGGTCTCAAGTGCAGTCAGTTCAAAGTCAGAGCGCTTTGCGGGGACAGGTATGTGGACGGTTCGAGCGTAGGAGACCTGAAGCCACGAGCGATCGTGATCGAATTCTCTATGGCAGATGAGCTAGATAATGTACAAAAGACTTTTAAAGCAGCTTTCAGGACCAGGCTGTAATAGCGTGTTCGATGAGAAAGGGTCGGCCTTCATCGTCTCGGTGATCGTGCTGGGGCTTCTGGCCGCCGTGGTGACCGCCGCGATGGCGACCGAAAGCGCCCTCAAGACCGTCGACGCTGCGATAGGCGAAAGTCGCAATGCCCTGGATCTGGCCCGAGGTGTAGCGCAGGAAATGTTGCGGGCGCTTTACCTGAATCAGTTCGACGTCGCCCGCGCGGGGACCATAAACCACAGTGACCCCGCCAAAGGCTGGACAGCCCAGGGTTGGGCCGAGACGCGCGACGGGGAGACCGTGGCAGCTATCGGCAAAGCAACAGTGGCCGACGCGACATACACAGTCACCATTGTGGTGAAACCGGTGCACTCACCCATTTCCGACGGCGTGTTAATAACCCCGGAGGACATTTCTCTTGACGCCAGAGGAAACGGAGGACTCAGCGCCTTCGGGACGGTATATTGCGCCAGCTTTACGCCCCATGGTTACTTCGACGGGAAGCCCGAGACCAAGCTGAGCAGTATCGCTCCGGAAGACATGCCGAAGGTTGACGTCAAGCCTTTCGAGGAAGTGGAGCGTACTCTCACGTTCAGGAATATACAGGGCCCATATATTGTTAGCGGAAACGAGCGGTGGGATAGTCATACTAGGGTCATGGGAAACGCCATAATCCTCAAGCATGCCAAACTCACCGTTCCACAAGGAGTCTGGGGCGTCGTGGAAGGAGATTTGATCTTCACTGGTACGTCAGAGCCACCAGTTAACCTGGTGGTGGACGGCGTGCTACTGGTAAGAGGCAATGTGGCAGGTGGATCAAGCCAAAACTATAAGGCAGCAGTTGACGGCAACGGGGTGATAGTCGCGACCGGCTCGGTGGAGGGCATACAGCTGCAGGGCCATACGCCCAACGGCCTCAAGATCTTTTCCCTTGGGGACGATAACTCCAAGGTGAGCATCCAGATTGACGCCAGCGCCGGAGGCAAGCCAAACCTTCCTAAGAGCCTCTTCGTTTATGCTAGCGGCCCCGTGACCCTTGGCTTCAGAGGGAGAAAGGCTAAGCTATTCCAGCTACAGCCTGGACTGGTAATCTCTCACAAGCATATCGACGTGCAGCTCAGGAACGGCAACCCGTCGGTCGAAATACACTCAGGCCAATTCGACTTTGGACCGATACAGCTCCCTGCGAGCTTCAGGGGAACCGATAAGGGCTATGTAATAATCGACTGGCAAGAGGTGCGCAATCCACAGTAACTGAGGAGCAGAGCGATGCAACTTGTAGCGTCGAAACCGGAGGCGTGTCTTGGAATCGACTTATCTGACCCCGTCAGGATGGCCCTGGTGCAAGGTAATCCAGCGAGGGTGGTGGCGGTTCGAGAAGCCAAGAACAGTTTTGACCCTGGTTCAAGTGAATCTCTCGCGAACCTGGCGAGAGAAGTCAGGGAATTCGTCAGGGAAGTACGGGGATGCTGCAATTGCGTCCTCGGACTTCCTGTAAGAGACGCCATGCTGGCGGTCGTCGATCTTCCGCCGTTGGAAAAAAAACATTGTCGAGACGCGCTGCGCCTGGAGTTGCTCAGGCTGTTCCCAGCTAAAGTGGCAGAACTGAGGGCAACTTATCAGGAGTGGCCGCAGTCGATTCCGCGCCCTCCTTCTTCTAGCGCGTTCCGCGGGGGTAAAGCTTATATACTCGCCGCCGCGCCGGCAGCGTCTGTTCTGGCCGCCCGCAAACTTGCAGCAAGCTGCGGCCTGAAACCGGAGGCAGTTGAGGTACCAGCCCTCGCCGCCTGCCGTTCTAGCTGGTGGTGCTATCGTCTTCGCATGCAAGATCCCTCCGATTCCCCTGGGTTTACAATGGAGATCTCTCTCAGCGTGGCAAAAGACGCGGTGATGCATCTGGGCTTTGGGCCTTTCCCGTGGTTAACGAGAGAAATTCCTTTGCAGTCGGGGGAAAGTTACCAAGACGCTCAGGTCCTGGCCGGAGAGGTAGCCAGATCGGTCCGGTTCGCCAATGGCATCCTCAAGAACCCGTTACCAGCCAGAGTCACACTATACGGGGTTCCAGAACGAGTGGATCTCATCGCGAACATCCTTAGAGAGCAGCTTCCGATCGAGGTTCAGGTCTGGGGTGTGCCTCCCATCTCGTGTCAGCCGCAGTATGGCATCGCAGCCGGTCTTGCGCTCAGAAAGGAGCCATTCGTCTGACGTGAAACCCAGGAAGGCAGTGCTAGGCTTAAACCTCGATTTGCTGAACCCGCAGATCTACTCGCAGGTTGAAATAGAGGCAAAGAAAAGGCAGTGGGTGCAGCTCGTTCTCCTGTGCGCTTCTCTCGCGATATGGACAATGGCCCTGATCTCGTGGTGGAAACTGAGGGTAGTGACAGCGGAGTTCAAGTACCAGCAAGCGGAAAAGGCCGTGCTGGTGGCCAGAATGCCTAAGCAAAGGGAAGCCATCACTCCAGATCCTGAAGACGTGAGGAAAGCCAGGGAGGAACTGGCAGCGCAGCCTGACTGGTACGCGAGGTTCTCCGCTGTCTCCGCCGCTCTCCCGACCGGGTGCGAGCTGACGCAAGTCGCTCTTCGCAAGGACGGAACATTGGAATTAGCCGGGAAGGCGCAGGACGCTCCCTCGTACGGTTTGTTGCTCAGCAAGCTAAGGGGACTGGATTTCGTCAAGAACCTGGTTACAGCGTACTTTACTAGCTCGAAAGACGGAGGATACGCGTTCAAAGTGACTATCGCCACATCTGGCACACCTGGGGGCGCAACAAAACAGTGAAGCTCGTTTTAGAGCTGGAGCAAAAAGCAAACAGCCTAATATTGGTGCTGGTTGCATTGATAGCAGTAGGAGCGGCAGCTTTGGGCTATTCCGCCTATCGCAGAAATACCATAAGTGCTCAGCTACAGAATCTTGCGATCGAGGTGCGAGCGCTCCAGAGAAGCCTCGAAGCATTGGAACAAAGCCGCGCACACTCAAGCAAGTTGCCTCTACTGGCGGGAGCCCACTGGGAGAAGGATCTCACCGAGGATATGAACGCGGTAGCCGAAGAGAGCGGTACAAGGCTCGCCAAGCTGGTCTATACCGTACAACCTCCAGCGCAGCCTTCGAAGAAGGAAGCGCAACTCACAGTGGTGGCCGTTGAAGCGGAACTCTACGGTAGCCATACCAGCCTGTTGAGGGCTGTCAGCCTCGTACAGGAGCAAATAAAGGCGTTTAAACTGGATACCGTGGAGACTATGCCGATTCAGATCGAGAATAAGCCCGTGGACCAGCTTAAGATAACTGGTAGACTATACTGTTACACCGGGAGCAATGGGGCTGGATCTGACACTAAGTGACGTGCTTTGTGGTTTAATCGGGCTCTCTTTTGGAAGCTTTGCCACGGTAGTCGCCTCAAGGCTTCCTCAGGGTCAACCGTTTACCGGCAGGTCCCGCTGTCCAGCATGCCATGCTCAGCTGAAACCGGGTGAGCTGGTTCCCGTTCTGAGCTACGTGGTACAGAGAGGGGCCTGCAAGCACTGTGGGGCACGCATTAGTCCGGCTTATCCTGCTTTGGAGATCGCCAGCGGACTCATCTTCCCTATCTTCTGGCGGTCTTTCGGGCCCGGTACGGCCGCACTGCTCAACATGGCGGTGGCTTTCCATCTCATAGCCATCGCAGGCACTGACTGGTTATACAACATCATCCCCAACAAGCTGCTGATCTCCATGTCGGCGTTCGCCATTCTGCTCAAGGTGACCTCTGGTATGAGGTCCGTTCTGGAAGGCCTGGCAGGAGCAGCATTGGGCTTTCTTTTTCTCTATGCCGTGGCGCTCATCCGCCCCGGTGGAATGGGTGGCGGAGACGTAAAAATGACCGGAGCCATCGGCTTGTATCTGGGTGTATGGAAGGTCTTCCCCGCCCTCGCACTGGCGTTCATACTTGGCACCGCCTGGGCGCTGCCTTTGCTCATAACAGGGAGGAAAAAGCGAACAGACTATATGCCTCTAGGAATCTTTCTGTCGGCCTCTACCGTGATCATGGCGATCGCACGCTCATGATCAGCCAAGACAGCCAAAGCCGGAAAGGGGTGATATGATGTATCATCTCGTGTCCCTGAGCGTTTCTACGCCCGATAAGGAGAGCATAGTCGAGATAACTGCCCAGGTGGAGGCGGTAATACGCGATAGCGGAGTCGAGCACGGCCTCTGCACTGTGTTTACTCCCCACACAACTTGTGGCGTAACACTGAACGAGCATGCGGATCCTGCGGTGAGTCGGGACTTGCTTTATGCTCTGAACCTGATTGTCCCACGCGAGGGTGCATACGCCCACCAAGAAGGCAATTCTCCCGCTCACGTCAAAGCTTCTCTCATCGGAAGCTCCCAGTCAATACCTATTTGCAACTCCAGGCTATGCCTGGGCAGGTGGCAGGGCATATTCCTCTGCGAGTTCGATGGGCCGCGTCAGCGCACCTTCTTAGTAGAAATCTGCGGAGAACGATGAGGCTCAGGAGCGAATCCGGCCGGCGGTTGGCCGGCCGGGTTGCGCACGGTCTCAGGAAGTGGTCGCCGGTTTGACTTGATACCAGCCTCGCTGGTTCATGGCGTCAAAGACGTCCTTGGCGCTTCTTATAGCCTCGTCATGCATGTCTGTCAATGTTTTGCGGATCTCCTCGTTTGCCGATTCGAGTACGGCATGGTGATACCCATCAGACATGAACTTGTGCGTAGCCAGCAAGTCCTGTAAAATGTCTTTATCTGACAGTTTGCCTTGCTGCTGTCCTCCCTGCTGGCCTCCCTGCCACTGCGTATGTGCCATTCAGCAGACCTCCTTTCAAGATCCTGGCTGGGAAATGCCGAATCTTCCCATGAGAGTGTTGAGAGTGTCAACGCGCTTCTGGCAGGAGGAACGCATCTTCTCGATTAGGTTTTTGATCTGCGGATCTTCGGCCTGCTGGCTGTACACGTTGCACTTCGTCGCGCACAACTGTTCCGCCTTGAGCTGATCCTGGAGGTAAAGCTTTTCCCGTTCTGAAATCGACGGGTTCCCACCGATCATCGCCACTCGATCCCCCTTTTCAGTGCATTTCTTTCCCTAAAAAGTCTTCCCAGGGGCGAGCGGGGACATTCACCGCAAAAAGTCAAAGTAGGCGAGTATCGTTGATCCGAAGCTCGAAATTACAACCGAGGAAGGTGGCTGCTTTTCTGCACATAATCATTCTGGCGAGAAAGATCTCAAAATAGTCCATCACGGGCGAAATTGCCGTATCGATCTTCAGCTCCAACGTGATGGTCTTCCCTTTTTCATCCACTTTGAGGAACGAACGCTCCACGGCATAGTTTACCCGGTCGTGAATGTCAAATTTGGTTTTATCGGTGTTCCTGACGCGGCTCCTGTGTACGTCGCTCTTGTCGCCCAATATCACTGCCGCCGAAACATAGTTCACGGGCTCGCTGGTGCCTTCGGGGTCGTGGCTTCCTATGGCGCCAATCACTGTTGCAATTTCATCGGCAGGCATACCCATTTCGTAAAGTATATGCGCAGCCATAACACCCCCGGTTTGTGCGTGGTAGTGTCTGGAGACCACGTTCCCTATGTCATGAAGGTAACCGGCGATCGCGGCAAGCTCGGCTTCGCGTTCGGGAAACGAAAGCCGCAAGAGAATGTTTCTCCCGATGCTAGCCACGAGATTTGCGTGTCGCGCCCCGTGTTCGGTATAGCCGATAGCCCCTAGGTGGCTATTCCCCCTGTTTATGAGCGCATCCACCAGTGGATTCCCCTTGACCACTTCAAGCGTCACGATTTTGTCTTCCAAACCGATTCTCCCCGCCTCCCAACCGCCTGATTGTATCAACGACTGCCCGGACCACATCCTCCGGGCTCATTTTGTCCGTGCGAATATAGAGGTCGCAATGACCGAGGGCGTGCGCGAGGCGCTCCCGTTCGGCCCTCAGGCGTTCCGGGCCCCAGGCTATCGCCCTTCGCTGTCTGGCTGTAGCATATTCGCAATCGAGCACCACGAGAATATCAGGTTTGCTTAAGAGCCACAACCATGGGACGCAAGAATGCTCCTGGGCCACACCGTACGCAGCGTAACCTAATTGCGTCAACAGTAAAATGAGAGTGCTTTTGCCCGAGGCGCACACTCCAACGATTTCGATTCTCAACCCATAAACGCCTCGTTACCAGACCGCCCTAACCCTAGAAAGGGATGCGCATCGACAACCTCCGTATCATGTGCTCGTCTTCTTCTGCCGACACCGCAAGCACAACCACACTCATATCGTCTCTTGGCCTCCCCTTGTCAAGACTGACAGCTCTCAGAAGGATTTGCTCGGCCAACTCTGACGGTCGAATGGGAGCATCACCCAAGATGAATTGGCGGACATGCTCCAGCCCAAAGCGCGTGTTACTACTCAAGCCCGCGTCGTGCACTCCGTCGCTTGTAGCCAAGGCCACCAACCCCGGCCGTAGCGGAAGCTCGGTAATCTGAGGCCTTCGCCCACGTTCCGTCCCGAGCGGGTATGAAGGCTCGTTCACTTCCCGCAGCTCCTTACTCTCCGATGAAGGCCTCACGTAGACGGGAACAGCCGTATTCCGACTGATTACGATGGTTCTAGTATCGAGATCAGCAGAGATCAGCACCAGCTCGCAGGAAACCTTGCCCTCCTTAGCAGCGAAAAGGATATCGTGTGCAGCCCTCGCCACGGCACCGTCTCTTGCGCCCTCGCAAATCAGCGCGGCTGCTCTGGATACCACCAGAGAAGCGATCTTTCTTGCCGCCTGACCGTGCCCCTGTCCGTCAGCCAGTATTGCAGTTATGCCACCCTTGCTTCTTTCCACCGCCTCCACCACGTCTCCGCTCACTGAAAGGCCGTATTTTGGCATTTTCGCTACTCCGAGAGATATGATCACCTTTTCGCTGCCCTCCTGGCCGCTGATTCCTGCGCCATCAGCTCTAGCGTATCGTCCAGCGGAGCTATCTCTGCACGCCCGTACTTCCTTTTCAGCGCCTGAGAGATCAACCAATCCGCCAGCCACGGGTTCTTCGGCAGCAATGCCCCATGCAGGTAGGTTCCGACGGCGTTCTTGTAAACTGCTCCTTCCAAACCATCTTCGCCATTATTGCCATATCCACTAAGCACTCTCGCCAGTGGTTTAACGCCCCTACCCAGGTAGGTTTTGCCGGAGTGGTTTTCGAACCCAACGAGCCGCGCCGGACCGCTGCCAGCCAGGTCCGATTGAGCCACCACGTTGCCTATAAGGCGTTTCCTCCCCGCGACGGTATAAAGGTCCATGATTCCCAGCCCAGGTAGTTTCTCACCGCTTCCCGTCTGGTAGTACTCGCCGAGGAGTTGGTAACCACCACAAATTGCAAGAAAAGGAGTCCCATCTTCCACCGCTTTTCTTATCTGTGGCGCCTTGACCCGGGCAAAATCGTAACAAATTGCCTTCTGCTCACGATCCTGCCCTCCACCCAGGAAAAGTATGTCGAATTGCGATAAATCGCTCGAAGAACTCAACGATACACCGGTAACTCTAGCCTCTATACCTCTCCAAATACAGCGGCGCCAGAGCGCAATCACGTTTCCCCTATCGCCATACAAATTCATCAAGTCCGGATAGAGATGACATATCTCTAGCGTGAGCTGCAAACGCACTCAATCCTCCCTGAAATGTCTTACCAATCCTCTACGTCTGAGTACCTCCCTCAGCTGCAGCATCGCAGTGTAAGTGGGCAGCGCCACCAACCCACCACCGGTTTCGACCCAAGACAACGCCATATCAAGCGCTTTTTCCAAGTCTGGCTCCACTTTTATTCTACTAGGATCTACTCCAGCGTATTTCAGCCTGACAGCCATATCTGCCGCCCGTATGCCGGAAGTTACTATCGGTTTCGCCCCTCGAACTGCAGCGAGTATCTCGAAATTTACGTCCCACAACCAGGACACATCCGTTCCGTCTGCATAGTTGTCGTTTATACATAGCATCAAACCCTCGCTACCGTCACCACTTGCCACGGTCTCCAGTACTGCGTTGAATCCTGTGGGGTTCTTCACGAGTGCAATGTTTAACCACTTGTCGCCGACCGAAACCCGCTCCATTCGCCCGAAAGAGGGAACGGAGTTCTGGACGCCATACCGTATCTCTTCCTCGCATACCCCGAGTGACCACGCAGCGGCTACGCCTGCCAGAACATTATAGGCGTTGTACAAGCCTGGTAAGGCGGTCCTCAAAGTAAACGGATGGACTTCGGGTCCTACGACCTCGAGAGTCGAGCCCGACATTCCCTCGGACTCCATCGCGGTGAGGCGGAAGTCAGGCTGAGGCCTCGAGAAGCCACAGCTCAGACAGCGGTAAATCCCTAGATGCGAGTAAAATCTATGGGTGTACTCTAAGCCTCCTCCACAAGAAGGACAGACGAAGGCATCGGAAGGAGAAAGCTCCTCGTTTGAGGAGCAAACATTGGGGTCTAATCCAAAATATACCACATTTATGTGAGGGGGAATGGCTCGGCCCAGACTCACCGCCAGAGGATCATCGGCGTTAAGCACTAGAATGCCCCCGGGGCGCACGGACGGCAGCCCGCTCCGTACCAGCTCAACCGTATGGGCCAGTTCTCCAAACCTGTCCAGTTGATCGCGAAAAAAATTCGTGACCACAAGTGCAGCGGGGTTGACTTCTTGTGCCACACGAGGAATACTAGCTTCATCTGTCTCGAGAAGCCCAATGTCCGCTTCCACCCTGCCAAAAAGGCTTGCAGCATCCACAAAAGTGGAAGTCACCCCACCCAGCAGGTTCGCACCGCTACGGTTATGAATCACGTACCGCCCAGCAGCCCGGAATATATCCTCCATCACTCGGGACGTCGTGGTCTTTCCGTTCGTGCCTGTAACCAGAACGCTACCATGCTTTAACTGACCGGAAAGTCTTTTGAGCGAGCCCGAATCTACCAGCAGGCACAATTTCCCGGGTAAGCTGGAGCCCCCTCGGCCCAGAGTTCTACTCGCGAAGCCCGCCAGCTTGCCCAGCCACAACGCGACGAGAAAACGCAACCAATTGACTAAGCGCAAATACACCACCAAACTGATTATACACTGCCGCGGGAGTTCCATTCGCGAATGGCCGCTTCGTAATCGGGATGCAGCACGAACGTGCCCCCAACGATTACCTCCTCGTTCCAGGGCAGAATCACAACGCCATCAGACTCGATGCCCCAATACGTAGGCCTGAAGCCGCCAGGCTGTATGTGAAAAGCGCAAGTTTTTACCTTTCTGGCGCCCTTCTTTTGTGCTTCTTTAAGGGCCAGAAGAATCGTTTCCCCTGTGACGGCTACATCGTCCACGATAAGCACCCTACGCCCACTGATCTCCTCGGGAAGCGGAGTAAGAAGGTGCGGTTTGGAACTCATCAGCAAGTTTTTTCGACGCCTAGTAATTTTGATTGGATAGAAATCCGTGCGCAGAGCCATTGCTATGATTGCCGCTGGAATGACTCCACCCATAGCTATCCCTAGGATGAGGTCGGGGCTGTATTCCTTGTCGAGGGTAAGAGCCAGTCCCCGGCAGAACTCCATAATATCGTCCCACGATACCTGTATGATATGTTCTTTCCGGTCTTCCACTGTTCCGCCCTCCGATTTGGACAGACCCCAGCGTATTTCGAGAGTAGGTCCACCGTTTCCTGCATTGAGTTTTGTCAAAGAGCGGAGGATTGTCAATGATGGCTGTATTACATCCGTAGCGCGAGTTTTCGTCTCCCGGTAAAACGCCGAGGCCTGGCCTGCTCCTGGCTAGCGCCTGCCTCCTCAGAGGGCTTGATGAAGGCGACCCAAGGGTAGTAGGCGTCGCAGTAGCCACCCAGCTGATCCACCGCTTCTTTGTCAACAATATGATATCGTCCGTGGCTCCGCGTTGCAAACGCACTGAGCCACAGACTCCTACATCGGCGTGGTTGCCGTGCTCACTCAGAGTAATCTTGCCGCCACCGCCTTCGGCCCGCTGTACTTGAACCAGATAGGGCCGAAGGCAGATTCGGGAAGAAGCTGGAGGCTATGGGTGCGACGCATAAGAAGGCGTATTTTTATGAGAAGCCAATTGAAACTCAATAGAAGAGGTCGAGGGTTAGCCGCACGCTGGGCAAACTTCTAACCACGAGAGATCTTGCTCAGCGCCACGCGACCTTTCTCAACCTCTGCCCGTTCCTTCAAACGTAGTCCCCTAGTCCCGGGAGAAACGCGATTCGATACCCCGCCCCTTTCATCACCAAACCTCAAAGCGGTGTGTACGGTACAAACCAAGCTTGCCAGTTACCCATGCACAAAACACTCGGAGGGCGAAAACGCTACCGCACCCACAAACCCAGGGAAGGCTTTTGTGCACATAGTGCCGTGGCGGGCGTCAGGCGTATTCTTGCAGCGGCGTTGTCCTAGACTTCACTGCTGGGAACAACCTGAGCAAGGGATCCGACCTCGTCTTCTAGGCTCCACTTACCCCTGTTTCAACTCTGTGGCTTCTACAGCTTCGTTGGACACTACCTTTACCCGGGCAGCCCGCAAGAGGTGGCCTTTGAACGTGTAGCCCCTTCTAACCTCTTCTACTATGGTGCCGTTCTCACGGCTCGAATCTTTGACAACCTCAACTGCCTCGTGCAGGGAAGGATCGAACTTCTCACCCAAGCTCTTTACGGGCTTTACCCCCTCCGATTCCAACACCATATCAAACTGCCTGGCCACCATTTCCACGCCGCGCTTTATCCCGGCGGTGTCTGTTGAATCCGGGCTCGCCAGCGCCCTGTCGAGGTTATCTCTCACATCCAGGATCTTCAGTACAGTCTCTGCCTGGGCCTGATATATTCTCTTGGCGGCATCTGCCTCCACGCGTTTGCGATAGTTGTCGAAGTCTGCCCGAGCCCGTAGGAACAGATCCCAGTTTTCTTCGGCTTTCTTCCTCGCTTCTTCCAGCTCTTTTTCCAGTTGTTGCCTCACTCGCTCCGCCTCAGACTCTGGTTGGGCGGTCTGAGCATTTCCTTCATTCTTTTCTTCCGTATTCTGCATCGTACACCTTACCCTCCCCACCAGAGCTATTTCCCTCTGGGCTCGTCTTGGTGCCGCTCGCCCCAGTCTGCTTGTACAGAATCTCGGATAGCTTGAAGGCCGCTTCCTGAAGAGCGTCCGTACAGCTCCTGATCTTTTCAATGTCCTGCCCCTTCAGGGCCTCTTTTAGCTCGTTTATTGCCTTCTCGGCCTTAGACCTATCCTCGGGAGTGAATTTGGAACCATGATCCTTCAGGGTTTTCTCGGTTGTGTGTATCAAGCTGTCTGCCTTGTTGCGGAGTTCTGCAGCCTCCCTGAACTTCCTGTCCTCTTCGGCATGTTCTTCCGCTTCCCGCACCTTCCGCTCAACTTCCTCCCGGCTAAGCTGAGTGGAAGCGGTGATGGTTATGCGCTGTTCTTTGCCAGTGGCCTTATCCTTTGCAGAAACATTGAGAATCCCGTTAGCATCGATGTCGAAGGTGACTTCTATTTGCGGTACCCCGCGAGGAGCCGGCGGTATGCCGTCCAAGTGGAACCGCCCGAGCGTTCTGTTGTCCTTGGCCATTGGGCGTTCGCCCTGCAACACGTGTATCTCTACCGAAGTTTGCCCGTCAGCTGCAGTAGTGAAAACCTCTGACTTCCTCGTGGGAATCGTGGTGTTCCGCGGTATCAAAGGAGTCATTATCCCGCCGAGCGTTTCCACGCCAAGAGTAAGAGGCGTCACATCGAGCAAAACGATGTCCTTCACTTCCCCGGCTAGGACACCCGCCTGAATGGCTGCACCTACCGCAACCACCTCGTCGGGGTTGACGCTCCTGTTAGGCTCCTTTCCGGTAAGGCGCCTCACCAGTTCCTGCACGGCCGGCATCCTGGTAGAACCTCCAACCAGGATGACTTCGTCCAGGTCCTCGGGCTTCAGCTTGGCATCTTCCAAGGCCTGCCGGAATGGCCTGATACACCGTTCGGTCAGATCGGCGGTGATTTCTTCGAATTTCGCCCTGGTCAAGCGCATTTCGAGGTGCTTGGGCCCGCTCGCATCCGCAGTGATAAAAGGAAGGCTTATCGTGGTTTCGACAACGGAGGAAAGCTCGCACTTTGCCTTCTCCGCCGCTTCGATGAGCCTCTGCAACGCCTGGGTGTCCTTCCGCAGGTCGATACCTTCCTGTCTCATGAACTCATTGGCGATATAGTTCACGATCCTCTGGTCGTAGTCGTCCCCACCCAGGTGAGTATCTCCACTTGTGGCCTTCACTTCGAACACCCCGTCGCCCACCTCGAGCACCGAGACGTCGAAAGTGCCTCCTCCGAGGTCCCAAACCAGAATCGTCTGATTCTGCTTCTTGTCCAGACCGTACGCTAGGGAGGCCGCCGTAGGCTCGTTAATTATCCTCAATACCTCCAGGCCGGCTATGCGCCCTGCATCCTTGGTCGCCTGGCGCTGGGAATCGTTGAAGTAAGCCGGTACCGTAATCACAGCCTTGGTAACGGGCTCACCGAGGTATTTTTCTGCGTCTTCTTTCATCTTTCGTAGAATCATAGCGGAGACATCTTCCGGAGTGAGCTCCGCTCCGGTGGCGGGAATGTATACTCTGACTTGTTCGTTCGGCCCTTTACGCACCTCGTATGGCACGCGCTTGCGTTCTTCTTCTACCTCGCTGTATCTACGCCCCATAAACCGCTTTATTGAATAAACGGTATTCTTGGGGTTCAATACCGCCTGTCTCCTCGCCAACTGGCCCACAAGCCTTTCGCCCGTCTTTGTAAACCCAACCACAGAGGGCGTCAGTCTTGATCCCTCAGAATTAATTATCACGGTCGGTTTGCCTGCTTCCATAACGGCTATTACCGAGTTCGTCGTACCCAGGTCTATTCCAACTACCTTCGCCATTACTACCCCTCCTGTCCGTATGGGCTCTCACTCACCCAGCCCACGCATCCGTTCTTCCATACTGAGTATTATCTTCACGCCAGCCCTGTTGACACCCTGAGCCATCAGCTCTAGTATCCGCCTCAACAACCTTAAGTCATTATCGGAATAGAGCCGGATATTGGTTTCTGTTCGGGCCGGCACGAGGAAACCCTCTCTTTCCAGTTGACGCAAAGTCTGGGGATGCACCCCGAGGAGTCTTGCAACCACACTTATGGTGTAGACTGGTTCGTCCCACCCGTGGGCTGCTTTTTCTGCTTCCCTTTCCCTCAGGGGTCCCTCCTTTTCGCTCACTCCCATCATAAAGAACCACTCCTCCGGGACCTTACACAAAGCGATTATAGAAAGTTGAGTCGATACAGTCAAGGTTCTTTCGTGGGCTACTCTCCTGCAGACGAGAGTGGATTGCTATAGTCGACGGATGCGCGGGCGGCGGGGTTTCAGGTAACGCTTACGGAGGCGCCTCTTCCTTCGTGCGGCCGATCGCGCACTCGAAAGCAGCGCGAGCACACCACAGAAGGCTAGCGTCCACTTCCAGGGCAAACGCGACAAAACTAACCCCGGGACGGCCTCCGCCGCCACAACTGGTATACAGATTTCCGCGGCGCTCGGCAGTGTCGGGAAGCTAATGTAGGCGATGCCGAGAGTATCGCCCGCGCTTATCGGAGGCCGGACTCCTTCTTTCCAGGCCACCCTAACCTGAGCGGTTGCTCCTTTTTCTTCCGTACATACCGGGAGCACCGCGTCCTCCCCTGCCACCGCCTTAACCTCGTGCGAAAATCCCCAAGAGCTGAATTTCCTGGTCCCGAGCTCCTGGCCTTTCTGGACGACTGTAAGGGTGACGTAACGCGCGAAATAGTAGTCTATCAACTCCCGGATGTCCTTCCAGAAACCCATCTCGCCGCCGAGCAGCACCACCAGCACTTCTTGCCCCCCGCGTTTGGCTGAGGCCACCATGCAGTGCCCGGCAGCAGTGGTATAGCCAGTCTTGACTCCGGTTCCGTCTTCGCTCCAAAGCAGCCGGTTTTCATTGTAGAGAACCCGGGTGGAATTCTTGACCGGCCACGGCATCTGCCATTCCCTGGTGGAGACCACCTGACGGAACTGAGGGTTCTGCATCGCATACCTGGCGATGAGCGCCAGGTCGTGCGCTGTGGTATAGTGGTCCGGGTCTTCCAACCCGTTTGGATTTGTGAAGTGGGTCCCTGTGCACCCGAGTGAGGCGGCCTTTTCGTTCATCATTTGCGCGAAGCTCTCCACCGACCCGCCGAGGTGTTCGGCGATAGCGATCGCGGCATCATTGGCTGACTCGAGCATGAGGGCGTAAAGAAGGTCTCGGAGAGACTCCTTCTCTCCTTCCTCGAGGTATATCCGGCTGCCTTCTACTGAAGCCGCACGCTTGCTCACCACTACCATGTCGTCCATTCGTCCCTTTTCGATAGCGAGTATTGCGGTCATTATTTTGGTAGTGCTGGCCGGTTTCATCCGCTTGTCAGGCGCCTCCCAGTAGAGTGGCCGCCCCGAAGCCATGTCCATCACGTAGAGACTACCTGCATTGACGTGTGGCCATTCCTTTGACGAGGAAGCACTGGCCCGAGTGGTTCCGCCCGGTACCAGTGCTGTGTACACCAATGACATCATCACTAAAGCAATAGTTATGTACCGAACATAGCCTTTCAAGCCCATTCAGCCGTAAGAGTCCCCTCGTTTAACCTAATCAGAATCGGCTTAGACTGCAGCGGGTCTTCCACCGGAAAATCGGTACGATAGTGGACCCCTCTGCTTTCCTTTCTAAGCAATGCCGCGGTCGCAACCATTTTCGCCGTCACGATCATATTACGCAGTTCGATGCGTTGCAATGTGTCCCGAGGAGTTGCCACCGTAACTCGCTGGCCGAGGTACTCGAGTTCCTCCAGACTACGTAGGGCCTCATTGAGCCCTCTCTCGTCACGAAGGGGCCCGAGAAAGCGCTGGCAAACGAGCCTGAGCCGTCGTTGCAACGCTGCACAGGACTCTCCCGTTTCATGGCTAGTTTCCATTTGCCGGAAGGTAGTTTCTAAGTCCTTCTCACGGGAAGCGAAGGCAGCCGCCGAGGCCCCTGCTCTGGGCCCGAATACTGCCAGGTTGGTCAGAGCATTACCGCCTACCCTGTTGGCACCGTCCACCCCTCCTGTAACTTCGCCGCAAGCATACACCCCAGGAATGCCTGTACTGCCATCCGGAGCGATGACTGCACCGCCACAGAAGTAATGCTGGATCGGCCCTACTTCCACCGGCACGGGCGCCGCTATGCCTTCTTTGCTTAAGTACCTCAGGTACATCTTGTAAATGGCGCCGAGGGACGATTTCTCCCAATCGAGTTTCAAACTCGAAAGATCGAGTTCCTCCAGATGAAGCAGCACTTTTCCTCTTCTCTTTGCCAAGGCTACCTCGATGGCACACTTATCGCGAGCAACGTCGTTCGCCTTGCGTCCAGAAGGAATCCCCCACTCCGCCAATCGGCGTTTCAGAAACTCCTCACCATCTGAATCCACTAACTTACAGTGATCTATTACACCCAGATCTATCATCCATCGCGGCAAGCCGGGTTGGTCGAACCCGAGAGGGTAGAACTGCACGAACTCCATGTCTCTCAGAGGAACGCCGATTTCTGCCAATAAGACATAGCCGTCTCCCGTTGTATGCGGAGGGTTGTCCGTCAAATCGTATATGGAGCCACCGCCACCTGTGGCCACCACCACTGCGGTGCAGCTCAGTCGCTCGAAGCAGCCTCTAACGTAGTCGAATGCCTCAACCGCGCGGGGACCTCGTTCACCCATCAATATGGAGGTTGCCATCACTTGTTCCCGTATTACAACTCCTGACTCCCTAAGCTTTTTCACCAGAGGCCTGGTTATGGAAGTGCCTCGTGCAGCATCTGGAGCAGTTCCAATACCCGCTGTGGCCCGTCCTTTCCCCATAGTAAGATCTACACCGTACTCTGCCAGACGCTCAAGCGCCCTGGCCCCTTCGCTTGCGAACGCATTCACCAGGTCTCGGTCAGACAAGTTCCTTCCGGTCTTCATCGTTACTTCGAAATGGTCGCGTGGACTAAGACCGCCCACCGCAGCCGTGAACCCCGCTCCCGACACGGCGGTACAGTTGCCCTTTCCCAGGAGAGACTTACTCAGTAAGAGAACGTCCGCTCCATGTTCCCTTGCCGCTAAAGCAGCCAGCAGGGCACCTCCTCCGCCTCCAATTACTATAACGCTCATCGAAGCCTTCACTCCATTCCGTCCAGGCCCAGCCGTCGGAGGGTATCCGGGCGGGGCCTCCCCGTATCAAGCTCCCAACCCCTGGCAGTATAGTACTCGTCCAACATCGGTTCAAGCTCCACCACTCGCCCCTTGGCAGGCCCGCATACGATCGGCTCCGACAAAAAGCGTGTGCACAGCGTGTCGTCCGCCCTCGTCAGGCCTTGTCTCAAGTTGAAAAGCCGCTCCACGTTCACCACCCGTTCCCCAAGGAGCATCAAGCTTTCGCCGTCCGAGTCCTCACCGGTGACTGAGCGGTAGAACTTCGCAAGCCATTCCGGCACCATGAGCGCGGTCCTGACAACGAACTTACACACCGTAAGGCTGTCCGCAACCGCTCGTTGGTCCTCGCTCCACTTGACGAGCCTTCCCTTCCCGGCCACCCCGAAAGGCGCCACTGCCTCACTCGTGCCGAAAAGCCTCTTAGCTTCATCCGGAGAGAAATACGTTTCCGCCGTCGGCAAAGCCCTCAAATGACAGCCCCCACGGCTCGCCACGGCATAACCTAGCCCCCAGGCGGGAGCAGCACGTGGGTCGCTCAACCCCGGGTCTTGGCCCTTGGAATGGATCACGTATCGTTCGCTGCCTCGTCCAATCACTTGCGCCGCCCGGTAGGCTCCCTCGCCAAGTAGCCGTGCGAATTCTCCTTCCCTGTAGGCCATCCGCCTGACCAACTTTATTACCGCCCTGTGGTTTCCCCATTCGAGCTCTAGCCCGTCCGTATCTGCAGGCCCGATGATTCCCCGCTGCCAGCATTCCATTGCCCACGCTATGGCGCTACCTGTGTTCAAGGTATCGAGGCCAAGCCTGTTACATTCAGAATTGACTGCAAGTATCGAGGGGAGGTTCGAATTGCCTACCTTTGAACCGAACCCCGCAAGCGTGACATATTCTGGTCCTTCGCCCCACGTGCCCGCGTATTCCCCTTCGTCGACCCGATAGTGGTGCCCACAGTGTAGCGGGCATGCAAAGCATGCAGCGGATCCCGTCCAGTACCGCCTCAACGCTTCTGCCGATATGCTTTCATATCCTTCGAACTGCGAAAGCTGATAGTTCCTGGTAGCCAGTCTCCCCGCCTTCTGGTGCGCGGCCAGTAGGGAAGGTGTCCCGTCCCTGGCATAACTCTGGGACCAAAAGTCTTTGGAGAGCACCTCCATGGCCTGCAGGACCACCCGCTTGAGCTCGTCAGGTCTCGCCACCGGCACCCCTTTGGAACCCTTCAGCGCGATGGCTTTCAGCTTCTTGGAGCCCATCACAGCCGCCAGACCGCACTTCGCTGCAGCCCTGTGACAGTCGTTTATGATGGCACTGGTCCTCACCAGCCGCTCACCGGCAGGGCCGATACATGCCACCTCCGCCTCGTTTAGGCCGTCCATCTGTCTGATCGCTTCGGTGGTCTGCCATGTATCCAGTCCCCAAAGTGCACTGGCATCTAAAATACGGGGCCCTTCCTCCGAGATCACCAGTATCACGGGGGTCTTGGATGTTCCGGTGACAACTATCTGATCGAATCCACAATACTTCAACTCGGCCCCGAAAAACCCACCCGAGTTAGAGTCCCCGAAGCAGGGCCGGTCGGCCGGCTTGCCGTCATGTGCACCCACCACAGTCAAGGGCGATACTGCCGTAACAGTGTAGCGCCCTGACCCTGGTACCAGCGTTCCCGTAGCTGGCCCTACCCCGAACAACAGAGGATTATCAGGAGATAGCGGATCCGTTTCAGCGTCGACCAGCCTATAGAGCAACGCGGAGTTAAGCCCGCGTCCTCCCAGGTACTTCCGCAACTCTTCTGGTTCAATCAGCTCTTCCTCGCATCGTCCGGTGCAAAGGTCAACCCACAGCCTCTTGCCGCACCAGCCGAACACAAGCCTCACCCTTCCGTCGTCGAAACTCGCTTACGTCAAAAGCTCCATCACCTTTAGATCCGTGACCAGCATGTGACCGGGACTCTGAGTGATCATCAAGTCCAACCCGCTCCTCAACGCCACCTCTTGGGGGGTGATACTGCACGCCCAAAAAACGGGCACTTCATTCTTTTCTATCGATACCCGATTGCCGAAATCTGGCTTCTCCAAATCCACCCCTAGCTCTTCCGGACATCCGATGTGGACGGGAGCCCCGTGAGCTAGCGGTAATCGCGCACTCAACAAGACCGCCTCCGAAACCTTATCGGCGGCCACGGGACGCATGGATACCACCAGCGGGCCACGGAACACGCCGGCTGGTATACACTCCCTGTTTGTAACGTAAATGGGGTTACCCCGTCCTTCACGGTTGCCTTTAAGCCGGAGTCCCCCTTCTTCCAGCAGGTATTCAAAGCTATAACTACAGCCGAGTAGGAAGCAAACTAGATCGTTCCTCCAGTAGTCATCTATCCGAGGCCCTTCGTATATCAGGTGCCCTTTCTGGTAGACCCGGTAACCGGGCAAGGCATTCCACAGGGCGGCGCCTGGAGCAGCGTATTTTGAGATTCCGCCCTTTTCTACCACTTCTATAACTGGGCAAGGTTTCGGGTTTCTGGAACAAAAAAGTAAAAAATCCGCAGCGTATCGCTCCGGAACCGCTACCAGCCCCGTCTGCACGAAACCTCTAGCCAACCCCCGCGTGGGAGATTGCCACCGCCCTTCGATGACAGCACGACGCACGGTAGCGCCGTCAGAGTATCGCAATTCATCGTGAAGGTTCCTCACCGCCGCTCACCCGCCCTGCCGAGAAACGCCTTTCTCACGTTCGGGTTCCTTCGCAATTCCGCGGCGCTCCCCTCCATGGCGATCTTACCAGTTTCCATCACGTAGCCTCTCTGACTCACCTCGAGAGCCATGGCGGCGTTTTGTTCCACCAAAAGAATGGCAGTCCCCGTTTTCCAAATCCGTCTTATAATCTCGAAGATCTTTTCCACCATCAACGGTGCCAGCCCCATCGAGGGCTCATCCAGGAGCAGGAGCTTAGGCTTGGCCATCAAAGCTCTCCCTATGGCAAGCATTTGCTGCTCTCCACCGCTCAAAACCCTTGCTGGCTGCTTTGCCCGCTCTTTCAGCACTGGAAACAGCCGGTACACTTCCTCGATGTCTTGTCCGATTGGATCCTTGCGCAGATAAGCGCCCATTTCCAGATTCTCCAGCACCGTCATTTTACCGAACACTCTCCGCCCTTCGGGCGCCATAGAGATACCTGCCTGTACTATTCTGTTAACGGGCTGAGTAGCTAGCATGTCCCCGTTGAAGTTTACCTGACCTTTCTGTGGCCTCACCAGCCCCATTATGGTTTTGAGGGTTGTCGTCTTGCCGGCACCGTTAGCCCCAATCAAGCAGACAATCTCGCTATCGCCTACCTCGAGGTTGATCCCCTCGAGCACGAGCCGCTCACCATAGCCGGCGTAAACGTTCTCAAGTTTCAGCATCGAGCCACTTCCTCCCGAGATAAGCTTCGATCACCTCAGGGTTGGAACTCACTTCAGCGGGGGTACCCTCGGCGATTTTATGCCCAAAGCTCAAAACGCTGACCGTATCCGACACGGCCATTACCATGTCCATCTTGTGCTCTATAAGGAGTACAGTTATGCCCAGCGCCTTGATTTTCTGAATCAATTCCAGCAGGCCGTCTATCTCGCCCGCGGGAGTGCCCGCAGCCGGCTCGTCCAACAGCAAAAGCTCCGGTTCCGTGGCCAACGCCCTGGCTATTTCCAAGCGCTTCTGCTCACCATACGGTAGGTTGCGGGCCAGCTCCTTCGCCCTGGCACCCAACCCGCACAGTTCCAGTAACTCAGTACATCTCGCCCTGTTAAGCTCTTCCTCCTCCATCACCCACTTCGGGCGTATTACGGCATTGTACGGCTTTGCCCGCAGCTTTGTATGGCGGGCAACCATCACGTTTTCGAGAGCGGTCATCTGCCTGAAGAGCAGCACGTTCTGAAACGTACGCGCCATACCCATTGCCGTAATGCTGGATGGTTTTTTTCCCTTCAAATCGATGGCTTTGAATATCACCTTACCCGCTGTGGGCTGCGAAAACCCAGTTATCACGTTGAAAAGGGTCGTCTTCCCGGAACCGTTGGGACCCACGATGGAATGGACGGTTCCCCTTTTTACCGAAAGGTTGATATCGTCCAGGGCTTTCAGCCCACCGAACGCCTTGGTTACACCGATGACCTCAAGCACGTTTTGAGTCAAAGGCCACACCCCCTTGCCGTCGGTGCGCTGAGCTGCCTTCTCCTAGCAAGGGCTTGGACCGTTCCTACTATGCCACCCGGCGCCTTGATCAACAGAATAATGGTAACGACAGCATTGAGTATCAACCTGAAATCAGCGAACGCTCTGAAGTACTCTGGTAGTAAAGTCATCAGCACCGCGCCCAATACCGGGCCGTAGAGGGTACCGATGCCGCCCACTACTACCATACCCAGCAAGCCAAATGACTCCGCAGACTGGAAGCTATATGGACTCACGTAACCCAGCAAGTGTGAGAAGCAGGCCCCTCCCAAACCAGCGTAAAACGAACTGATTCCGAAAGCCATTACCCGGTAGTACGCTACGCTTATGCCCATCGCTTCCGCAGCCGTCTCGCTGTCCATGATAGCCCTCAGCGCGAGGCCAACGTGCGAATGCACTATTCTGGCCTTCACCCATACCAGCAGGGCTACCAAGCCCAGCATGAAATAGTACTGCGGCACTTCGTCTACCAGACTGAAGCTACCTATGCTAATAGGCGGGATCCCCCTCAGCCCTCCCGGGCCGTTAGTCAACGACTTCCAGTTGATGATGATCAGTATCAGGATTTCGCTGAATCCCAGCGTTACGATAGACAGATAGTGCCCTTGTAACTTGAGCGTTGGTATTCCGAGCAACACCCCAACACTTGCGACAGCTATGCCTGCTGCCAGCATAGCCACCGGCACCGGAACTTCATGAAGCGAAAGCAAAGCGGACACATATGCTCCTAGCCCAAACAACCCGGCGTGTCCCAGCGAGAGCTTACCCGTGTAACCAGTGAGAATGTTCAGTCCCATCGCCGTGACCGAATAAATCAGGGCTACTACCAGCAGGTGCAAGAGATATATATTCCTCAAGACAACGGGCAGTAGAGCAGCCACCAGCCAGAAGTATAGCGAAAAGGTTTTGGTATTAGCCCGCACGCTGCTCCCCCCTCTCGCCGAATAGCCCCGTGGGTCGCCACACGAGGACGGCGATTAAGACAACGAAAGAAACCACGTCTTTATACTGCGTAGAAATGTATACTCCTGCTAGGTTCTCCATGAGCCCAATCAGGAGCCCCCCTATAACCGCGCCTACGATACTGTCTGTCCCTCCAAGTACGAAGGAGGAGAACGCCCTCAATCCAAAAGACCTGCCCATTTCGGAGAAAGCGAAGAATACGGGAGCGATCAAAACCCCCGCCATCGCTCCCAGAGCCGAGCTTATCGCGTAAGTGAGACGCATATTAAAGTCCGTATCGATGCCCATGAGTCGCGCCACTTCCCTGTCTTCCGAAACGGCTCGCATGGCCTTCCCCACCTTGGTCCGTTTAAAAAACCATAACAAGAGAACCACTACGACTGCGGCAACGGTCGTAATCCAGATGTATTGGACCGAAAGGCCTGCCCCGCCAACCTTGATAACACCATGTCCCAAGTAGTTGGGGAACCTGAGCGGGTCTGCACCGAAGCGCATCTTCGCTACTTCCCGGAAGATTATCCCTACGGCTATCGTACACATCAGATAACTTCTGGAGGGTGACTCCAGCAGTGGGTGGAAAGCTACGATTTCTACGATTACCCCGAGAGCAGCGGAAAGAAGCACTGCCAGGACGAGCGCCGCGAAGAGCGGGATAGTACCCGTGGACACCAGCCACAGCCCCAAGAAACAGCCGGCCATCATGAAATCGCCCTGTGCGAAATTGAATACCCCGACCGCTTTGAATATCATCACGTAGCCCAGGGCGATGAGTGCGTATACCGCACCCATCGCCAGACCTTGCGCTACAACCTGAACAAACAGGTCTGATCTTCCCATTGGTCACTCCCCACTTAGTGTTTTGGAGTGCTTACTTCGGCCAGACTACCTCGTACTTTGGAGGGTTCACTCCGACTACTTTCACGATCTTTACGCTACGTTGCACATCTCCGGTCTCGTCGAAAGTGAGGTTGCCGCCTAGACCAGGATGGTCTTTCGTCTTGGCCAGCTCGTCCCTGATTTTCTGAGGATCGAGAGACCCAGCTCGCTCGATCGCCTTTGCAGCTACCATCATGGAATCGTAAGCCAAGGCCACGTAGTAATCGGGAAGCGTGTTGTACTTCGCTTTGTACTTCTCGATAAATGCCTTGTCAGCCTCGGTCTTCCCTTCTGGCACATACATTTGCGTGTTAATAATCCCCATGGCAGCGTCGCCGGCGAGTTCAACCAGTCGTACGTTGGTGAGAGCTCCAAGCCCCATGATCTGCGGCATATATCCCATTTGCTGCAATGTCTTGGCAGCGAGCGCGCACGGATCATACATGGCCAGGAAGAATAGCCCTTCCGCTCCCGTGGCCTTTACCTTGGTAAGCTGGGAAGATAGGTCTTTGTCTTTCGGCTGGAAGGCTTCAACGGCGAGAGGAGTTAAGCCGTGGGTGGCCAGCCTGGCCACGACAGCTTCCTTGGCGTTCGTGCCATAGTCGTCCGAAGCATAGACTATTGCCATTTTCTTCAACCCTAGCTGCTGCACAGCATAATCCACGAGAGCGTTCGCTTGGGTGCTGTTTGAAGCCGTGACCCTGAAAATGTATTTATTGCCCTGCCTGGTTATCTCGTCGCTCGAGCTGGATGGAGTTATCAATGGCACCTTGGCCTTGGCAGCCACGTCCATCGCTGCCAAAGTACACGAGCTCGCATTAGAACCTATCACGACTACCGCTTTGTCCTCGTAAATCAGTTTCTTGACCGCGTTTACGGTCTTGACCGGGTTGGACTCATCGTCCTCGCTTAAAACCTTGACCTGCATGCCTTTGATGCCACCCTTGGCGTTCATGTCCTCGGCGGCCAACATTACCCCGCGCTGGAGGTTAATCCCGGGCCCAGCGGAACCCCCGCTCAACGGTACCACGAGCCCGATCTTGACCTCCTTGGGGGCCGAGCTACACGCGCTTAGAAACAGCGTGGACACCATCAGTCCACACAGGGCTATCCCAACTAACTTGCGCATCATTTCTAACCTCCCCGGTTTTCATTCCAACCCCAAATGCTTTGCAGGGGTATACTTGAATACTTTGGCGATTTCTTCTTTGGTCGCACCGTATGCTAGTAACATCTTGATCATCCACCGCATGCCGGTGACGTGCGAAGGATTGTGAATCTGTCCGAAATCGGAGCCGAAGACAAGGTTGTCCGCCCCCACTTCTTTAATTATCCTCACGGCGTACACAGGGCCTGTCTCGTGCAACGGGAAGCACAGCGTGCCGAGCCCCGAAAGCATTAGCTTAGCACCCATACCCGCCAGGATCTTCATCTCTTCGATGGTGTTCTTGGAATGGATGTGCGCCGGGTGAATAACCTCTATCCGCTTAACTCCCGCCTCCAAAGCCTCCTCGACCATTACGCGGGTTTCCTTGTGAGGGTAGTGACCCGATGCAATCACGAGATCGTTATCAACGGCGATCTTGAAAATCTCTTTCAGAGCAGGCAGTACGTGTTTTCCATCGTCCGTTAGAATTCTCAGCCCGGCTCCGCTTTGATCGTCGTAGACCACTTTCCTGTGGTGGTACGAATCGGTCATTGGCATCCAAACGTACTTCATGCCCGGGAATCCCAGGCACCGCTTAACCGCTTCTGGGTTTATCCCACCGACCGACTGCTGCAACGTGACGCCGCCGAAAACTTTGACCGGCTCGATCCCCGTTTCTTGAGACCATTTATCGAGGATTTTATTTATCAGCGGGATTCTCGACACGGAAGGCGTGTACCATGTCTTGATGACGATAGCCCTGAGCTTGGCCTTACTTGCCTCGATGGCCATGTCGTCTTCCAGCATCAGCCGCTCGAACGGTTCCGAGCCCCCGTGCGCGTGGGTATCAATTGCACCTGTCATGAGCTCGTCCACATCTTTCTCTGTGAACTTGATCCCCGCCTGGAAGCGGGCGTATTGGATGTTTACGAACTGAGCCTGTTGCCTAACCAAATACCTTAGTACCTCA
Organism: Bacillota bacterium; assembly: GCA_012840015.1. GTDB lineage: Bacteria > Bacillota > Sulfobacillia > DUMF01 > DUMF01 > DUMF01. The sequence goes on from DUMF01000028.1 coordinate 138,546, forward strand.
TCGCTCACCCCCTCTACATCAGGTCTAGTTAGCTGCATTAACCTGTTCACTCTATCTTCAGAGACCTTGATCTTGAGAATCTGCTTCAAATCCAAGCCTTCTGCCATAGAGCTCCTTCCTCCCCCGTAAGCGTACATGAAATCGTTTGCAGCCTTGGCCCGAAGCCGCCTTGGCCTCCATCCACATTGCCCATATTTCCACTCAGCTTCCTGTTGCACATGTTGCAAACGTTTGCTTGCACATCTATTCGACGGGGTTTTCCAAGTCTCCTGCTAATAACGATGAACGAGGCCGCCTCCCACAACCAGGTCGCCCCAGCGTCGACGCGGCAAGAGTCTCAGAAAAGCCCATGATGAGAAAGCGTGGGGAAGAGCGGAAGCTTTTCGGCCACACCAAGGAACTACTGGGCATGAGGCAGCCATTATCACACAGGCTACAAGCAATGACATCTGGTTTGCCCGGAGAGCTCAAAAGCTGTGGTTTTCACGGGTGCGGTATTCTCGGAGGCGGTTATAGAGCGTTGCAAGGGAAATCCCCAGTTCTCTGGCAGCTGCTTTCTTGCCTTCGACGGAAGTCCCATATTTCGCAATGGCCCGTTGAATAGCCTGGCGCTCTGCGTCTATGATTGCCTGATTCAACGGCTTGGACCTGCCATGCCGCTGGCGCGCGCATGCTTCTAACTGAACCAGTGACTCGGTGCCCGAGGCTCTAACCGCATCGGGTAAGTGCTCTGGGCGTATCGGTCCTTTCCCCGCAAAATGGGCAGCGTACTCCAGTGCATTTTCGAGCTCTCTCACATTGCCCGGCCAGTGGTATCTCCGCAAGCTCTCGATAGTTTCCGGCGTTACCTCAAACGAATGCTGCCACTTCGCGGAAAGCTTGCCAAGGATGCTAGATACAAGCCGAGGAATATCTTCAGGCCGTTCTCGTAAGGGAGGAATGTTTATCTGGATCACGTTCAGTCTATAGAAGAGATCCCCTCTGAAAGCACCGTTTTTTATAGCTTGCTCGAGGTTACGGTTAGTCGCCGAAATAACGCGCACGTCGAGGCGGCACTCCTCATTAGAGCCTATCGGTCGTACCTTCTTGGCTTCGATCACACGTAGAAGCTTGGCCTGAAGCTCCAACGACAGCTCGCCGATTTCGTCCAGGAAAATCGTGCCGCCATCCGCCGTTTGAAACAGCCCCACCTTGCCCCCCCTTTTCGCTCCCGTGAAGGAGCCTTCGGTATACCCGAATAATTCACTCTCCAACAGCGGGCCTGGGACGGCAGCACAGTTCACCACCACAAACGGTCCGTTCGCGCGGCGGCTGGCATTGTGAATGGCTTCCGCCAGCAGGCTCTTCCCCGTGCCCGTTTCGCCCATAATGAGTACGGGAGCCTCTCCCTGGGCAGCCCTAGCAGCGACCGCCACCACTTTTTCCAGCCCTGCATCGTGGCCCACTATGTCCTTGAAACCCGCCTTCGCGCGGTGTACTTCACTCAGACGGTTCTTTAATCCCTCCATGAGGAGTTCTGAGCGAACAAGTTCTCTCGTCAATTGCCGAACTTGCGTTATGTCAAAAACAATGGATATGCCGCCTATGACTTGCCCGTCTTGCATTATGGGAAACATGTCCACGACGTATTCCACACCGTTTTCCTCACGTAGTACTCCAAGCATGTACTGACCGGATTTTATGACATCGGGTAGTTTGGCCCCTGGCCTGACAGCCCTCAACGGTTGCCCTAAGATCCTTTCACGGCTTACACCAGTAATCCTGGTGTAAGCCGCATTGACATATCTCACGATGGAGTCCTTATCCGCGATGAGTATTCCATCGTGGATTGAATCCAGCAGGTGGCTGACTATCTCGGGAGTCCAATTCACTTCCACGGCCCCATCTCCAGAGAAGATACTACCATGACTAGGCTTCTATTTCGAGTTCTAACAAGGCTGAACTGAGAGATTTGCCATGCAAATCCAACCTGAGTGACCGCGTGACCCCGCCAGCGAGTGCTCCGTGCATTACGAAATTCAGTGCTGCAATGCTTGGTACTTCGTATCTTACTACTTCTCCCTCTACAATTCCCTTGAAGAACTCCTTCACCCTTTCTGCCGTGACCTTGGATTTAATAAGTTCATAGTCTTTGGGATCATAGCAGATTAGAGATACATTACAGATATTCCCCTTGTCTCCGGCTCTGGAGTGAGCGATCTCTCTTAGTTTCATGCTCCTACCTCCTCCACCACTACCCGGGTACGTACGCTCTCCCTGGGAATGAATGTGGATACGATCCCGATGACCTCCCTTACTGACTTGGTAGCTCCGCCTCCCCCTGCAGGCCCGTTAGTCCACAAAGTTTCTACTTCTTCGCCGATTGCCATCGCCACCGCCTTAGAGGTCGTCCGACCCACCACCCGCAAGCGCACTTCGTACGGCTCTCCTTTCCCTCGCGATATCCAGTCTCCGTGGAGCGAGTCTATTCCGATTAGGTCGAATCGAGACTCGTCTAACTTGATTCCCCTCAGCTCGAGTCTCCTCCGCACTATCTCTGCGGCAAGACGGGCCCTGTTTATGGCACCGGAGCCGGCGTAACTGATTTGCCCCTCGCCGATGAACGAATCTCTGTATCCGATACTTACCTTGAGCGAGCGGGGCCTTTCCCTCCCCCAGCCCCCAATCACCTTGACTCTGTCCGGACCTACTTGCTCGAAATGAACCCCCGAAAAGTCTGCAACGCAGTCCGGAGTGAAGTAAGCTGAGGGATCGTGTATCTCATATAGAAGCTGTTCTTTGCATGTGGCTGGTGTCACTATGCCACCCGATCCTTCCGGCTTAGTTATGATGGGCTCTCCCTCAGCCGGCACCTCCGCGATGGGAAAGCCGAGCTCCCACAACCTCGGCACATCCTTATACCCTGGATCGGCGAAATAGCCCCCGGTGACCTGCCCGGCACATTCTAGCAGGTGCCCTACCACAGTGCCCCTACCCAACCTCTCCCAGTCGTCGGCGCTCCACCCAAACTCGTACATCATTGGTGCGAGGAAAAGAGATGGGTCTGCCACCCGTCCCGTTAGGATAACCTCGGCACCAGCTTCGAGTGCCTCAACTATCGGTTCCGCCCCGAGGTAGGCATTGGCCGAAACCGCACGTTCCAGATAGTCGCGCACCTTCAGCCCTGTCTCCAGAATGGGGCTTTCGCTGAATTCGGGCAATCTGTCCAGCACGTCGTCTCCGACGATCGCAGCTACTTTGAGCGCTTTTATGCCCAGGGAGGTCGCTACGTCCTTAACTTTTCGTAGCGCGCCTTCCGGATTTGCGGCCCCCATGTTGGTTATCACCTTAACGCCCTTTTCCTTGCACGCTCGCAATACCGGTGCAAGCCTTCTCTCAAGTTGTGGGTTATAGCCGAGTGAAGGGTCGCGCAGCTTATCCTGCTGGTAAAGAGCGATCGTCCTTTCAGCCATGCATTCGTATACCAGGTAGTCGATGTTTCCCTTCTCCACAAGTTCGATCGCAGGCTCGAAACGATCTCCTCCGTATCCTGCTCCTGCTCCTATTCTTATAGCGTCTCTGCGTCTCATGTTTCTAGACCTCCATTCGTTACCTAAGCTGCAGCCCTCTGAGTGCTCTGTTACACACTAATCACGCCTAGGATCAGGGCTACCACCAAAGCCACCAGCGAAGTCAACCAGGCCCACTTGAAACTGAATCTTTGGTGATCGCCTAGGTCTATGCCGCACAAGCCAATAAGGAGTAAGGTGGCCGGGGTTAACGGGCTAAGCGGGAATCCAACCGTCATTTGTCCCAGAATGGAAGCGCGAGCGACCTGCACTCCTTCTACACCGAACCCCTGTACCGTGCTGGCGAGCACCGGCAGAACTCCGAAGTAATAGGAATCTGGATCGAACACGAGACTGAGAGGCATAGCGAAGATGCCCACGATTAGTGGCAAATGGGCTCCCAGACCTTTGGGGATCGCTGACACGGCGAATTTGGTCATCGCTTCGAGCATCTTGGAGTCCTTCATTATTCCTGTGAAGGCACCTGCGGCAAACAGTACGCTCGCCATCAGCAGCGCTGCCTGGGCGTGCGCGTTTATCCTCTCGGCCTGCATCTTTGGATTTGGATAGTTGACCAGGAGGGTTATGGCAAAGGCGATCATGAATACCACGGTAGGTGTTTGCCATGCCTTTATTAGAGCTACCAATGCCACTACGGTGACAATTACATTGAACCAGAACAAGTGCGGCCTGCGGAGTTTCTTCTCAGACTCCGTTAGACTTCTCTCAACCACGCCTCCCCCTTGGGCTGTAACACCAAGCCTCTTGCGCTCTTTCATTCCCAACATATACGCTATTGCCAGGACGCAAACCAAACCAGCCAGCTGCGGGACGAGGACCGGGTTGTAGACCGTAGTTATAGGTAAGTTCAAAGATGTAGCTGCTCTTAACGTGGGTCCACCCCATGGCACGATATTCATCGTACCGGCAGCAAGCGCAACAACGCAAGCAAGTACTCTCTTGTCCATACGTAGTTCTTCGAAAAGAGGTAACATCGCGGGAACCGTTATGGAAAACGTGACGACGCCAGAACCATCCAGGTGCACTAGCATTGCGAGAACCGCACTTGCGATGGTAACCTTAAGCGGGTCCCGGCCCACCGTCTTGAGAATTCCGTTGATAACCGGATCGAACATACCGGCGTCGGTAAGAATACCGAAGAAAAGCACGGCGAATATGAACATGGTCCCGGTTGGGGAAATGTTCTTGATCCCGTTGACGATAAACGTGCCCACCTTCGCTCCAGCTCCACCCAGAAGCGCGAATACGGTAGGTACCAGGATCAAGGCGAGGATTGTTGAAAGCTTTTTGGTCATGATGAGGAAGAGAAGCACTGCGATCGTAAGAAAACCTAGAAGAGCCATAAGCAAGCCTCCTTTTTGTGAGTTCCTTTTCTCTACGTTTGGGAAAGTAGCAAGAACCGTGCCGCCGGGTTATGCGTCTCAATAAATAGGCTAGGCATCGTTTTCGTTTTTTTCGCTTTGATTTCTAATTGCGCATACTTCTAGAATTGTAGAACGTTCTAGAATTGCCGCGAGGGAGGGCCGTGCGATGAAGCGCTTGGCAATTATGAGTCAATGGCTATCTTTGGCCGCCATCGCAGGTCTCTGTGTGGTTACACAGGTATTCTTTAGGCTACCAAGTGCTGCCCTGCATCCATGGCGCTGGCTTCTGGCTTCACATCTGCTTCTGGCCGCAGCGGCTTTCTGGCCACTTCGTCACCGAGGACGCGCCGTTACTCCTAAGCTCATTGCGGTTACCATGGCTCTATCGATCGTGACCGTATTTCTAGCCGTTCTTGCAGCCCCTCTATGGTTTGGTCACGGTTGCTGGGCTCCAGACCTCGCTTCCCTCGCTCTGATGCTTGCGTGCGGCATCGCTCTTGCGGTGACAGTTTCCCTCAGCATGAAGCGGCTCTCCAGGCTGTCCGATCACGCTACAGGCTGCATCGTGGTCGCCTTCCTGGTGAGCCTCAGTTTAGCTACAGTGGCTGCCCTTGGGACGTCTTTAGCCGCGCGCCGCGACACGGTGGCGTTCCCTAAAGCTAAATCACCGTGCGTACGCTGGGCTCGGACCCCGTGGGAAGGAACCTGGGCATACCTCGCACCCCGGCCGTGGCTACGCCCTAACTATGCGCCTGGCACCCCGGTAGTCTCAGGGGACCTTGTAGTATTTCCGAGCCTGCCCGGTAAAGCAGAGATCCTCGACAAAAGGGAAGGGCGGCTGGTGCACTCTTTTCACCTCGAGCCGTCGCGCCCCGTTTTGCCAGGGGATTCCGCGGCAAGTATCTGGAAGCAAGCAGTTGTATCAGGCGGACATGTTTTGATGGTGGGACACGGGAGCTCGGACATCGTGATCCTCGACCTCGGAGATAAATCGGTGCTTCGTCAGAACTACGGCGGAATCATCGTGGAAGTAGCACCCGCTGGAGAGGACGGTTTTTACGTTCTGGCGCATCACGATCGTCTTGTGCTTAGCCGTCTGGATCTTCACGGAAAGCTCCTTTGGTCCTCGAAACCGGCAGTTTCAGGTGCAGCACAAGAACTGGTGAGTTTCGAGGTGAATCCGTTCTCGCCGCCACGTTACAATTCACGCCTCCTCCCAACACTTACTGGCATCATCTGCCTCGATTCGGACGCGCTGTTCGTGTGCGATACCGGCACTGGCCAGGTGCTGTGGCAGCAAAGCCCGCGAGGGCGGTTCATGGGGATGCAGCTATCTCCAGGGAAGGACGTTATCTATGCGGTAGATTCAGGCGCGGCTGGCAATCGCGTGGTAGCTTACAGCGCACAAGGGGAGAGCCTTTGGGAAAAAGCGCTGCCTTCCGAGTGGCATGGGCTGGTTTGGGCTTCGACTGCAAAAGGAGTGGTAGTTGCGCCGCGGTCAGCCACGGAAGGTTCAGTCTTTTGCTTGGATGTCCAAGGCAAAGAGCAATGGACTATCCCAATAGCCCCACGTGAACCTTTAGCCATTGAATATCATAACGGCATGGTTTTCCTCGTCACAAGCCAGATGCTATCTGCCTTTTGCGAGAATACAGGGGAGCGCCGGTGGTGTCTGGAACAACGCCAAGAATACTATAAGGGGCTAACCGTAATAGGCGATACCCTGGTCGCACCCATTTATGGCGGGCTGAGTGCTCATGACATATCAAGTGGAGAAATCCGCTGGGTCTACGCCCCGCCTGGAGGACAGATAGGGCTTGCCATGCAAGATGGCGACTTGTTCGTCACCTCTGGTAGAGGGATTTTTGCGGTAACGCCTTAACCACCTGAAATCACGGGGAAGAGTTCGAGACTTTCCCCATCGAGCACTTCTTCATCAAGGCGCTTTATCCGCCCACCGCTCGCAGCACCCATCACCTCGTGGAGCGGCACGCCAAGAGACATCAGTAAGTCCCGTAAACGCGCGCCACAGGGTGCCTCTACAGTGTACTCCGACTTACCCGAAACATAAGCTGCGAGCCCACCGCGTAATACCATTCTCACCTTGACACTTTTCATAGAATCCTCCCGCAGGTCGCCTTTCATTATGTATCCCTCCTCTTGATGAGAATATCCATGCGCACTAAGCCAAATGATAATAGAGGGAGGTGGCAGTATGAACGATTCCTGGAAAGCGTTATTAGTTAAATTCGTCATGACTTTCGTGTTCGCCTGGTTGACATTCGGTCTGATCGACCGGAACGGCATGACAATGGTGCTTCTGCTGTCAGTAGCTGTTACGATCTTGAATTACATAGTGGGAGATCTTTATGCGCTACGCACTTCTGGAAACCTGGTAGCCTCGGTCACAAACGGTCTTCTGGGAGCGCTGCTGGCGTATATGGCCGATATACTTTCGGCGGCTTTTGCCACCACCGGCACGGCGCTGGCTGCTTTCGCCGGCCTGTTGATAATAGGAGAATACGTGTTTCATTTACGCCTACTCGGAGCTGAAAAGGCACGTAGCAGGTAACCTTCTACGCGCGATGCCGTCTGCGTCTGTGCCAGGCCGGTTCGGCACGAGATGCTGTCTGTGGCACACCAGACCCGCTCTCAGCGATGCCCACGCTGTCTGGGTATTAACTGCAGGGGTCTTTGCGTTTTTTCCTGGCGGCGTTCCAAACGAGCACCGCAAGCAAGCCTGCTCCAGCGTATAGTACCCTCGCCTTACGCGAGCGTCGCCCCGACAAAAAAGCCACCAGCCTGAAATCCGGATAGCCCGTTAAGCCCCAACTACAACCACATATCGCCAATAACGCCATAGAAGCCCAATCCATGAACCGAACGTCCAGTCACCTCCACTCCTAGTTTGCCCATCGCGCTATCTGCCTACTTACATGGTGAGCCCGCACAGCCAAGACATCGAGTAGAGCAGCGCTAGGTGATCAGTCTGGCGATGCCCCTCTCACAGAACCGCGTACGGGCCTCACACAGGGCTTCTGGTCAACCTCAGAACAAGATGCCAATCTCATAGCGTTTCACCTTGCTATACTCCCTACGGGCCCCTCTCCCATGGTGCAGTTCCTTCCCGGAGTTCAGGGTGGTGTCTCTAGCTCTCAGGCAACCTACCGCGCTCAGCTCCAATAATCTGCCTAAGCCGCCCAAGGCTCCCGTTGACTCGTCACCCCGGATCCCCCGTTCTCCCTGGCATTCCGGCTTCGGTTACCTTCTCCCATGCTCGTTCAATTCGCGGTTGTACACTTTGGTTTACCTTCGTCTCTTCGCAGCCACAGAAGCTTTTGGCTCCTCTAACTCAGCACCTCCTGGATGCTGTCCCTTCAGTTTTCTCCTCCACACCGTCGCCAGCTTAAACTGGCTGAAACCCATCAGCTCAGCACGCAAACGCTGGGTGAACACTAAGCCCGGCAGAATCGCCTCATGAATCTGCAAGGCTGGTTGAGCAGCTTGAACTTCCTACTTCATACCCAGCCTCAAAAGCCTTTACGTTTTCAGAAATCATGCTCGATACGTTCGCCTTTACGGCCCAAATGCGCGCTGCAGCCGGAAGACCTACTTTCCCTGCAGTCGCTCCTACTACGACGGAGTTCGCCACCCGAGCAGAGCCGCAAACCTGTGTGCTATCTTGACGGGACCGAGCACGAGGAGGTCCCAACGCGAACGGGCAACGCGCTCAGGATCCTCAGGGTAGACAGCCTTCCCGGATGAGACCGACATGGGAATCAAGCGCAACGAGCTCATGATTATGGAGCTGTCTTTTCCAACTGCTCGAAAGCCACCAGAACGTCCGCCTCGCCGCACTCAATCAACGGCGGCTGGATCTTCTCGCCGCCCTTAACGCAGCATACGACCGAACCTCATCGCTGGGCCATTCCGTGCACCTCTGATTGCTTGCCGTCCAGACCGCATCCCAGCAGCGCACCCTCCCCCGCGTTTTGGCCTATAGCTCCGAACTTACATACCTGTGCGCATAGACCGCAGCCATTGCAAAGGCTTTCGTCAATGTAGGCTTTTTTGTTCTGAACTGCTATAGCCGGGCAACCCAGGCTAAAGCAGAGGTTACAGTTCCAGCACAGAGCCTTATCAACTTTATATGCCGGCTTCCGTTTTACTCCCTTCAACAGCGCGCAAGCACGGCGTGCTATGACGACCGAGGCTTTATCGCCAATAAGTAATTCTTTCAACCCTATTTCGGTATCTTCGAGAATCATATGGATCTACCATTCGCACCTTCGCTGCCCCTAGCGCCGACCCGTTCCGGGGTGTCCCTGGTGACCTGTCATTGCTGCAGTGCCATTGTCCAGGATTATCAGCTTGAGGGGGGCCTTGTTGCATATCGAGCTGAGCAGTCCGGTCATGCCGGAATGAAAAAAATAGAATCGCCGATCACCGCTACAGTCCTACGCGCTATCTCAGGTCCGTGCGCCTGCCATATTCCGGCCTCCATGCACGTACAGCCGTGTATCGCCGAAAGGCAGCCTATGTCTCCCATTACGATAGCCTTCAGCTTCTTGAGTACATAGAATACGCCACGGTGAGGGCATCCTGGGGTTCTGCCGATAGATCTCGGTCTCGATGAATGGATCCACCTCTTCCACCACGATTGTGCGCTTTGCTCTCACACGAAACGCTTGATGAGACCGATGGGCAACGGCCATACATACGAAATACCCGAGGTGATGAAGCCTGCGTCCCTCTGGCCATATTCCACACGATTGAGCTCAGAGGAGTCCGCGTAAGCCTGAAGCTCCTTAAGCCGCTCCTCGATCACTACGTGTCGCCTACGAGCATGGGCTGGAATCATTACGGTTTCCTCTACGTTGAAACCGGAGAGGGGGTTCGCTTTGGTCTCTCTTACCTCGAGACGTAAGGAGCACATCGCCGATTTCTACCACAGTCCGTGTATGGGATATCCTCGTTGTAGTCCTCAAAAGCAGGCATTCCGCGCTGTCTGCGGGTTCGAGCAATGGTATTTCCTATCGTCCTGCTCGTTTTGGGAGCTCCAGGCGTTTGGGTCGTCTGCTTAAACTAGTACCAGGCCGACACGCAGACCCAAAGAGGCGGCGGTCATCAACGGATCCGCCGCCACACTAACCCCAACGTGCTTCATGCAGGCCATGGTCCTGACCCCACCTATTGAGCCGCCTATCGCTACTTCCAGAGCCACTTTTTCGTTCGGAGCCCACTCCACGCACCACCCATCGTAACCGGCCGCCGCTTCCACTATCTCTGTACTTGGTGTCCCGGGATAACCTACGACCATCGCCACTCCTGACTCGTACGCACCTCTGGCTATCGCCTCGTTGCCCGACAGAAGTAATCTCATGCTACGGTCCCCTATTCGTCGATTTCTAGAGGACGGGGTACAGAGCGATACCAATCAAACCGGGGCCTCCGTGCGCAGCAAGGGTAGCGCCCACCTCTCCGATGAAAAGATCTTCTACGTTTATCTTTTTGACAACCGCTTCCGCAAATTTTTTGGCACCCTCTAGACAGTTGGCGTGCATGACGGCAACGCGAGCAGGGAGCTGTCCCACTCTACTGGAAGCCAACTCCAACATCCGTTCGAGCGCCCGTTGGTAGCTTCGAACGCGATCGACCACTCGGACCTCGCCATCTTTGATCTCGAGCACTGGTTTTATGGAAAGCAGGGACGCCAGCAAAGCTTGACCATGAGTTACTCTTCCGCTCCTGCGCAGATATTCCAGAGTGGGAATTGCGCCATAAGCGACTATCCTATCTCTCAGTTGGTTCAGGCGGGCAATTATTTCTTGAATACCCAGTCCCTCACGAGCCGCTTTTGCAGCTTCTATAGCGAGGAAACCGGTACCCATCGAAAGCGTCTGAGAATCGTATACTCTAACCGTCGCGCCTGATATAGACTCCGCCGCCAGCCGCGCAGCTTGGCATGTGGCACTCGCTTTGGCAGTAATGTGAATAGACAGGATGTGAGTCGCACATTTTGCCAGTGAACGGTACACTTTAGCGAATTCACCGGGGGGTGGTGATGACGTAACGGGTATGGTTTTGCCGTCCAGCATCCTATAGAACTCTTCTGTGGAGATATCTACGTTCTCTCTGAAAGATTGGCCTCCCACCTGTATGTAAATTGGCGCGACTGTGATCCCGTAAGCTCGCGCAACACTGGTTGGAAGCCCGGCAGAACTATCTGTCACGATCGTTATTGTTTCGGAATGCGCCACGGAGTTCACCCTCTAATTCATACGCCTTGGAAATTTGTTATCATTCTATGGTCTCCTGCAAACGCTGGCCATACCTGTTCAAGAAGAACTCACGCATGATCCCGATCTCTTTTGGGCCTAGAGGTACGGCCCCTCCAATCAACTCGGACAGGATGAAAACTTTAGCAGCTTTCTCGACCACCACCGCTGTGACCAAGGCCTCTTGGATACTCCGTCCCAGGCAAATAGCCCCGTGGTTCGCAAGCAGCGCAGCAGTGCGTCCCTGCAACGCCGTCAGAACCGCTTCTACTAACTCGTTCGAGCCAGGCAAGGAATAGGCGGCTACTTTAACTGAGCCCCCTGCGATCTGCACCATTTCATCCAGTATCGGTGGGATCTCCTTTCTGGCGGCTGCCACAGTACAGGCATAAGTGGAGTGGGTATGTACCACCGCTGCGATTTCCGGACGACTGCGGTATATCGCGGCGTGAAGAGGGGTTTCTACAGACGGCTTCCATCGGCCGCGCGGAGTAAGTGTTTCCAGATCTACCGTGACTATATCGCACGGCTCTAACTTGAAATAATCCATCCCGCTGGGCGTGATCACCATCTCTCTCTGGCTGACCCTCGAGCTAACGTTCCCCCATGTACCAGCGACCAACCCCGAGCGGGCCATCTGGATACCCGCATCACGAACTGCTCGCTTCGCCTGCTCTTCAACCTCGTTAGGCACGCCGTTATCACCCCCTGAATCGTGCCGCGCCGAACGCCCCTGTTCCCGGAAAACGTGCAGCGTCTCCAAGCTCCTCCTCGATCCTCAGTAACCGGTTATACTTACACACTCTCTCCGTCCGGCACGGGGCACCTGCCTTTATCTGGCCTGCAGAAGTGGCCACAGCTAGATCGGCAATGGTGGTATCCTCAGTTTCCCCCGAGCGATGCGAGATCACGTAGGAATAGCCCGCACGCCTTGCAGTTTCAATCGTATTAAGTGTCTCTGTCAAAGTGCCTACCTGGTTTACCTTTATAAGAATCGAATTGGCCACCTGCCTCCGCAATCCCTCGGAGAGTCTTCGTTCCGATGTGACGAACAGATCGTCACCAACTAATTGCACCCTCGAGCCAAGTCTCGTCGTCATTTCTGCCCATCCGTCCCAATCGTCTTCTGCCAGACCGTCTTCTATCGAGATAATCGGGTAGCGAGAAAGCCACCGCTCGTAGAGCCCAACCAACCCAGACGAGTCCACAACTTTGCCTTCGCCCTTGAGTGAATACCTGCCCTCGTCCAAGAGCTCGGAAGCCGCTACATCGATGGCCAAAAACACATGGCAACCAGGCTTGTAACCCGCCTTTTCTATCGCACTCACGAGAAGCTCCAGTGCTTCTTCATTAGATTTCAAGCTGGGCGCGAAACCACCTTCGTCTCCCACGGCCGTGGCAAGTCCCTTAGAGCTCAGTACTGCCTTGAGGGCGTGAAATACCTCTGCTCCAGCCCTCAAACACTCCCTAAAACTCCTGACGCCTGCGGGGACGATCATGAACTCTTGAATATCGAGGTTATTATCCGCGTGCTTGCCTCCGTTGAGCACGTTCATCATCGGTACGGGCAAAGTGCGAGCCGCCATGCCTCCCAGATACCTGTAAAGCGGAATCCCCAGGAAATTCGCTGCAGCATGTGCGGTGGCCAAAGACACTCCCAATACAGCATTCGCTCCCAGCCTGCTCTTATTTGCAGTCCCATCGAGTTCGATTAACCGGGCATCCAGCGCGGCCTGGTCGAGCGCATCCAGCCCCAGTATGTTGGGGCATATTTCTTCCGTCACACTCCGCAGCGCGTTTAGCGTTCCTTTGCCGCCGTAACGCCGAGGATCGCCATCCCTCAACTCCAAAGCCTCGTGCGTTCCGGTAGAAGCTCCGGATGGCACGGCCGCCACTCCTTTGGTGCCATCCTCGAGATGCACTTCCACCTCTATCGTAGGGTTACCCCTGGAATCCAAGATCTCCCTAGCCAATACGTCTACGATACTGCTCATTTGCTTCCCTCCGTAACGATCAACGATTCCCCGTCCATTTCCTCCGGCTTCTCCAGACCCAAAAGTTCGAGCAGTGTTGGAGCTATGTCAGCCAGAATTCCATTTCGCAAACGGGCCGGGCGATCGTCCACAAGGATACACGGTACCGGGTTGGACGTATGCGCAGTGTGCGGTTGGCCCGAATCGGGTTCCACCATTTCCTCAGCATTGCCGTGGTCGGAACACACGATAGCCGCCCCCCCTGCCTGCCTTACTGCAGAAAGCACCCGTCCCAGACATTCGTCCACGACCTCTATTGCCTTAATAGCAGCCTGCAATGAACCGGTATGCCCGACCATATCAGGGTTAGCAAAGTTCATTATGATCACATCGTACTGATCGGAGGCAATGCGCCGCAGCACCTCTTGGGTCAGCTCGTAAGCGCTCATTTCCGGCTTCAGGTCATACGTCGCGACCTTCGGTGAAGGAATGAGCACGCGATCTTCGCCCTCGAACGGCTCTTCCCGCATCCCGTTGAAGAAAAAGGTGACGTGCGCATACTTTTCGGTCTCTGCGATCCTGAGTTGGCGCATGCCGCTTTTACTCACGACCTCGCCAAAGGTATTCTTCAGGTATATGGGCGGGAATGCACTGGGAACACCCAAATCCTCCTCGTACTGGGTCATGCCGACTACATATGCCGGCTTGTAGCCGTTCCTGTCGAAGTGGCTAAAGCCCGGATCCGCAAGCGCGCCGCATATTTGCCGTGCTCTGTCAGCTCTAAAATTGAAGAGTATCAAGGCATCCTCTTGTTTCACCTTGACGGTATCATCGATCACGGTAGGCACGATGAATTCGTCCGTCTCGCCGAGTTCATACGCTTTTTGCACTGCCTCGACTGCAGAGGCCGCGCGCCTCCCATTCCCAAACACGATTGCCTCGAAGGCTTTCTTAGTGCGCTCCCATCGCTTGTCCCTGTCCATCGCATAGTACCTTCCCATGACCGTGGCGATGCGGACTGAGTCGTTCTTCTGCAGCCGGGCTTCGAGCGACCGTATGAACCCCAAACCCGACGTTGGGGGCGTGTCTCTGCCGTCCATGAAACAGTGGATCCGCACGCGTGGCACCCCACGTCTGGCTGCGAGCTCCAGCAAGGCATATAGGTGCTCCTGGTGGCTGTGTACACCCCCATCTGAAAGCAGTCCCATGAGGTGGAGGGTTCCTCCATTCTGCTTGGCCCAATTCATGGCAGATAAGAATACCTGGTTACGATAAAAATCGCCCCTGGCTATCGAGCGGTGGATCCTTACCAAGTCCTGGTAGACGATCCTTCCCGCCCCAATGTTCAGGTGCCCTACGTTGGAATCGCCCATTTGCCCCTCGAGGAGGCCCAAGGCCTCGCCGCAAGCCTGAAGCTGCGAGTGTGGGTATCTGGCTTTCAGGCCGCTCATCGTCGGAGTTTTTGCAAGCGCGATCGCATTGCCTTCAACTCGATGGCTGATACCCCAGCCATCTAATACGACAAGAGCCAGCGGCTTCGGCCTCGCCGGAATAGCCCCTGGCTTTAATGATATTGACGGCATTGTAATCATCTTCATCCGCCTATTCTCGTAACTAAAATCGTGTGTTCTTGCTTCAACCTGTTATATTATGGACTGTTTTCCTAGTACGTGCAACAAACTAGCGTGCTATAGCCCTTAGCAGGCGGATGTACCTTGACGACTCTAGATCAGCCCCTTGCTTTTCAAATATTCCCTGGCCACATCCGCAGGGTCCCTTTTATTGACATCCACCTCTCGGTTTAAAGCAGCCATCTCAGCGTCTGTCAGCCTGCCGATGAGCGGTTTCACGGCCTGCTCTATTTCCGGATATCGCTGCAGGGTATCCTCCCTTACAAATAGTACTCCGTCGTATGGGGGAAAGAATCCACGATCGTCTTCGAGCGTGACGAGATTATAAGCCGCTACTCTGCCATCCGTCGAATAAGCTACCGCCACATCGACATCGCCGGATTTGATGGCTTGGTATACCAGGTCGTAGGTCATCGTGACTACTTTCTTGAACTTGAAGCCGTAGGCTTGAGCTAGATCAGCCCAACCATCGCCCTTTCGCTCTTGAAACGTCTGATCCACCGCCACCGTCATGCTAGGAGCATGCTTTATCAGATCTGAAGCTTTCTTCAGGCCGAGTTTTTCTGCAGTCTCTTTACGAACTGCAAGTGCATAAGTGTTGTTGAACCCATATGGCTCGAGCACCTTCACCTTGTACTTTTCGTGGAATCGGTCGCGAACGTATTCATATACTTTGCGTCTATCCTTCCATTCCCTCGTCACTTCCATCTGCAGGATCCCGGTAAACTGGGTACCCGTCCAGGCATTGTACATTTGGATGTCTCCGCTCTCGAGCGCTTTGTGAAGTGCCGTGGAGCCTTGGAAGTTCCGCTTGTGTTCTACGGTGATGCCCACTTTTTTCTCGACCAGCTGCTTCACCAATTCGGCCAAGATCTGTGGCTCGCTGAAGCTGTGGGAAGCTATCACGATTTTCTCCTGATTTGTCGTACTTCTACAACCTGTAAGCAACGCCGCAGAAAGTACACCACCTAACCCAATTGCGATTACCTTCACGAACCACGTCTTATGGCTGCTCATCTTTCAATCTCCTTTCGCCAATGGTCAAAGTCGAAGTCCCCTCGGAGTTAACCTGAATTCGATCTTCCCGAGAACCCAGTCAAGTGTCAAAGCCATCACAGCAGCAGGTATTGCCCCGAGTAGGGTCAAGTTGTTGTTGGCCATCCCCAGTCCGGTAACGATGAAGTCTCCTAAGCCTCCTCCCCCGATGAACGCAGCCAGTGTAGCCAAGCCGACACAGATTACAGCAGCCGTCCGGATCCCAGCCATAATCACCGGGAAAGCTATCGGTAGTTCCACTAGCGTGAGTATCTGCCAGGGGCTCATTCCCATCCCCTCCGCCGCCTCCAGGATACTGCGATCCACGCTTTGAATACCCGCATAAGTGTTACGAAGTATTGGAAGCAGGGAATACAAGAATATCGCTACCACGGCAGGCTTATTTCCGATACCAAGTCCGATGGCGATTAACACCGCAAGGAGTGCCAGACTCGGAACCGTCTGCATCAGATTGGCAAAAGCGAGCACCGGTATCTGGATCCAGCGATACCTCGTAGAGAGGATTCCAAGCGGGATCGCCACCGCTGTCGCAAGTAACACAGGCAGCATGACCAGCACAACTATGTGCTGTTGCAGTAGCGCCCAAAAGCGGTCGCTGCGCGCAAGGTAAGTTTGCCATAGAGTCCATAAAGTTACATCCATGCTTTCACCCCCTCGCCACTTTGCAACCGTTCTCGATCCGATCCGCGCCACTGGGCCAGAGCACGTCTACCATGGTGCTTACCAAAGTGGCTTTCGTGATAACACCTTTCAGGCGTTTACGGCTATCCACCACGGGGAGCACCCCGGCCTTGTTTTCAGCCATCAGCCTTGCTGCAAGGAGGACGTTTTCCCCTTCAGCTATGGTGACTGTCACGGGTTCCATGAACTCGGCGAGCTTTCGCCGCCCACCTTCTCTTATTCCTTTCTGCAGGCCACCGGAAGTGACGATCCCCAGCAAAACGGAACGCTCATCCACGATCAGAAGAGTGTTTACCCGGTGTTGCTGCATCTTTTGGAAGGCTTCCGCCAGCCCCATGTCTTCCGTCCCGGTGACCGGCGTCGTCAACATGATCTCTCTTACCTGCACGTCTTGCGGGTGCCTCAAGATGCGCCGCGCACCCAGAAACTCCCGTACGAAATCGTCCGCCGGGTTGCGCAAAAGCTCCTCCGGGGGGCTGGTCTGCACCGCGCGCCCCTCACGCATCACCACAATCCGGTCTGCCAGCTTTAGAGCCTCATCCATATCGTGCGTCACGAACACGATGGTTTTCCGGAACTCCCTTTTCAAGCGTTTCAACTCGTCCTGCAACTGCTCTCTGGTGATCGGGTCGAGGGCACCAAATGGTTCGTCCATGAGTATTAGGGCTGGATTCGCGGCAAGTGCGCGGAGCACACCAACCCTCTGCTGCTGCCCTCCCGAAAGCTCCCGCGGATAACGTCCCCTGAAAACGCTTGGTTCGAAACCCACGAGCCGGAGCAACTCATCCACCCTTTTCTCCCGCTCGGCTTTCGGTACGCCCAAAAGCCTGGGTACGAGTTCGATGTTCTGAGCTACCGTCAAGTGAGGGAATAAACCGATTTGCTGTATCACGTAGCCTATCTTTCTACGTAAAAGTGTTGGATTGAGAGAATGAACCTCCTGGCCATACACATAGATACTGCCCGAAGTGCATTCCACCAGCCTGTTAATCATCTTGAGCGTGGTCGTCTTACCGCATCCGCTGGGACCGATCAATACTACGAACTCGCCTTCCCGTACTTCCAGGTCTAGGTCTCTTACAGCATAACGGTCCCGATATACCTTGCTCACCCGTTCCAGCTTCACGACAATGCTGGAAGTACCGTTTGAAGAAGCCAAGCTTTCCACCTCCTCGGGGCATAGCCGGGTCATAGCCAGCCGAAGCGCCAAAAATGCTATAGAAGGCGGTTATGTCTCGCTTGGCAATGGGGATTGGGGAAAGGAAAACGTAAGTAGTGACATGCCTTACCCTCCTTCAACGCTTGCGAGGTTAGCTGCCGGGTTCGGGTGGAAGGAGCTGACCCTACTCGCATCCTGCGAGATTCACCCCAACTATTTGGGTCCCCCGCTTCTCCTTTTGAGGAGAATTCAGCGTTACGTTCCAACTGTTCAGACGTAGGGGTTACGTCTTGGTTTCATTCTAACCTTTACATCCGGTAAGAAGCAAGGCTATTATCAAAGAGATTCAACGACGCACGATAAAGGGGTTGGTGGGATGGCCGAGATTACAAACAAGCCCGGGACCATAGTTGTCAATGTGGAGTGGAACCCGCGCGAAGGCTTCAGCGCGAGCAATGAGTCCGCAGCAGTTATCAAGATCGGAGGATCACCAGGCATTGCAGAAACGGAGCCCCAGTTCAGACCGATGCAACTTCTTCTCGCAGCGCTAGGAGGCTGCACCGGTATCGATGCAGTCTCCATAATGGAAAAGCAGCGAATTAACATCGAAGCCATCAAAATTAGAATTACCGGGGAGAGAGCCCAGGAACATCCCAAGGTTTTCACAAACATCAACCTACATTTCGACATAACCGCCAAGGGTGGCTCCCCAGAGCAGGTTAGAAGAGCTTTACAGTTGTCAAGAGACAAGTATTGCTCTGTAGGAAACACGATCAGCAAAGTCGCCAACCTGGTCTATTCGTTCTCACTCAATGGTCAGGAGTTTAGCCTTTGAGTCTTGAGATTATGCCCGATGCTGCCTTCACGGCTGACTCTATGGCTTGGCGGCATCGGGTCTCCGATATTCGTTGCCTCTTCCATTCTTCCATTTGCTCAGGAATGCACAGTACGAAACCGCTGATGTCGCGGCATAGCGTACTGCCCACTTCTCTTTCGAATTCTCTCACCACGGACAGCGCGGCCTGGTTTACCTGGGCCTTCAGCTCAGCTTGCTCCGCTGCAGAGCGACCGGCGGCGATGCCCAGCGCCATTACCGCTCCGGTAAGCGCACCACACACTCCACCAGTTCTTCCGATTCCGCCTCCAAAGCCCGTCGCAACTGCAGGTACATTGCAGTCACGCAGCCCAAACTCTTCTACGAGCGCTTTCAAGACGGCTTCAGCACAATTGAACCCTGCCAAGTGGTACTCTTGCGCCAAACGCATTGTGCTCTCAGTGGACACCCCATCACCCCCCGAACGATTCTTCCCAGCTCACGTAGCCGCCACCGATGTGCCATACATCCTCAAACCCTTTGTTGGCGAGGATGCGTAACGCCAAATACGAGCGCAAACCAGTCTTGCAGTAAAGTACAATGCGCTTTCTCCTATCAAGGCTGTCACTCTGCTCGCGCAAAACATCAAGAGGCACATTTATTGCCCCCGGGATGTGGCCCATTTGGTACTCTTCGGGTGTTCGGACATCTATGAGCACCTGGTCAGACCTGGAAACGAAATCCTGGTCCACCTCTTGCGGAGCCACAACTCTTTCGAGCCCTCGCCTGATGTCATCAGCCACGTATGCAGCCACGTTGCACACATCCTTCGCTGGTGCAAACGGGGGTGCGTAATGTAAGTCCACGTTCCCTAGTTCATCACAAGTCATGCGATTGTATATGGCCATAGCAAATACGTCTGCCCTCTTATCGACTCCCTCACGCCCGATAATCTGCGCTCCCACTATTGCCCCGGTGGACTCTTCAGCGATGAGCTTCACCGAAAGCATCTCCGCACCGGGATAATAATGAGCTCGGTCGAAAGGATGAGTGTACGAGCAGATAACCTTCATTCCCGCGCTTTCGGCTTCCTTCTGACTGAGCCCGACTTTGGCTACGGTCAGATCCATTACCTTCGCGATGGTGGACCCCACCATTGGTGAAAGTTTGAGCGCCTGCCCTACGGCGTTCGCACCCGCCGTCCGTCCTTGTTTGTTAGCAACCGAGCCAAGCGGGAGCCAGAGCGGTTGCCCAGTAACTGCGCTCCACGAGTGAGTACAATCACCCGCGGCCCAAATGCCCTCCACACCCGTACTCATGTCACGCTCTGTGAAAATGGTTCGTCTCGGTCCGTATTTCAAACCCGCACTCTCGCACAGTTCGCTGTTGGGCTCCACCCCAACGCTTACGACAATCAGGTTAGTCTCGATCGTCTCGCCTTTTGAAGTAGTTACCACCACCCGATCTGGAGCCTTGACCTCTACCACTCGTGCCGCCTGCCCCGTTAACACAGCCGTACCACTACGTTTCAAAGCTGCATGCACGATGGATGCCATTTCCAGGTCGAGGCTGGGAAGCACCTGATCCGTGGCCTCGAGCAGCGTTACTTTGACCCCGATCTTCTGCAGGTTCTCAGTCATCTCCAGACCTATGAGTCCCGCACCCACGACGAGCGCGCTCTGAGGAGTGTACTCTTTGAGAAAGCTTTTCAGTTTTTCCGCATCCACCAGGTTCCGGAGAGCGAATATCGGCCCCTCCACCCTAAACACGTCCGGCAGCACCGGCCGCGCTCCGGTACAGATGATCAGGCTATCATAAGATAATTGGTAAACCTCATGCTCCCTGACGTGCTCCACGATCACTTTCTTTTGCTCCGCCTTGATTTCTCTGACACGAGTGAAGTTGCGGACCGACACGTTGTACCTCGCTCCAAACCGTCTCGGTGAAAAAACCATCAGGGCCCCGATGCTAGGAATGACTCCCGAAATCCAATAGGGAATTCCGCAAGCTCCGTAAGATATGTCTCGGCCTTCGTTGAGTAGTACGATATCAGCCTCTTCGTCATGTCTTCTGGCCTTTGCGGCGGCACTTGCCCCAGCAGCTCCTCCTCCAATCACAACAATCCTACGGGCCAAACAAAGCTCACCCCCGATATGAATCACATCACAACTAGTACGGATCACCCGGTATGGACGCGGCTATAGCCATCATCACCCTTGCTCCCCTCAACGCTTCCAGGTAGTCCTCATGCACATATGAAACAGTAAGGGGATCTTCCCTGACCGAACCTGGGAGCAAGGCCGCGGCATCCGCCATAGACGCGTTGGCAAAGCGCAACCGGAACGAGCTGGGCCGCCCTGGTACCAATGGGGCAACCTTGGGTGAAAGCAGATGTCCCATTACTGCTCTTTTCACTCCCGACGCAATCCTTTCCCGAGACCGAGCAGGAGAAAGGCAGGTCGCCGCGAGACGACCCGCCGTCCATTTTACAGTTATGGTCTCAACGCCGGGGATCAGACCTGTAGCTTCTTTGGCCACTTCGTCATCACCTGTAACAGCGATTACCGGCACTCCGAAGTACCCTGCGCTATAAGCGCTGAGCGCCAGTTCACCGATGGGAGTACCGGCGTATTCTAACTGCACTAGGCCGGGATAGTAGCTGTGCGCCAGTACCCCGCGACTCGACGCCATCGAATGATAGCCCACTAGAATGGCAGCGCTAACTGAAGCGTTAATGCCCTCCATCATGCCAAGCCGTTTGGGCCCGCCGGAGATGAGCATGGCTCTCGGGTCTAATTCCTCGAGCAGTAAGTTTCGCATCCCACCATGCGCATCGTTCACGATGACCGTAAGCTCCACGCCATCCCCCGCACCTGCAAAAGCCCCTTCGATGGCAGCGTTCACTTCGCCAGTCATCAATTTCCGCGCACGATCGAACTCGTGGCCCCCCTCCTTGCCGGTGTGCTCCCAAGACACCACACCGGCCACGCCCTCCATGTCTACCGAGATGTATATGGTCGCATGCTTCATAGTCATTTCAGCCAAGCTTCCTGCTGCGTTCCAGGAGGATCCTCTGCTCTACGGACGCAACCAGTCTGCGAGTATAAACTACCGTATCAGGGTTGACGCTGATACTATCGATGCCTTCGCGTACGAGGAACTCCGCGAATTCAGGATATACGGAAGGCGCCTGTCCGCAAATGGATACTGTCTTACCATGCTCGTGGGCGACCTTGATGAGATGTGAAATAGCTCTCTTTATGGCCGGTTCTCTCTCATCGAAATAGCCCATGCTGCTCAAGATACCTGAGTCTCTATCTGCGCCCATTATCAACTGAGTGAGGTCGTTCGAGCCGATGCTGAAGCCATCCACTAATTCGCTGAACTCGTCGGCCATGAAAATCACAGAAGGCACCTCTGCCATTATCCACACCTTGAAGTCCCTCGTGGAGCTCAGTCCTTCCGACGCCATGATCTCCAGCACCTTCCGCGTCTCCCAGGTAGTACGCACGAATGGCAGCATGGCCCACACGTTCGTGAGCCCGAACTCCTCTCTCACCCGCCGCATGGCTTTACACTCGAGGCGGAAACCTGCTTCGTACTGAGGCGAAATGTACCTTGATACGCCTCGCCATCCGATCATCGGGTTGTTTTCGACCGGTTCAACCTCGTCCCCGCCCTTCAGTCCACGGAACTCGTTGGTCCGGAAGTCGCTGAAACGAACCACCACGGGCCTGGGATGAATCGCTTGAGCAACGGTAGCAATACCTTCTGAAAGACTATCCACGAAAAAGCGCTCTTGGCCTGTCTTGATCAGCGCGATGGGGTGAGTACCAATTACGTCGCTAAAGATAAATTCGGTGCGCATTAGCCCGATCCCATCGAAGGGAAGGTTTTTGTACTTTTGTGCCAGCCCAGGCTCTCCGAGGTTCATGTAGACCTTCGTACCCGTCACCGGATACACCTGTGACAGATAACCGGCCAGTGCATTGACAATGCCTTCCGTAGTCGTTTTGATTTCCTCCGCGGTGCCTTCCTCTGTTTGGCCCTCTTCGAGCTGAACCCGCCCCTCGTACACGATTCCACGCGCTCCGTCTACCGTGACCAGCATTCCTTCACGTAGAACCTGTGTGGCATTCTTGGTTCCCACTATACACGGAAGTCCCAATTCCCTGGAGACGATGGAAGCATGGCATGTCCTACCTCCTTCGTCAGTCACTATTGCAGCCGCCTTCCTCATCGCGGGCACGAAATCCGGGTTGGTCATTACGGCCACTAGCACGTCGCCCTGCTGAACCCTTTCGCTTTCCGCCACGCTCTTGACCACGACCACTTTGCCCACACCCACACCGGGCGAAGCGCCCAGCCCCTTAACCAGTACCTTCGCCATCGAACGCCCGACGGTCATTTCTCCAACAGGTGCGCCTCCTGGCTGTTTCCCGAGTGTGGTAATGGGTCTCGCCTGAAGCAAATAGAACCTCTTGTCTCGTTCCGAATAGGCCCACTCGATATCCTGAGGGAAGCAATAATGGTTTTCGATACTCACGACTCTCTTGGCCAGTTCGACTATTTCTTCGTCGGACAGGCACTGCCGCGTGACGTGATCAGGGCCGAGGTAGTCAGCCACTTCCACCATTGCTACCCCGCCGTCTGGTTTGCGTGCGGCCATTATCTTCTTATCGCTCACGATCTTTTCCTTAATCCTGAAAGAGCCTTTCTCGACGATATACTCGTCCGGCGTTACCTGACCAGAAACCACCGCTTCCCCGAGCCCCCAGCTTGCGTTGATCATGATCTCGGCAGTGCTGCGGTTTACGGGGTTAGTGCTGAACGCCACTCCCGCCCGATCCGCATCCACCATCTTCTGGACCACAACCGAAAGGTAAACACTCATGTGATTGAACCCATGCTTCTCGCGATACGATGTGGCTCGAGCATTCCACAGCGAAGCCCAGCACTTCTTCACACTGGTCAATACGCTCTCAATGCCCTTCACATTCAGGTAGGTATCCTGCTGCCCCGCAAACGAGGCCTCGGGAAGGTCCTCTGCAGTAGCCGAACTTCGCACAGCCACAGCTATTTCCTCACCTTTCCGGAGCTCCTCAAAGGCCTGCCTTATTTCTGCTTCGATCGGCCCCGGTACCGTGGCTGATACAATACGACTTCTTATCTCTCGTGTGACCTCATCAAGCGCGCGAATATCGTCCACATTCACGCCTTTAAGCGCCTGACGAACGTACTCCTGGATCCCGCTAGTTTCTACAAAATACTTATACGCCTCCGCAGTGATGCAAAACCCGGGAGGCACCGGCATTCCAGCCCTGGACATTTCGCCCAGGTTGGCCCCCTTCCCCCCTACGAGGGGTACATCGTTCTTACTCAATTCTTGGAACCACTTTACGTACTTATAATTCATGGCGGAACGCGCCCCCTTGGCTAGTACTCG
Organism: Bacillota bacterium; assembly: GCA_012840015.1. Classification (GTDB taxonomy): domain Bacteria; phylum Bacillota; class Sulfobacillia; order DUMF01; family DUMF01; genus DUMF01. Next base: position 162,517 of record DUMF01000028.1, read on the forward strand.
CTTCCAGATACATTTACTATAACTCCCAGTCCGTACGCACGGCAATCACCCGAACAGCTATCGCTACAACTTAAAGCCCCTATTGGCGGAGGCCTATAGGGGCTACTTCCCAGATATCGACCAAACACTACATCAGTAGCGCCAGCATACACCCTGCCGCCACCGCAGTACCGATGACGCCAGCAACATTAGGCCCCATGGCATGCATGAGCAAGAAGTTGCCCGGGTTTTCCCTTTGCCCCACGACTTGAGAAACTCTCGCCGCCATGGGCACGGCAGATACGCCCGCCGAACCAATCAGCGGGTTTATCTTGCCTCCACTCAACCAGTTCATCAATTTCCCCACCCAGAGCCCTCCTGCAGTTCCGCCCGCGAAAGCGACCAGCCCGAGGCAGATTATCTCAATAGTCTTCAAGGTGAGGAAACTATCAGCGCTCATCGTAGAACCGACGGAGGTGGCCAGGAATATCGTTACTATGTTTATGAGCTCATTTTGGGATGTCTTCCAAAGCCTATCCACCACGCCCGCTTCCCTGAACAGGTTTCCGAGCATCAGCATCCCGACGAGAGGAGCTATCATGGGCAGGAGCAGGCTGACTATAACAGCCGTCACAATTGGGAAAAGGATTTTCTCCGTTTTTGAGACCGCCCTCAACTGTTTCATGACGATTTGACGTTCGGCCTTTGTGGTCAAGGCATACATGATCGGCGGCTGTATAAGCGGAACCAAGGACATGTACGAGTATGCCGCCACAGCAATCGGGCCCAGAAGGTGTGGCGCCATTTTGACCGTAACGTATATCGCCGTAGGCCCATCAGCCCCGCCTATGATCCCGATAGAGCCCGCTTCTTTCAAAGTAAATCCCAACAGCTTAGCCCCTGTCATCGCTATGAATATTCCCAGCTGCGCCCCCGCTCCCATCAGCATGGTCCACGGGTTTGCGATCAGCGGCCCAAAATCGGTCATGGCGCCTACACCCAGGAATATCAACGGCGGGAATATCTCGTGCTCAACGCCGAAGTAGAGAAACTTCATCAGTCCGCCGGGGTCCATTATTCCCGTCGCAGGTAAGTTCGCCAATACGCACCCGAACCCGATCGGTAGCAACAAAAGGGGCTCAAAGCCTTTTTTTATAGCCAGGTAAAGCAGGGCAAACCCCACGCAAAGCATTACCACATTGCCCGCGGTCAGTTGACTTAGACCCGTACTGCCAGCAAGAGTGGCAAATACCCTCCCAAGATCCATGTTTTATCAACTCCTGTCGGACCTGAGTTTTTATCTGGTCTCTACTCCAGCGTGAGTAAAGGATCACCTGTATTGACGTTAGCACCCTGACTATTGTCGATGCTCTTCACTAAAGCGTCCCTAGGAGCCATAATCTCGTTTTGCATCTTCATCGCTTCCAGTAGTAACAATACCTGCCCTTTCTTGACACGATCACCTGCTTTTACTTTATACTCGGTTATCACGCCTGGAAGCGGTGCTTTGATGACCTCCCCATTTCCATCCCTCATCACTGGTTGCGTGGCTTGTGTGGGCGTCACCGGTGCCGGTGCTGTGGGCACGCTCTGCGTCGAGCGAGCCGCAGCTGGAGCAGCGGCTGCTGGTGCAGCGGCTGGCGCAGGCGGAACCGCCATTGAAGACGCCACACTTGCTCGTACGTTACCGCCTATTTCTTCTACCTCTACTTCGTACGTCTTTCCGTCGACAGTAACCCTGTATCTTTTCATCTCGCATTACCTCCCTGCCCTCGCTCTTAGCAGTCGTTGCCTACCGAACAATGCCCACCGGCTCGGGCCGCTTTCCATATCGAATACCCCGCTCACCTTCAATTCACCCAAACTGTATCCACCCTCATACGCCGCGATGGCCGCAGCTACTGCAGCCGTCACCCTCTGTGCTTCGTCGCCATCCCCCAACGGCTCCTCCCCAGCCGCTGTGGTGATGGGCGATTCAACTTTTTTTGGCGTACCACCAGCTCCTTCGGCCCGCGCTACTAGCACCGACAGCGCCTTCGTGATCAATCCCAACCCGAACAAAACCGCAAAAACCACTAACATATCCACTACAGCCAGGAGTATCGCGCCTAATATCGTATCTGAGATCACGCGGACTCACCTCCGATTTGCCGCACACCTTACACTGGCATATTTCCGTGTTTCTTCGCCGGTCTGCTTTCCACTTTAGTCTTGAGTACCTCAAGAGCGGAGATCACTTTGGGCCTTATTTCAGCAGGATCTATTACATCATCCACGTATCCCCTCCCAGCCGCCACGTATGGTTTGGCGAACTTCTGCCTGAATTCCTCGATCTTTTCCTTACGGGCTGCCTCCGGATCCGAGGACTCCTTTATGTAGTCGCGGAATATGATGTTTGCCGCTCCCTCCGGACCCATAACTGCGATCTCAGCAGTCGGTAGTGCATACACAACGTCACCACCCAAATGCCTCGAGCTCATGGCGATGTATGCACCACCGTATGCCTTCCGAACGATTACGGTAACCTTGGGTACCGTAGCCTCGGAATACGCATACAAAAGCTTCGCGCCGTGCCTAATGATACCCCCATGCTCCTGGCTCACGCCCGGCAAGTACCCCGGGACATCCGCGAGGGTGAAAAGGGGAATGTTGAAACAGTCGCAGAAGCGTATGAACCTCGCCGCCTTATCCGAAGCATCGATGTCCAGACATCCAGCCTTTACCCTTGGCTGATTGGCAATTATACCGACGCTCTTGCCGGCTAGCCGGGCAAACCCTACGATGATGTTCGTTGCGTAGTGCGCGTGCACCTCCATGAAGCTGCCGGTGTCTACGACGGCCTCAATGACATCGTGCATGTCGTAGCCCTTGTTTGGGTCGTCCGGAATCACTTCCCTCAAAGCCGGTTCGATTCTTCTCGGGTCGTCCGTCCTCTCCACCACAGGAGGATCTTCGGCGTTATTCGAAGGGATGTAGCTAAGCAGCCGGCGTACCTGGGCGAAGCAGGACTTTTCATCTGGAGCTATGAAGTGCGCCACACCGCTTACCTCGTTATGAACAGTGGCACCCCCGAGCCGCTCGAAATCAACCTCCTCTCCAGTAACGGCCTTAATCACCTGAGGCCCGGTGATGAACATATAGCTGGTTTTATCCACCATGAACACCCAGTCGGTTAAGGCCGGAGAATACACGGCGCCTCCAGCGCAAGGCCCCATAATCACCGATATCTGTGGTATGACGCCCGAGTATATGGAGTTGCGATAGAATATGTCTCCGTAGCCCCTCAAGGCGTCAACACCTTCCTGTATTCGCGCCCCGCCCGAGTCATTGATCGCGATAAAGGGACAGCCCATCTTGGCCGCCAGTTCCATGACCTTGACGATCTTGGAAGCATGCATTTCGCCTAAGGACCCGCCGATCACTGTAAAGTCCTGGGAGGATACGCACACCGGCCTCCCTTCAACCAGCCCCCAGCCTGTGACTACGCCCTCACCAGGTGCAACTTCCTTGTCCATTCCGAAATCCACACAGCGGTGTTTCACGAATCCTCCGATCTCGTGGAACGTGCCAGCGTCGAGCAGCAGCTCGATCCGCTCTCGAGCGGTAAGTTTGCCGCTCTCGTGCTGTTTCGCAATTCTCCTCTCACCTCCCCCCTGCTCGATTTCACTACGCAGTCTCTGCAACTCTTCCAGCTTCTCCTCGATTGTCATCACACCCCACCTTCCCTTTAACAGGCTGCCGCGGGACCTCACTCCAGGTGATACGCTACCTGATGTAGGTCCAAACTGACATCGGCGCTGTGTAGTTTCACGTGTTCAGGCACTTTCAACTTGATGGGTGCGTAATTAAGCACGGCTTTGATACCTGCCGCCACGACAAGGTCTAGAACCTCTTGCGCGGCCTCAGCCGGAACGGTGATGATCGCAACGTCCACTCCTCCGCACGCCTGCGCCGTCTGGCTAAGCTCGTTTACGGGTCTGATCTCTAGGGCTTCTATTTTCGTGCCGATTTTGGCGGGATCCGAATCGAACAGCGCGACCACTTTAAAGGGGTACTCCTTTTCGGTGGCGAAGCGTTTCAGGTTGTACCTCGTGATCGCCCTTCCCAACTCGCCTATCCCGATTATGCATATCCTGATGACTCGGTCGGCCTTGAGGATCCTTTTAAGTTCTGCTTTTAGAGTCTTCCCATGGTAACCCACACCCGGCTTGCCAAATTGTCCGAACATAGCAAGGTCTTTCCGTACCTGTGCCGGAGATACTCCAGCCCGTTCGCCCAGTTCCTGCGAGGATATATACCTACTGTTTTCCAGATCGAGGCCGCTCAGAATTCGAAGGTAAATAGCCATGCGGCGTATTACTACGTTCGGTATCCTGTTCTCCATTTGAGTCCCACCTCCCAATACTCCGAATGGCAAATCCGAGTTTGTCCGCCAGAACTCCGTTAAAAAGCCCTGCGGGCAACGCATATAGCAATAGGTACGGAAGATACACGAATATGTGCGGCTCGCGCGTTATCATCATCGCAGTAGTGAGCTGAGCCAGGTTATGGATAGCGGCTCCCACCACGCTGACCCCCGAGCAACTCAGGCCAAGCCTAGGGTCCATGGCGAGCCACATGAATAGAGTGCTAGCCAAAGCACCGGAAAAACTGAGGAAGAACCCGAAGGTGAGAAAAGACCCAGAAATCAGACCACCTAAGATAGTCCGGAGTAAGTTTACGGTAATTGCGTCTTTGAGGGAGAATTCCCGAAGAGTAGCGAGAGCAACAGAATTGGCCAAACCAAGCTTCGCACCCGGCAACGACAATGGCACTGGAATCTGGCCTTCCACGGCGTGTAGAGCAATACCCATCCCCGTCAGCATCGCAAGCTCCACTAACTTTTTCGTACTCATTCGTTCTCCACTAGCCTGGCAAAGACCATATTCGGCAGGCATATAATCATCTCGCCGGGTTTCGAAATCGTCCCCATATGAATGCATACCTTATCGGGACAATCAGATTGCAGCATTCGCACGCCACTAGCGCTTACCTCTAAAACGCTCGTACCGACGGGCCCCTTGAATTGGAGTTTGGTCGGCTCCTTAAAGCTCGCCAGGTAGTAGGGCCCCTGCTCGCCGTCCGCCGTTTTCACCTTCAATATTAAGCCGTGGTAACTGGTTTTCCTTCTCCCACCGAGCGAGATCAATAGGAACGCACTGACCAAGAGAACCAGCCCGATGACCAGTCTATCACCTTTGCGCAGTTTGAACACTAACCAAAGCCCCTTTTCGCACCACACCGCCACGAACTACTCGCGCAAACACACCTCGCCTGGGCATTATGCATTCTCCTGTCTTCTTGAAAACGGAGCACCCGGAGTGGCACTCTTTCCCTATCTGAGTGATTTCCAGTTCAGTTTCCCCTATGGATAATCTGGTACCGACTGGCAAGCGCGCAATATCTATCCCTGAAATACTGATGTTTTCGGCAAAATCTCCCGGCCCGACAGAAAAACCCTTCTCTTTCATTGCCTTTATATCCTCCACACCCAGGAGGCTCACCTGCCTCTTCCCAGGCCCTGCATGGGCATCCCCTTTAATCCCATAGTCTGGCATGAGTAGGGCCTCGTCTACTTGGTGTTTTGGTTCCCCTTTACGCTCGGAAATGCAGACCGCTTCCACTTTACCTGCCATCCTAGTTCCCCCTTCAGGATCCGTATCAGCAGCAGTATACTGGAAAAGATAAAAACAGCGGAGGTGCTCCATATGGCTCAAGTCAGCGTTGACAAAGACCTTTGTATCGGATGTTCTTTGTGTACTCAGATTTGTCCGTCCGTCTTCGTCATGGGCAACGACGACAAAGCAGAAGTCGTTCCCGGTGCTGATGCTTCACAACCTTGCGCCAAGGAAGCTGAGGAATCGTGCCCGAGTTCGGCAATCAAGGTGGAAGCATGATTATTGCCGGGGCTCGCTGTTCGGATCCGGCGAGCCCTGTCGTATCCTCGCTCTGGACCTGATAGCGATAAACACCAAGGCTACAGCCGCTATAGCAATACTCCCCACCTGCGCCTGACTCATACCGAAGGCGAGGTTCTTTGGCGAGTCTCTGAAGAACTCCACCGCGAAGCGTATCACGGAATACCCCACAAGATATAGCGCAAAGAGGACCCCAGAATTGTATCGCCTATCCTTGATCCTCCAAAGCACTCCGAAGAGCACAAAACACAATACTGACTCGTATATTTGGGTGGGATGGCGCAATCCCGGGGCAAATCTGGTGAGCACACCCCAACTGCCACCAGTAGGGACCCCATAGCAGCATCCGTTAAACAAGCACCCCCATCGCCCGATAGATTGGGCAAGAGGCAGAGGAATAGCCACGATGTCCAGCAATTCGAGAGTGGTCATTTTCATCTTCCGGCTGGTGAGAACGGCTGCTATTAAGCCTCCCAACAAAGCCCCGTGAATGGTCATGCCGCCCGAACGAGTATTGAAAATGAGTAAGGGGTTGCCTGCATATTCGGACCAGTTCAAGAGGACATAAAGCGCACGAGAAAGCACTACCCCTAAAATGAAGCTAACTATCATAAAATAATAGATTTCGTCAGGATCATGCCCCCGCCGCCCTGCTTCCCTTGCAGCCAATGTTCCCGCAACGATAAAACCTATCCCGAGCAGTAATCCATACGTGTAAAGCTCGACGCTGCCGAACCTTGCGATAACTGGGTGCAACCAGACCACCCCACCACCGATTACTCTTTCAATTATAGCTGAGTCAGTGCATATTTCGCAAAAATCATTATACCGTAGACAGCTTCAGACACGGCTGGAAGGAATATCGCTTCGAGATTCTTAGAGGATACCTCCTGGGTTGTTGAACAAGTCTCACCGGAAGACAAGCAGATGGCAATGGAAATTCTGCGCACCTATAACGACAAAGCTTCTCCTTCACTGATGCCACCAGTTTTGTGGCCATGGACGACTGGAAATTACACTGCCATCGCATTTATCAGGATTTCCACCAATACGGGTTTAACTGCTCGCACGGGTTGAGCCAACCTGAAGCGCTACATTCCCTTGCCTTCACCTTGCCCTCACCTCTACCAGCTGCTTGGGAATACGAGGGAAAGAGAGTGCCACAATCCGGCACTTGGTCCGGTAGTATCCGTCCGCTGAGTCCATCCAGTCCGACCACCAGCCTGGAATCATCGAATCAGCCTTAAGTACTTAAGTAACCGAACCAACCTCTCTCGACTCCGCATGGGTTTCAGGTCACTGAACCTGTTGATTTCGCGCCTGGCGAACCCTCGGTGGTCTTGACAAACTTGATATCATTATGTCGTGAGTAACGAGCGGCAGGACCGGTTTTGACGTGTTCGCACAAGGAGGCAGTTCTAGACGCTGACCCATTCAATTCCTTGGGAAATACCCAGATGGCGAACGTCGGTGGGCAGGGCGATGAAGGTCCTTTCCGCTACACCGCCTTCTAAAACACCCGGCTGAGGCGTACGTTACCCGCAGTCATGTTGAGACTGGTTCGATCGGCTTCTTCACTGCCCTCAAGAGCGCCCAGTTAGAACCCCGGAGGGATTATATTATGGATGGAAAGGAAGTGCTTTGCACTATAGGCTTCTCGCAGAAGAGCCTGCGGAAGTTCGTTGAGCTACTTCGGGAAGCAAGTGTAACCAAAGTGATCGACGTCAGGCTCCACAACACGTCTCAACTGGCTGGCTACGCGAAGAAGGACGATCTTGAGTTCATTCTCGAAATCCTTGGAATCAAGTATCAGCACGTACCCGAGCTGGCCCCCACTGAGGAGATCCTCCAAAGGTTCAAAAAGGTTGACAAGGATTGGGAGAGCTACACCGCTGCTTTTCTGGAGCTTCTCGAGAAACGCGAGGCGATTAAGCTATGGAAATCACCCGTGTTCGACAGCGGAGTGAATTGCCTTTTGTGCGCCGAGCATTTTCCAAAGTACTGCCATAGACGCCTTGTCGCAGAGTACTTTGCCAGTGTCTACCCTGAGATCGAAATTCGCCATTTGATCTGAAGTACCACAGTTCTTTTGTCAACACCGGCTCAAAATCCCCTACTTTCAACGGAATGAAATTTCCCAATTCCACCCGTGCAAATTCCCCACCTCCCATTAGAAGCGTTAGCCGTTAGTCGCGTTCACATCCCTCTGCAGCTGGGTGCTACAGCAATTGGAACCCCAGCGCGAAGCTTGTCCTTGAGCCGGTAGCTCTGGCCGCGGATGTTGATGGTAACGGAGTAGTGCAGAAGGCAATCAAGCAAGGCGCTGGCTAAAATGGGATCGCCGAGCAGTTGTCCCCACTTACCATAGCTTTCCACAGCGTTGCACAGCTACACGGGGACAACAGGGTGACGTTCACGGGGCCCGTTTTCGCACCCTCCCAGACGATGTTGCGGTTCGAGGCGGAGAGAATACAGGTGTAAGCCAAGGTCCGGGTCCGGAAAGCCTCCGTTCCACTCTCTCC
>DUMF01000029.1 GCA_012840015.1 Bacillota bacterium
CCTTGTTTTTCACCAAAGCCTAGAATAAAGTCCCCGCACCGTTTCTATCTACTTCGCTCTCTCACCAACTAAAACTTCACCAAATGTGTTTACTCCACCTGTATCACATGTATCTGAACTTGCTCATAACGCGTTTGGCGTTAGAGCCTCTCAAGCGAAGACAGCCCTCCTGACTGGTTTAGTCCCACCTCGGTAGCTGGCATGTGTGCGTTTATCCTCGCGGCCATTTCATTGGCTACTTCTATCGCTGGCTATTTACTCTGCTCGATGAGCCAGCTTCTCTTCGTATCATTTCCTCCAGCACTTCCCCGTACTCTATCAGCCCGGCAAGTTTTCCTTCGAATCGTTTGGCCATTGTATGAATCATTGCGGCAAGTCCATTATTTCCCCAGCTTCTGCCGCGCTTTAACCGTCTGGAAAACTTGTTTACGCTGGACTCGGCGGCACCGTTTGCTTTCAGCCTAACACTATAATCGATCATTGCTTCTGAGTTCTTCTCTAATTCCTGCCTTAGATCCGGTAAAGCCCGCCTTGATTGAATATCCCAGGTGTACATTAGCTAAAGATCCTCAACACTTCTTCAGGACAGTTGCCTTCCGGTGCTTTCATCGCGGCTTTGCAGGCTTCAGGTGCTTCCCTCAAACATGTTTTCAGTTCCCTGACCAAACGAAACCGGTCAAACTGGTAGGTGGCTTTCGGAAAATGCTCAATCCCCATCCGGATCCAACCTGTACGATCGCCGTTTATCACCACACCGTGTCGCTGAGATCTATCCCACTGTAAAGCTGCGGGCTTGCGGGCCTCTTTCTTGTTCTTGCCTCCATGTTGCCGTGCTACCCACATCCCATCTGCTTCAACAAACAGTACTTTCACCTTCGGCTCGCCGCGCGGGTACTATCGCTCTCCTTCAGCTTCCGCTTGATTTTCTCACTTTACCTCAAGAACACACCGCCTGATGGATTCGTGACGAACATCTTCAGACTATCTATCTTGAGCACTTCGGTACGATGGCCCCTCCACCGCCTGTTACACAGCTACCTGCTTCAACCCCAGCGCTTTCAAAAATAGCAACTATTCCAGCTCCAAGAAGGATATCCGAACGCTTCCGTTGAATCCTGACATCACGAGATGTGTTCTCTCCTCAAGGTTGTTTGCTCACTTTGGTAACCTTCGGAGAGCAACCGTGTCGTTCCTTCTTTTTATGGGCGCCGACCCGATTAACTTTACTCATACTTCGCGTCAGTTGGTCTAGTCAGCCGCAGGCACTTTGATCAGTCGATCCAGTCGGGATGAACGCGGCCGGCTCGACAGTGGTTAGCCGTAGGTTACGCGGGGCGTATCATGCACTCCAGTGGACAAGCTGTAGACGAAAGGGAACGGGCAAGACGAATGATTCACTGAGTTCGTGGGCATGGACGTATCGGAAGGGAAAAGGCAGCTTGGTCGCTACCGCAACAGTCGCCCGAGAATTCCCCGGGCTTATACCTGAATTCGATATGGGGCATGCAAAAACTAGTTTTCCCCAACCTGTCTACGGGTAATACCGTCTCGGTATAGAATAAAAAGCGGGTATGCACCCTCGTATGACAGCGACGGTATAGCGCCATTGCCGTGCATCGAATAGCGTTGCCATGATCCGTCAACAAGTCCTGGGGTTCGGACCGGTTCGAATTAAACTACAATGCGGTCAAATATAGCGGGCGTACACGGGGAGCCTTGGATGGCAAGGGTTGATGATCGAAGTGAAGAACCTCGAAAGATCGCAGCGGACCAAGAAGATCGTATCGTTCGTCATCCTGACCTACGCCGTAAGCTGGGGGATGGCTGCTGTGTTTTTCGTGTTTGGGGGTAGGTGGACCAGCCTAAGCGGCACGCTGGTGGCGGTTGCGTATATGTTTGTACCGATGACCGTTGCCATAATCGTTCAAAAGGGCATCTACAAAGAGCCGGTGAAGGGACCGCTTGGAATCTCCTTTAAGTTGAACCGGTGGTTTCTAGTAGCCTGGGTTCTACCTCCCATCATAGCTTTTGGGACTTTCGGGGTAAGTCTGCTATTGCCCGGGGTGTCCTATTCTCCCGGAATGGAAGGTATGTTCGAAAGGTTCCGAGCTACCCTAAAGCCGGAACAGCTGGAAGTGATGCGACAACAGATAGCTGCTTCCCCGGTCCACCCCATCTGGATTGCCTTGGTACAAGGTCTCATTGCCGGCATTACGATTAATGCTGTAGCTGCGTTCGGAGAGGAACTCGGCTGGAGGGGGTTTCTGCAGAGGGAACTCAGCCTTATGGGGCTAGGGTTCTGGCGGTCGTCAGCACTGATAGGAATCATCTGGGGTATTTGGCACGCACCTCTCATTCTTCAAGGGCATAACTATCCACAGCATCCAGTTGCAGGCGTATTCATGATGACGATAGGGACCTTGCTCATGACGCCGATTCTTAGCTATGTCAGGTTGAGGGCGAAATCGGTAATCGCAGCAGCCGTTTTCCATGGGAGCTTTAACGCTACTTACGGCCTGGCGATCATGAACGTCAAGGGCGGCAACGATTTGCTCACCGGCACCCTGGGGTTAGCCGGCTTTATATCTCTTGCGGCCGTCAACCTGGCACTGTTACTATACGACCGCTTCTTTGCAAAAGAACGGGTGACTGCGTTAATACCCGCCAATGAGTCGGATGAAGCTTGAGTTACGCTTTAAGCTCGTCCTTTGGTTATCTTTTATGTTGGAATACCCATTACAACCGTGATCCTGGGTATCAAGAATCTCCTGGGATAGGGATGTCACGAATGAGGCTATAGCCCCGCCCGCCGTGGAAAAATCAACCAAGCGAAGATACCACTGGTGGTTGTGACGCGGGCCATCGCCAAGGGGGATTATTACATTGCGTATGTCGGTTCAGATGACAAAGAGGTAGGTCGTGTGTCGTGTGGCTGCTAACTACATAGCCACCAGACTCAATGAAAAGGGCAAAGTGGTCGAGATAACTGGTCAACCGGGAACAAGCACCGCGAACGATCGCAGTGAAGGTTTCAATATGGTCAATCGTTGCGAGGCAGACTGCCAACTACAAGCGTGGGCAAGCCATGTCCGTCATGGAGAATATCCTGCAGAGCAATCCCAAGACAGATACCGTTTTTGCTGCAAACGATGAGATGTGGGGGAGCATTGCAGGCAATCCGAGCAGCTGGCCGGAAGAACATCATTGTAGTAGGTTGTAACGCTCAAAGAGATGCTCTTGAAGCCATTCAAAAGGGACCATGGCTGGCAGCATTACCTTTCCGCCGGAGACTGCGAAAGAAGGCTTGAAGATCGGGTTGGCTTATCCGAAGGGGCAACCTTACCCCAAGCAACTGATGCTTCCTATCGAGTTAGTTACGAAGGCGAACGTGCCCCTGCCACGCGTGAACTGGGACTTGACAATGTGGGCGTGAAGAATGAGCGCGGCTGGATAAAGGTTGACGATAGGATGCGGACCAACGACCCTGATGTATACGCGGTAGGCGACGTGACCGGCGGGCCACTGCTTGCACACGTGGCGTCAGCTGAAGGAGTGGTCGCGGCGGAGAATATCATGGGCTGTGATTCAAGAATTGATCTGGGCTTTGTACCGTCGTGCGTTTATACTTCCCCCGAACTAGCCTGGGTCGGCATGACGGAGCCAGAGGCCAAGCAGAGATTCGGAGAAGTGCGAGTGGGTAAGCTTCCCCTTGAGGCATCCGGAAAAGCCCTCGCCATGGGGAAAGCCAGAGGGTTTGTTAAGGTGTTGGGGGATGCCAAGTATGGACAAATACTCGGCGTCCATATGGTGGGAGCTAATGTGACCGAAATGATCGCGGGTGCCGTCACTGCGATGCGACTTGAAGCGACTACAGATTTCCTCGGAAGCATAATATTTCCGCACCCCACAATTAGCGAGGCTATTATGGAAGCAGCGAAACTCGCTGCCGGAACGTCTCCATACGTAAGGAGCTTGGCGTGAGATGATTCCGGGCGGGCAGCAGTTTTTGAGAACGCATTTCACGGGGGGTTGAAAATGAACGCTGGTTACGGTTATACTGGAAAGATTCTTTTGGTCGACCTAAGCTCCGGTACGATTGCCTCGGAGACACATGATGACGTTTTTTACCGGACTTATTTGGGCGGGAAAGGACTGGTAGGTTACTACCTATTGAGGGAGGTACCCCCCCGAGTTGACCCGCTGGGGCCTAAAAACGTACTCGTTTTCGCAACTGGCGTGCTGGCGGGTACCAATATGCCCGGCTTTTCGCGAGTTGTGATCGGGGCGAAATCGCCTCTGACAGACGGGTATGGAGAGAGCGAAGTCGGTGGGTCATGGGGTGCAGAGCTGAAGAGGGCCGGTTTTGACGCAATCGTCATTAAGGGGGCAAGCTCCAAACCTGTATATCTAGAAATCGTTGACGGCTCTGCCCGGTTGGTTGACGCGAGCGAACTGTGGGGACTCTCCACGAGCGATGCGGAAGCCGAGATTGCCCGGCGCGTTCCAAAGAAGCCTGCTGTGATGAGCATAGGCCCTGCGGGAGAACGGCTCGTGAAATTCGCCTGCATAATGCAGGGCGATAGGAATGCCGCCGGGCGCGGCGGTCTTGGTGCCGTCATGGGCTCTAAGAAATTGAAAGCTATAGCGGTATCTGGATCCACGAAAGTGAAAGTCAAAAACCCCGACGGCCTCTCTAAGGTGACTTCCTGGTTTGCCCAGAACTTCCTTAAGAACGCCCCATCGGTGGCGTTGCATGAAGGAGGCACCGCGGGACTGATACCGGGACTGCAGGCGGCGTCGATGCTACCAACCAAGAACTTCTCCCGTGGGCGTTTCGACGGGTGGGAAGGACTGGCGAAGCTCGGCCAGAAGTGGCTATACGAAACCAAAGGCCGCGGTTGCTGGGCGTGTCCCATTAGGTGCAAGAGGACATTTGAGGTCAAGGACGGCTCGGTGAAAACGATCAACGGGATGGCAGCCTGCCCCGAGTATGAGACAGTGGCCTCTTTCGGATCAAATCTGTGCATCGACGACCCTTTGACCGTCTTGAAAGCAAACGTATACTGCAACGAGATGGGCCTGGACACAATTTCGGCGGGGGTTACGATTGCCTTTGCGATGGAGTGCGTTGAGAAGGGACTCATCGACGATGGGGACTTGAGACGGCTTGAGGTGAAATTCGGCAATGCTTCATGCGTATTGCCACTGCTTGAGTTGATCACCGACCGCAAGGGCATCGGGGACCTGCTCGCGGAGGGTTCGATGAGGGCGGCTTCTAGAATTGGGATGGGTGCTGAGGTGTTTGCAATGCATGTCAAAGGCCAGGAGCTGCCCATGCACGATCCTCGGGGTAAGACCGGGGTGGGCATGGGGTATGCTCTTGCAGACTATGGCGCCGATCACATGACCGCGGCCCACGACCCGCTGTTTGCAAAGGCTGGGAGCTACGGCCTGCAAACCTGTGCTCCACTCGGGCTGCTGGAGCCCGTGGATCCACTTAGCTTAAACGCAGATAAGGTACGCCTTTACCTATACCTGGAGATGTGGTGGGATGCATTGAAATGCCTGGGGGCCTGCTTCTTCTGCGTGGTTCCGAGGGGCTTGCTGCCTGTACCGATGGTGGTGGAAGCTGTAGCGGCTGGAACCGGTTGGGACGTCAGCCTGTGGGAAATCATGAAGGCGGGCGAACGGGCAGGGTGCATGGCGAGGGCATTCAACACCCGCGAAGGATACGGCGCTGAAAGAGACCAGATCCCGGCGAGACTATTTGAGTCTAACGGCAACTATCCCGGCATCAGTAAGGAACGGTTTGACGCCGCTATACGGCAGTATTATAAAATGAGAGGGTGGGACCCCGTGAGCGGCGCCCCGTCGCGCGCCAAGCTGGACGAACTCGGTTTATACTGGGTCTCTTGAACAGGGTTTTCAGGAGTCTGAAGGGAGAAGAAATGAAAGCTATTGTTCGACTTATGGGCGGCCTTCACGCCCTTGAGCCTCATGGCAGAAATGAAGTCACGGTGACCGCGGAGGGGCTGACGATCCAGCGGGTGCTGGAGCGGTTGAGCTTGCCGGTAAACTATGTGTATTTGGTGTTAGTCAACGGTGGCACTGCCGCCATCGAGCATGTGCTTCGCGATGGAGACACGGTGGAAGTCTACCCGCCGATCTGCGGTGGATGATCTTAACACGGATGCGTTCACCTCGTCCATGCTAGGGGCTACCTTCCGAGCTTCCTGCAGGTGGGCAAGTTGAACTCATCGGGAGCGAGAAACGTTTCTACAAAGACGACTCTTTTTCTCCGGTTTCAGGTACTAACCTGTGGTGAGCACGTTCGTCCCGGCGGTGCAGGACCTTAGTAATACCAAGCAGTAGCTTCTCGATGGTGCGGAGTGTGGTGTCTGTCGTCCGCAGGTAGGTCTCGGCTGGACCCGACGGACATCCCAACCGCTGCTGGTAGTGGCCAGGAATGGGGCGGGATATCTATTCATCGTCGAGCCACCTGCCTAACTTGGCAAGGTTCTCCGGTAAGTCATTGGGGTCGCTTGAGCTGCTTCCCTCTTGCGAAGCCGTAACATGATGCCTCGCCTCTGCAGAGAATCGCCTGCTGCCGCCGAACCATGGCCGTCAATTGGATTCCTTTTTCGGCAGGTCTTGGTTTGTACTATAACCATTCACCCGTGTAACCGGAACCTTTAGCCTATATGGTTTTCAAGGTACAAAGGGCCCTTCTTCAGCAGATACTTAAGTGAGCATCGCTGTGACGCCACCGGGATGAGGAGCTAACCTCACTGCAGCCTTTGTCTTGTAGACGAGTTTATTCTCCTGCTAAATGAGCCAATATTCTTGAACTAATATTCTTGAAGGAGAATGCAAGATTTTGCCTAATCTTTGTTTATAGGGATTTGTTCAGACCGGTGTTTTCCAAGTACTGAACCATAAAAACGCTCGAAGTTTAAGAAAGGTTGGGGTGACTGATGAAGAAGAGATGTATCTTTATGCTAATCGCGGTTTTGACATTGTCCCTGATCGTGGTGGGGTGTGCCCAAAAGGCTGAGGCTCCAAAGACTGAAGCTCCGGCTCAGAAGGCTCCCCAGAGTGCGGAAGGTGAGAAGGCTGCCCCCAAACGGAAGCTGATCGCTGTAGGCGAGGCAACATTCGCGCCGTTTGAGTTCGTAGATACCAACACGGGGAAGCCTACGGGGTTTGACGTGGAGCTAATCCAGGCGATAGCTGAAGCGTCCGGGTTTGAAGTAGAGTATAAGAACCTCGATTGGAACAGCCTCATACCCGCGCTGAAAAACAAGGAGGCAGACCTGGTAGTATCGGGCATGACCATCACTGATGAACGGGCGCTTGAGGTGACCTTCTCAGATCCTTACTTTACTTCCGGACAGGCGTGGGCAGTGAAAGAAGGTTCGCCCATTAAGACGCTGAACGACCTGTCTGGTAAGAAGGTCGCTGTGCAGATTAACACTACAGGCGACTACGCCGCTCAGAAGATTGACAAGAAGTTTAAGGACGAAAAGAAGCCCGGCCTGAACATCAAGCGACTCAAGAATGCAGCTGATGTTTTCAACGAGCTCAAAGCGGGCGGCGTAGATTGCATTATTTCTGATTTGCCCGTAATTCGCGAATACCTCAAGAACCACCCCGAGGATAAACTCCTCATCCCAGAGCCTGCCTTTACCGTTGAGTACTACGGGATTGCCATGCGTAAAGAGGATAAAGACATTCACGAGCTCATCAACAAGGGCTTGGCTAAGGTAAAGGCCAGTGGGAAATACGATAGTCTGTACGAGAAGTATTTTGGTAAGCAATGAAACTTGCGAGGCACCGGTCAGTTTCAAGCATACCTGTGCAGCCGTATGAATCGGTAGTAGCGCTTGGAGCGACAGCACCCGGGGATTCCCGCGCCCGGGTGCTTCGCCATCGGAACCATTGGGGGGTTTGGCTTTGGCCTTGGATTTGAACTTGGATGTTGCTCTAAAGTACCTGCCATTCCTTCTTACCGGCGTCAGCACTACATTCGAGTATACTGCACTGTCTTTCATCTTCGGCTGCATCTTGGGCCTTCTCATCGCCCTGGGCCGCATAAGCAAAAGCGCAGTATTCAGAACACCGTGCCTTGCATATATCGATTTCATTCGGGGCACTCCACTTCTGGCTCAGATCTACCTGATCCACTTTGGCTTTCCTCAGATTTTCGGATACAAGCCGGTGGGATATATCGATGCCCTTGTGGCGCTTAGCCTGAACTCGGCGGCGTACATGGCCGAAATTTATCGTGCTGGCATAGAGTCTATAGACCGTGGGCAAATGGAAGCAGCTCGTTCTCTGGGTATGACGTACGGCCAGGCTATGAGGTATGTGATTTTGCCCCAAGCTTTTCGTCGAGTCATACCTCCTATGGGAAACGAGTTCATCGCCTTACTTAAAGAATCATCTTTGGTGTCAGTGATCGGCATGGAGGACCTCATGATGAAATCGAACATGATGGCGGGCCGCAGTTTTCGTGCCTTTGAGGCCTATTTCACTTCGGCACTGATTTATTTGGCCTTGACCCTCACGTTTACGCGACTGCTGGGGAGGATCGAGAGGAGGATGAAAACCGATGGTCGAAGTTAGAAACCTCCATAAGAAATTCGGTGAGTTACACGTTTTGAAAGGGCTGAACGTGGAGGTCAAGAAAGGCGAAGTGCTGGTTATCATAGGCCCTAGCGGTTCAGGTAAGAGCACGTTCTTGCGATGTCTGAACCATCTCGAGCTACCCACAGAGGGTGAAGTCATAATCGACGGAGTGAATCTTGAAGACAGGCGTACCAACATCAACCACGTCCGGCGGTGGGTGGGTATGGTATTTCAGCACTTCAACCTGTTCCCTCATCTTACGGCGCTTCAGAATATCACTCTCGCGCCTACTAAAGTGCTCGGAATGGCGGAAGAAGATGCCAAGCGGGAGGGGATGGAACTCCTCCGCAAGGTAGGACTCCGGGATAAGGCTGACGCGTATCCGGAGCAGCTTTCAGGTGGGCAAAAGCAGCGCGTGGCGATAGCGAGGGCTCTCGCGATGAAACCTAAGCTCATGTTATTCGATGAGCCCACGTCGGCGCTGGACCCGGAGATGATCGGCGAGGTGCTGGAAGTAATGCGGAACCTGGCTATGGAAGGGATGACCATGATCGTGGTCAGCCACGAGATGGGCTTCGCGAGAGAGGTAGCAGACCGGATTATGCTCCTGGCTGACGGCGTAATAGTGGAGGAGGGCAGCCCGAAGCAATTCTTTACTAACCCGCGCCAAGAAAGGACGAAGTTGTTCCTCAGTAAGATACTATAAAGGCGAGGAGGAAGACCCTCGATCTGAACGACGGCTCCGTGCCCCCATCACCGGGAGGGTTGGATATGAAAATCGGTTATCGCACCCCGTCCATCAAAAAGCGGATAGCTGCAAGGACATCTGTCAAACGAGCCATACGGTCCAAAATCCGGGCGCCACGGGGCATGGGCTGGCTTACAAATCCCAAGAAGGCCGCGTATAACCGGATCTACAACAGGACTACTAAGAAGGCTTGCTACATAGCCACCGCTGTTTACGGAGATGTAGACGCGTGGCAAGTGGTGCGGTTGAGGCACTTCAGGGACGATGTGCTCCTGAAGTCATGGTGGGGAAGTGTTCTCGTGCTGGCCTATTACGCAGTTTCACCCGGGCTGGCTAGGTTCTTCGGGAAAGCCAGCCTTCTCAACCGCTTAACCCGGCGGATTCTGGATTGGATCATAAACCACCTCCGTTGAACCATCGCCAGCCGTAAGGACGGGAGTACCGTACTCATCCCGAAGCCCCGGCTGCAGGGGGCTGCCAGCCTTTTCGAGCTGAGTTAGAACATATTGCCTCTTAGTGCTACTTCGAGTATAATACAAGTACAAATGTATACACGTATCCCGCATTAGAAATTTCGCTTGGACCGGTGGCGGCGCTCGGGAGGCGATGGCCGTGCAGGGCGTGTACGATAAGTATCTTGAGACCATGGAGGAATTCATCCTTGAACTCTACGGTAAATGCCTGCCTTTAGAGGACTGATTCTGAGCTCGCTCGAATTGTCAGATATCCTACGAAGCCCTAGAATGTATAGGGGCTTTTTCTTTTGTGGGGTAACCTGGTGGGCGGGAGGGATTTAAATGCGGCCTAAGAGTGATGAATACGATGCCGACTTGTATTCTCTCCGCGGCAAGATATTCCGGCAGATCCGGCAAGACATAATCTCTGGCAAATACAAGTCTGGAGACACCCTCGTGGAGACGAAATTGGCGGAAGAGTTCGGAGTGAGCAGGACACCGATCAGGGAAGCGATTCGGCAGCTAGAACGGGACGGTTTGGTTCAGTATGTGCCTAACAAAGGTGCGGTGGTAGAGAGCATCACGCCTCAGGATGTAGGAGACATTTATATGGTTCGAAGGATGATAGAAGGTCTGAGCGCGAGATGGGCGGCAGAAAGGATTTCCGACGAAATGCTCGATGATCTTAAGGAGTTGGTCGAGCTGATGGAGTTCTATACGGAACGAGGGGACGTGGAACAAATCACCAAGTTGGATACGATGTTCCACCAGAAGATCCTGGAGGCGAGCAACAGCAGACCTTTGCAAAGAATGCTCAGCACTTTCATAGACTACGTGCAGCTGGCGAGGTCGGAGTCTTTGCGGGTGCCGGGGCGGTTGCAGAAGACGATGCAGGAACACCGAAGAGTGTACGAGGCAATCGCTAAGCGGGACCCCATGGAGGCGGAAAAGGCACTTACGGACCACATATGCCGGGCGGAAAAGAACCTGACGGATCATATGTCTAAACGGAAGTAGGACTTGGGGGGAGCAGATGTGAGGCTGATCGTACTGGGCAAGTACTCACCGTTCCCGCCAGCGAACGGCGCGTGCCCCGGCTATCTGTTGGAGGAAGCCGGGGACTACTTGTTAATCGATTGTGGGTCTGGCGTAGTTCGTGCACTCCAGCAGAAGATGCCTTTTGCAGCGCTGCATACCGTGTTACTGTCTCACCTTCACGGTGACCACTGCTCCGACATGTCGGTGCTCAAGTACGCCGCGGAGGCCGGCAAACGCGAGCGGTGTTTGCCGGCGCACGTCAGGGTCTTTTCCCCGGATGAGCCGGCAGCGGAGTTCTCGCGATTGAGTTATAAGAACGTGGTTGAGGCGTTTGCTGTGGCGGATGGGACGTGTGTGGATATCGGAGCTTTCCACGTTGAATTCTTCGGAGTGGACCATGCCATGCCGTGTGTGGCGATGAGGATCACAGCTGGCGGGAAATCATTCTGTTATTCCGGAGACACCGGGCGCTGCCGTGGCCTACTCGAGGCTGCAAGCGGGGTGGACCTGATGCTTTGCGAAGCTAGCCTGCTAGAGCGAGATAAGTCCTATGCCGCCAGCGGGCATCTCACGGCTGGTGAAGCTGGGGCCATCGCGAGAGAGGCGGGAGTACGGGCACTCGTGATAACTCACTTGTGGCCATACTATTCTGAAGAAGCGTTGCGCGCAGAATGCGAGGCCAGATTCTTGGGGCCGGTGAATGTTGCACAGGAAGGCAAAGAATACGTGCTATAATCAGAGTTCGGAGGTTTTCAGAGGTGACAATGGATCAGGTCAAAGTTTTCGGCCCGGAGTCAATAAGGAATATAGCTATAATCGCTCACGTGGATCATGGCAAGACTACTCTGGTTGACGCCATGCTGAAACAAAGTGGCATATTCAGAGAAAACCAGCAAGTGGGCGAACGAATCATGGACTGCAATGATATTGAACGGGAGCGGGGCATAACCATTCTCTCAAAAAACACTGCCATCGTGTATAAGGGTTGCAAGATCAATATCGTAGATACCCCCGGTCACGCGGATTTCAGCGGGGAAGTGGAACGCGTGTTGGGAATGGTGGATGGGGCGCTGCTCGTGGTGGATGCGTTCGAGGGGCCTATGCCTCAGACGCGTTTCGTGCTTTCCAAGGCGCTCGCCCAGCGCTTGAAGCCGATACTGGTGGTCAACAAAATAGATAGGCCTGGTGCTCGGCCCAAAGAAGTCGTGGACCAAGTGCTCGATCTTTTCATAGCACTCGGTGCGAACGAAGAGCAGATCGATTTCCCTGTCATATATACCGATGCGCGAGCAGGGAAAGCCGGCTTCGAGCCTAACTCAGTTGGAGACAACATCTACCCTCTGCTTGACACGATACTCACCCAGATACCGCACCCGAGTGGTGACCCTGCGGAGTCACTGCAGTTTCAGGTGAGCACGCTAGACTACGATGAGTACGTTGGCCGGATCGTCATCGGTCGGATCACACGGGGAACCTTGCACAAGGGTGATAAGGTGGGCCTTTGTAGCTCTTCGGGAGAAGTCCGCCCAATCGAAGTAACCATGCTTTACAGCTTTAGCGCGCTCAAACGAGTACCTGTAGAAATGGCCCTGGCAGGGGACATCGTGGCAGTAGCAGGTGCCGATCAGGTGAACATCGGTGATACCTTCTGCGATATCGAACATCCCGAGCCGTTGCCGCCCATAGTAGTAGAGGAGCCCACGATCACGATGAGGTTCAGCGTCAACGACAGTCCCTTCGCAGGGCGGGAGGGGAAGTATGTGACCTCGCGCCACCTGCGAGAGAGATTGTTTAGGGAGGCTCAGACCGACGTGGGTTTGAGGGTGGAGGAAACTGACACACCCGAAACTTTCCAGGTGAGTGGGCGTGGGGAACTGCACCTTTCGATCCTGATTGAGAAGATGAGGAGAGAAGGTTATGAGCTCGCGGTATCTAAGCCCAAAGTTATAATGAAACGCATCAATGGGCAACTGCAGGAACCGATCGAGCTCTTGGTCATTGATACCCCGGAAATGTATATGGGCGCGGTGATGGAGAGTCTCGGCCCGAGAAAAGGTGAGCTGCGCAAGCTGGAGCCTTCTGGAGATGGCCGGGTAAGGCTGGAGGTGTTGATCCCCTCTCGAGGGCTGATGGGCTTCAGACAACAGTTCCTCACAGTTACCAAAGGGAACGGCATCATGTATCACCGCTTCGAGCGGTACGGCGAGTACAAAGGCGAGATACCGCCTAGGCAAACGGGGTCACTCGTGGCCTGGGAGACAGGGACGACTACGTCATACGCCTTGGACAATGCGCAGGAAAGAGGCTCTCTCTTCGTAGGGCCCGGCGAGTGGGTATACGAGGGGCAAATCGTTGGCGAAAGTCCGAAAGGCAAGGACATAGACATAAACGTCTGTAAGAAAAAGCACGTCACCAATATGAGATCGAGCACTGCAGAGGAAGGGATTAGACTCACTCCTCCCGTCAGGCTGACTTTGGAGCAAGCGTTGGATTGGATCGCCGACGACGAATTGGTCGAGGTCACCCCCAAGAGTATCAGGTTGCGAAAGCAAGTGCTGGATAGAGGGGAAAGATATCGATTGCGTAGGCCGAGTGCGGAGGAAAGTGAGTCCGCATGAGCCAGACCAGAATTGATGGACGATTGGGCGGCCATGTGGATGGAATGGACATTCATTGTGTATATACAGGCGATGAGATCTCGGGCAGGCTGGGAGGGGTACTGGTAGGATGTGATGTGGACCTCGCCTACGATTCTGCTGCCGGAACGGTGCATGGAAGGTTTGGGGGCGTCTTGATTGGGCGAAGCCTCCAGCTTTCGATTCAAGGCAACGTTGCCCATGGCCGCTTTGGGGGGCTCGTCGACGGTATGGACGTATCGCTGGGGTTGAGCCAGCTTGAGCCCGGCGGGGCAACGAGGATAAGCGGAAGGTGCGGCGGGCGAGTCATGGGTTTCGATTGTGAGCTGCGCCTCGATCCCACCGGGGGCTTACTCAATGGCAGGCTGGGAGGCTCTGTAATAGGTAAAGACGTGGAATTGCAGGTGGGCGAGACGCCTCCGCTCATTGCGGCGGCGCTTGCCGTGTGTGCATACGCGTACTACTTATTTCTTCACCGGAACTCAGGCAGTCATGGGGGCGGAGGTTCGCGGCGATAGCCTCCCAAATCGCAGGCTTTTCGAACCCGCGCCGCCACGAAGCGATGCCTGCCAGCCCGTACTTGGAAGCGAGTGAGGCCCTGGCGGATACCGTTTCCTCGTCTTCTATCCACACTTTCCACTCTATGCCGTCCCGAACCCATCGTGCTACCTTTTGCCCCGTAGAATCGTCTATGGTCACCTCGGCCTTTTGCTGCCTGACGAAATGCTCTACTTGTTCCATTGACGCTGCG
The DNA here is from genome assembly GCA_012840015.1 of Bacillota bacterium. Lineage (GTDB taxonomy): Bacteria > Bacillota > Sulfobacillia > DUMF01 > DUMF01 > DUMF01. Next base: position 14,257 of record DUMF01000029.1, read on the forward strand.
CTGGATGTGGCAATCGAAAGCGCGGATTCCGTGACTGGCTGCTTCCAGATCCGGGTATAAAACGGGATGCCGAGTATGAGCTTCTCAGGCGGCAATTCTTCTAGTAACTGCTGTATCCCTCGCTCCACCCATGGAAGCCCGGCGTTGGGACCAGGGATGGGGCTGCTGGCAGGGGTCTGGTCATATGCCATCAAGATGAGGTAATCAGCTGCTTCCGCCAGTCGCTTTCTGTCGTAACAAAGGGACCAGTTCTTGCTCGAGCTTTTCACTGTTACGTCAACGGAAATAACCAAGCCTTGTTCCCTGGCCAGTGGGACGAGTTCTCTCACTAGTTGCACCAGCAGGTCTCTGTCCTCGTAGGGTACGTTTTCGAAGTCAAGGTTGATCCCGTCCAGCCTCATGGCGTTCGTCCATGCGAGCAGCTGCCTGATGAAGTTTTCTCGGTTGAGGGCCGAATTCAGAAACTCATGCGTAAGCTCAGGATTAAAACCGTTGGAAACGAGCGGCCATAGCTTGATCCCATGGGTGTGAGCCCAGCTGACGTACGTCGGGTCCACGTTTGCCTGGATGTTGCCGGACGGATCCTGCAGCGTAAACCAGGTGGGTGAAATCACGTTCAACCCCCTGGGAAGCCGCTCCAGAATGGGAGTGGGATTGTGGCCCCAGACGTACTCCCATGTCATATTGATCGGCCTGGCAGTGCGCCCGCGTGCGGTGCGCTGCTCGGGGGCTCGGGCGGGTGAAGTGTGGATGTCGGAAAGCGTTGAAAATGGCACGTACCCCACGATGCCATCGCTCGTCTGTACCCGGGCCCACGCCCCATCGCTTGACCTCACGATCAGCTTTTCGCCGGGCCTCAAGGTCATTATTGGCCACGAAAATATGCCAGGACCTCTCTTGAGCGTGGCGTTCCGGGACAGTATCGCGAAAGTATGACCGATGTTCGTGCGGTTGACCACCAAGATGTTAGTACGATCTTTGTAGCTGCAATCCAGGCTGCAAAGGCTTTCGATGATTTCCAGAGGGACATAGGGCTCGCCATCGATGATTCGTGCCGGCTGGCTCAGCTGGAACGGCCTGAGGTTCATGAAGGACGTCAAAGCGTCGCTTGGCATTCTCAGCACCTTGTCTTCAGTGGTGATAATGACAGACTGGGATGCTTGGTCCCAGACGATAGATGGATCGATGTGTCTCCGTATCAACGAGAACGGCAACGACCAGTTGCCGGAGGCAGAGCGGTAAGGAATCCCCTCCACGAATTCCCCTTCGAAGAGCACTGCGGGGAAGGACGAGCGCACAGGCAACGCCGAGATTCCTGCGACGGGAAGCGACACCAACAGGCAGATCGAGACCAGAATTCTCCTTAACATCGCCATTTATGTCAATTGTTCGATCAGGCTTGCGTGAACCCTTCGCATGCTAATGTTAAAATAACATTTCAGGAAGCCGTTCCTGGGAATTGAAATATTGGCCATTGTTTCGGAGGGATCTTGTTTGCCGACTTACGACTACCATTGTGATACATGCGGTGACTTCGAAGTGTTTCAGAATATCAAGGATGAGCCTTTACGGGAGTGCCCAAAGTGCGGGAACCCTGTGCGTAAACTCGTCAGCAAAAATGTGAATGTCATTTACAAGGCACCCGGTTTCTATGTTTCCGACCACCGGAGCAAAGAGTATAAGGAGAAGGCGAAAGAGGACAAAGAAGGCTCTTCGACAACTAGCAGCAAGCCGTCATGCTCGTGCACTGCGGCAGCCTCTTGAGCGCATACCGTTCCCGGGAACGGCTACCGCACTGTGAAAGGGGGAGTGCTGATGTCAGAAGTGACCATGAGTGTGGTACATATCGAAAACCCCAACGAGTTGAATTTCATCCTCGGCCAATCTCACTTCATCAAAACAGTGGAAGACCTGCACGAGGCACTGGCCGGGTCCAGCCCGTCTTTAAAGTTTGGACTGGCGTTTTGCGAAGCATCCGGGCCTTGCCTCATCAGGAAGAGCGGGAACGACAATGAGTTGATCGAGTTGGCAGTAGCCAACGCCATGAAGATAGGTGCCGGACATTCTTTCATCGTTTTCCTCAAAAACGGCTACCCGGTGAACGTGCTGAACGCTATCAAAGCGGTGCCCGAGGTTTGTAGGATTTACTGCGCTACGGCCAACCCGGTGCAGGTAATCGTTGCCCAAACAGAACTTGGTAGAGCCATACTGGGAGTTGTGGATGGAATGGCGCCAAAGGGTATCGAAACGGAGGAAGATGTGAAGACTCGCAAGCAACTTCTACGCACCATCGGCTACAAACTCTAGCGTGATGGGCACAGATGAGCAAGGTGGTCTCGCGCTGCTGGGGTGACTGAGACCACCTTGCTTGGAGCTCACAGTGTCAGGGTTCCTTCGTCTGTGTCGAGCAGTTTCATTATCATTTCCTCGCGGCCGTCCTCCGCGTTTACGTAAACGAGGAATCTGTCCCCCGAAGCTGGCGACCTACCCAGGATCTCATAGGTCAGCACCTCATTGTACGACGGCGTCGGGATCAAGGCCAGGCGGACTCTTTCCGGCTGGATCCTGCTTGAAACCTTGGCCTTGGCTTGGTCGGGTGTAAGCTTCGGCTTGGGGAGTGTTCTCGGGCTGTGCGACATGACGTAGTTGAGCGCATCGAAAGAGAGTATCTCGCCATTGTCTAGAGCCACACGAGTTTTTATCATATCGGGGTAGATCAGCGCGCCGCCGGACTGGCTCACAAAGGAGACGAGTACCGTATTATCCTCGCGCACGAAACCGGTGGGGACCATGTCGGTGAATCCTTTACGGCGCAGGAAGTCGGCGCCTTTGGATGTTGCGTCAGCTATAGATAGCGATGCCTGCGCAGGGAAACGCGGTTTAAGGGTGAGTACGACCTGCCCTCCTGCTTTGGAAACGTCCACGTGCACCGGCTCTCCGCCCTCCATTTCCACTATAGACACCTTGTACGTAGGCAGATTGCCTGCTGACCTGGGGTCCACTCTCACGTCTTTGAGTTCTGCCCTGTTTTTCTCGAGGAATCTGAGAGCGATATCTATTGCTTGATCTGAGTTAATCTGGGCTGCTCCCTCGAGCATTTTTGGCTTGCGCTTTATGACGTGGTCTGAGAATGGGCCGTCATAGGTCAAAGTGGGTATTTCGTTTTGAAGGCGTTCGTCGATTTTGGCGAAACCATCCGAGAACCCGGCCGCTTGGGCCGCTGCGGTCGCTGCACCGCCGCCTCGAGGTGTGGTCGGCTGGACGAGGGGAATGTTGCCTTTCCCCCATTTGTCGCGCAGCTCATGAAACGAAGAGCTCAATTGCTTTACGTGCTGCGTCAGCTCGCTGAGCTTCTGTAATTCAGACGAACTCAAAGGTTCGCCCGTGGCTTGCTTCTTGGCGAGCGAATATGAGTAGTCGGCCACTTGAGAGAAGAAGGTAAACGTTCTGCTCAGGTTTAACCCGGCGAGAGGCAGCTGACCGAGGTTTTCAACCACGGCGTCTGCTTCGTTCCAGGCAGCGGTGAGGAGGAATATCGACTGAGGTGTGCTTGACGCTACCGTGGCCTTTGAGAGGTGGACCTGGAGGTTGTCGGTGTGTTTTGCCATGTCGTAAAGTGCTCTTTGGTGCATTCCTTGAAGCGCTGCTTGGGTGGCAGCGAGGGACGCGCGCTGTGATTGTAGTCGTATGGCAGCAGCGAAGAGGACCAGAACGCCGATTATTATTCCGATAGCAGTTGCAAACTTAATGCGTTTTCCTCCGTTCATATCCCGAATACGTGCCTCCCTATCCACAGGGTGATAGTTCTAGTCCAGATCCAAGGGTTGACGGGCAAATAGGGATTCCAAAAGTATAGCGCTCCATATGTAGGGTCAACCCCGTTTAGGGCTTCCCTGGCTGCGCTGTACTGCGTCTGCGTAGGAGGAGCTGCCCATATCTGCCCGTTGGCCACCGATTCGAATGCTCCTGGTTGGAATATCACTCCAGGTATGGTGTTCGGGAAGCTGGGGCTTTGTACACGATTCATGATGACTGCCCCGACCGCTACTTGTCCGAGGTATGGCTCTCCCCTGGCTTCCCCTGAAATCAACCTCGCGAGCAGGTCTTCGTCGCCGCCCAAATACTGCGGCGCTGCTATGGTATGCCCACAAACGGTGATCCCTGCTAGGAGAACCATGACCAGTAAGGTAAGTCTTCTCAAACTAGATCACCTCAATTGTCTAGTATTGCCAGTTTATTTTTGGGTATGTTGATTTTGCTTTCCCGGGAGTGTATCATGTTTAATGCATAGAACATATGTTCGGATGTGTATAGTATGATAGCCTGGGTGAAAACGATTGGGCTCCTTACGAGATCGCAACGCTCCGTAGTCGTAGTCGATGGGAGTACTACGGTAGATGTGTCTATAAGAGCTTACTTGAACGGTGTTCGGGAAGGTATGGATGTGATGGAAGCTCGATTGGTGGATAATTCCCTGGAAGTAGTCAGGTATTGCGATGAAAACTTCGAGGAAGAAAGAGAACGTTTACTGGAACTATGCGCTAGCATCGCACCCAAGGTCAGGATATTAGACCCTACATGCGTGCTGATCGACTTGGGGAATTGTGCTTTTGCAGAGGATTCTTTCGAATGCTTAGGTGAAATCGCCCATACGGTGGTCGTTGGGATTGGGGGCAATGAACTGGTCGCCAGGATAGCAGGGGCGATGCTAAATCGGCGGTGTTCGAAGGCGGGCAAAACGGGAGTATTCGTTGAGATCGTCCCGCAACATGGCACGGCTGAATTCATGGAGGACCTGCCAGTTACGGAGTTGTGGCCTCTCGACGAAGAGACCATATCCAGATTAATGCAGCTCGGGCTTCACAAAATCGGGCAAGTGCGGCGGATTTCAGCTAAAGAACTCATAACAATTTTTGGGGAGAAAGGCAAGTTCATATGGGAAGTGGCATGGGGCAGGTACAGTTCAGGCAATTTCATCGCAACGCTTCCGGAGCTTCGATTTGATATGGGGTTTGATGCAGAAGTAGACGACTATATTAGGCTACGGCATGGTTTAGCTGAAATCGCTGAAAAAGCAAAAAATGAGCTGATTAGGCTCAGATCAGATTTCAAGAAGGTAGAATTGTCGCTGCTATTGGTTTCCGGGCGCACCATCACATGTTCGAAGCGGTTCAGGTCAGCGAGGAGTAGCGATAGCATCGGCTCCATCCTCGACTTGATGGTGATGGGTTTAAAGCCACCCTGTGGCGTGTCCCGGATGAGCGTGAGGATATCAGGACTGGTAAGCGTGGTGCCCGAGCAACTCATGTTGTTCCAGAGCGAGGCGCCCAAAATTGTAGAGCGGACAGGGCGTGAGGTCAGGATATCCACTGCTGGGCAACTCGTGAGCAGGCGAGAACTGGTACTGCGGTACTGGGACCCGATTCGTCAGGCTGGTTCTTTGGGCCGGGTGGGTACGCCATGAGCCTTCCAAAAGATGTTCCCATACGTGTTATGGCTTTGAACTACGATGGATCCCTTAAGCTACGGGCGTTTTCATGTGGAGGAAGATGGTATAGGGTCACACGGGTGCTCGAAGAATGGTTCGATACGGGCGAATGGTGGAAAGGAGAAAGCGAAAAAAGGTTTTATAGGGTTGAAGCGGCCTTGAGCTTATTTGAGGTCTACTACGAACCCCAATCGAAGACCTGGAGGCTTTATAAGGTTTATGACTGAAATTCGTCGTTTCGGACACTTACACGTTCACTCTCCGTTTTCTTTTCTCGACGGAGCGACGAGGATTGGCGAGTTAGCCAGCATCGCGGCCAGTATGGGTATAGCCGCCCTGGGCCTGACGGATCACGATAACTTGAGCGGGGCGGTTAAGTTTAAAGAAGCCCTGAACGAGGTGGGGGTGAAGCCCATTATAGGTGCTGAGCTCACGATGGAAGGCGGCCATCATCTCGTTTTGCTGTGCGAACACCGTAAAGGGTATGCCAACTTGTGCAAGATAATGACGAGGGCGCACTTGGAAAACGAACGGCTCAAACCATGTGCGAGATTTCGGGCTATCGTAGAAAACAGCGAAGGTTTGATCCTTTTATCGGGATGTAGGCGTGGAGAGATCGCTGAGGCGTTGCTGAGCAGAAATTGGAAGCGTGCTCGAGATATCGCTTCTATGTATAAGCGGGCGTTCCCCGGGCGTTTTTTCCTGGAACTGAGCGAGTGGCTGCTCCCCGGCAGCAGGACGCTTAACGGGTTATTGTGGCAGCTCGGAGAGGAGCTCGGTATTCCAGTAGTGGCCACGAACGATGTGCACTATGGCAACAAGGAGGACTTCAAAGTCCACGACATTCTTACGTGTATCAGGACTGATACGAGACTTGAGGACGTTGCCCCCGAACGCCCGTTAAATGCAGAAAACTACCTCAAATCTCCCGGGCAAATGGAACGGCTATTAGCCGAAAGTCTGGGGAGAGCCGCTTGCGAACGAATAATGGCTAACACCTGGTCGCTGGTTGAAAGGTGTTCGGAAGATGTACTCCCATCCGCACTCTCATTTCCCGCCTTCGAGACGGGATCTAGCGAGAGCTCTGAAAGTATGCTTAGAAGGTTGACGTACGATGGTGCCGTGTCGCGCTATGGGAAGATATCTTCGACGGTGAAAGCCCGGATCGACCATGAACTGGAGATCATCTCTAAGTTGGGTTATGCGGATTATTTCCTGACGGTCTGGGATCTGGTGAAGTTTGCCCAATCGAGCGGGATAAGGTATGCAGGTAGAGGTTCGGCCGCAGATTCTGCAGTGGCATACTGTATCGGTATCACCGAAGTGGATTCCATAGCTAGAGGGCTGCTCTTCGAACGCTTCTTGAGTCTTGAACGGGCTCAAAAGCCGGACATAGATATAGACTTCGATGCCAGGTTCAGGGACAAGATTTTCGAGTATGTCCGTCGGAAGTATGGCGACGAAAGAGTGGGCTGGGTTTGCACGTATAACACCTTTCAGGTTAGATCTGCGGTGAGAGAGATTGGCAAGGCCATCGGCTTTCAGGAGGAAGAGCTGGACAATCTAGCGAAATGCCTACCTCACATACCGGCTGATTGCCTGGAGGAAGCCATTACGAAGTTCCCCGAACTGAGGGCATTACGCTTACCTATGGATAAGTTCAAGCTGCTTTTCGAAATGTGCGGTAGATTGGCCGGATTCCCCAGGTTTCTCGGTACCCATCTGGGAGGTATAGTGTTGAGCGGTTCTCCCTTGACCGATATAACTCCTCTACAAATGGCAGCAAAAGGGGTAAAAATAGCGCAATTCGATAAGGACGATGTCGAGGCGCTGGGGCTGATAAAGATTGACCTGCTTTCTCTCAAAATGTTATCTGCGATCGAGGACGCGGTGCGTGCTGGAGGCATAGATTACGATGCCATACCGCTGAATGATGAAACCACTTTTAAGATGATTCGTGAAGGAGAAACAGTAGGGGTATTCCAACTGGAGAGTCCGGCGCAAAGGGCTTTGCAACGCAGGCTAAATGCTGACCACTTCGAGGATATCGTAGCAAGCGTGGCGCTGATCAGGCCCGGACCGGTCAAGGGTAATATGGTGGATCCGTTCGTGGCAAGGAGGAATGGCAGAGAGCCTGTAACGGTACTGGATCCGAGACTGGAAAACATCCTGGAGAAGACGTATGGCGTCGTGCTGTTCCAGGAGCAGGTGATAGAGATAGCGACAGTTATAGGCGGTTTCACTCCGGGCGAAGCGGATAAGCTCAGGCGAGTGATGACTCACGGCCGGTCGCGAGAAGAGATGGATAAAATAGGGGAAATATTCATATCGAAGGCTATCCGTAACGGGACATCGCCGGAAGTGGCAAAGAAGATCTTCGAATGTATCAAGGAGTATGCCAGCTATGGTTTTTGCGAGGCACATGCCGCCGCCTTTGCTACCACTGCCATTAAGAGCGCCTATCTAGCCAATCATTACCCAGCTCAGTATTATGCGGCTTTGCTTTCGAACCAGCCCATGGGGTACTACCCACCTTCCGTGCTCGTGCTCGAGGCTAAAAGGCGCGGCATTCAAGTCCTGCCCCCATGTGTGAATAGAAGCGGTTTGAGTTTTTCCGTTGAGGGGGTCCAGATCAGGAGCTCTCTTATGGTTAGAGACATGGATAAAGCGATTGCTCAGCGGATTCTACAGGAACGTTCGAAGAGGCCATTCAGTTCGTTTGAAGATTTTCTCCACAGAGTGAAGCCTCCGCGGGATGCCGTCCTCAGTTTGATTTGTGCCGGGACTTTCGATCAATGGAATACAAACAGGCGCGCACTCCTCTGGAAAGCGTGTGGAGGTGAGGGAAAAGATATCGAAGAATTCAGCCTGGGCGAAAAGCTAGCCTATGAATATCGCTCATTAGGGTTCACTATCAGCGGGCATCCCATGATGTTGTGGAGAGAGAAACTGAATCGGAGTGGAGTACGCAATTCTTCCGAACTGGGCTATTTGGCTCCTGGAGCAGCCGTTACGGTGGCAGGGTTTCCTGTAAGGCCGCACAGACCTCCCACGAAGAGCGGGAGGATTACCACCTTCATGTCGCTCGAGGATGAATTCGGCTTGGTAGATGTCACGATCTTCGAAGATGTCTATCAAAAATATGGATGCTTCATATTCGGCAAATGCCTTTCCCCCCTCTGGGTTTCGGGCATTTTGTCAAAGAGAGGCAAAAGCCCCGGCTTAATTGCCAAGCACTTGGGCCCTTTGCCGAGTTATCACCCCGCGCGGGTGTTCTAATCCAGCCTCCGCAACCGGGCAGAGCGAAGGCCGTAGGAAACCGCGCCGATGAGCAGAAAGCACGAAGGGTGTCGGAGGCCACGCAATGTAGTTTTGGGCGGAGACTGCGCTTAGACCGACCTGAGGGGAGCGACATCGTACATCAGTAGCATCGACCGGCCCTTTAGCGTCCTCAGCCGCTTCTCGCATGCTGATAGACGAAGAAATATGGAATGATCAGCCTGGCCATGGCGAGTTCAGGCCAGTCAAGGCGACTTACATCCATCGCACTTCCGGTGGAACATTTTTTAGGGATATATTCGAGGAAAATGAACAAGAACATTACCGGGGTTACTGAAAAAGCGATGCGAGTGCTTATGGGAGCATAGTACAGGGGGGACGTGAGGGAGCTGGAGAATGTTCATCGCCGTGGCTTTCAAGGGAACAGCTGGTGGAGAAATCGACTTGCCGGAGTTACCGGAAGACCCGATGGAGAGTGCACTCGGCTCGCGTTCTGTAGGCGGAGATGGGGGAGTCACCAAGCTCGATTTCAGAACAGCGATAATCCGAAGGACGTGGAACCGAGAGCTATCCCGGAAGCGCTCAGGCAAACCGGAGTGGTGAAGTCGGCTGCCAGGAGGCTGCGCATCAGCGAGAGGTGCTTGAGGAGTAAACTAAAGGAGTATTTAACCGCAGGGGTGATCCGATGAAATATGTAGCGGCAATAACGCAAATCGGGCTCGCTTTCGTAGTCAACGTGCTTGTGTTCATCGGGATAGGTCTTTTTCTCGACTCGAGGCTCAACCTTGGGGGGGTAGGTAAAATAACCGGAGTGATAGTGGGTCTAGCTTCGGGGTTCTATAACTCCTACCAGGTCTTGAAGAGAATTGCTTCCAGGTTATGAAGCTGCTATAATTTAATCAATCAAATAGCCTTCGGGGGTACGGTGTATCCGGACCGGTGGTGATGCTCGCGGGAGCGAGACGAGCCCATCAGCCCCAGCAGTTGAATCGGTGGGAATCCGATGCCGGCAGTGACAGTCTGAGTGGGAGAAGGCTAAAGGCTAGAGGAACATCATGCCCCGATTATTCGGGGCATTTCCTCTTAAGCGGGGGAAACTAAGTACAGGGAGATGCAGTTCGTACCGTAGGTGTAAGTCCTGTGCAGGTGTAGAATTCCTGCACGTTCTGGGACAGATTCTCGCTTATCGTGCTGGAATACCACTACACCTTCGGGATGAATCAGACCGAGGCTTGAGATCGCAAGCAGTGTCGGCTCACCGAGATCCTTGAAGTACGGTGGGGCCACGACGATCAGATCGAACTGCGATCCCTTAAGCGTGTGGAGGATCCCCGGTATCGTGCCAGGAACGAGCCTCGCCTTCTGAGCAAAGCCGGTAGCTTGTAGATTGTGCCGCATGGTGGCGATTGCCTGAGGGCTGGAGTCGACGGCTACAGCAAACTCCGCACCGCGACTCAGCGCTTCGATGGCGTAACTGCCGGTCCCTGCGAACAGATCGAGCACGCGCGAACCTGGGAGCCGCTCCTGCACAATGTTAAACACTGCGGCCCTAACCCTGGCTAAGGGAGGCCTGGTGCCGCTCCCGGGGACGCTGCGGAGCAGCCGACCTTTCGCTGACCCACCAATCACTCTGAGCATGTGCTTACCTCCCGGGCTACTTGAGATATCATACATCATCGCAGGGGCGCGATAAAACCCGGAGGTGCTGGAATGAAACAGTTCAGCAGTACCAGATTTATTGCTCTTTCGGCTATGTTTTCTGCGCTGGTTTTCGTTCTTACAGCTTTCGCTAGAGTTCCTGCGCTAGGTGGAAAACTCTATTTTCATCTGGGTGGTATAGCTATCTACTGTTCTGCCGTGCTCTTTGGCCCAGCTGTCGGCGGGACCGCCGGTGCTGTTGGATCTGCGCTTGCTGACCTGATGCTGGGTGTTCCGGTCTGGGCCCCGATCAGCTTTATGGTCCATGGGGCGGAGGGCCTCTTAGTGGGCAGGCTGTCCAATGGGGAGGCCCGTATCGGCGCGATGGCTGCTGGAGCTGCGGTAATGGTTTGCGGCTATGGCGTTACAGCGTGGATGCTGTATGGGGTCGCTGCAGTGCCCATCGAACTGGTCGGAGACGTGCTACAGGGGGCATTGGGCATTGCTGGGGCATATGCGGTTTTGCGGGGATTAAGAAACGCTAAGAGGTGAGTTCATTTGAGGGCCGGCAAATTACCCGTGGATCTCCTGGAACGGTGCGTGCTATCGCATACAGGTGTGCATAGGCCCGAGGTAATTCTACCTCCTGCGATAGGCGAAGACTGTACAGCTCTCTCTGTAGGGGGTGACCTTTTGGTGGTATCCTCCGATCCCATAACGGGAGCGTCAAGCGAGATCGGGTGGTACGCCGTGCACGTCGGCTGTAACGACCTGGCTGCAGATGGGGCCACCCCCATAGGCGTGATGTTGACAATACTAGCCCCTGAGGGAGCTTCGGACGAGTCTTGCCTTGGCCAAATCCGAGATCTCATGGCGAGCGCGGGTCTGGCTGCGTCGCAGTTGGGCATTTCTATCATCGGCGGCCACACTGAGGTCACCTCGGCGGTGACCAGACTCGTAGTGTGTGTCACGGCTATCGGAAGGGTACAGCCGGGGAAATTGGTTACGGTGAGAAACGCTAGGCCAGGTCTCCTTCTAATTGTGACGAAGACGGTCGGGTTGGAAGGAGCTTCGATCCTGGCGAGGGAGAAGCGTGCCATGCTTGAGAAGGCTATTCCCCGGGAAATATTGGAACGCGCGGCAGGGTTTGTGGGGCAGATTAGCGTCGTGAAGGATGGATTAGTTGCGGCGGCAGGAGGTGCCGTAGCCATGCACGATATCACAGAAGGTGGGTTGCTGGGTGCGGTGTGGGAGCTCTGTCGGGCATCTGGCTGTGGGGCGGTCATTCATCGCAGTGCCGTCCCCATTGAGTACGAGACCGTGTCCATCTGTACCGCACTGGGACTCGACCCGCTGAGGTTGATTTCGAGTGGTTCTATGCTAATAGCCGCTTCCAAAGAGTCCCGGGTCTCCGAAGAACTGGAGAAGGCCGGGGTCAGAGCTACTGTGATCGGTGAAACTACTTCGGGAGGAATCTACATCGAAGATGGTGGGATTTTGCAGGAGATCCTCCCGCCGGAAAGCGATGAGTTATGGAAGGCCATCTAAAGGGAACGAAGCCGCCTTTTCCCAATCAAGATGGGGTGCAAGGCGGCTTCAGTTTAACCTAGCGGCAAGCAGTTCTGCTCGACGAACTGGCTGGCTACCCAACCTTCCCTTCCGTCAGGCAACCTGATCTTGAACCACCCGGGTTGACTGCCGATGATCGAAACTGTCCGACCCCTCTCCAGGACCGCAATTGGGGAGAACTCGGTGCTTGGGGTAGGCCGCACGTTCAAGAAATCTGCGATCACCCTTCCGGTGCAGGGCGCGACGCCTTCGATGGAGACGTCCACCACCAGTTCAATTTGCTTAGTTCTCAACACGCGGGCAGTGATCATCAGCACCATTTGTACCGCGATAGGATCGCCGACGCCCACATCGTAGCTAACGTGCTCGATGGATACTTCCACTAGCGCTGCCATATCCGGCTGGGCTCCGGGTACTTCCACGAAATCGCTGAAGTTGATTACGTGGTGAACCACATGCACGGTCTGATAGGGTGTGACACCCTCGTACATGGTTTGAAGGTTTATCTGGCCTTCAATGATGATCTTGTTCGGTACCACGATCGTCCTGGTGACGGTCACCGTGGCTTGATGGCCGAGTACGGCGGCTACCTTGGGTTTAATATCCGGGATATCAAGGACCGAACGCACGATCGATTGCCGCCTGCCTTCTCCAAGCACCTCTTGAATTCTGACGAGCTCCTTGGAGACGTGGAGACCTGCTACTCCCGTGACGTCGGTGACTACCTGCAGCGACCGTATCCTGACCACCTTGACGGTAATCTTGAGGATAATCCTTGCCGTGACCGAACGGCCGTCGGGGAATACATCGAAACCGACGAATTCCACGGTTACGGTCGGGTACACGGACATCTCTGGCTGTGCGCCAGGCACCTCGACGAACTGTTCGAAAGGTATTTCGTGGTGCATGACGTGAACAGTCTGGTAAGGAGTCCTGCCTTCATAGATAGTCCGAAGCCGTATGACGCCTCTCAGAATGACTTTGTTCGGAATGACTACAGTTCCCGTGAGTTCGAGCTCTTCCGCATGGTCGATGACCGACACCACATCGGGTTTCTCGGGTGGTACACTGAGCGTGCTTTGTACAATTACCTGACTCGACGCTTCTCCCAGAACATCTTCCGCGCGGAGAATCTCCTTAATCACCTTCAGACCGGGTATGCCACTGACATCCACGACTACCCTAATCTGAACGGGCCTGACCACTTTCACAGTCAACCGCAAAATGATAGTTACCCGTGCCCTATCTCCACCAGGCGGGACTTCGAACCCCACGTGCTCGATGGCGACGGTTGGAAGCGCTATCATTTCCGGCTGTGCACCCGGGATCTCAACGAACCCAGTGAACGGCACCTGATGATGCATCACGTGTACAGTCTGGTATGGAGTGGCACCTTCATAGATGGTAGTAAGCTCCACAACTCCATCTACAATCACCTTATTGGGCACAATGCTTATCCTGGTGGTACGGATATTGGCAACGTGGTCAATCACGCTGACTACGGGGGGCTTGGGGGCCGGCACGACTAGGTCAGAGGTGACGGCGACTTGAGTGCTGCCTTCCCCTATGACCTCTTCCAGGCGAAGTAGTTCTTTGGAAACATGAAGACCGGTATCTGCCACAATAACCCTCCTTTCTCGCCTTGGAGTTCTACACTAATATATTCGACGGGTTTTAGCCATGCCACTTGCGCGTATCACCTCCACCACTTGATCCACCCTTGACTCCCACGAATTTGCCCTGGCGAACGCAATCCGCTGTTCCATTCCGTCTTTCGGATTTCGGAGCGCATGACGGACGAGCTCGATAAACCCTGGCGCATCTTCTGCGACAAAGACCAGATGGCTTAGAATGAGCACTTCGGGTATCGGCGTGGCAATCACCGGCTTTCCGGTTGCCAGGTAATCGTAAAGTTTGATGGGGTTGGATGCTATTGAGGTCGGGGTCATGGCGAACGGCAGTATGCAGGCATTGAACCGGGCGACATACTCAGGGAGTACTTGATATGGCTTGCGACCAACCGAGATGATTGGCGCCTCCCTAGGGAGAGGGGCTCCAAATGGCGGTCCCACGAGTACGACCTTCCAGCCGCCGTGGAGACCTTCTTCCGCGAGAGCTGTAAGCAGCTTTACGTCGATCCAGGGTCCGAGCGCCCCGAGAAAGCCCACCACTGGACCGTCAACTGCCGCAAGCTCTTTCGGCACCGGCATTAGCGCTTTAGTCACCTGGTTGAATAGCGCGAAGTCTGCACCGTTCCGAATCAGGGTGACGGGTTTCCCGTAAGACACATATCTTTCGTATAGAGGCTGCGAAGAAGTTACGATGGCATCACACAGTTCCACCATGGCGTCAACGTATTTGCGCCACTCGGGGAAGTCGTCGACGGCATCATAGATGACGATGGGTTTTTGACCGGAGGCCGAGCATAGCCGCCCAATGAGTTCGCAGTGACCAGGCCACGATACCCAAAAGACAGTATCTTGGTCTATTGATTCAGCTTGAATGTATTTCTGGAAATCGTGGATTATGGTGAGACGCTGGGATAACTTCTCAGGGGGGAGCCACGGCCTTTGCGTGGCGTTACAGTAAAACACGTCCAGGCCCCGTTCTGCGAGGCGCCTGCAAATTTGTTGGGGCCTTTGTACCATCCAGTCCCAGTCGATCGTAGGCGGATAAATGATTTTCATACTACATAAGTATGAATGAAGGGCATGAGTATGTACGGCCATGAAATCGTAGCGGTGGTACCATGCCACAACGAAGCGAAGTCTATCGGGATCGTAATCGCCAATTGCCTGAAGGCGGGGTGCGATCGGGTCCTGGTGGTGGCGAATGGCTGCGTGGACGACAGCGCGGCAGTAGCCAGAAGGGCGAGCTCGTACGTAGATGTGGTGGAGATAACTCAGCCGCTGGGGATGGATGTGCCGAGGGCTATTGGGGGAAAAGAGGCCATCTCCCATGGCGCATACGCCGTGTTGTTCGTAGACGGCGATATGAGTGGCGACATCGCCTGGCACTTACGGTCTCTTGTGGATTGCGTTGAAGCGGGCACGGATATCGCCTTAAGCGATTGCTTTCGACAGGGGATACCTGGCTTCGGAATGGCAGGTAAGGTGGCTGCAGCGAGGCTAGGGCTCAATCGCTTGCTCGGCCTCATTGACTCCATTGGAGCGGCCAGCCCTTCCCACGGCCCCAGCTGCTATTCGTGTGCCGCCTTAAAACGGCTTGAACGCGAAAGCCCGGGGCTCCGGTGTCTGGCGGTTCCCCCCGTATCAGTGGCCCTGGCGAAAAAGCTGGGGCTGAGGATAGCGGTTGGTTCGACCATAAGCCATGACGCTCTGGGATCCCCGTACAAGTCCGGACAGCACTGTAACAGGTTAGCTGATACGATCATAGGTGACTGTATAGAAGCAGAGTGTGTTTACCTAGGCTTGCCGGTTACCAGGATTAGAGACGGCCACCTGTACGACGGCTATAACTCAGAGAGGCGCTTCGATTTAATCCCCATCTAAGTCGGTCAATTTTCGAGGGTTCATCGGGGTAGGTGGCTTCTTGGGCTCGATTTCGCCAGCGATTTCTGCCAGGTATCTTCCTCTCGACCTTTGCTCGTCGGGAGTCACCCACTGAAACAGCACTGGCACCGTAGCCGTATAGGGTTCACCCGATGGCTCTCTTTCGGGGAATATCAGCTCGCGGTCATTTTTATCTTTGTTCATAACTTGCACCCCCGGTTAAGTCTGCCCACAGGGTGATAACTACAAAAGCGAAAAAAGAGGAGCAACTGGCAAGCTGCACCTCTTTTTTCGTGTTCGCTAAGCATGTCTGCTGAGCCGATGGGTCGAAATAAACGCTGTCACCTGACCAGCGGGAAGACAATCCGCAGGCGAGCGCGCTGCCGGTAACGGCGGGGTCTGAAGGAAGCCGAAGGAAGAGCATGGAACGTAGCGCAAGCGAACCGAGGTTGGCTCTCCGGGCGGGTAACCTTGCGTGAAGTGGGAAAGCCCGAAAGCTGGATAACATGGGGAGTTAGGATGGACAGGTTCGTGTTCATGCGGACAGGCTTAACTCAGGCTTAACTAAGGAAGCGCTGTATCATCCAAGTAAACTTGGTAAGCTCAAACACACCAAGCGAGTTCATCATTAGAAGTGCCCTGGCGAAGAAACTGAAAAGGCAGCATCCAGGAGGTGCTGAACCAAAGGAGCCGAAAGCTTCTGTGGCTGCGAAGAGACGAACCGCGAATCGAACGAGCATGGGAGAAGATAACGGAGCCCAAAATGCCAGGGAGAACGAGGCATCCGGGGTGACGAGCCGGCTGAAGCCTTGGCCTGCTCAGCAGATTATGAAGCTGAGTGCAGCAGATTACCTTAGAGCTAAAGACGCTGCACGAACTCCAAGAAGGAACTGCGCCAGTATTAGGCGCGTACGCACGGTTCTGTGAGAGGGGCAGCGCTGGAACTGATCTCCTGGCGCTGCCCAACTCGATGCCGATACTGAACTGATTACTTCTTTTCTCCCTCAATGGCAGACATTGGGCAAATCTCTGCACACGTACCGCAGTCAGTGCATTTTTCGGGGTCTATAACATAAATAGGATCCCCCTCTGAGATAGCTCCTGCTGGGCATTCAGCTGCGCAAGCACCACAGGCGGCGCATGCATCTGTGATTTTGTGTGGCATCGCTCTTCCTCCTCTTTTTCTTCTGAGTTTTGTCTAATTTCCTCTATACCGAGACTACTTGCTTTATCTCGGGTATTTCTTCCTTCAGCAGCCTTTCAATACCGTTTTTGAGGGTCATCAGTGCAAAAGGACAACCGCCACAAGCACCAGTGAGCCTCAATTTCACGACGCCATCCTTGTACTCGACAAGCGTAACATCTCCACCATCAGCCTTTAGTTGGGGCCTGATCTTGTCTAGCACGGCGTTGATTTTTTCCTCCATACAGCCGCCCCCTTTTTGCATACGAACGTCCGTAAACCAAATCAATGATATACTGCTGGATACTAAACTTCAATTTCGCGTTCATAATAATTCTCATGAAGTTACGCTACTTACTCTCTGCGCTTGGCCTGATCTTAATTCTCTGTGTGATGCCCGCAAGTGGCAAACGTGCCTTTAGAGGGCGTGCGGAGGGGTATCGCGAGAGAGTGGTTGCGGTCATCTCCGGTTTGCCGGACCCTGTGCTCCAGGCTACGAAGGAACTAGGTTTTGATTCTCATAGTCTTACATGGGAAGAACTGCTTTCGATACCCCATCGCGAGCTGATCAATCAGTTTAGCGCGATTATTTGTGAAGATTACGAAATACCGCACGAGCGAGCGGTCTCAGTGCTGAAAAACTACGTGGGACGTCTCGGAGGGTTGCTCCTCGTCTATAAGAGCGAAATCGGGGCAGTCTCGAAACCTGCAGAAGAGCTTTTGGATATTTGCGGCTTAGAATTGCGAGAGATAAGCCCAGGGGTTGTTCTGCAGCCCGGCCCCTGGGTAGTGCCGGAAGACTCTCCGTTAAGGAGCTACTTCGATGACGGCGTCTTCTACGAAAATGAGATAGGTATTTTTGGTTGCCCGCCACTTGTGGACGACTATCGGCCAGTAGTACCTCGGGGTTGCACTGTACTTGCCTGGAGCCGGGGTATTCCTCGTATCACCAGCCTGGCCTATCCTTCAGGCGGCATAGCTCTCTATGCGAACAGTGCTTTCCGCCTGAACTTAATTGCGGGCAATCACGTGCTGGTGAAGCCAGTAATCAGATACGCTCTTTCTGAATGTGCTCGGCTACCACGTTTAGTGCCTGCTCCTGACGGGGTGTCTGGTCTCGTGCTGAATATGCATGTTTGCTCGAGTGCATATTTCCCGGATCTTCGCAGGCTGCTGTTTCATAGAGCGTTCGATACCGATCTTCCGATGAGCATTCACGTTACTGCTGGCCCAGACCTCAACTACCCCGGAGACGGGCTAGGTGTCGACATCGCTAATGCTTTTAAGGGCAGAGGGCTGATTTTAGCTCTCTCTCGTTTCGGCACCCTGGGGGCGCACGGCGGGTGGATTCACAATTACTGGGCGTACAATTTTAATGTCCTGCCTTTATCAATTAAACGTGCCTACCTCGCTATGAACATCGAGTCCCTGGCCAAGCTTTCTCACAAACCGGTGAAAGAATATAGCGCTCCCGGGGGCGTTCACGATTGCGCTTTGGATGACTTTCTTGCCTCCAAAGGGGTTCGTGCAACGATTTACCCGTTCGCCATGCATTCTGCTCCGACCCAACGGCGAGAAGGGCTGTGGCACTTCGGCTATACGGGTACGCGATACGGATTATGTTTCGAGAATATGATTGGAAGTGGTTGCTCTGATCAGGACATACGTCGCAGCCTTGACGCTCTTCTGAGATCTATTGTCCGTTTACGTGAAATACGGCTAGTATACTTTCACCCTCGGTCACTAGCAGAAAAACCACAGCTATGGCGAGAGTTTCGAGACAAGCTCGAGCGGCTCAGGAGCGAAGGGCAACTTCAAGTAGCCACCGCAGCGAGCTTCGCTGAATGGTTGGATCGCTTCAAGGCGGTAGGTTTCCACTGCTTTAGCAATCCACACGGTACGTGTGTGGAGATCGAGAGCAAGCATTCTCTCAAATCAGTGACTGTGGAAATCCCTGATCCTAATCACCAATTAGCAATCCCACTAATTATCCCTGAAGGGGTATCCATTTACCGCGTAGATGATTGTATTCAAATCAGAGTGGACGACGACTGCAATTCACTTTATGTGATGCTTAGGCGGAAGGTTAACAGGGAGAGCCAGGCATAATTGGACCAAATTGGCAAATGATATGCAGAAGAAGCGACGTTCCGGAGAGGATGGCAAAATGGTTGGCTTAGGTAAGGCGATCAAGCGGCTACTGCGTCGAGGCGTGAAAGATGGCCAGAGCGATAATCCCATTAAGAAGTTCAGGGGTACTATCCTTTCTAGTTCATCCGTGGATGTGCCTTTGAGCAGCGACCTGGAAACTAACCTCCAGCGGCTCAAGTCGATCTTTGACAAGTGTAGTGATGTGGTTTTCCGAGAGTTCGTCTTCGCCCAGAATGAGCAGGTCAAGCTGGCGCTGATCTACATAGACGGCATGGTCGATAAAGTGCAGGTCAGTGACCAGATCATGCGGGCGCTCGCTCTCGAAGTAGCGATGGCCACAGGCGGTCAAAAGATAACAAAGGCCCACGCCCTTGAATTCATCAGAGAACGGGGCCTGTGTATAAACCAGATCAGTGAGACTGGTAAGACTCAAGATGTTATCCACGCTATCCTCTCCGGAGATACCGTCTTGCTGGTAGACGGGCACACAACCGCTATTATCAACGGGGTGAGAGGTTGGGAAGCACGCGCTATCACCGAGTCCCAGGCCGAGTCCACAGTGCGCGGCCCCCGGGAGTCGTTCGTCGAAACTTTACGGGTCAATACTTCTCTCATAAGGCGGAAAATAAAGAGCCCTGCCCTGAAGATTGAGACCCTAAGGTTAGGTGAGGTCACGGATACTGATGTGGCTATTGCCTATGTCGAAAGCATCGCCAATGAGAAGGTCGTAGCGGAGGTCAAGACCCGACTTAAAAAAATCCGGGTTGACGGTATCTTGGAAAGTGGCTATATCGAGGAGCTCATAGAGGACAACCCATGGAGCTTTTTCCCGACCGTCAACGCCACTGAGAGGCCAGACCGGGTGGCGGGGATGCTGCTCGAGGGCAGGGTCGCGATCCTTGTGGACGGAACCCCCTTTGTCATGACGGTACCCAGCCTGTTTGTAGAGTATCTTCAATCTCCGGAGGATTACTACGAGCGGTTCTTATTTGTCTCGGCTGTACGGTTAATCAGGCTCCTTTCCCTAGTATTGTCACTCGTACTGCCAGGACTGTACATTGCGATAGTCAGTTTCCACCACGAGCTGCTGCCCACTGCGTTACTCCTTAGCGTTGCAGCCCAACGGGAGGGAGTTCCCTATCCAGTCTTGGTGGAAATGTTGGTTATGGAAGTGCTCTTTGAAGTCTTGAGGGAGGCCGGGCTCCGACTCCCGCGACCCCTTGGACAGGCAATAAGCATCGTGGGTGCTCTGGTAATCGGAGAGGCCGCCGTGCGGGCTGGGCTGGTCGCTGCTGCCACCGTCATCGTGGTAGCGCTTACCGGTATTGGATCTTTCGTCCTTTCCTACCGGGTCAGCATTGCCTTCCGGTTGTTGAGATTCGTCTTAATACTCCTATCCGCAGCGCTGGGCCTCATGGGGCTGACGAGCGGGATGGCTGTCATTATGATCCACCTGTGCACGCTTCGTTCTTTCGGGATTCCCTACTTGTCCCCAATGATCCCACTAACCACCACGGACCTAAAGGACGTGGTAGTCCGGGCGCCTTGGTGGGCCATGTTCACCCGTCCAAGGCTGATCGCAGGGCGGCGACAGACTAGATTGGAGCCCGGATTGAAGCCAGCCTCCCCGGAAGCCCGACCGAAGGTTGAGGGATAAGTGGCATGCCGGAGAAGGGGAAGATAGACACCAAACAAGCGATTATGTTATCGATATGTCTAATCCTGCCTACTGCAATGCTCTCCGTACCTGCCGTTATCATTAGACATGCTAGACAGGACGCCTGGATTTCTCTCATTCTTTCTATCTTTATTGGGCTTCTGGTCGCCCGGCTGATAGTGAGCCTCAGCTTTCGCTTCCCTGATAAAACCTTGTTTCAGTACTCGGAGGAAATTCTCGGCAGAGTGCCGGGAAAGATCGTTGGCCTTCTCTATCTCTGGTGGGTTCTACACTCAAATGCCATTGCAATCGATGAATTCGCATCCCTACCCTGTGTTGCCCTGATGCCGGACACCCCCTTCGTAGCTTTCTTCATCATAGCGATCGTTGTGGCGGGCTACGCCGTCCGAAACGGGCTCGAGGTCTTGAGCCGGTATATCGAGTTGATTACGCCTATCGGCCTTGGGCTAATGGTCTCCTTATTCTGTCTGCTCACGACAAAGGTGAAATTTGAGAGGCTGTTGCCGGTTTTTGATAAGGGCCTAGTCTCAATCGTAAAAGGTGCGGCTATGCCGTCAGGCTGGATGGGGGAGATCGTGCTCTTTTCAATGTTCATTCCTTACCTGAATAAGCCAAGGGAAGCCTGCAGGGTTGCAGTGCTATCTATTCTGATAATCGGCATCTTTATGGTATCAGTAACAGTCGGGATCCTCCTTGTGTTTGGACCTGACGTTTCGTCCAGCTGGATCTTCCCCGTTTTTATGGCAATCCGAGCCATTAGCATCGCCAATTTCTTGGAGCGTGTGGAATCTGTGGTCATCGGAATATGGGTATTCATGGGCTTCGCGAAAATCGGGGTGTTGTACTACGCCGCGGTTTTGGGTAGCGCCCAGTGGTTGGGGCTCAAAGACTATCGTCCCCTGGTGGCACCGGTTGGGATAGTTCTCCTAGGCCTCGCGTTCCTTTGCCCCAATATCATAGACCTGCTCGACTTTCTGGCGAGGGCTTTCCCGCCCTATGCTCTTATCGTTTTCGAGCTGGGAATTCCTCTAATACTGCTCGGTGCATCGCTTATCAGGGGTAGAAGAGGGGAGAGCAGTTGATTAAAAAGACTGCTGTGGTTCTAATGCTCGCGGTTCTCAGTAGCCTCCTGGGAGGCTGTTGGAGCCGTAAGGAGATCTCTGAGTTAGCGATCGTGCTGGGGGTTGGTGTTGACCTCCTGCCAAACGATCAGATCCGGCTATCAGTACAGATCGCCCAGCCCGGCGCCTTTTACGGTGGTGGTGGAGCTAGGGGAGGAGGGATGCAAACAGCTAGCTGGGCGGTTTCCGCGGAAGGCAAAACTATCGATGAGGCTGCGAGGTACCTAGCTATGAGAGTTCCCCGGGAAATCTACTGGGGCCATTCCATGATACTGGTAATCGGAGAAAAAATGGCGAGAGAGGGGATAGGGCTAATAGGAGATTTCTTCAACCGTGAAAAAGAACCCAGGGAAACCATGTGGCTTCTGGTAGCTGAGGGAGAGGCACGGGACGTTCTGGAGTGTGGTTCGATCCTGGAGAAAACATCAGCACAGGCTGCTGCATTCTTGACGAGGATGAAGACCGGCTTCGCTGTTGAGCTCAGGGAGTTTGCCGAAATGCTGGCCAGCAAGGGGGTACAGCCGGTTGCCACCCGAGTCATTGTGAAAGAACAGGGAGCCGTTCCTTGTGCAGCGCAGGAGGGGGTGGCAACGGCTTACAGACAGGTAGAGGTGTCAGGTCTGGCGATATTCAAGGAGGACAGGCTGGTCGGGTGGCTTGACGACTACGAAACAAGGGGGTTCCTCTGGCTAAAGGGGGAGACTTTCAAAGGTATAATCACTGTGCCCAGCCCGGGGGATGCGTATAAGGCAGTGTCCCTCCGGCTTAGGCAGGCGCAGACGAAGGTCGTCCCAGAATATGACGGGGAGCGCATCCGGTTTTCCGTAAAGATCAGGACCGAGGCGGACATGGTGGAACAACAGAGCTTCGAGGACCTGGCCAAACCCGAGAAGATCAAAGCCCTGGAGAGCCTAATGGCGGAAGAGATAAGGGCAATGGCTACCACTGCGCTGGAGAAAGTCCAGAGAGGGTATGGCGTGGATATCTTTGGCTTTGGCGACGCTTTCCACAGAAAGTATAAGGAAGACTGGCGAAGGCTGAAGGACCGGTGGGATGAGGAGTTCATCCGTGCGGAGGTCAGCGTCACAGTGGAAGCCCATATACGCGAGATCGGGATGTTAACAAGACCGGCTTTTTCGCCGGAAGAATAGTTTTTTCAACAGCAAGATTTGTAAGGCGAGCAGGGCGTTAGGGCGCGGCCTTTGTTTTCGTATGCAAAAGAGGAGGTTGAGAACCGTGGTAGCCTTGCTTATCTTAGCGTTCATCGCCATCACCCTGTTCGAGGTGCCAAGCCTCATTAAGAAGAAAATGTGGGGGGAACTGGCGGCCTTTTCGGTATATCTCTTGATCGGCATGGCCCTCACCATCCCACAGGCACTGGGGATAAGACTGCCGAACCCCACCAAGACCATCGAGGCGCTGTTTAGGCCCCTGGCAGAACTGCTGAAATAGCTCCCGCCGGGGCTGTTTCCCGAATGATAAAGGTGGGGGAAAAGGTAAGGTGTCGTGTCAGCTGGGATCTTCCTCCTGACGCGTAAGCTTAAGCAATTGCTTGTGGAAGAGACCATACGACCCATGGGGGAGAGGGAAGGTGCTTGCGTTTTATCATAGCTGCCCAAAGAAAAGAGGCTGAGGGCGATCGATGGTTAGGCAAGGCATACGAGAGCGAGGCAGGGAAGAGGATAGGTGAGAAGTAAGGCCTGGAAGGGCTAGGGGCCAGGTCAAACGGTGAATTAAGTCGGTATGTGAATAAGGCGCCAAACGCGCAGGCAGAGACGATATGCAGGGCGGCTGGGAAACGCATCGTTACCGGCACCGAAATGGTCTTTTGCAAATAGGGCGTGGGTGAATCTCGCCTTACGGCAGCTTGTACATGCTTTGCCGACAGTAATGCCAGTCTAAATGAAGGAACAGACTGCGGGGTTTACCTACTAAACGTTGACACAGACCCAACCAGCACACTCACTTTACGCTTTCAACTGACATATGCTATAATCACTATCGCCGATGAACGGTCGGCGATACGGGCGAATAGCTCAGCGGAAGAGCACCTGCCTTACACGCAGGGGGTCACAGGTTCGAGCCCTGTTTCGCCCACCATTTGATGAGGCGCGGAGGCGTGGTGTAGCGGTTTAGCATACATGCCTGTCACGCATGAGATCGCGGGTTCGAATCCCGTCGCCTCCGCCATGAGTTCGTGTGGTAGTTAAGGTTTTGTGTTGTAAATCGTAAAGCTGAGTTTAGTTGCGAAAATTGGCTTGCCGCGGTAGCTCAGTTGGTAGAGCAGCGGACTGAAAATCCGCGTGTCGCCAGTTCGATTCTGGCCTGCGGCACCATGTTCGAGCGGAAGTGGCTCAGTGGTGGAGCATCGCCTTGCCAAGGCGAGGGTCGCGGGTTCGAATCCCGTCTTCCGCTCCATATATTACGAGAGTTCGGCGACATAGCCAAGCGGTAAGGCAGGGGTCTGCAAAACCCCGATCCCCGGTTCGAATCCGGGTGTCGCCTCCAAGAGGGCGGTTAGCTCAGATGGTTAGAGCGCATGCTTGACATGCATGAGGCCAGAGGTTCGATTCCTCTACCGCCCACCATTAAGGCTGCAGCTCAGAGGCCAAAAGGCAAACGCTCCCAGCGGGAAGAACTAACAATTTCGGGGAAAGGCGTTGGCAGAAGGGGGTTGCGGATTACATACGGTCAACAACAGGGACAGCCGAGGCCTTATAGCCAACTTGTAACGAAAATGTTACAAATGAACCCCGGGTTCTCCGGGGTTTGTCTGTTTGATATGGGCGAGCGCTTGTCTACTGCGAAGGGTCCATTTCGGGTTGCTGTGTCACCGGCTGGAAGACAACCACCTGCGACTGCAGCCAGTTAACAAGCCATTTCCTGGGTATTCTCAGGGACTTAACTGTGCGAACAGACGGCCAAGTCCAGTTCTTAACCAGGTAATATGCTTTGGCCCTGCTTATGCCGCAGTACTGCGCGGCTTCTTCTACTTTCAGTAAGAGTTTATCGAGATCGATAATTGCCGGTCCAAATGTCATCCCTCCATTTCCAGAGTTCAGAACATCCTGAACAACAGCAGTATCCTGTTTGCCCGCCTCCACTCTCTTGAAGTGAACGGCTTTGTGAAACATCCCTTGACCGCATAGCCTAGGGATGCTGTAGATGTGCTTGTTGAGCACAAGCAGCCTTGAACAGGCACGGCAGCGGCTGGGCGCTGGCCACAAGGCAGCTTACGCCTTCTTCAGCATAGCCAGAAACAGCCTTCCCGTGCCGGCCTGCGGGTCGTATACCACGTCCTCTGGCAAGAGGTTCTTGGGTACTTGGCTGCTCACATACCGGTGCGCCTCTTTCCTCGTGATGGCGTGGAGCACCCAGCGGTCGAGGCCGTTTACGGGGTCGAGTTCGCCGGGCCAGTCCCAGGGATCCCGGCGCAAAAGGTCGGGGTCGAACGCGTGGTGGAGGTCGCGCATCCTGTCGAGTTTTCTCAGCACGTTCATGCCGCCGACATTGCCGGATCCCACTGATCTGGGTCTTTCTTCCCCATAAATCGGGACAAAAGGTACGCGGACGGCAGCGATCCCAGCAGGTAGCTGACACCTAAACCCAGTAACATGCGGCCGGGTATCTTCATCTAGACATAGCTTCTCCTGTTGTCGACGAGTTTGCAGGTAACGAGAAGCCGTTGCCTTGCACATACGAATACTTGAGCTTCGAAGCGTA
Organism: Bacillota bacterium; assembly: GCA_012840015.1. Taxonomy (GTDB): domain Bacteria; phylum Bacillota; class Sulfobacillia; order DUMF01; family DUMF01; genus DUMF01. Next base: position 39,599 of record DUMF01000029.1, read on the forward strand.
CCAGGAGTAAAGGGCGCGCTCCTTTTCGAAACGTGCTCTGGCCGCTGCGTACTCTGCAGCTTTTACTTCCAGAGGTGAGGCTGCGCCATGGGCTAACTTTACTCTGGCCGCTCTCAGGGCTTCTTCGGCCTCGAATACCCCTTGAAGGGCGCAATCATACCTTGCCTGTGCTGTCAGCAGTTCTTCGTAGGCAGCATAAACTTCGTGCATTACCTTGAACTCCGCAGCTTTCACTTCCCAGTCTGCAGCAGTGGAGGCCAGACTTGAATAGTTCTGCAAGAAGCTTGCGACTAGGTCCGGGGGCAGGCTTGCCAAGATCGAAGAATTGCCCTCGAGGGGGTTTGCCTCTGAACCTTGTGACTGCCGGGCTGCAAACACCTCGTACCGGTTGGCCTTGGCGGTGCTCGCAGCTTCGGCGAGCTGATCTGCAGAAAGGCCCACCCGTTCGAAGTGGATTGACTCCTCTTCAATCTGGAGGGAAGTGTCAGGAGGTGTGCCCAGCAGTTCAGCCATGACGAGTTTTGCGCTGCGCAATGCCGATTCGGCCCGGGCCAGGGCCTCCTGGGCTTGGACCAGCTGCAGTTGGGCTGAATACACGTCTTTCTGGGTGGCCGCGCCCACGCTTGCCATGGTGGAAGTGGCCGAGAACTGCCGCTCGGCCAGTTCGACGCCAAGCTTGGCCAGCTCCGCTGCGGATTGCGCCTGGAGGCACCCCAGGTATGCCTGCTTCGCACCGAAAGAGATTGATTCGCGGATTGCTTGGAGCCACTTGTCAGCCAGATTCCTGGTTCTTTCCGCAGCCTCGGCCAAGGCTAGGAGCTGCCCGCGGGCGGCGTCATCTTGACACTGCTCAAGCGCGTTGTCAAGGAAGTTGAGGTAAGCCTCGGCAGCATCCTTCTTATACTTGGCTGCGGAGATCGACGGGTTGTGAGCCAAGGCGTAGTTGACAGCCTCGTCCATCGTGGAAAAGTGGAGCGACATGGACGCCCGCGCAGTTTGCGGGCGGGAGAACACCAGCGTAACCGCAAGGAAGATTGCAGTTGCCCCCGCCACTCCTTTGAGCTTGGGAGAGCTGCGCCTTAGCGTGAGGGTTCGCGTGAAGTCGTCCAGAATCAGGTAGAACACTGGCACCACCACCAGCGTGAGTATGGTAGATAACGTCAAACCGCCGATTAGCGTAACGGCAATTGGCACCCTTATCTCATGGCCCCTACCGGCAGGTATGGCCATCGGGATTAGTCCAAGCACAGTTGTGGTGGTTGTCATGAGTACCGGGCGCAGCCTGGTTGCTGCTGCGGTGACGAGCGCGTTTTCCCGGGCCATGCCTTCCCTTCGGAGTTGCATCGTGTAGTCGAGCAGGACTATTCCGTTGTTTACAACCACCCCCGCAAGGGTGATGATCCCGATCATGGAGGGGATGGAAAGGCTGATCCGCGTAAGAGCAAGCGCAATGAACACCCCGGAGATTGCAAAAGGCACAGTGAGCATTATTACCAGGGGCATAGTTAAGCTTTCAAACTGTGCTGCCATTACCATGTACACCAGCACCACTGCCAGCACCATTGCCTTGGACAGTTCCTTGAATGACTCTACCATCATGGAGGTTGCGCCGCTGACCTCCACGGAGTAACCCTGAGGGAGCTTCATTGACGTGATTGCCTCCTTGACGTCCCTTGAAACGTCACCCAGCGTTCTGCCGTAGATCTCCGCTGTGACGCTTACTGTCCTTACCTGGTTTTCCCTTTCAATACTGAGTGGACCAACTCCGTGCTCCAGGGTTGCCAGGGCGCGCAGGGGTACAGGGGAATCCGATGTGGGTACCACAAGGGGCAGGTATTCCAGGTCGTGGGGATTGAGGCAGTACTCCTGTGGAAAACGTACCCTGACATCCAGCTCCTTGCCTCCCACTCGGTAACGCGTGGCCACATCCCCCTCTAGCGCTGCCTTGATCGCTGTGCCTACTTGGGCTGAACTGAGCCCAAACGCAGCTGCACGCCGCCGGTCCACCCTTACCCTGAGTTCGGGTGTGCCTTCGCCGACACTGGTAGTGATCTCCCTGGTACCTGGCACCTTGGAAATGCGTGAAGCGGCATCGCGGGAAAGTTCGGCAAGCACGCTGGTATCGTCGCCTTTGAATTGTAGCGAAATTGGCTTTCCAAACACGTACTCAGATCCCGCAATTCCACCTTTCATATTGACGCTTATCGTGGCGCCCGGAATTCTTGAGGCGCGCTGGCGGAGTTGTTCTACAAGGTGCTGCGTGGAAGTAGTTGCGCCTTCTTTGAGCCGGACAGTGAGGCTTCCCATGTTGGTGCTGGACCTAGAGGAAAGCCTGCCAGAAGTGGCAGCTCCTCCCTCAACTGCGAGGACCATATCTATGTCGGCTCTACTTAACAACTCGCTTTCCAACTCCCGGACCACCGAGGCAGTACGTTCAAGAGAGGCACCTTCAGGTAACCTGATATCAACGCCTACCAGCCTTTGGTCAATTTGGGGCAGGAACTCGAAACCAACCAGGGACAGGGAGAGGACTCCCGCTGACATGAGCGCAATTGCAGCGAGAATGGTGAGGACGCGTTTCGAGATGGCAGCCTGCAGCAACAAGCGGTAGCGTTCCTCGAGGGCGCTGAGCCAGGCACGTACCTTCTGGGCTGCGGGCCTTTCTGATGGCCGGAGGTCGAGCCTCGCCGAGCCAAGAGGGATGACAGTCATTGCTCCTGCCAAGGACATTGCCAGGGCAAAGGATACTGTGAGGCCAAGCTCTCTGAAGAGCTCTGCAGCAAAACCCTTTATGAAAAGGATGGGGAGGAACACTACCACTGTGGTGAGGGTCGAGCCCAGAACTGCGGAGCCCACTTCTCTGGACCCGTCTAGGGCGGCCCTGCCCATGGGCTTGCCCATCAGCTGGTGCCTGAAAACGCTTTCGAGCACCACGATGGAGTTGTCCACCAACATTCCGACGCCCAGCGCAAGTCCGCCGATGGAGAGCAGATTCATTGTTATCCCTGAAGCGTACATGAAAAAGAAAGTGGCGACGATGGACACTGGCATGGACACCGCAATGATTAGGGTGCTCGTGAGTGACTGCAGGAACAAAAGCAACACGAGGGCTGCCAGGAGGCCACCCTGCCAAGCTGTGTTGAAGGTCTCGGTCACTGCGGATTCTATGAACCTTGCCTGGTCTTCAAGTACGACCAGCTTGATCCCTGCGGGAAGCTGAGAGCTAAGCTGGTCAAGGGCGCGTCTCACTTGCCTGGTGACCTGCACGGTGTTTGCTCCCGTTTGCTTCTGGACGGAAAGCACAACGCTGGGCTGGCCGTCGATCCTCACCAGCTGGTCGGGCTGCTTGTATCCTCGCCTTATTTGAGCGATGTCCCTCAAGAACACCGCTCCCCCTGATTGGCCACTAGCCCTGGTGGGCAGGATGATGGCGCCGATGTCTTCCACCGTCTGGAACTCGGCAACGCTCCTCACGTAGGCTTTCTTGGAAGCCAGTTCCACACTGCCCCCTGCAATGTTTAGGTTCTCGAAGCGAAGGGTTTGGGATACCTGTGAGAGGGAGATGCCGTAACCAGTCAGGCGCGCTGGATCTACCACAACCTCTACTTCTTCCTTCACGCCGCCCTCTACGTTGACCATGGCCACTCCGTCTACCCTCTCTAGAGCTGGTTGAACGACATCTTTTGCTAGCCTGGTCAGCTCCAGAAGGTCGTGAGAGCCTGCAAACCCCACTCTCATGACTGGCATAAGGGATGGATCTGCTTTTATGATCAGGGGCTTGTCTGCCTCGGAAGGGAGGAAGGGAACCACAAGGTCGACCTTGTCCCGGGTATCCCGGAGTGCGGACTCCATGTTGGTTCCCCAGGTAAACTCTGCAACAACAATTGAGGACCCTTCAGCGCTCACCGATCTGACCCTTGTGACATTGGCTACTGCGCTGACTGCCTGCTCGATTGGCCTGGTCACCATCGTTTCTACTTCGGGGGCACCTGCGCCGCTGTACGACGTTGAAACAACCACCATGGGGATTTCGAGCTTGGGGAGGAGGTCTACCGGTATCATTGTCACAGATACGCCGCCCAGTAGCACCACAAAGCAGAGGAGCACAACCGTGGCAATTGGACGCTTTACTGCAAGCTCAGCTAGAGCCATTTGCCTGGTCCTCCTCAATCAGCTCCACAGGCGTGCCGTCTTCCAGGGAGTTATGACCGGACACCACTAACAGCTCCCGTTCTGCGATCCCAGTGACCACCGCCTGCTTTCCATCAGAAAGCAGTACCGATACACTTTTCTTCCGGGCAATTCCCTCCTCCACGGTGAACGCGGTTGCGCGGGAAGGGTCTTGCTGGCTGTAAGCAAGCGCTTCTTCGGGGACGGTTACGCCGCTCTTCATGGCCTCCACCAACCAGGCCTCAGCGAACATCCCAGGACGAAGTAGCCTTTGTTCGTTGGGCACCTCGACTCGCACCCTGAACAGTCTGGACTGGGTGCTGGCAGCAGGGCTTACCCACTTGATCTTGCCTTCTGCACAGTCAATACGGGCCGCTTCCACCTTTAGTTCAACCGGGTCTCCTTGCTTAATCGCTGTAGCAAGGTTTTCCGGCACGTTGAGGTCCAGGAACAGCGGGTCGGTGCAGGCTACCACCGCCACGGGGGTACCTGCAGCAATCAATTCTCCGGGCTCTCCGCGGGTTTCAAGCACGCTCCCGGATACCGGGGATTTCACTTGCGCGTTGGAAAGGGCAATGGAGGCCAGGTCCCGTGCAGCCTCGGCCTGTTTGACCTGAGCCCGGGCTGCGTCGAGCGTTTCCTGGGAGGCGCCCGCCTTTGCCTGGGCAAGGTGCTGGTATGCCTGCTGGAACTGGGCTTCTGCTACCTTCATCTGGGTTTCGGCTTGCTCAAGCTGCTGGCGGGAAGCCACCTCTGCGTCGAAAAGTGCCTTTGTGCGGTAGTACGCGGAACGTGCTGCACTCAGCGTTGCATCTGCCTGGGCTACTGCTGCTTCGAGCTGGGCAAGCTCTTCAGCAGAAGGTCCTTTCTGCGCACGGGCCAAGTTTGCCTGGGCTGCCTGCAAGGCTGCTTCGGCCTGACGAAGTTGTGCTTCAAGCTCCCTCGTTTCGAGGGTTGCGATCAGGCTCCCCTTATTGACTTGGGAACCCACTTCGACGAAAACCCGGTCCAGCCTGCCGGCTATTTTGGGGCCCACGGCAACTGTTTGGGACGGGGTGAGTACGCCAAACAGCCTGGCTTTCTTCTGCACGGTGCCGTTTTTTGCTCGCACGCATTTCACCGGCACTGCTTTGGGTGGGCTGGAGCTCTGTGGCTGTTGGTTGCCCGAGGTCAGCGCTTCCCTACTGAAGAGCCACAGGCAAGCTGCAACTGCACACGCTATGGCTGCCGTAACCGTCCAGTGACGTCTGAGCTTAACATTCAATGCCCATCACCGCGATTAGGCTGAGAATTGTGCGAGGGAGATTGACATCCACTAGTATACATCAGCGGGGGAGCAACGGAACATTTGCTCCCTGCGGCAGCTTACTGCTCCTCCTTGCGGTCGGCTTGGATCTTTGCCTGGACGATCCAGCCCCCTCTGTAGCGATTGCCCTTTTTCCTTCCTTCACCACCTTTCTCACCATGTTGCCCCCGATACCAGGAGGGATTCTCTACTTACGGTAAAACGCTTAACCGGAAGATTTAAGCCATCTAAGAAAAGATACATGCGTTGTCCTTAATGGGCTACTCCGGCCACTTAAGCATTTCTTGGGTTAACTCCTTGTTAATCTTAAAGATGGTGCCGGCGGAATAGCCTTTGCCAGCAGTTCGCTGGTGATCTTTTTCATTTTCCTGCTGCTGATTCCCCCAATGAAAAGGTCGATGATCTGCTTGTCGATTCTCTCCTCTCTCCGCTTATAGTGAGGAAGAACCTTTGATTCAAATTCACCGCTGCGGTCCCCTTGACACCTGAATGTCTTCGATCATGCCAAAGCGAATGAGGAGATCCCGTTCGTAATATCCGCTGCGGTTGTTACCTCTTTTGCCGTTTCCCCTCTGGTACTGCTCATACCCCAGAAATTCGGTCAGTTCTTGCTTTATCGCTTCTTCAAGGGCATGACTTGACAGACTGCCTGACATAGAGAGCCAGATCATTGATGAAAATCTCCTGCCCCCACTTCTCTTTGACCTCGACATCCTGCAGCTCTTCTGGTAGCCTGATTTTGAAAGGTGTATCCTCTTTTTGGTTATTATGGAAATACCCGTCTATTTGAGGGTACGCCCTTTTTTATGCTTCTCCCTTTTTATTCACAATTGAGTTTTGAGTTTGCGCTACCGGTCATGCGGTGGCTTCCGTTGTGATGATGTTGCGTCAGGGCACTCTATCTTCCCTTGGGGTGGGTATTGCACCTTGCATACTCTGCTGTTCTGGGCACACTGGTGGTTTGTGCGGGAAACCTCGTAGGTTGAACCTTCCACGGTTCCGTTAACCTGATAACCTCCCTCCTTACAGGCCGCTTGGGTGCCCCCGGATATATCTCATCCTCGCGTTGAAAGTACTTGTAGAGTCAGCGTGTTTGCGCTAAGTTGATGAGGGGCTGCCTGGCTTCGGTACAGCCCTGTGGTACAGGTGATCAAGCCTTACCCCGACGCGTGGTATTGCTCGAAAGTGTGTGGAAGCCGATGTTGTAAAGTTGCGGACGTCTGGACTCTTCAGGGCGAAGAACTGAGCTATGAGTTCTGGAAAGCAAACTATCCTAGGCTGGGCAAGAGCACCTGTGGCTGCCTCGACGAAAACGGCCTATGTATTGTTCATGATGCCCACAGGCCGTTGATTTGTCGCATTTTCCCCTATTTCAGGTTTGAGGACGCCGTTCTGGCCAGCTTGAGCTGCAAATATGTGAGCGAAGTAATCTTGCCCAGCATCAATAGCCATATCATTCGTGACTCCCTTTTCAGGGAGGTCCTAGAATACATCGACTGCGAGTGCTCCGGAGACCGGGTGCGCCAGATCGAGCAGAGGCTGAGGGAGTGCAAGGGGTTGTTCCTGCTCATCAGGGGAAACCGCGACTGATTCGCCCTGAAGCGTTGAGTGGAAATAGCGGTGTAATCTAAGGTCGTCAGTAAGCTCAGGATGGAGCCCTGCAGCGAGGACTCGGCTCTCGCGTACCAGCGCAACCCTGCCATCGTAGCGGCACAGCACCTCCCACGAAGGTGCAACTTCCGTCACGAAGGAGCCCTGGTAAACATTCCTGCAAATGGCACATCACCGAGCGCAGGGATCGCAAGTGAGCATTAGAAGCTGTTCCTTTGCCTTCCGAAACCGTTTCGACACACACGCATGTTCATGAGCCCAGGCCTGGGTTGCGCACTGCCTTCGATCTCCGTGGCAGGCAGCACCATACCTGCATAAGTGCCGAAAACTCCCAATCCCAGCGCAACATGTTCGCGCACCGCTTCCAGCAATCTACTGTCTGCCATGAGCCTGCCTATTGAAATACCCTCTCCACCTGGTATTACAAGCCCGTGAAGACCAACAGGCTGCTTCGGCTGCTTCACCCTTTCTACAGTACATCCACAAGCTTCCAGGGCCACGATGTGCTCCCTTAGTGCCCCCTGTAGGTCCAATGCGCCGATTCTCATTTCTCAACCTTCCTCACAAGCCTCTTTTCTGCATCCGCTCTTCTTTGCGGATGGCGGAGATCTCCACTCCTGGCATGGCGCTTCCAAGATTCCTGGAAACGGAAGCGAGTACCTCCGGCGAGCTGTGGTACGCAGTGCGCTTTACATAGCTTGGCCATCACGGAGGGTTCTCCAGTTTGAAATTCCCAGAACCTACGAACATTCCATCACAACCCAGCTGCATCACCGCTGCATCGGCATGTGTGGCAATGCCTTCGGCTTCGAAGTTGAACCACTGGCAACCAGCCTAGACATTTCACTTCAAGGGGCAGATGGTAGGGAGCTCCCATCTCCTTAGCCAGGGCGACCAGCTCATCGTCAGGAGTACTGAACACTCTGCGTAGCTCCGCACTGATGATCCTCATGTCTCACGCTGCCTCAATGCCTTTGGTACGCATCATCGCTGCACTTTCTGCTATCCGAGGTAGTGCTTCCCCAGGGTTCCTGGCACCGCACACGAACTGCACCTCGACGGCACGTTTATCTATGTGACAGCTATCATCAGCAGGAGTAAGCACTTCACTTTCGTCGGTGCGATCCACACCCAGTTCATGCAGGAGCTGCGCCTCTACGAAATGCCCGATCCTCACCTTTGCCATGACCGGATGGTTGCAGTATCCACGATGCTCAGGATCACTTCTGGGTCCGCCATGCTGGCCACTCCGCCACTGGTACGGATGTCTGCAGGCACCTTCTCCAGGGCCTTCACCGCTACTGCACCCGCATCCTCGGCGATTCTGGCCTGTTCTGGAGCATGTACCGTCTTCAACTTTACCCCTCCCGTCCTCAGGTTCTCTGGAAGCAAGGGATAAATATGATCAGGCTCCGGAGAGGCCTCTCCGGAGCCTGTGGGAAAAGTAACTGCACAACGGCGGTAACCATCGCCAGCATGTACCCAGTCTACCTCATATACACTTTTCGCTTTCTCCCATTCAGACTTTAGTGTCGGTGCCGGATTATCGCTGGCTCAACCGCTTAGCTGACGGGCTTGTCTTCTTCCGTTTGTCTTAGGAAGAAGCCTTACCGCCAGTCAGGAATTGAAGGGCTGTGCCCTTCTCACCTTGCCCCGAAGGCTTCCAAGTCCATTGTGCCCCAGTATTCTGCGGTGTTCATCGTACTGCAACCCAGAGATAATTCGCCATAACTCTATGGCACGAAATGGAGGGACGAAATCCGGGAAGCATGAAGTCAGAGGTTTTACTCTTCTACCGCCCGCAGCGGAACCCCAAAAACTAAGAACTTCAAGTTGGTTTTATCAAGAAAGGAAAAAACAAGTAGAAGCTCCCCTAATAGTGAAAAAGGCGGTGAGCGGAAAAGGAGCGGGCACCGCTTTTTTGTTTACGGTTACTAAGTGGGAATCCGTCTTATCGCTACTCGGCCATCGTGGGGGCGGGAGCGTCATGGGAAACCGCTAATGCATTGCCCAGCCTGCCTTGGAAACCTCATAGACGTGTAATCGGGAAGAGGAATAGGACATCGCAAAGAGAAATACTCCACGGCGATTCGTCTCCGGAGGGGGATGGCATGAATGGTTCCGAGACTATTTGTCATGCTCATTCAGGAGATGTCCGTAATAGCGGTTCTTGCCTTCCTCATGGGGAGGACGGTTGCCTTCAAGAACGCCCTTAATAGGCAGTTGACCTTCAAGGATAAAACGGTCCTCGTGTTGTTTTTCGGGATCCTCTCCATCGTCGGCACGTACACCGGAATTCCCGTCCATGGCGCGATTGCCAATACCAGGGCCATCGGAGCGATATCCGCGGGCTTGTTGGGCGGGCCATTGGTAGGTTTTCTCGCGGGGCTAATCGGAGGAGTTCACCGATACTTCATCGGGGGCTTTACAGCCTTCGCTTGCGGCCTTTCTACGACGGTCGAGGGGCTGATGGGCGGGTTAGCATACCTGTCTCTCAAGAACGAAGAGGTAGACGGAAAAGTGGGCTTCATTTGGGGGTTGGCCGGAGAGATAACTCAAATGGTTATCATTTCGATCTTTGCCAAGCCCTTCAGCGAAGCTCTGGAGCTTATCAAGATTATAATGGTCCCTATGGTTACAGTAAACGCAGTTGGCGTTGGGGTCTTCCTTGCGATACTGCAGTCTACTCGAGCCGATCGAGAGAGAATAGAAGCGATACAGGCTCAAAAAGCGCTGAAAATCGCCGCAAAAACGCTGCCTTATCTGAGGACCGGATTGAATGCTGAGTCGGCGCGGCGGGTAGCGGCCATCATCAAAGAGGTCTCGGGCGTAGCTGCCGTATCGTTAACGGATACCGAGAGGATTCTAGCATTCGTGGGTGCAGGAGCTGACCATCATTTGGCTGGGGAACCCCTGCTGACGAAGGGTACAAAGGTGGCCCTTTTAGAAGGCTCCCTACGAGTACTCGAGGGAAGGGACATGATAGGCTGCCCCAACACAGATTGTCCGTTGAGCAGCGGGGTAGTCGTTCCACTCATTATTGGAGGAGAGGTCGTGGGAACGGTCAAGCTCTACCAGGATGGCAAAAAACGCGTTACGCCTGTAATGGTGGAGCTGGGCAGGGGTATCGGGCAACTGCTGGCTACGCAACTCGAAATCGCACGGTGGCAAGCCAGGGCAGCTCTAGTCACACAAGCAGAACTCAAAGCTCTCCAAGCTCAAATCAACCCTCATTTTCTTTTCAACGCCTTGAATACAGTAGTGTCGTTCTGCCGCTCCGACCCAGCCAAGGCCCGGGATCTACTCATTCAGCTTTCGGAGTTTTTTAGGCGGAATCTACGCCAGTCAGATCAGTTGGTTACAATCGAAGACGAGATAGAGCACGTGAATTCTTACTTGGCTATACAGCTTGCAAGGTACGGAGAACGGTTAAAGGTAGAGATGAATGTAGACGATGAGGTTAAAAAGGCGCTGCTACCTCCCCTTACTCTACAGCCAATCGTGGAAAACAGTATAAAACATGGGATAGGAGAACTCCCGCAGGGCGGAACAGTAAGAATATCTGCTCAAATGGATGGAGGGGGTACCATAAAAGTGGAAGTTACCGACGACGGCGTGGGGATTCCGGCCGATCGGCTAGCGTGTTTGCTTTCCGGGGCTGACATCCATAGCAGTTGTGGTACTGGCATAGGGCTGCGAAACGTCCGCGATAGGCTGAAAAACGTGTTCGGAGAAGCCTGCAACTTCAATATCCTGAGCGAACCAGGGCGGGGTACCACGGTGACGTTCAGGATTCCTGGAAGGGGGGGTGCTTTTGATAGGGGTGCTAATCGCCGATGACGAGAAGCCTGCTCGAGACGAGCTCAGATTCTTGTTAGAATCAGTACCTGATGTAACGGTAGTGGCGGAAGCGGCAAACGGCGACGAAGCGCTACGGCTCATAGCCGAACACAAGCCGGATGTAGTATTTTTGGACGTCGAAATGCCTGGGAAAAACGGTCTAGAGGTTGCGGCAGAATTGAAAGGCCAATCGGGGGGCCCCAAAGTCATATTTGCAACCGCTTACGAAGAATACGCTGTACGGGCGTTCGAGGTTGCCGCGGTGGACTATATCCTCAAGCCCTTTGACGGGAAACGAGTAGCGGAAGCTGTGGAGAAGTTGTCTCAAAGCCTGGATAGCTGCGCTCGCTTTGCAGAACGCATAGACAGGTTGTTCGAGGAGATATCGGAAAAGTTTCGTACTAAGAAGATACCTGCTGAAAAGAATGGGTGCACGGTTTTACTCGATTCCTCCGAACTCATATACGTTTCATCCATTCATGGTAAAGTGATGTTGAAGACCTTTGACAAGGAATACGGCTGCAGGCTGTCCTTGCTCGAGATCGAGTCCAGGTTAGGCTCTGGGTTCCTGAGGGTACATCGGAGCTTCATTGTAAACCTGGACAAGATTTCCGAAATCATACCATGGTTTTCAGGCACGTATAACATCGTGGTTAAGGACAGAGAGAGAAGCAGGATACCCGTCTCCAGGTCACAGGTCAGACAGCTCAAGCATGTTCTCGGCATATAGCTTTCCTATGGCTGGCGGGGGCCGGCAGAGGCCTGGATAGCCGCTGTCGGCCCGCAGGGCTCATTTGTTAACAAACAGACTTGGGTTTGAAAAGCACTCTGCCGGCTTCGATGATAAGGAATATGGCCAGTATCACCAGTGCAACTGCTGTTAAGCCAAGGAGGTAGTTTGGCTTTGCGGCTATCAGGTTAGCTTTAGCTTGCAACACCAGACCAGCCAAGGTGGCACAGAACATGAACACCATTGGTATCACGGTGGGCTTGTTTGAGCTTCCAAGCGTGAGTAGCCAGACAGATACGGCGAGCAGGCTTAGCCCTGCCAGAAGCTGATTAGATGCACCGAATATGGGCCAGATTTTCTGCCATTGACCAGATAGGGCCAGGGCGCCGGCGAAAGCTACCGTAACAATCGTGGCGATGTACCGGTTGGCCAGGGCGGGTACCCTATCAGTAAAAAACTCTTCAAAGGCGTAACGTCCGAGGCGGGTGGCGGTGTCGAGAGAAGTAAGACAGAAGGCGTTCAACGCAAGCGCCCCGAACGTCGTCCCAAAGGTGACGGGTATTCCGAGGTAACTCATGAAATGGCCAATACCGGCAGCATAAAGACCTGAAGGACCACCCATCTTCTGCAGTGTTTCAGCATAGCCTTGTGTGGTGAGTATACCCACGGTGGCGAGCGCCAGCAATGCCACCAATCCTTCTACTAACATGGCGCCATATCCGATAAATTTGGTATCGCGTTCGTTATCCACTTGCTTCGATGATGTCCCTGATGAAACAAGAGAGTGGAACCCCGAGACGGCCCCGCAGGCTACGGTGATGAACAACATCGGGAAAAGGTAGCCGCCTGCCTTGGTATAAAAGGAAGTAAACGCAGGGAGCTGAATAGGCGGACGCCCGATGATGAGCCCCAGAGCGCCAGCGATTACAGTAGCGTAAAGCAGGAAGGAGTTGAGATAATCGCGTGGCTGAAGCAGGATCCACACAGGTAAAACCGATGCTACGAAAATGTAAACCATAATGATTAGGATCCATCCTGTGGAACTCAGGACGAGAGGAAACTCGATGCCGAGCCATACGCAGAGGAAAAGCAGGATCACTCCGATTACGGTGGCCTGACGAAGGGGTACGGCATAGCGATAGACGGCTAGACCGAAACCGACTGCGAGAACCATGAAGAGCAATGAGGTAGTGGCTACAGCGGGTACAGCCACGAATGTCTGCATGACGAGAATTGAGAATACCGCTACAACGAGAACTAAGGCCAGCCAGCTGAATAAGAGGAACAACACTTGACCTCGCTTGCCTACATTCTTGAGGACTATTTGCCCAATGCTCTTCCCTTCGTGCCGGACTGAGGCAAGCAGTGAGCCGAAATCATGCACTCCACCTACGAAGATGGATCCGAGGACGATCCATAGTGCCACCGGTAACCAACCGAAGACTGCTGCGGATATCGGCCCAACGATAGGCCCGGCTCCAGCAATGGAAGCGAAATGGTGGCCGAACAGTACAGGGGCTTTAGCAGGTACATAATCGATTCCATCTTCCAAGGCGTGTGCGGGAGTAGGGTTGTCCGGGTTGACCTTAAAGATCTGCTTTTCTAGAAAGACGCCGTAATACCGGTAAGCGATGAAGAAAAGTATTGCCCCTAAGACGATGAGCCAAGCTGCTGACAATGTGTTTCCCTCCTTTGTGAAACGGTCTGTCATCGCAGGATGGAAGCTTCGAGGCTCACCTCCAATCCAAAGCCAAATGCGACATCCGAAACGCGTTGCCGATCTTGTTCGTGACCACTTCCTTACTGCCCAAGTCAACCAGCAGCATACCAAGGTGCACATAGCCCTTAAGACCAAAGGCGAAAGCCCTCGACCATCTGGTCGCACGAACCGTAGGTGGCACTTCCGGGTAAACCTTATTCCCGCATACCATCACACCGTTGATGATGGTACAGAGCTTATCCAGTGATGGATTTGCAAGCTTGAAAGCCACCGACTGAATGTACTCTGAGAACTCCTTGACATGGTAGGACGTGACTGGCTCTCGGAAAACCTGGATCAGGGATATACAGCATGTATCGAAGCCATACAGGGGCAACTCTTTTAGCAAGAAATACTTCTCTGTTCTCCTAATGGACGTGGCAAGCATGTCTATCGTCTTTCCTCCTAATACCACGTCACGCTGGACATCGTAGGATGGCTCGTACTTACGTGCCAGTTCATCTAGGTACTCCTCGATGGTCACGGGGTTGCTTCCTCCACCCCAGAATTCTAGTTCCTTTACCGTTCTAAGTAGAAGTGAAAAGACTCAACCGGTAGTTTTTTTGTACTGAATGGACGATTTAGAGCCAGTTTCTGCATTCTCTAGTCGAAAGTTACGGGAATAAGCGAGAACCGACTGAAACACGCTAGTGATGGCAGCTACAGATTGAAGTCTCTTCCCTACATAAAGTGGGGAAGTAGGGTGCCTGAAGAGCAAAGCTGAAAAGCATAGCTCGTACATGGAACACCAACGGCTTCAATCCGGTAGCTGCCTTCGAATCAGATGGGGGTGACGCTTATGAAGAAGGCGGTCCTTGAGTGGTTTACGGCATTGCTGCTGGTGACGACAGTATGCCAGGCAGGTTGTTCTTTATTGAGGCGTGAGAGCCAGAAGCCACCTACCCCAGAAAAGACGGCCGGCACAGAACCAACCATAACGCTGCATTTAGACGCGAAAGGGGAGACCAGGCAACTGAAACTCGAGGACTATGTCCAGGGAGTGGTAGCGGCCGAGATGGAGCCGTCCTGGCCGCTCGAGGCGTTGAAGAGTCAGGCTATAGTTGCACGCACGTTTACCCTTCAAAAGATAGAGGAAGGGCGAGCGAAGGAACTACATGGCACGGACGCTTGTGACAACAAGGACCACTTTCAAGCATACGATGCCTCGCGGATTAGCGACGCCGTCAAACGAGCTGTCCAAGAAACTAGGGGCCTGGTTCTCACGTACAACGGTAAGCCAATAAGGGCGTTCTTTCACTCTAATTCCGGTGGTAAGACTGCCACTGCGGAAGAAGGCCTGAACTTCACTAAAGAACCCACTCCGTATTTGGCAGTAGTGGACGATCCGTTCAGTTTGAAGACGGCTCCTGCAAAGGAAAAATCGTGGTCTGCCAGTTTTACAAGCAGTGAGGTTAAGTCGGCTTTATCGAAGCTGGGCAAAAGTTTGTCAGGGGTCGTGAATTCTTTTCAAATAGGCAAACGAGGTCCGTCTGGCAGAGCAATGACTTTCTCAATCAACGGTATCGAGGTACCGGCTGCAGATCTCAGGCTTTCAATAGGGCCAGATAGGTTAAAGTCCACCTTCGTGGACACAGTCAACATGGCGGGAGGAAAGGTGACAATCACAGGTAAAGGCTGGGGGCACGGAGTAGGTTTGTCTCAGTGGGGCGCAATGGCTATGGCGAGTGAAGGGAAGAAATGCGATGAAATCATTAAGTATTACTATCCGAAAGCTACCTTGACCAAGATGTGGCAATAAGATCGCATGCGTCTGCATGCGAGGTTTGGGGATGAATATAATGGTAAGGCACAGTCAGAACAGGAGCTGATCCGGCATGCAGGAAGTCGCAATAGGGACAGCTCGCAGGCTAGATGCTATAAAGCAAAGGCTCGACTATGAGTTCGAATTCCTGAAGGAAGAAGGTATAAACATCAAGACAAGAGAGATTAACCGAGGAAATCTTAAGTTCCTCGGTTGTTCACTACAAAGGGCGGGCAGGGATCGCTTCTCTCCTGAGGATGCCACTGCCATAATGAAGCAGTTTATAGCGAATGCGCTTTCTGACGTCATAGTAAACGACCTGGAAAGAGGCATAGTCCGAACGATAATAAGGAACGATCACGCTTATCTCACCAAAGAAGACCAGGAGAAACTGTACGACCAAGTTATGAAGATTATGAATGGGGAGGTTGAAGGGCGAAAAGACTTGTTCTTCAAAATGTACCGCAAAAACAAGATACTCGGCAAAATCCTCGAATATCTCGAGTCAAATAGAGAGCTGGTACTGGAAGGTTTCGTGAGATTCCGCTTAAAAGACTATAAAGAGGAACTTGAAGAAACGGTTGACCGGGTCGCAGAGGATTTCCTGATAGAACGGGAGTACAGTGAATTCGTCAAACTTCTAAAGTATTACGTAGAACTTCAACCTCCTGTCATAGATGAAATACATGTGCTACCGGAAAGCGGTGGGAAGTACGCTTTGGTGGA
The DNA here is from genome assembly GCA_012840015.1 of Bacillota bacterium. Lineage (GTDB taxonomy): Bacteria > Bacillota > Sulfobacillia > DUMF01 > DUMF01 > DUMF01. The sequence goes on from DUMF01000029.1 coordinate 55,503, forward strand.
CTGTAATGGAATGCCCATTCACAGCATCCCCAATGACGTAACTATTACCGGACCTGACGGAGAGCTCGAATACGGGGACCTTCTGATAAGCGCTCTGGTTACCCTTGCACCTCGAACGGTGATCGTTCACACGCAACCCGAGAAACTAGAGGAAGCGACTCTTAACATCCTGACAGAGGTATTTGCTGAACGGCTCAGATTCATATAGCCTGCGAGGATGGCCGACCTAGCAGATTTGGTCGGCCGTCATTTGTCCATCTCCCCTTTGGACTGGGCTTCAGTCACGGGCATACTTGCCAGGCACACACCCGCCATAATGAGCACTCCTCCCACAGCTTGAGGCAAGGTTATTCTTTCTCCAACCAGGGCTGCCGCCAAAACAGCTACCAGCGTCGTGAGGTTGGTGATGATGCCTGCTTCGGCTGCACTGACCGTCTTAAGGCCATAGTTCCATAATGAATAAGCAGCCCCGGAAGCCACGGCTCCGAGATAGGCTATCGCTAACCAGGTTTTGATAGGGGGGATATGAAAGCCTTGAATCGCTGCCTCAAGAATCGAAGCAGGTAGTAGAAATAGAAACCCAAAACCCATGTTCGACGCGGTAAGGAGCGACTGAGGTACACGGCCTGCGAGAGCTTTTGATTTGACTGTATAGACGGCCCAGCAGATAGCAGCCGAAAGTACGAGGACATCTCCCACAAAAGAAGAAGCACTGGTCTTTCCTTTATTGCCGAGTACCACTAATGCTGTACCAGAAATAGAAGCGAGGACGCCTAGCATTCGTGACGCGAATAGAGGCTCTCGTAAGACCACAGCCGAAATGGCAAGAGTGAAAGCGGGTATGCTGCCGAGTATTAGGCCAGCACTGGCTGCAGAAGTATAACGGAGGCCAAGGTTCTGCAGCCCGACGAACAGAGACACGCCCAAAAAGCCAGCCATGGCTAATTGCCTAAGCTGAGCGCGGTACTCCGTGAAGCCATTTATATTGGCAGGCATCAACAGGATCGTCGCGAGTCCGAACCGGAGCGCTGCAAGACAAAATGGGCCTAGTTCGTCAAGTACGCTTTTGGTTATTACGAATGTAGATCCCCAGATGAACACGGCAGCTATCATTGCGAGTCTACCTAGAAACACTGAGGCTTCCCTTCCTTTATCACTTACTTATTCAAGAACGCTATTGGCACTCCTCTTTTTATTGACCGTACCTTGGTGCTATGCTATACTGACACCGGTTGTCAAGACCCTGTGAAGTAGAAGCTCCCGCTTCTCACCTTATGCCGCAACATGCTGGTTCAAGGTAGGGGTACTGGCGGGAAGCGTTTCCCGCTTTATTTTTTAGTTGGAGGTGCTGGTGTCATCATCAAAGACCTACGGGTTAACCAGGCGATAAAAGCGAGAGAGGTCCGGTTAGTTTCTCCTGAGGGAGAACAGCTGGGTATTGTGAGTCTTAAAGACGCTCTGAAAGCTGCAGCGGATAGGGGCCTGGATTTAGTCGAGGTGGCACCGACCGCCAAGCCACCGGTTTGCCGCATCATGGACTTCGGAAAGTACAAATACGAGCAGGCGAAGAAAGACAGGGAAGCCAAGAAGAAGCAGAAGATATCCGAGTTGAAGGAGATTAAGGTTAGACCCACGATAGACGATCACGATTTCGACGTGAAGCTTCGAAGTGTGAGAAGATTCCTGGCTGACGGGGATAGAGTAAGGATCGTGGTGATGTTTAGGGGGAGAGAGATAGTACATCTCGATATAGGTAAGGCGATTCTGGAGAGGTTTGCCAAAGGAGTAGCGGATTCGGCGGTTGTCGAGAAGGTGCCTAAGGTCGAAGGGAAGAACATGACCATGACTCTCGCGCCGAAGTTACAACCAGTACCTCAGAAGGAGAAGAGGAGTGAGGCCAGTGGCGAAGTACAAGCTTAAGAGCCACCGTGGTTTGGCGAAGCGGATCAAGTATAGCGCGACGGGAAAGGTAATTAGAAGAAAAGCTGGCAAGACCCACAAGCTTGAGGTGAAATCGGGTAAAAGGCGCAGGAACCTAAGAAAAGCCACGGTTGCCAATAGAGCGGACACTCGGAAATGTAAACTGCTGGTACCCGTAAGGTGAGGAGGAGATTGAAGTGCCACGTGTGAAAACCGGGGTGACGAACAGGAAGCGTCACCGTAAGATACTTAAGCTGGCTAAGGGATACTATGGTAGGAAATCTAAGGTGTTTAGGGCCGCCAATGAAACCTTGCTTAAAGCCCTTTTTTATGCGAGGCGGGATAGGCGCCAGCGCAAGAGGGAGTTCAGGCGCCTCTGGATCGCACGTATCAATGCGGCTGCTCGCAAGGAAGGCCTGTCGTACTCGAGGCTGATCGACGGGCTTAGAAAGGCTGGCGTTGCTATAAACAGAAAGATTTTGGCCGATTTGGCTATAAACGATGAAAAGGTTTTCGGCCAACTCGTCAAGGTTGCCAAGGAAAGTGCTTCAACACAGTGAGCTTGCAGCTGCTGTTTGGAAGTGTTTTAGGAAAGAATAGCTCGTTAGGGAAAGAGTTGTGGCTGGAGTCACAACTCTTTAAGTTGAGGGGATTAATATGTCGGTCATTCACCTGACGTCGGCAGTTAAGCTACCACCAGCGAAGTTCCTCACTCTGAGCTTCGCTCTACTCATTGCGGTGGGATCAATATTATTATGGATGCCGTGGTCAAGTGCTTCTCGCACGACCAGCTATATCGATGCTTTGTTCACTGCGACATCAGCCGTTTGCGTCACTGGTCTAATAACGCTTAACACCGCTACACACTGGAGCTTCGTTGGAAAAGCGATAATCCTTCTTTTGATTCAGGCTGGCGGATTGGGTGTAATGACGGTGGCCACTTTGTTTGCTTTTGTGATGGGTAAACGGATCGGGCTGAAACAGAGGATACTTATTCAAGAAGCTCTCGGCCAACTGACTCTATCAGGCGTGGTCCGTTTGACACGGCATATCCTTCTCGTGACTGCGATCATCGAGGGTTTTGGGGCGTTTCTATTGACACTGCGTTTCTTAGCTCAGATGCCTCCTCTCCAGGCATTGTGGTATGGCGTTTTCCATGCCGTTTCTGCGTTCTGCAATGCCGGCTTTGACATTTTCGGCGATAGCTTGGTGCGATTTGTGACGGACCCGCTGGTGAATTTCGTGGTGACGGGCCTGATCATCACCGGTGGAATTGGCTTCACGGTAATCGCGGAATTATACCAGTACTTTACGTCAAAAGAAAGGCTTTCGCTCCATTCGAAGCTGGTGCTGAAGGTGACTGTATTCCTGATTCTATCGGGGACGATACTAGTGTGGCTGCTTGAACGTACCAACCAGGATACCATCGCAGGTCTCGGAATCCCGGGCCAGCTGCTCGCCTCCTATTTTCAGTCAGTGACTGCTAGGACTGCTGGCTTCAACACTATAGACATCAGCGCCATCCGTCCTGCGACTGCACTAATACTGATATGCCTGATGTTCATAGGTGCCTCACCAGGTGGGACGGGAGGCGGGATAAAGACTTCCACAGCCGCCGTAATTGTGGCCGCAGTGTATGCCATGGCTGCAGGTAAAAGCGAGGTCGAGATATCTGAACGCCGGATACCTACGGGAATAGTTCTGAAAGCGATGGGTATTGCTACCATTTCCGCATGCCTGGTAACTTCGGTGGCAATTGGGCTGTCGGTGTTCCAGCGTGCCCAGACCTTGCCGATTGTGTTCGAGACTGTCTCGGCTTTTGGCACCGTTGGCCTTTCTATGGGCATAACGTCAGAGCTTACTGCTCTTGGAAAACTGCTCATCATTCTCACCATGTTTGCAGGCAGGGTGGGACCGTTGACTTTAGCAATGGCCATCGTAGCCGACACGAACCACACGACGGTAAAGCACCCTGAAGAGAAGGTAATAGTGGGTTGAGAGCTGGAGGTGCTAGTGTGAAGGAGTTCGCTGTGATCGGTCTTGGGAGATTCGGGCAGAGCGTGGCGGTCGGCCTCGCCTCCTTGGGCGAAAGCGTCTTGGGAATAGACCTTGATGAGGCGCGAGTGAATGAGGTCTCTCATCAGCTCACCAAAGTGGTGCAGGCAGATGCCACCGATGAGGAAGTGCTTAGGTCGTTGGGGCTTAGGAACTTCGATGTGGTGGTAGTGGCAGTAGGCTCCCTCGAAGCTAGCATTCTCATAACCCTGGGTCTCAAGGAAATGGGCGTGAAATACGTCATAGCTAAGGCTTCTAGTGACGCGCACGCTAAGGTACTCACCAAGATCGGTGCCGACCGCATAGTCTTACCCGAGAAAGAAATGGGCACTAGGGTGGCTTACAACCTCTCTTCGAGCAACATCCTGGATGTCATAGAACTCTCACCGGAGTATTCCGTAATAGAGGTTTCGGCGGACGGCGAGTTAGTTGGGCGGACGCTGAGAACGCTCGACCTTCGGAACAAATACGGGGTAAACGTGCTTGCCATAAAACGGGGTGCCAGCGTGAACCTTTCGCCTAGAGCTGAGGATCGGATCGAGAAGGATGACGTGTTGGTACTGGTAGGGACGAATACCGGTTTAAAGAGGGTGCAAGAGCTAACTACGAAGTGAAAAAGATCTCTAGCCTCTCTAATACAGTAGTCAAGAGGACCGGAAAGCTGTTCAACGATAGCGATTATCGCCGGAAATCGGGATTGGCGGTGGTTGAAGGCTTTCGTCTAGTAAAAGATGCTATGAGTGCCGGTGCGGAGATCCAGTGGGTATTCCTTTCAGAGGAACTGGCTGGGGAAAAAATGGAGGAGCTTGGGTTGTCCGAGATCGGCGATACCTACGTAGCTGCGCCTGCCGTCTTGAAAAAGCTGAGCAGCACGGCGACTCCGCAGGGCATAGTGGCAGTTGTGCACGTGGAGAGGCGAGAACTGGGGACTATTGCTGCTAAACGTCTAATCGTGTTGGATGGAGTTGGGGAACCTGGCAATGCTGGTACCCTGATAAGAGGCGCCGCTGCCTTCGGTTTCGCCGTAGCGGTGATGCCAGGTAGCGTGGACATTTTCAGCCCCAAAGTGCTTCGGGCCAGTATGGGGGGCGTGTTTCGCACCCCTGTGTTTTTTTGTAATAGCCTGGATGAACTGATAGGCTTCTCTCGTAGCGAAGGGCTTCCCATATGGGTTGCCGACAACAGGGGTGGAGTGCCAGTAAACGAGGCTCGAATTGATGATAATATTATTGTAGTCTTGGGAAACGAAGCACACGGCCCCCTTTCATTTGCTAATAGGGAAATACCAGGCGTGGAGCGGATCACGATACCGATGGAGGAAGGCGTGGAGTCGCTGAACGTAGCGATGGCTGGGACAATCATCATGTACGAATCATTCCGTAGGAGACGGACTTGGAGGTGTTAGCGTGGGTGATTGTCAGACTGTCCTCGAACTACTGAAACATACGGACCACGAGACTCAGAAGCGTGCGTTAGTCGCGAAAGTGGATGGAAAGCTTGTGGACCTCAAGGGCTGTGTTCCAGAGGGCGCACCCGTTCAATTCTTGACTTTTGATGATCCAGAGGGCCGGGCGGTCTACCGTCACACCGCCGCGCACGTTTTAGCCCAAGCGGTAAAAAGGATTTACCCAGAGGCCAAGCTGGGCATCGGGCCGGCGATCGAAGATGGCTTCTATTACGACTTTAAGGTAGACAAGCCATTCTCTCCCGAAGATCTTGCCGCCATTGAGGAGGAAATGAAGAGGATCGTCAAAGAGGACCTCCCGATCGAAAGGATGGAAGTATCGAGAGAGGAAGCCAGACGGATTTTCAGCCAGCGCGGTGAACCGTTCAAGCTCGAGCTGATATCCGAGCTTCCCGAAGGCGAACCAATTTCGTGCTACAAGCAGGGGGAGTACGTGGATCTGTGCGTCGGCCCTCACCTACCTTCCACCTCCAGACTGAAAGCGTTCAAGCTGCTTAGCGTGGCGGGGGCTTACTGGCGTGGCGATGAGAAGAACGAAATGCTTCAACGGATATACGGCACCGCGTTTGAGACACAGACGCAGCTGGACGGGTACCTTTTCAAACTGGAAGAAGCAAAGCGCCGGGATCACAGGAGGCTGGGTAGGGAACTGGATCTTTTCAGCATGCATGAAGAAGGCGGGCCAGGTCTCGTATACTGGCATCCCAATGGTGGCTTGATCCGGCAGCTTATTGAAGACTTTTGGCGGGCGGAACATAGAAAGCGCGGATATGATATAGTTTTCAGTCCACACATCGCCAAGTTGGACCTGTGGAAGACCAGCGGCCATTGGGACTGGTATAAGGAAAACATGTATTCGCCCATGAAAATCGATGAAGTGGACTACCTGCTAAAGCCCATGAACTGCCCATTCCACATCCTAATGTACAAGACGCAGACCAGGAGTTACCGCGACTTGCCCATGCGATGGGCTGAGCTCGGTACTGTGTACCGCTACGAAAGGTCGGGCGTGCTTCACGGCCTTCTGCGGGTTCGCGGGTTTACGCAGGATGATGCACACCTTTTCTGCAGACCTGATCAGCTGAAGGCGGAAATCGAGGGCGTACTGGACCTCGCAGACTATATGTTGAAGAGCTTTGGCTTTAAGGAATACACCCTCATGCTTTCAGTCAGGGATCCGATGAACAAGAAGAAGTATATCGGTAACGACCAGGTGTGGGAGATGGCTGAGAACGCCCTGAAGGAAGCACTCCAGGCGAAAGGTTTGCCCTACGTTGTGGGAGAAGGTGAAGCTAAGTTCTATGGCCCGGCGATTGACATAACCATCAAGGACGCTTTGGGCAGGGGTTGGCAAGGCCCAACCATACAGGTGGATTTTAACCTTCCGGAGAGGTTTGACCTGACGTACATGGGTGAAGACGGTCACCTGCATCGGCCGGTGATGATTCATCGAACTGTACTTGGTTCCATGGAACGCTTCTTGGGCTGTTTGATCGAGCATTACGCGGGCGCCTTTCCAGTATGGTTATCTCCCGTGCAGGCGGTGGTGATACCCGTAGCCGATAGGCATTACGATTACGCGGAGGAACTCGGTGAAAGGCTCAAGTGTGCAGGCATCAGGGCTCAAGTGGATACCAGAAACGAAAAAGTGAGTTTCAAGATACGCGATGCTGAGGTCAAGAAGATCCCCTATATGTTGGTGGTAGGGGACAGAGAAATGAACTCCGGGAGCGCTGCAGTGCGCAAGAGAGCTGTGGGCGATACGGGGAGTAAGCCTACGGACGAGATCATCGGAGAAATCAAGCGCGAAGCGGCTCTACCGTCCTCGCATTGAGGCTCTGGGAAAGAAGAGGAGATAGCCCTTCCTGTGAAGACTGTGAAGAGCGATCTCCTCTTTTTGTCTGGTGAGCCTGCCGTGGCGGCCGTTAAGAGCGTAACGTGGCGCCAAAGCGTTCTATAAGCTCTTTCCGCACTTGTTGGTGTACCGAGTCTACTTCACTATCTGTTAAGGTCCTATCTTCAGCCCTATAGGTTATTCTAACTGCTAGACTCCGTTTGCCTTCCGGTACCCAAGAGCCCTTAAACACGTCGAAAAGCTTTGCTTCCACGGCTAAGGGGCGGCCTGCTTCGAGGATTGCCTTAGCGATCTGCCCGAAGGGTACACTTTCCCCGACTACGAAAGCGATATCCCTTTCCACACACGGGTAACGCGGTATGGGCTGGCATGTGCGGTTCATCTTCCTGAGCTCGAGCAGAAGATCGAGGTCAAGCTCTGCGACCAGGACACGGGAAGGCAGGTCCCAGGCGGATTGTATGTCAGGATGGAGCTCTCCTATCGAACCCAGCGTATGTGGGCCAGCAATCACGAGAGCTTGGCGGTATGGGTGGTACTGCGTCTCGTGTGACTGGACGAAACCAGCATCGATTCCCAATCTCGCCATCAATGCTTCTACTATGCCCTTCATCCAATAGAAGTCGACCTGGCGCCGCGGATTATCCCAGTGAACGGGGAACTGCTCCCCAGTGGCGCCGATCGAGAGCTTCAAGCGCTCATCAGGAAGCTCCTGGAGGGGAAGGGACTTGGCGAAGTAGGCTTTTCCTATTTCGAACAATTTCAATCTGTTCGAGCCATGAGCTATATTGTAAGCCATTACTTTGAGCATGCCTGGCAAAAGGCTTCGGGGAAGTAGACTCTGGTCTTCCACTATTGGATTTGCCAGACGAATACTGTGTGCGATTTCGGCTTCCAGCCCAGAACGCTTGAGGTCTCCCGGGCCGATCAAGGAGGGGGTAATGATTTCCTGAAGCCCACATCCCATCATGAACTCTCTCACCTGGTCCACAGCGGTCTGCTCGGGTGTCTTGCCACCCGGCACTGTGCTGTCGCGTAGGGAGGTTGCAGGGATGTTTTCGAACCCGTAAGTCCTTGCCAGTTCTTCTACGAGGTCTATTTCCGAATCTATATCCACTCGCCTTGCAGGTACAGTCACGGCGAGTGTGTCACCGTGATCACGAATTTCGAAGTCGAGACTCTGCAATAGCGAGATGGCCTCCGGCTTGGGGATCTGGACGCCTATTATCTCCAACGCTCGATCGAGCCTCAGCGAAACCGTCTTCGGGCGGAGGGGGTTCGGGTGCTCGTCTACCACACCAGGCACCGCTATGCCCGCCCCCAGGCGCTCGATCCATTGGGCAGCCCGTTCGGCTGCCAGAGGCTGGATAGACGGATCGACGCCCTTCTCGAACCTTATCGCTGCCTCGGATCTTATCCCCAGTGACCCGGACGTCCTGCGTATAGACGCCGGTTTGAAAAGGGCAGCCTCCAGGAGTACGGTCTTTGTATCGAGGGTCACTTCCGTATCCAAGCCGCCCATTACTCCCGCAATGGCCACAGGGCGGTGTGAATCGGTAATTAGCAGCATCTCTGGGCTAAGCTCACGTTTCTCGCCGTCGAGGGTAACGATCGTTTCTCCTTGGCACGCTCTGCGAACGACTATTTTGTTACCAAGCTTATCGAAATCGAAGGCATGAAGCGGTTGGCCCACTTCGAGCATCACGTAGTTGGTAACGTCTACGATGTTGTTTATGGGTCGCATTCCTGCCATGTGCAGTCGCCACTGCATCCACGGCGGTGACATACCCACTTCGACCGACCTTACGAGCTTGGCCGCATAACGAGGGCACAATTCCGCATCCTCAATCGTGACCGACACTCCGGACAAACCTCGTGCCACGTCGGGGTGCAGCTTGAGAGGGTTACGGACCGGCCGTTTGGTAATCGCGGCTGCCTCATAAGCCACCCCTAAAACGGAAAGACAAGAAGCATAGTTGGGCGTGAGATCTAGCACGAACACTTCATCTTCCAAGTCCAGATAGGAGATGACGTCTTCACCAAGCGGCGCACTCTTGTCCAGAATAAGCACGCCCTCTCCCTCGAGGTGGGGCTTGCCGAAGAGGATTTCAGTAGTGGCGCATACCATTCCCTGGGATTGGACGCCATCGAAATCAGCTACTTCTATCTTCTTCCCACCGGGCAGTACGGAGCCGGGGAGTGCCAGGGGTACTTTATCCCCCACCGCGATATTGGTAGCTCCGCAAATCACTTGGAAGGTGCCTTCCGGCACCTGCACTTGAACGACGCTGAGACCTCGTGAACTGGGATGAGGCTCGATCTTGGCGATCTCCCCAACTACGACGCCTCTGCACTCGGGCCGCATTCGTTCAACGGCCTCCACGGCCACCCCTTGCATGGTTAGCCGTTCGGCCAGCTCCTGGGGGGAATAGTCTAGATCTACGAATTCTTGAAGCCAGTGCAGGGGTACTCTCATGGGACCACCCTTTCACGCCGATTGCGATCAGTGAAACTGGGAAAGAAAACGTATATCGTTCAGAAGGAACAGGCGTAGATCGTCGATACCGTATTTCAGCATTGCGATGCGTTCTACGCCCATGCCGAAAGCAAATCCGGTTACCCTCTCGGGATCATACCCACCATTACGGATCACGGATGGGTGTACCATTCCGCTCCCGAGGATCTCTAGCCAACCACTGCCTCCGCAAGTCCGGCAACCCTTCCCCTTACACACTGTGCACGAAACATCCACTTCCGCGCTGGGCTCGGTGAACGGGAAGTAGCTCGGTCGCATCCGGATCACGGTATCGGGCCCAAACATTCGACGGGCGAAGACAAGCAGCGTGCCCTTTAGGTCACTGAAGCGTACCCCTTCGCCGATAGCCAGACCCTCCACTTGATGGAAGATGGGGGAATGTCTGGCATCTGCCTGGTCTCGACGATATACCGTTCCGGGCGCGATCAGGCGGACAGGCAGCCTGGGGTACCGAGCGCGCATGCCGCGGATTTGTACGGGAGAAGTGTGAGTCCTCAACAAAATCTCGCTGGTTATGTAGAATGTTTGCTGCATATCTCTTGCAGGATGGTCCTTCGGTATATTCAGTGCTACGAAGTTATTTTGGTCTGTTTCCACCTCGGGACCTTCGGCTATTTCAAAGCCCATCCCAGAGAAGATATCTATTATTTCCTGGGTGATCGCCGTGAGCACGTGCCTGTTGCCAGCGTCGAAAGGCAGGCCGGGCATGGTGATATCGATTTTTTCGCTTTCGAGTTTAGCCTGCAGTTCCGCACGGCGGAGCCTAGCGGTTTGCTCCTCGAAAACATTCTCGAGGTCTGACTTGACTTGGTTCAGGAGCTTGCCCAAAGTGGGCCTGACTTCCTGGGGCATTGTGGGAAGTCTCTTCAGAAGAGAGTTCAATTGGCCTTTTCTTCCCAGGTACTTCGCCTTTAGTGACTCGAGTTCCTCCATTTTCGTCGCAGCAGAAAAAGCATTGATAGCCTCCTGCTTGAGGAGGAGAATTTGCTCTTCCAACGTCACTACCCCTCATTTACATCTGTTGTTTGGTGAAATCTTCGATCCAACGAAGGATCCGTTCGCTTGCGGCAGATCCTTGCTTAGAGGATTCAGCGCAGAGCTCTCTGTAGAGTAGATACACGGAGATGGACCCAGTGATTTCGAAAAGCTTCCAGAGGACCGCTATGAAGTCCAACGGATCACGTCCTTTCAGAAATCACCAGAAGCGCCTCAACCGTCTAAGCCATTATAGCAAGCTCTCTTTTAGTGCTTCAAGTAACTAGAAATCTTTGGTAACCGGTGGTTGCAGCTTAAGGTGGTTCGTATCATTCATCGAAACCAGAACAGGCAGACCTTTGCCATCGTGTTCGGCCACGGAGATCGAGGCATTATCCACACGCAATCGCCAGAAGGCCGAGAGAGGAAGGCCAAGCAAGCTCATGATCATGAGTTTGATGGGTACTCGGTGAGAAACCGCGATTACGCAACCTTCTTTTAGCGTCAAAAACTCCCGCGCGAGAAAGGTTTCGATGCGACCGGCGGCTTCCTGCAAGGACTCGCCTCCAGGAAAGACTACGGCTGCTGGATCAGCCCGCCAGGTGAGGTAGACCCCGGGGAAGCGTTTTTCTGCTTCCTCCACAGTACATCCTTCCAGCGCTCCGTAGTCCAGGTCCGAAAGCCCTTCGTCTGTGCTCATTGGAAGACCTGATACCGTTTGGAGGGCTTGGGCTGTAGCGGATGCCCGGGCGAGCGGGCTGGAGATTATCTTCGCGGGTGTCAGGGGCAACACCAACCAGGGCCAGATCGCTCTGGCAGCTGCCTCAGCCTGTGCAAGTCCTGTCTCATTGAGTTCCACGTCTCTTCTGCCGCGGAAGAGGCCGTCTCTGTTCCACTTCGTCTCTCCGTGTCTTAGCATGATCAACCGGACCAAAGGCATCCCTCCTGTATTCTGCTTTGTTTAAAGTATATACTGTTATGGCGAGACAAGCGGCTGATGCGAGAGGGGATGCGGCTTGAAAAACTATGAGGTGGCTAGCCTGCTTGAAGAAATCGCTGACCTAACAGAGATAATCGGGGAAGAAGCATATAAAGCCACAGCATACCGTAGAGCTGCGCAGAGTGTGGCCAAACTTGGGGCAGACATCCGGCAATATTCCCAAGAAGGCAGATTGAGAGAGATTCCTGGGGTTGGGCCTGCGATTGCAGGAAAGATCGAAGAAATACTCAAAACGGGCAGTTGCAGACATCTGGAGAAGCTGAGGGCCAGGGTGCCGAGGAGCGTTCTGGGGCTATTGAAGGTACCTGGGTTGGGCCCTAAAACTGTGTCGTTGCTGTGGAACCAGGCCCGCGTTGCCAGCCTCGTCGATCTCGAAGAAGCACTTTCTGGCGACCGGTTGAAAAGGATTAGGGGTATAGGGGACAAGAAGATCGCTATGTTGAAGGCTGCGCTCGGCAAGTACAGGCTTCTCTCGGAAAGAACTCGGACGCTGCTCGCCATGGCACTCCCCGTGGCGGAAGATATTCGGGAGAGAGTAATGGCGATCCCGGGCATCCACAGGGTTGAGATCGCAGGAAGCCTCAGGCGAGGGGCTGAGACGGTAGGTGATATCGATATAGTCTTATCTGCGGATGACGTGCAGACTGCGACGAAAAGAATCGGCGAGCTGCAGTGTGTAACTAGTGCGAGCGTAATGCGCGATGGCATGTTGAAAGCCTCCATCGCGTCCCAGATCGATGCGGAGTTTTTGATCGTTCAGCCATGCGAGTTCATCAGGGCGTGGCACAAGATGACAGGTTCAGAGGTCCACTTAGCGCAGCTGCGCGAGATGGAGCAGGAACAACCAGATGGTTACATTCGTTCGGAAAGAGAAATATATGAGGCTCTCGGACTGCCTTACATACCCCCGGAACTGAGAGAGGGACGGGGAGAAATCGAAGCTGCACGCACTAACACCCTGCCTGCGCTTGTGGAGGCTCGTGACATAAAGGGAGATCTGCATACCCATTCTAATTGGAGCGACGGCACTGCTACTTTGGAGCAGATGGCAGCTAGGGCCAAGGAGCTCGGCTACGAGTATTTGGCTATAACTGATCATTCTGTCTCGCTGGGTGTGGCGCATGGGCTCGACGTGAATCGGTTGATGGAGCAAATCCGAACTATAAAGCAGTTTAACGAGGCTCACAAGGACTTTCGAATACTCTCCGGGATCGAGGTAGATATCAAGAAGGACGGCTCGCTGGATTTACCTGATGAAGTGTTGGAACAGCTCGACATAGTTGTGGCCTCAGTTCACTCTGGATTCTCTATGCCCGGAGAAGCCATGACCAGGAGGATGGAAGCGGCTATCGAGAATCCCCACGTGGACATAATTGGCCATCCCACCGGTAGACTCCTGGGGCATAGAGAGGCAAGTAATATCGACATAGGAGCTCTCCTCAAAAAAGCCGCTGAACGACATTGTGCTATGGAAATCAATTCCTCTCCGGACAGACTCGACTTAAAGGACGTGCATGCGAGACAAGCAGTGGAAATGGGTGTTAAAGTGGCCATCAACACGGATGCCCACGGGCTCGCTGGGCTCAACGATATGATATTAGGCATATACACTGCAAGAAGGGGTTGGGTTTCCAGGAAGGATGTGCTAAACTGCATGAGCTTGGATGAATTACTTGAGTGGCTAGCGGAAAAACATAGATAGGGAGTCTCGTGGAGGGGTTCACGGATGCAGCACCTGCTGGCAGATATATGGATCGGTGTATATCGCACCGTGATCCTGTATATCACAGTGATCGTCATGGTGCGCCTCGTGGGAAAACGTACTGTTGCGCAGCTTGCACCCTTCGACCTCGCCGTGATAATCATTGCGGGTTCTGTAGCTGCCATACCCATCGAGAATGCGGATCTTTCGGTGGTGTCAGGTATAGTCCCAATTGCGATGCTGGGCATACTACAGTACTTCCTTGCTTGGCTAAACATGAGAAGCAGGCTACTAGAGAAAATAACGCAAGGCACCTCTACCGTGCTCGTTCAGGATGGACAGATACTGGAAGAGAATCTCAAAAAAGAGAGGATTACGATGTCCGACCTCAATATTATGTTGAGACAAAAAGACGTCGAGAAAATCGGCGATGTAGAACTCGCCACTATTGAACCCGACGGAATGGTAAGCGTGATCAAAAAGAAGCAGGCTCAACCGATTACTACCGAAGAGCTGCAAAATTCCGTACTCACGCACCTCAACGATATTCTTTCACAGAACGCATGTCGTTCAAGACAACGGTTTGAGGAGCTTTTCTCGCATCTTGATGTAAAATACAAATGAGCGAGAATGAAACTGTTCTTTTTATTCCTCGATGGCTTTGGAATAGGGGATCAAAATCCGTACACCAACCCGATGGTCTCCGCTGATCTGCCCGCCCTGCGATATTTGTGCGGCGGGGATTTGTTGTTTACCGGGAGTGAAGTCACAGAAGGAGAACACTCGGTAGCCATACCCGCTGATGCGCGTCTCGGGGTGGAAGGCATCCCGCAAAGCGCTACGGGCCAGGCGGCATTGCTTACGGGATATAATGCTCCACAGATCGTAGGGCGTCACGTGAATGCATTCCCCACCGGAATTCTGAAAAAACTGATCGTAGAGAAAAGCATCTTCACCAGGGTACTCGCTTGCGGGAAAAAGGCTACCTTCATTAACGCTTTTAGAGAAGACTCGCTTTCCAGAATCCAAAGAGGAACTTACAAGATGTCGGCTTCCTCCGCAGCCGTTCTTGGAGCCGGACTCTCGGTGAGGCCCGCCTCTTGGATTAAGTTGAGACAAGCAATCTATCACGACATCACCGGGGACATCCTGCGACAATTCGGTTACGATGTACCGAAGCTCTCTGCTGTTGAAGCGGGCGAGATAGCCGCCGAAATCAGTTTCAACTACGATTTCTCCATGTTCGAATTCTTCCTCACGGATAGAGCGGGGCATTCACAGGACATGAAGACTGCGATAGAAGTGCTGGAACGCGTGGACTGCTTTGTGAGCGCGGTCCTCAAAAAGCTGGACTTGGGCTCGCAAGCCCTGCTGATTACCAGCGACCACGGCAATATCGAAGACCTTTCCGTCCCCACTCATACGTTGAACCGAGTTCCGGTGATACTCTACGGCTTAACCCGCCGGGAGAGATTGGACATGGCTGCACGAATCAGAACGATAATGGACGTGAACGCTGTAATGACTCATTTGGTGTGCGGTCAATACAGGTACTATTACGGAGGAGACGATCTCGATGGATGATAGCCGAGAGTCGGTCGTATTCCAGACTAGCTGGGGATGGCAGAGGCTTACCTGGCGGGGGGAGAAGGTAGTGAGCCTTAGTTTGCCGTCCTCAGAACAGCCTGCTGAGCGATCACCTGCCAAGTATTCTGTTGAGCCCCCGTTTTGGATACGAGAGTTGATAAACCGGTTACGCGGCTACTTCGAAAGCCGGGAAGTGGATTTTTCCGACATAGAGGTTGACACTTCAGGCGCCACCGAATTTGACCAGAAGGTATGGGCATGTCTTAGGAATGTACAAAGGGGCAGCATCGTTACCTATGGAGAACTGGCTAAAAGGATAGGGAGGCCGGGAGCTGCTCGCGCAGTCGGGAATTGTTGTGCCAGAAACCCGGTCCCGATAATAATACCCTGCCACAGAGTTGTGCCTGCTGCTGGAGGCGTAGGGGGGTTTAGCGGAGGGCCAGAGATGAAGAGGCGCATGCTCAAGATGGAGGGTGTGTATCGTTAGGTGAACCAACATACGTTACGAGTGCTCGATTTCGATAAAATCGTACAGAAGCTGGCAGATTCCTGCCTTACAGCGGAAGGGATTAGGCTTGCTTCCACTCTACAGCCGAGTCAGGACGATGGAACGGTAAGCGAAAGGCTGGATGAGACTGAGGAATTCTTCAAGGCGCTGCAGAAAGATCCTCATTCTCCGATCCAGCCATTGCAGGAGTTGAGGGAGGCGATACGTGCGGCACAGGCAGGAGCTATGCTGCCAGCGGGCACGTTATGGCAGTTGAGTGAAATGATACGCGTCGGTGAGGCCGCAAAACAGTACTGCGAGCGGTTGGGGCCGGGGTTCCCGAGGATGTCCAGAATCGCCGACGGGTTACATCCTCTCGCTGAACTGAGAGAGCGGTTGCAACGCTCAGTTAACCGGGACGGCGATGTCCTGGATTCGGCCAGCGATGCTTTGACCAAGCTTAGGATCGGGAAGCGTAACCTGGCTGCCAAGCTCCGAGACAGGCTTGACTCGATGGTTCGGTCTGAACTGGCGAAGTATCTGCAGGAACCTATCGTCACGATCAGGGGCGGCCGCTACGTACTTCCTGTAAAACAAGAATACAGGCAGATGGTGCCGGGACTCGTCCACGATCAGTCGGGGAGTGGGGCTACACTGTTCATCGAACCTTTAGCAGTGATAGAGCTGGGTAACGAGATCAGGCGCCTGGAATCGATGGAAAAGGAAGAGGTCGAAAAAATACTCTTCGAACTGTCGAGACTCGTGGGTACTTACAGCGACGAACTCACTGATACTTTGGAAGCTATAGGTCGCCTGGACTTCGGATTCGCCAAGGCCAGGCTGGCCATGGAAATGGCAGCGACTAAGCCTGTTCTCGAACCGGGCGGCAGTATATGGCTGAAGGGAGCAAGGCATCCGTTACTGGGACCCGGCGTGGTACCTATAGACATCGAATTAGGAAAACGTTTTACGACGCTGATAATAACGGGGCCAAACACCGGTGGCAAGACCGTGACCTTGAAGACTGTCGGCCTTCTTACTTTGATGGCACAAGCTGGCTTGTTCATCCCTGCGGCACACGGCTCGCGCATCGGAGTATTCAGAGACGTGCTTTGCGATATCGGTGATGAGCAGAGCATTGAGCAAAACCTGAGCACCTTCTCAGGCCACATGTCCAACATCGTAACGATCATCCAGCAGTTAGAGGAAGGCGAGGCTGAGAGGAAACTGGTCCTCCTCGATGAACTGGGGGCGGGAACGGACCCTACTGAGGGGGCTGCCTTGGGCATGGCCGTGCTGGATCACCTCGTGGCAATGGGTGCGAGAGTATTGGTTACTACCCATTACTCTGAACTCAAGTTGTATGCGTACAAGCGAGATAATGTGGAAAACGCCTCCGTGGAGTTCGATGTGCAAACCCTCAAGCCTACCTACAGGATCGTGATAGGCATACCTGGCAGGAGCAATGCGCTGGAGATATCTGCGCGGCTCGGATTGAGAGAGAGCATTATAGAAAAGGCCAAGGAATACTTGTCGGGCGGCTACAGGGATTTTGAAACCGTAATAGGGGAGCTCGTGCGCTCGAAAGCCGATGCTGAGCGGGAATCAGAAGAAGCCGCGAAACTAAAAGAAAGGGCCCGGCGTCATGAAGAACAGGCGAGAAAAGAACTTGAGGAGATCAAGGCCAAGAAACGGGCGCTGCTAGATGCGGCACGTCAAGAGGTTGCGGACGTGCTGAAAATGGCACGGGAGCGCGCGGAAGAGATAGAGCGGCTGGCTAAAAAGGCGAGGGAGGTTGGCCAAGCTGATGAAAGCCTAGTAAGTAGCGCGAGGGGAGCCCTCGATGTCAGCAGAGAGGCGCTGGCAAGGGTGGAAGCCCAAGCAACCCAACTTGAGACTGCTGAAAACGTACGGCCGGTGGATGCAGTAAGGCCGGGCATGAGCGTGTACGTGCCCAAGATGAAGAGCGATGGCATTGTGATCTCTGTAGAAGGAAACGGTCAGATCGCTGAAGTACAGGTAGGTTCCATGAGAATCAGATTGAGTCGGGATGAATTGCGAATGCCCATGCCTTCCCAGCCTGATAAAGAAAACCGTAGGCTCCAGATATGGCGTATGGCGAGAGAAAAAGCCAGGACAGTGGGCTCATCACTGGACGTGCGTGGGAAAACCGTGGCGGAGGCGCTTGCAGATGTAGACAAGTACCTCGATGATGCCGTACTGGCTGGCCAGAGCGTGGTAACCATAGTGCATGGCAAAGGTACCGGCGCTCTGAGAAGCGCGATCGCCGAGTTCCTCAGGCTTCATCCCCAGGTATCCTCTTCTAGGACCGGCACTCTCGAAGAAGGCGGAGAAGGCGTCACCGTGGCACAGCTTAAGAGCTACTAACCACCCAGGCTAGGCTCGGGCGTAGGTAGGGCTGGTGGCACTGGCAAGGCCGACGGTGCTCCGGTGTGAATGTGGCAAGTTTCTGCTGGCAGTTCCTGAGAGGCGTCGGCAGGGACTCCGGCTGAACGATCATAAGCCTGTGGCCTGCGGATGAACACTTTGGCAACCCGGGTTGGGCAGAATGGCCCAGCCAGTTCGGATGGATTCTCGGCGCACACTAGCGCCATGACGTGGACATCACAGGTTTCAGTAGGCTCTCTGCCTTTCAGGAATATCTCATCCGTGAGCTCTTCTGCTGGGCAAAACGGGCCGGGTAGTTTGCCCGACTTCTTGCAGATCTTCACTCTAATGAAGCCTTGAGGTTGGGGGAAATCCTTTCTTTGCGCCGGTATAGCCGACATGATAGCACGCCAGATACGTGCCGGGTAGGTGCCACCGGTCACCCTATCCTTTTCCATAGTAAGATCTTTATCGTACCCTATCCACACAGAGCAGACTAAATCCGGCGTGTAACCCACGAACCAGGCATCACGGTAATCACTGGTGGTACCAGTCTTTCCGGCGGCGGGCCTGCCGATATTCGCTGCTGTGCCGGTACCATAGGGAAGATTGATTACGCCTTCGAGCATGTTCGTAACAGTCCATGCAGTCTGCTCGCTCAAAACTCTCTTGGGCTTGGGCACATGCTCTTCTAGTACGTTGCCATCGGCGTCCAGTACTTTGAGTATCGCCACAGGTTCGTTCTTGATGCCTTTGTTAGCCAGTACGCCGAATGCAGTGGCCATGTCCAGCGGAGTGACCCCCTCAGTCAGGCCGCCAAGAGCGGCGGACGGTACATAGTCTGTATGCCCATTCTTTGGTGATGTAACTAGTGTGGTGAGGCCCATCTTGATTGCGTAATCCACCCCGGTCTTAACGCCTATCTGGTAAAGCAATTTGGCCGCAGGCACGTTGAGGGAGCGTACCAATGCTTCCCTCAGGGTCACAAGGCCCATGTACGTATGCGAATAGTTTGAGGGCGACCAGTTGTTGTATTCCGGAAAAGTCACTGGGGTGTCGTCAATGGCGTTGCCTGGGCTATACCCGAGTTCTATCGCGGGCGCATAGTCTATTATCGGCTTGATCGCCGAGCCTGGTTGCCTCGGTCGGAGGGCACGGTTGAGCCCCAGCAACTTCGTGTGAGTCCTTCCTCCGAGCATGGCCTTTATGTAACCGGTGTGCGGGTCAATCACGACCACTGCGGCTTCAGGATATGGCTGCCCCTCTTTCATGGGGTAAGCACTATCCATCACCTTTTTGACGGCTGCGTCTACTTTTTCCTGAATAGCTGGATCGAACGTGGTATAGACTTTCAGCCCACCGTTATATGTTTTCTCTGCTCCGTACTTCTCCAGCAGATACGAGAGCACATAATCGTAAAAGTAAGCTCCAAGCCGGTCTTGCTGGAAAGATTTCTTCTTAACGATTTTGAGTTCTTCTGCTGCGGCGGCCTTGGCTTCGCTTTCCTGGATAAACCCGAACTTTACCATCTGGTTGAGTACCGTCAGCTGACGCTGTTTGGCTGCGCTAAACCTGGTATAAGGATCATAAGCGGACGGCGCCTGTATTATCCCAGCCAGGAATGCTCCTTCTGCCAAAGTGAGCTGGCTTACGTCTTTATTGAAATAAGTATCGGCAGCTGCCTGGATGCCGTATGCTCCGTTTCCGAAAGGTATCTGGTTCAAATACATTTCCAGGATCTCGTCCTTAGTGTAGCGGCGTTCTATTTCTATCGCGAGGAACGCTTCTTGGACCTTGCGTTTAAGTGACACCTCTGGGCTCAGGAAGGCGTTCTTGGCCAGCTGCTGTGTTATGGTACTGCCACCTTGGAACCCCTTCCCCGTGAGAATGACATAGAGGGCCCTCAATATAGCTTTGGGGTTGATGCCGTGATGGGTGTAAAAAGTGGCGTCTTCCGTGGCCAGAAATGCGTTCCTGACATGAATGGGGACCTTTTTAAGGGGTACGAGAATACGATTCTCTTCTGCGAACAATTCTGCAAACAGTTTACCGTTGGCATCGAATACCTGGGAGGAAAGCCTTACTGTGGGTCGTAGATCCGCGAATGCGGGAGAGTCTAGCTGCTTTAGCGCCGTGATCACAAAGCCGGTCACAAGGCCGGTACCGCAAACGAATGCGATGAGGCCTACCACGAGCAATAGCCTGCCCACGGACAACCGTTTTGTCGGTTTGGTTCGATTCAATCTTCTTGACCCTGCCTGACCTGCCAAAGGGATGCCTCCAGCTCCTCATTTTAATCTATTTTATATGATATGTTACTACATTAGGAGACGAGCTTTGGGGACAGAGGTTCCGTGTGCTATAATTGCTTGGATGATCAGGGGGAATGTTACCGTGACAGCCAGGGAAGAAGCAGAGAGACAGCTTGAAATACTGAAACGAGGGGTGGCTCAAATTGTTTCCGAAGAGGAACTCCTCGATAAGCTAGAGAAATCTGTGGCTGAAGGTCGGCCGCTCAAGATAAAGTACGGTGCTGACCCTTCTGCACCTGACATTCATCTGGGGCACACCGTCTGTCTTAGGAAAATGCGCCAGTTTCAGGAGCTAGGCCATGAAGTGCTTTTCATTATTGGCGATTTCACGGGTCGCATCGGAGATCCGACCGGGAAGTCTGAGACCCGAAGGCAGCTGTCGGAAGAAGAAGTGCAGGCGAACGCCCGTACATATAGAGAGCAGGTTTTCAAAATCCTGGATCCCGCGCGCACCCGTGTACTGTTTAATTCGGCTTGGCTCGGTAAGCTAAACTTCTATGACGTCATCAACCTGAGTGCGAAGTATACAGTAGCGCGGATGCTCGAACGAGACGAATTTCAAAAGCGCCTGAGCGAAGGTCGCCCACTGGGCATACACGAATTGCTGTATCCTCTGGCCCAAGCTTACGATTCAGTGGCAATCGAGGCGGATTTGGAACTCGGAGGGACTGATCAGACCTTTAACTTCATGGTAGCTCGGGACATACAAAGGGAATTCGGACAGGAACCTCAGGTCGTACTCACTATGCCCATTTTGGTGGGCACTGACGGGGTCAACAAGATGTCCAAGAGCCTGGGCAATTACATAGGCATAAACGACGAGCCCAGCGACATGTACGGTAAATGCATGTCCATACCTGATCAGCTGATCCTACAGTACTTCGAGCTTGTGACTGATGTGCCCATGGCCAAGGTGAGGCAAATGGAGGCAGATATGAAATCGGGCAAGCTCAATCCCATGGACGCTAAGATGTGGCTTGCCAGGGAAATCGTTACGCTTTTTCATGGGAAAGAGGATGCAGAACTGGCGGAACGAGAATTCGTGAGAGTGTTTAGGCAAAAGGACGCTCCTCACGAGATTCCGGTGGTAACAATTCCCGCCGCTCAATTAACTGATGGTAGGATGCCCATTGTCGCTCTGCTTTCACTGACCGGGCTTGCTCCGTCAAACAGCGAGGCCAGGCGTTTGATCGCTCAGGGCGGAGTGAGATTGGATGGTTCAAAAGTGTCGGACGAGAGAGCGCTGGTGGACGTACGAGACGGGATGTTGCTCAAAGTAGGGAAGAGGAGATTCGCAAAACTCGCTCTCAAGTAACTTCAGTCGCTGCTCACTACATCTCCGCCTGGCACATATAATCCCAGTGAGTGTCTGAAAGTGGGGATACTTCATGAGAAGAGGTGCCAGGAGGCTGAGGGTGGCGGCAGTCGTTGCAGCTTTTGTTCTCGTTTACGGGGGCAAGAGTGTAGAGAAGGCGGCGCGGGAAAATCTTAAGGCGTTCGCCGAGATACATATATGCAGGACAGTTACCGAAATAGTGACCCAGGCAGTGAACGAGTCTTTGGCAGGAATAGACTGCAGCAGAATCGTAAAACTGCATCGGAATTCGAAGGATGAGGTCGAAATAGTTGAAGTGGATGCCTTACTCGTAAACCTTATTCAGGCCAGGTGCGTTGCGGCTATGCAGAGGGCTTTAGCACAGCTCGGCAAATATAAAGTTGAAATTCCTGCTGGGCAGTTCCTGGGGAGCGTGTTGTTTGCCAACTTAGGGCCCGAACTTCCCATCACTATCCAGCCCCTCGGTTTTGTCGGGGCGACAGTGAGAGATAAGTTTGAGTCAGCTGGCATAAACCAGTCGCGGTTGTCGTTCTACGCAGACATTAGTATGACTGTCCGAGTGGTTGTGCCACTACTGAGTTATGATCTGAACGTAAACACCTCCCTCCCGCTTTCCGCGGTTGTCATTCCCGGGAAAGTGCCGGGTGGGTTGCTATCAGTTTTGTGAAGGCTTTCGATATGGCGAGGTCGAATAGAAGATTATCCAACAGAGGTGAGCAGCTTGGATGCAGAAAAGGTAGCATCTGGAATAGCTTCGTGGATGAGGGACATTCTTGAAAAGTCAGGTGCCCGTGGATTTGTGGTAGGGGTTAGCGGGGGCGTGGATTCTGCAACGGTTTTGGGTTTGGCTTGCCGAGCGGCTCCGGATCACGTACAGGCGCTCATATTACCCTGCGAAAGTCAACCCAAGGACTTAGAAGATGCTGCCGCCGTCATTGAACGTTTTGGCGTTCCCCATTGTACGGTGGAGCTTACCCCGGTGTACCGATGTTTTCTCGAGCAGCTGCCCGCTCTTAAGGATGTGCCTGGGTTGGTCAGGGCCAATCTCAAACCAAGACTGAGAATGATGGCCCTTTATTACTTCGCAAACGCGTTGAACTACCTCGTGGCAGGGACGGGTAACCGTTCGGAGGCCGTAATGGGGTATTGTACGAAGTATGGCGACGGCGGAGTGGACTTGCTGCCTATAGGCTGCCTATTAAAGAGAGAGGTGCGGGAGCTCGCACGATACCTCGGCGTACCGGAGAGAATCATCACCAAGCCTCCAACGGCTGGCTTGTGGCCCGGTCAGACGGATGAGGCGGAGATGGGAATCACGTATGCCGTTATCGATGAGTTTCTTCTTACCGGGGCCGCAACGGAAGATGTGGCCGAGAAGATACGCCAGCGATACAGGGCATCTTATCACAAGAGGGCTGTGCCCCCTGTTCCTGATCGAGATCGAATTGGGTTGGCTTGACGGGAGGGAGCCTGGTAATGTCTGGTCATTCGAAATGGGCGAACATAAAGCACAAGAAAGCTAAGGCCGACGCTCAAAGAGGGCAAACGTTTTCCAAACTTACCAAGGAGATAGTGATGGCTGCGCGGCGAGGAGGAGGTAACCTGGAGTTCAACCTTCGCCTGAAGACTGCGGTGCAGAGAGCTCGGGAAGCCAATATCCCCATGGACACAATAACGAGGGCCATAAAGAAGGGAACCGGTGAGCTGGAAGGAGTGAATTATGAGGAGCTCACTTACGAAGGGTATGGCCCTGGTGGGGTGGCCATGATGGTGGACGTGGTGACCGATAATCGCAACCGTGCTGCGAGCGAAATACGCTACATCTTCTCCAAGCATGGGGGGAACATGGCGGAAGCGGGTGCTGTGGCGTGGATGTTTGATAAAATGGGATACATCTGCATAGACAGGGAAGATTACCCCCAACTCGGAGAAGACGAAGTGCTGGCCTTGGCTCTTGAGGCTGGGGCTAATGACGTTAAGACGTCTGACGAGAACTTCGAACTTTTCTGCGGACAGGACGAGGTGGAAAGCATTCGGACGTTTTTGATGTCGAAAGGAATCAAGCCTTCCGTGGCGGAAGTGACGATGGTTCCGAAAACGACAGTTAAGCTTGACGAATCTCAGGCAGAAAAGATGTTGCGGTTGATGGACGCCCTCGAGGCTCACGACGACGTGCAAAAGGTCTACGCGAACTTCGATATCCCTGAAGAAATCTTGGAGCGATTGGCTGTGGAGTAGCTGCTGAATTGAAGCCAAGAACCTGGAAAGACTACAGATGAACATCTTTCCAGGGAGTGTAGGGCATGTGGTCACGGATGGCGTGGGCCATAATCGTAGGCATAGGGGTAGTGCTTGCGATATCATTGTCGGCGTCAACCATCCTTGATTCCGACAGGGGAAGCCAACGCGATGCATGGATTCCTCGGATAGCAGTCTTGTCAGCCGATGCTCAACTGGTAAAGCGAGTATCTTACACTCGCTGCGGTCATACGCTTACCGCTACTGAGAAAGCCGGTCCGGAGCTCGCCGGGCGTTCTCTTGAAGCTCTGACCTCTGCTTACAGTGGCTGGTCTGTTAAGCATTTCGGAGAGGGAGCAGTTGAACTGGAGAAAGTGGTTGACGGTTTTTGCCCGGAGGACAGTACATACCGCCTGATAAAACTGTCAGGGGATTACGTAACTGTCTACTGGGGGCGAAGACCGGAGCGTGTCAAAGCCGTCCTCGAGCACATCCCTACGGCACTGCTGAGCCAGCTCGATAAGGCCCAGCTTGAGGAGGGAATAGTTGCACTGGGCGATGAGGAAGTCGCCCGACTGCTCGAGGGTCTTGCCGAATGAGTCACGGCATCAGCCAATTGGGTATTGCCAACACCGTCGTCGGTAAGTAGGTCACAACCAATAATACACCTACCAACGCTATCACCATGGGTACGACCGCCTTGCTTATCCTCTCCATAGAGATGCCTGCTACTGACCCTGCTACGTAAAGGTTTATCGCCACCGGAGGCGTAATCATCCCGATCGCGAGGCCTATGGTGATAATCAGGCCAAAGTGAACCAGATCGATGCCAAGCTTGTTCACCACGGGGAGGAATATCGGCACGGTTAAGATCAGAGCAGAGGCGGTCTCCATAAAGGTGCCGATGAGCAATATTATGGCGTTTATGATGAGGAGTACCAGGTATTTGTTCGTTGTGATGGAAAGCAGGCCGCGGGCAATTGCCTCAGGAATTCTCAGGCTAGCCATGACCCAGGAGAATATGTTGCAAGTTGCTATGACAAACATGACCAGACACGTGGTGACTGCGGAATCGACAAAGATCTTATAAAGGTCCCTTAACTGTAAGTCTCTGTATATAAAGAGGGAGACCACGAGCGCATAAACCACGGCAATGCAGGAAGCTTCCGTGGCGGTGAATTTGCCCGAAAAAATCCCTCCGAGTATGATGACGGGAGTTGCCAAGCCGAGGATCGACCTATTGAGGCCCCCAATTGCGTCCACCAGTTGGAAGGGTTTCCCTGAAGGGAGGTTTTTCTTGTGGGCGACAAATAGGTTGAATGCCATCAACACTACACCCATCATGATGCCTGGGAGGAACCCGCCCAGGAAAAGCCTAGCCACAGACTGATCGGCCACGGTTGCGTAAAGCACCATCGGCACGCTCGGTGGTATCACTACTCCGATAGTCCCGGCAGCGGCTATGAGGGCTGCGGAAAAATCCATATCGTAGCCTCGTTCCTTCAACTGGGGCACGAGGGGCGCTCCAACCGCAGCGGCCGTGGCCGCGCCGGAACCGCAGATTGCCGCGAAAAACATCGATGCGAGCACTGCTACGATGCCGAGCCCGCCTTTGACATAGCCCACGAAATTCTCCGCGAACTCCACAAGGCGTTTAGACATCGTGCCCTTGGCCATGATATCTCCTGCCAGGACGAAAAAGGGGACTGCCATCAACGGAAAAGAGTCTGCACCGGCAAACATTCTTTGCGGCACCACTACCAGGGGTACCTTTGCCAGTGCGAGCGTACACGCTGAAGCAAGCCCTATAGACACGCCTATAGGTACACCCACAAGTAGAAACGTCAAAAAGAGGATAAATAGCGTGATAGTCATAGCTTGCCACTTCCTTCAAATAGGTTCGCCATAAAATGGATCAGTGCCAAGACGCCGCTGATGGGGAGCACTGCATATACCGCACTCATGGGTATGTTCAAAGATGGTGAAGTCTGAGCACACTGCAGTTGCATCAGCCTGACTCCGTATATGCTTACCAAGAAGAAGAACGCCAGGCAGAGCAAAGTCACGAGCTTTTGGAAGAAGGCCCTGGTTGCCGGGCGTAATAATGTGACCAGGGCCGTTACGGCCATGTGACTTCCGCGCTTGAAACCAATGGTTGCTCCTAGAAAGGTGATCCAGACCAACAGGTAACGTCCCAACTCTTCGGACCAGCCCAGAGCCGAGAAGTATAGCCTGCATATCACCTGCAGCGTGATAACTACCACCATCGCCGCCAAAGCCAGGAAACATACCCTTTCCGCCAGCTGGTTCAGCACATCGGAAACCTTCTTCATGGCCTCCCACTCCTACTTGGTGTTAATTATCGCCTCTATCAAGTCTTTGCCGAATTTGTCCTGGTATTTGTCGTAAATACTCTTCACTGCTTTGCGGAAGGCCTCGGTATCGGGTTTTTCCACTTTCATGCCGTTCTCGGTAATCGCTTTAAGCTGCGTTGCCTCGTTATCCGCGTCCCATTTCCTCTCGTACTCCGCTGCCTCCTGGGCTGAGGTTTCAATGATTTTCTGCTGCTCCGGAGTCAGCGAGTTGAATAGCTTGAGGCTCATCACGAATATCGCCGGCGAATAGGCGTGGGCAGTCAGAGACATGTATTTTTGTGTTTCCCACAGCTTATAAGCGTAGATTACGTTGATCGGGTTCTCTTGCCCGTCAATCGTCTTTTGCTGTAGAGCTGTAATGACTTCTGTCCAGGACATGGGCACCGCGTTAGCGCCGAGCGCTTTGAATGTATCCTGGAACACGGGGTTCTGCATGACGCGGATCTTCAGCCCTTTGACGTCTTCGGGAGTCTTTATGGGGCGTTTGGAATTGGTCAGGTGCCGAAACCCACGCTCGGCAAAGGCCAGACCCTTTAGTCCAGATGGCTCGAGTTTCTTTAAAAGTGATTTCCCAATAGGCCCATCGAATACCTTATAGGCGTGCGGTGCGTCTCTGAACAGAAACGGCAGGTCGACTACCCCAAACTCCGGCACGAAATTTACGAAGGGGCCACTCGTTATTACGCCCATGTCGACGCTACCCATCTGCATCCCTTCGAGCATGGTCCGCTCATCGCCGAGCTCCCCGTTGGGATGCAGTTCGATCTTGACAGTTCCATTTGACTTGGCTTCTACTAGTTCCTTGAATTTGACAGCTGCTACGTGAAAAGCGTCTTTTTCGTTCACAGTATGACCGAGTTTGATGGTAACCGGTTTAGCGCTTTCCTTCGGCTTCTCCGGCGCGGGTGCGCCACTGCTGCATGACGCCAGTATAAGCGAGCTGAGAAGAAGGCCTACCACCAAGATTATCCCGAACCTCTTCATACCTGCTACCCCCTTTTGTTCTAAGTACTTATGTCATAACGGCTCCTTTACTCGCAGAGCTCACGAGCCGAGCGTAACGGTGTAGGTAGTAGCCGTTTGTGGCTTTGATGGGCGGCTGTTTCCACGAAGCCAGCCTTCCTTGAAGTTCCGAGTCGCTTATCTTTAGCTCGAGCCTTCGAGCCGGTATGTCTATACTGATCATGTCCCCGTCGCGAACGGCACAGATGGGCCCGCCTTCCATCGCTTCGGGGGATACGTGGCCTATCGATGCGCCCCTGGTACCGCCGGAGAACCGTCCGTCGGTAATAAGGGCGACTTTATCGTCCAGGCCCATCCCTGCCAGGGCGGCAGTGGGACTCAACATCTCCCGCATACCGGGCCCACCTTTGGGACCTTCGTACCGGATGAGCACCACGTCCCCGGGACGGATCTGGCCTCCCGTAATGGCGCGGAAAGCCTCATCTTCAGAATCGAAAACGCGAGCCGGTCCCTCATGGCGCATCATCGAGGGAGCTACGGCGGACTGCTTGACCACTGCTCCATCTGGAGCCAAATTGCCCCTGAGTACCGCGATACCGCCTTCTTTTAGGTACGGATCCTCAACTGGGCGAATCACGTCGCTATCCAGGACTCGGCCTTCCTCCGCGATTTCTCCGATACTCTTTTCCCCGACGGTAAGGGCATCGAGATGTAGCACTCCCAACTGTGCTAGCCTGTTCAGAACGGCGGGAATCCCGCCCGCCTTATGGAGGTCCTCGAGGTGATGCTTGCCTGCCGGGCTAAGCTTACAGAGGTTAGGGACTTGTCGGGAGACCCTGTCAAAGGTGTCGAGGGAGAGGGGTATGCGTGCTTCATGTGCTATCGCCATGAGGTGAAGCACGGTATTCGTAGAACCCCCTATGGCCATGTCCACCGCGATGGCATTTTCGAAAGCGTCAAGCGTGAGGATATCCCTGGGCCTGACGTTCTTCCGCCACATTTTAACTGCCTGATGCCCTGCAAGGTTGGCTAACTGGAGCCGACGCCCTGTGACAGCAGGTACCGTCCCGTTACCAGGCAAGGCCAGGCCTAGCACTTCCGCGATACAGTTCATTGAGTTCGCGGTAAAGAGCCCCGCGCAAGAGCCACATCCCGGGCACGCGTCGAGTTCGAGCCTTTCTAGTTCCTCCAGAGAGATTTTGCCCGCCGCATATGCCCCAACTCCTTCAAACGGTCCGGAGATCAGGTCGGTTACTTTGCCTTTATGCCAACCAGCGAGCATGGGGCCGCCGCTCACATATACTGCTGGGACGTTGAGTCTGGCAGCAGCCATTAGCATCGCGGGGACGATCTTGTCGCAGTTGCCGATCAGCACCATCCCATCGAAGCCGTGAGCGATCATCATGGCTTCGATGGAATCGCATATGAGTTCCCGCGAGGCGAGGGGATATTTCATCCCCGTATGGTTCATCGCAATTCCGTCGCAAATCCCGATCACCGGAAACTCAACCGGAGTCCCGCCTTCTTCCAAAATACCTCGTTTTACGCTGTAGGCGATGAAATCCAGGTGATAGTGACCGGGGATTATCTCATTGTGCGCATTAACCACGGCAATCAGCGGCTTTTTCAATTCCTCCGGGGTGTATCCCATAGCGTAAAATAAAGACCTGTGTGGTGCCCTTTCCGGCCCCGCCTTAACGCAATTGCTGTACAAAGCTGACCTCTCCTTTCGCCGGAAGGTTGTAGCCATAATTCTGTTCGAAAGCCTTTTTACCTGCTAAGAATTTGGAGGAAATGTATCACTTTTTTGATAAGAGGGACTGCCTGAACTGCGAAGGGGTCTTACCTTCTATCGTGGAGAAGACTCGGCCGAAGTAGGCGGTGCTTTGAAATCCAAGCTGGCTCGCTATCTCTTTTATAGTCATATCGGTGGACGCGAGGAGGGCCTTGGCTTTGAATATTTTGAGGAGATTACAGTATTTGACGAAGGAGACACCCATTTCTCGAGAAAACAAGCGCGAGAAATGAGACGCGCTCATGCCCACCATGCGTGCCGCGTCGGACAAAGTGAGTTTCCGGTTGCTGTTGGAATGGAGCGCCGATACTACCCTAGCCACCGCGCTGTTTCTAATGGTACGGCGGTCTGTGATGGCGGTGCGCTCGGTAGCGGAATCGTTGTGAACCTTCGGAGAAAAGGAAAGTATTTGCTCGGCGACGGCCAATTCCAGTTCTCTCTGAGACGCTACCGCTTCGATGAGGCGGGCGATCGTCTTTATGCTTTCCATGACCGTGTATAGCCTGCTGCGTGGGACGACTCGCTTCCCCCTCAAATTTATGGGCCCCGCGACAACGGTAAAACGCGTCTTGCCAGGATTGACCATCTTGGAAAGAGGCACCATCACGAAGTAGCTGCTAGGGCAACATTGGACCAGACGCTCTTGGTCGCACCACAGGTGCGTGCTCCATGGCCTGTTGCCTTTCACAAGTAGGCAAGAGGCGCATTCCGGCGGAAGGTTTACCGACTCAGCATATATTTCTCCGGCTGAATCGACGAGCAAGATGCCCAGGTCCAATAAAGAGCCCAGCTTTGATAGGCTTTCCGCCAGCATAGGTGTTTGAAGTACTGCCTTCAAGAAAAGGGCATCGGTACGAAAGTAAGAAGGAGATATGGCGTTTACATCCAGCGGAGCCGGGGCATAAACTATCAGCATTTCCAAGGCTGATTCCCTTGAGGCGATGAGTTCGTGAGTGCCATAGGCGGGGAGGTGTATGAGCTTCCCCGGCGCCAACTCTGTGCGGATGCCGTCGAATATCGAAATACCGTGGCCGGACAGGACGTAAACGCACTGCTCGTCCGAGGAATGACTGTGGGGCGGCTGACGGGCTCCTGGATCAAATCGAACCAGGGCTGCACTGAGCCTGTCGCGGGTCGGGTCAGAAGGTTCCCACAGCCATGTGTAACTTCCCCACTCAGTTTGCTGGTACTTGTCCACGCGCGACACTCCAGTTCCACAGGTTTGGCCTGGTACGCTCAATTATATAACGTGCACCTCCCCCTCTGGGAGTGGGAGGAATCCGAACTCACACATAGAAAGAAGAGAAGAGCGGTATTGATTAGACGACAGTATATGGGGGAGGAATCTACCTGTGGCCGAGGTTTCGAAACTGGAGGGGATTTTCGCTCCTATAGCGATACCGTTCGAAAACCAGGAGCTATCGATCCCTAGACTCAAGGAGAATCTGGACAGATGGAACAGGTCAAGACTCCGCGGGCTGGTTGTGCTGGGCTCCAATGGGGAATTCCCGTTGCTGGACAGAGCAGAAAAACGGTCGGTCCTGGAGTGCGTCAGGGAGAATGCTAGTCCCGATAAAGTGCTTATTGCTGGCACGGGCGACGAGTCTACTCGGGAGACGATTCGTCTGTGCAAGGAAGCAGCGGAAATAGGCTATGACGCTTGTCTAGTGGTGAACCCCAGCTATTACAAGGGAAGCATGACCGACGCAGCACTGAAAGCCTTCTATGACGAAGTAGCGGACCACTCTCCGATTCCAGTACTGGCATACAATGTCCCTCGGAACACGGGTATCAATATGTCGTCCCAACTGATGATACGGATCTCCGAGCACCCGAATGTGATAGGCGTGAAGGACTCTTCTGGTAATATCGTGCAAATCAGCGAGATACTGGCTGAAGCGAAGCCTGGTTTTCGAGTTTTCGCCGGCTCGGGCAGTTTTTTGCTGCCATCGCTCTGCATGGGTGCTGTGGGCGCGACAGCGGCTGTCGCGAACGTGTTCCCAGACGAGTGTGACGAGATTGTGAACGCATTCAAGAAAGGGGATTTACACACTGCCCGACAACTTCAGCTTGCGATTCTAGACGTGAACGCTGCCGTTACTACGCGTTGGGGGGTCGCGGGGCTGAAGGCGGCCATGGATATAGAGGGTTACTTCGGGGGCCTGCCCCGTAGACCTATTCTGCCGCTCACGGAGGCTCAAGTGGTTGAACTGAAGGGAGTTGTCAAGCAGTTCAAGCTGAGAGTCCAACAAATAAGGGGGGCTTAGTCGTGAAAGAAGTTCCTGAACTGATGCTGATGGGCCCGGGGCCCAGTACGGTTCCAAGTAGAGTACTAAGAGCTATGAGCAAGCCCACGTTGGGGCACCTTGATCCCAGATTCATCGAGATCATGGGCGAGACGATGGACTTACTCAGATATGTTTTTCAAACTAAGAACGAGGTTACCCTTCCTATGTCTGGTACGGGCAGCGCTGGTATGGAAACGGTGCTGGTCAATCTGCTGGAACCAGGCGATAAAGCTATAATATGCATTTGCGGTGCCTTTGGGTTGAGAATGGCAGACATCGCTGAGCGGTGCGGGGCCCGGGTGGTCAAGGTAGAGTCCCCGTGGGGTTACCCCATATACCCGGATGATGTGCAAAAGGCTCTCGCGAAGAACCCGGACGCCAGGCTCCTGGCCATAGTGCATGCTGAGACTTCAACTGGGGTACTTCAGCCGCTTCAAGAGATATCGAGGCTCTGCAAGAAATATGGAGTTCTCCTCGTGGTTGACACAGTTACTTCTCTCGGTGGGGTAGAGTTCAGGTGCGATGAATGGGGGGTAGACGCAGCGTACTCTGGAACTCAAAAATGCTTGAATTGCCCACCCGGGCTCAGCCCTGTAACTTTCAGTCCGGCAGCCCTGGAGAGGCTGGAAAAGAGGAAATCCAAAGTATCCAGCTGGTACCTGGATATGACCATGATACGCCGTTACTGGGGACAAGAAAGGTTTTACCATCATACTGCGCCGGTGAACATGATCTATGCCTTGAACGAGGCTCTCCAGATAGTCAAGGAAGAGGGCCTGGAGAACAGATGGGCAAGGCACAGGCAGAGCCAGAAAGCATTCATAGCAGGTATTAAGGCTATGGGTTTGGATATGCTCGTGGACGAACCTTACCGCTTACCGAGTCTGAACACGGTGAAGATTCCAGATGGAATCGACGACGCCAAGGTCAGGGGCGCTTTGCTGAAGGAATATAATATCGAAATAGGGGGCGGCCTTGGAGAACTGAAGGGGAAGGTCTGGCGGATAGGCCTCATGGGGAACAATGCCAGGAAACGGAACGTGATATGGCTGTTATCCGCTTTGGAGGACGTTCTCTCGAGATTGGGGTACAATCTCGAAAGAGGATCGGGGGTAAAGGCAGCCTCACTCATTTATGAAGGGACGTAACCATTTGAATGCCTTTGAGGATCGGCGTGTTCGATTCTGGTTCCGGTGGATTGACTGTCGTTAGGCAGATACGTAGATTGCTTCCGAGCGCTGGCATTATTTACCTGGCAGATACGGCGAATCTACCCTATGGGGAGAAAAGTGCGGAGACAATAAAGCGTTTAGCGGTAAATAACGTTAGATTTCTCCTGTCGCATGGAGCTGGGGTAATCGTGGTGGCCTGCAATACTTCCAGCTCTCAAGCAATGAGTGAGATGGAGGAGGTTTCGACCGTACCGGTGCTGAGCGTGGTCCGGGCAGGTGCCAGGTTGGCTGTGAGCGACCGGGCTCCTCGGAAGATTGCTCTGGTGGCCACACAAGGGACCATAAGAAGTGGCGCCTACCAGCGCGAGATAAGACGCCTGGCACCTCAGTGCACGGTAGAAGGCGTAGCATGCCCTCAGCTCGTGCCCTTGATCGAATCCAATGCGGGAGATGAGGAGATCGAGCCGTGGGTGCGTTATTACCTTTCACAGATTAGCCCGGGCTACGAGAGGCTGCTCCTGGGCTGTACTCACTATCCACTGATAGCAGATTTATTCAAGCGTAACCTGCCGTCCGACATTCCAGTTATAGATCCCGCGGAAGAACTGGCCCAGGAACTCGCTGCGTTACCAGCGTGCTGGGAAGAGGGGGACGTAGACTTTTACGCAACTGGTGAGATGCAGGTACTAAAGCAGAAGGCACGGGAAACCCTCGGTTTGAAGAAGGTGAGCGTGAAAAGGGCGGTGACGGAGTGAGCCTTCGGGTGGTGGTAGGCGTCGACCCGGGAGTAGCGAGGACCGGATACGGTGTAGTGGAGGCTGATGGGCAGCGCTGCTCAATGCTGGAATGCGGCTGCATTGAAACCCCTAGCGACATGGAGACGGGGGAAAGGCTTGAGATAATATGGGAGAGCCTGGGCGAGCTGTTTAGGAAACACACGATCCACGTGGTCGCCCTGGAGCGTCTATTCTTCACGAAGAACGTGACATCAGCTATCAGCGTAGCGCAGGCGCGGGGAGTCATCCTCCTCAGGGCGGCTCGCAGCAAGATACCTGTAAAGGAATTCGGCCCACGCCAAGTCAAGCAAGTGATAACTGGTTACGGTGCTGCGGACAAGCTGCAAATGCAGAGGACAGTTGCCATGCTGCTCGGATTGAAGAGGCTACCAGAGCCAGACGACAGCGCGGATGCTTTGGCTTTGGCTCTGGCCGGTGCTATCTGCTCCTCACATTCTCCGGAGGTGATCCGGTGATTCACTTCGTGCGCGGGTTGTTGACAGAAGTAGGCACGGGGTGGGTCGTGGTTGACCTGGGGGGGATCGGACTCAAATTGGCGGTACCCGCCTCTACCACCGAAAAGCTTCCAGAAATAGGGAAAACGGTTCTGCTGCTGACCGAGCTCCAGGTGAAGCAGGATGGCATTTCCCTTTATGGGTTTCTCACAGAAGACGAACTCAACCTGTTCCACTCACTCACGTCAGTCAACGGAGTGGGGCCAAGAGTTGCTCTCGGCATAATGTCCGGTGCACCCGCGCGAGAAATCATTTCGATGATATGTTCTGGCGACGCGAACTCGCTTCAGCGTCTGCCAGGGGTGGGGAAGAAAATTGCGGAAAGGCTTGTGGTTGAGTTGCGAGAGAAGCTACGGGATAAAGCGGTTCCAGCTGGACCTGCCCGGACAGACCATGCTGAACTAATTGAGGGACTTATGGCCTTGGGTTACAATCGTGAGGAAGCCAGCCGAGCTCTGGAAGGTGCCCTCAAGGCCTTACCGAAAGGCGCCAAGGAGAACGCAGACGAGCTTATGGCGAGTGCCTTGAGGCTTTTGGGGCGGCAGGAGGTTTGTCCATTTGGAAGAGAGACAAGCAAGTAGAGTGGTTTCACCAGAACCCCAGCCAGACGATACTGAGCTGGAGCGCAGCCTTAGACCCAGGACTTTGCGGGATTATGTTGGCCAAACCAGGATAAAGCAACAACTGGAGATATACATACGCGCGGCGCTCGAACGCGGTGACCCTTTGGATCACGTGCTGCTATATGGTCCCCCCGGATTGGGGAAGACGACTCTTGCGCACGTCATTTCGCACGAGTTAGGGGTGGGAATCCGGGTCACCTCCGGGCCAGCCATCGAGCGGCCAGGTGACATGGTAGCGATACTGACGAATCTCGAGGACCGCGAGGTGTTGTTCATAGACGAGATACACAGGCTGAACAGGATCGCCGGAGAGGCGCTTTATCCCGCTATGGAAGATTTCTTGTACGACTGGGTTGCAGGAAAGGGCCCGAGCGCTCGAACGTACAGGATAAAACTCCCCCGGTTTACCCTCGTGGGGGCAACGACACGGGCGGGGCTCATCGCTTCACCACTTCGAGACAGATTTGGGATTACAGTGAGGCTCGAATATTATACCCCAGAGGAGTTGGCCTGCATCATAAGGCGATCTGCGGGAATACTCAACATAGACATCGACGAGGAGGGCGTGAGTGAGATATCGCGGCGCTCGAGGGGCACTCCGAGGGTGGCTAACAGGCTATTGAAGCGCTTGAGGGACTTCGCTCAAGTGCGGGCCAATGGCGTTATCACGGGGGAAGTGGCCCGTGAAGGCCTTGAGCTTCTCGAAATCGATGATATCGGATTAGACGTGACTGACAGGGAGATGCTGAAAGCGCTGATCCTGAAGTATGGAGGAGGCCCGGTGGGGATAGATGCGCTTGCGGCCAGCATCAGCGAAGAGCCTGAGACAGTGGAGGACGTTTACGAGCCATACCTGCTCCAGATAGGTTTCCTGAGAAGGACACCGCGTGGCAGAATGGCCACGCCGCTGGCGTATGCGCATATGAACGTGGATCTTCCAGAGGAAAGCCAAAGAAGGTTGGTGTGATACCGGTTGGTATTACTGCATATTTGCTGCGGGCCCTGCAGCGTTCATCCGTTCGAGGTGCTGAAGCGCGAGGGAAAAGAGTTTTTGGGGTTCTTCTATAACCCCAACATCCAGCCTTATAAAGAATACGTTAGACGACTTGAAACCTTGAAGAAATGGACCGAGTCCCAGCAGGTACCGCTGAAAGTCTCTAAAAGCTACGATATCATAGGGCACCTGAAAAGGGTATTGCCTTATGCTTTGTCTGACGAACGTTGCTTGGAGTGTTACAGAATGAGGATGACGGAGACAGCTCGTACTGCAAAGCGACTGGGGCTTACACAGTTCACTACGACGTTGCTTGCAAGCCCTTATCAGAAACACGAGCTGGTGGTAGCCGCGGCTGAAGAAGCAGAAGAGCAAACCGGGGTAAGGTTCGTGTACTATGATTTCAGGCCCGGATACCGCGCTGGGATTACCCTGGCGAGACAGTCTGGAATGTATTTGCAGCCGTATTGCGGTTGCGTTTTGAGCGAGGTCGAAAGATACCACAAGGGGGGCCTGAGGGAGTGGATCAGTTCGAATTCTTGGGCAAATCCTTGATATGGTTAGGAGTCGTAGTAGTTTTAATCGGTCTTGCCATTACTTATGGGCCCAGGCTGATAGGTTCGTGGCGGCTGCCGGGAGACATCGTGATCAAAAAAGGCAACTTCACGTTCTTCTTCCCTCTTGCCACGAGCCTACTGCTAAGCCTTGTGCTGACATTGGGGTTCTTTTTGCTAAACCTTTTGAGTCGGAAATGACCCAAACCGAGAGACATGGTGCGAATATCTATGGAGGAAGATAAAGCGTCAGTATCTGATTTGTTGAAGCGAGCAATGGATGGAGACCTCGAAGCACGGGGCGCTCTTCTGGCCAAGTACAAACCCTTCGTGCTGAGCGCCGTATCCAAAGTGCTTGGTAGGTTCATAACAGACTGCGACGACGAGGTTTCCATCGGCTTGCAGGCGTTTGACGAGGCTCTTCTCAAATTCCGACCCTCAAAATCCACGAGCTTCTTAGCGTTCGCTGGCCTCGTAATTCGCCGAAGACTGGTGGACTTCATCCGGCAGCAAAAGCAGAAACGCGGCAATGAAATATCGCTGGATGAGACGCTAAACATAGAAGATGTAGATCAGTTTGAAGCAGTTGAAAGAAGGGACGAAATAGAGCGGTTCAAGGCAGAGCTTGCTGGCTTTGGAATTCGCCTAGAAGAGGTCGCAGAAAACTGCCCGAGGCGCCTCGATGCCAGGGAACGAGCTCAACAGGCTGCAAGGCTTTTGGCTGAGGACGACAGCATCTGGGCTTACGTCCAAAGGCGTGGCCACATACCCATTTCCAGGCTGGAAGGAGCCAGTGGGCTACACCGCAAGACCGTGGAGAGACACAGAGTGTACATAATAGCAATCGCGCTGATATACCGTGGGCCGTATTTCTACCTGAGGGACTACCTGGAACATTGATTGGAGGATCGCCCAGATGGTCAGTAAGAAGGGCGTACTTATGCAGGTCTCTGGTAACACCGGGGTGGTGTTGACCAGAAACGGCCAGTTTCGAAAGGTTAGGCTGATAGGAGAGGGGCCATACGAAGTCGGCTACGAAGTGGAGTACCAGGAAAGCTTGGTTACACTTAGCACTGTGGCCCTGGTGGCTGCTGCTTGCCTGGCAGTAGTGGTCCTTAGCTGGAGTGTACTCACGAGTTTTCGGCCTGGTCTGCTCCAGGGTCGCGTCCTGGCGTATGTCTCAGTGGATATCAACCCCAGTGTCCAACTAGGAGTAGATGAGCGGCATATCGTTTGCTCTGCCGAAGGTTTAAACGAGGATGGCCGAGCGTTACTCGCTCAAGTGCCAACCTCTGGGAGAAAACTGCATGATGCGGTGCTCGATTTAGTAAGCGCTGCCGTAAAGGCGGGTTACATGTCTCACGGACAAGAGAACGCCATATTGATAGCCAGTGTGCCTGGAGAAGGAGATTCAGTGCCGGAGCCGCTACTGGCCAACATATCAAGCATTAAGCGGGATGTAGAGCGTGAGTTGAACTCTCGATCGATCTCCGCAGTCGTAGAGAGCGTTAGCGGCGGCAGCGAGCTCAGGACAAAAGCGAGGGAGCTGAATATATCCCCCGGTAGAATGGCACTCGCTCTTAAGGCGCTATCGGAAGGAGCAGAACTTTCTGAGGATCAGGTTCGAAGGGGGCTTTTGGGACAAATCGCTGGGGGCATCGAACGCTTGAAGGGTTTCAAGCTGGGTGACAGTAAGCCCAAGCAGATAGACGAACTGTTGAAGCAGTTTGAAGGTAAGAAGCTTAAGTTCCAATCTTCGAGTACTCCCGCGGCGGAGCAGGTGGGATCTGAATCCTCAGACGATAGGCGTGGAGAGAGGGAAAACTTGGGCAAGGAACATGTCGAAACACACCCTGCGGGTGGGAAGCCCTCAAACGCGAAGCCTTCTGAGACAAAGATTAAGGACTCTAGGGCGTCAGACTCGAATGGATCCCATTCACAAGGCCAGCAGCGTAATGATGAAGGGCGCAAGGCTAATGGCCGAGGCGAGAATTCTAAACGGTGAGGCAGAAGTGATGCAATTTGAGAACGGACGAATTCGATTACGATTTGCCGGAAGAACTGATTGCACAGGAACCAGCGGAGCCTAGGGATTCATCCAGGCTTATGGTCCTGAAGCGGAGAACCGGTGAGGTAGATCACCGGGTTTTTTGTGACTTGCCAGTGTTGCTCAACCCTGGCGATTTGCTCGTAATGAACGATTCGAGAGTAATTCCTGCCAGGTTATTTGGATACAGACGTGGCGGGGGCAAGACTGAGGTGCTGCTGCTGCGAGATATGGGCGACGGCGTTTGGGAGTGCCTGGTCCGGCCAGGAAACAAAGTAAGGCCTGGATCAACTCTTTCGTTCTCGGACGGAGAGGTTACCGCGGAGGTGCTGTCTAAAACGGACGCCGGGGGGAGGCTAGTACGCTTCAGCAGCCGGGCTCCTCTGGAGGAGGCTCTAGAGCGCATAGGGAAGGTGCCGCTTCCTCCTTACATCAAACGCGACATCGACGATCCGGAAAGATATCAGACCGTGTATGCCAAAGTTAAGGGGTCGGCGGCGGCTCCCACTGCAGGGCTACATTTCACGCGTAAGCTTCTAGACGAGGTGGAAGCGAAGGGAATAGGGATCAGCTTTATTACCTTACATGTGGGAATAGATACGTTTAGACCTGTCAGAGAAGAAGAAATTGAGCAGCACGTGATGCACTCAGAGGTGTACACCGTGCCGCCTGAAGTGGTGGAGAAGATCAGGAGTACAAAGCGAGCTGGAGGCAGGGTAGTTGCAGTGGGCACGACGGTCGTGAGGAGCCTTGAGTCTGCCTCTGCGTCGGGGGAGCTCAAGCCGAGTTCCGGTTGGACATCCCTTTTCATTTACCCGGGTTATAAGTTTAAAACTGTGGACTGCCTGATAACCAACTTCCACCTGCCGCGATCTACTCTCCTAATGCTGGTTTGTGCGTTCGCGGGTAAGGAGCTGGTCTTGCGAGCCTATCGTGAGGCAGTGGACAAGCGATATCGGTTCTTTAGTTTCGGGGATGCTATGCTGATATTATAGGGATATACTGAGCACGCGAAACGGAGGGAGAAGTGGCGTTTAGCTTCGAGTTGATCAAGGGTGTAGCACGAGGCCCCAGGCTCGGCCTTCTGACGACGCCGCACGGACAGGTGATGACACCCGTGTTCATGCCGGTCGGAACGCAAGCTACCGTCAAGGCTGTGACTCCTACGATGCTGGCGGAAGTCGGCGCGAAGATGATTTTATCTAACACCTATCACCTATTCCTGCGGCCCGGGGCGGATATCGTTCAGCAGGCAGGGGGACTCCATCGTTTCATGAACTGGCAAGGTCCAATACTTACTGATAGCGGCGGATTCCAGGTTTTCAGCCTTTCTAAGCTGGCGAAAGTCTCCGATGAAGGAGTAGAATTCCGGTCGCACATAGATGGATCCAAGAGGTTCTTGTCCCCGGAGGAGTGCGTCAAGATACAGGAGAAGCTGGGTTCTGACGTCGTCACTTGTCTGGACCAGCCGGTTCATCCGTCGGCAGACCGTGCTCTCACAGAGGAAGCCTTGGAACGTACGGTGAAGTGGGCATCTCGGTGCCTGGCTACCCGGACTCGAGAAGATCAGGCGATGTTCGGGATCGTTCAGGGTGGAATGTTCCCGGATCTAAGAGAACAGTGTATCAACGCGCTGACCATCCTCCCATTCGATGGGTTCGCAATAGGAGGGCTGAGCCTTGGAGAAGAAAAGAAGCTCACGTACGACTTAACCCAGCTCTGCTGTGAATTGCTACCACAACAAAAACCGAGGTATTTGATGGGTGTGGGAGCGCCTTTGGACATCATTGAAGGAGTAGCTCGTGGGGTAGACATGTTCGATTCGGTTCTGCCTACGAGGCTTGCCAGGCATTCGGCTGTCTTCACTTCGGAAGGCCGAATCAACCTAAAGAATCAGCAGTACATGAGGGATTTCAGTCCATTAGACCCCCAGTGCGATTGCTACACTTGCCGCAGTTTCAGTAGAGCCTACTTGCATCATCTTTTCAGGGCGGGGGAAATCCTCGCGCAGATTCTCACTACGGTTCATAACATACGATTCATGACGCGCCTTATGGAGGACATCCGCCAAGCCCTTAGAGAGGATAGGTTTGACGAGTTGAAGCGACGATGGGAAAACTCAAGTTCGTGGAAGGAATTGTTGCCATGAGTGTAAAATAGGAAAAGAGTACATAAGAGATAAGCCTGACTGGTTAAGGAGGTAGCAGTGTGGCAAGTCAAAACTGGGGTAGCCTCATCTGGCTGGTGGTATTCTTCGGAATAATGTACTTTGCTATGATTAGGCCGCAACAGCAGCAGCAGAAGAAACGGAACGAGATGTTGGCATCGATTAAGGAAGGGGACAAGATAGTTACAGTGGGGGGTATTTACGGTTACGTAACGAAGGTGGATAAAGACACACTCTGTGTGCGCATTGCGGAAAAGACCGAAGTAGAAATGCAAAAAAGCGGAGTTGGAGCGGTTGTGCGATAATCTCACCTCGCTGTTTGGACACCCGGAAACTGCATAAACGTTGCCGGGTGTTTTCATTTTATTGGCAGGAATCTCTCGTTTGATATCGAAAACTATACAAGAGAATGGGCCAGGCCAATTACAGTCCAATGTTAGATCAGCGGGTGGTTGGAATGGAGGTTCCCCAAATTTGTTTAAGCAAACGCAGCGGCACCCCGATATACCTGCAGATCAGCTCAGAAGTGAAAAGACTGATAGAAACAGAGGTGTGGCCTAAGGGCCACAGGCTACCTACTGAGAGGGAGCTGGCTAAAGCACTCGGGGTTAGCAGGAATACCGTAAGTCAGGCGTACAGGGAACTCGAAGCTGAGGGGATAATCACTTCGAGGCAGGGCAGAGGGACTTTTGTCGCCAGCGGCGGTAGCGCGCTCGTTAGGTCCACTAAGAGGGAGCGCCTGCTCAGGATGATTGACCTCTCGCTTGAAGAGGCAATGGACCTTGGCTTTTCGCTGGACGAATTTGCTGCGATGGTGCAGAGCAGATGCCGGGAGAAGAAGGAAGTTTTCCGCCACATGCGCGTCGGCTTTGTAGAATGCAACCGAGAACAGCTCGACAGCTTTTCCAGGCAGATTCAGTTGGGTGCAGGGGTAACCATCCAACCACTGCTTCTGGACGATCTACGTAACGGGTTGTCAGTTGATTGCATTAAAACGATGGACCTTATCGTCACCACGTTCTTCCATCTGAACGAGGTGAGATCTCTCACCGCAAACTGGGCTCACGTAATCGCAATTGCGCTCAACCCGGAACCCCAAACTTTAGTGAGGATTGCCAGGCTTAAAAGGGGTTCTAAGGTAGGGCTTATCTGTATAACGGAGGCTTTCGCTCGAGGCGTTGTGGCTTCAATCAGAGAGGCCGGGATACTGGATCTAGAGTTTCGTTTCAGCACTGCGCGTGGGGACAAGGATCTCAGAGGCGTACTTCAAGAGGTATCTGCGGTCATTGTGTCACCGGGGAGGCGCAAGCAGGTCGAGAGGTTGATTCCGGCGGGCATGGAATTGATCGAATTCGAATATGTACCAGATCCTGTTTCGATAAGCCTTCTGAAGAGCGTGATCCTCGAGAAGAAGCCATGGTTCAGGCAGGAAGAGGTGAGTTGAGTTGGCGCGCACAAAAAAATACCGAATAGAACTGGACCGCAAGTGGTGTAAGGGGTGTGGCATATGCGTGGCGTTTTGCCCCAAGAAAGTTTTCGATCAAGGGGAAGATATGCGGCCTATCGTTTCCAAGCCCGATGAATGTATCGGGTGTAAGCTGTGCGAATTGCGATGCCCGGACTATGCACTGTACGTAACGGAGGAAGATGAAAATGGTTAAGACGGGTAAGGGCATTCTGATGCAGGGTAACGAAGCTTGCGCCGAAGGAGCTATCGCCTGTGGCATGAGGTTCTTTGCCGGGTACCCAATTACACCTTCGACGGAGATCGCTGAGCTCTGTGCCTTGCGCCTGCCTCAAGAAGGCGGGGTTTTCATTCAAATGGAGGACGAGCTTTCGAGCATGGCCGCAGTGGTGGGAGCTTCTCTCGCCGGGGCCAAAGCCATGACTGCGACCAGCGGGCCAGGTTTTTCCCTCAAACAAGAGAACATTGGATTCGCCTGCATGGCCGAAGTACCTTGCGTGGTGGTAAATGTCCAAAGGGTTGGGCCTAGCACTGGCATGCCGACCTCCCCGGCTCAAGGCGACGTGATGCAAGTCCGCTGGGGGACACATGGAGACCATCCGATGATAGCTCTCTGTCCGTGGTCGGTTCAGGAAACGTACAATATCGTCATTCGTTGTTTCAACATCGCGGAGACTCTCAGAACTCCAGTGATTCTCCTCATGGACGAGATCGTGGGGCACCTCCGTGAGAAAGTGGTCTTACCTGATCCCAGTACTTTGACGATAGTGTCTAGGAGGAAACCGCAAAAGTCATCCCTACCGTACTTACCCTACAAGCCGGTTTATGGAGACGTTCCTGCAATCGCAGATTACGGTGATGGTTTTCGTTTCCACGTGACCGGCTTGTCGCATGACTATACTGGCTTCCCCACCAACGATGCCAACGTTGCCGCAGAAGAAATTAAGCGGCTTCATAGAAAGGTTCAGGCGGCTAGAAACGAGATTACCTTTGTGCACAAGTACAGGTTAGAAGATGCAGAAATAGCGGTGTTTGCATACGGAGGGGTAGCAAGGTCTGCGATGGAGGCAGTGATGCGCGCGCGTGAGCAGGGGATACGCGCAGGA
Organism: Bacillota bacterium; assembly: GCA_012840015.1. Lineage (GTDB taxonomy): Bacteria > Bacillota > Sulfobacillia > DUMF01 > DUMF01 > DUMF01. The sequence goes on from DUMF01000029.1 coordinate 98,196, forward strand.
CTATTCAGGCCAATCACAATTTGGCCTTTCCCAGAGGAAGAGGTTAGGCAGTCTCTTGGGGCTCTGAAGGCGGTCGTAGTTGCGGAATTAAACCTCGGTCAGATGCGGCTGGAGGTGGAGAGATGCCTAGGAAAGGGCATCGAGGTCATCGGACTGAACAGGGTAGGAGGTCAAATAATAACCCCCGATGACATCCTGGAGACGCTAAGGGGGGTGAAGTAATGGCTGAAGTCCAAAACAACCCGATTCTCAAATATTTTAGAGCATCTAAGCTACCCCACATCTGGTGCCCAGGTTGCGGTCACGGGATACTGATGGGGGCACTCGTAAGGGCTATCGATAAGGTAGGCTTGGACCAGGACCGCACCGTGATAGTCTCTGGCATAGGTTGTTCTTCTCGAGCACCGGGATATTTAAACTTCGATACCTTGCACACGACCCACGGGCGGGCGCTGGCATTCGCTACTGGGATAAAGCTTGCCAGACCGGAGCTCAAGGTGATAGTACTGGGCGGCGATGGCGACATTGCGGCGATTGGGGGCAACCACCTCATCCATGCCTGCCGTAGGAACATCGATCTGCTTTTGATATGTTTTAACAACAGCATTTACGGAATGACCAGCGGTCAATACTCCCCGATGACGCCCACGGGAAGATTGGCTACGACGGCCCCGTATGGCAATATCGACAGGCCTTTCGATTTATGCCAACTGGCAGCGGCGGCAGGGGCCACGTACGTAGGTCGTGCCACGAGCTATCATGTCACACTGCTCATCGAGCTAATCGCCAAGGGCTTGAAGCACAAAGGTTTCGCCTTCATCGATGCGCTAAGCCAATGCCCAACCTACTATGGTAGGAGGAACAAATTGGGCCCAAGCGTGAAAATGATGGAGTGGTTCAAAGAAGTGTGTATACCAGTGGGGGCAGCTAAGAAGATGACTCCGGAGCAGCTCCGCGACAAGATCGTCATTGGAGAGATGGTGAACACTCCCGACGTGCCCGAATACACCGAGGAGTACGAAAAAGTCAAGGCGCGGGCAAAGGAGATGAGTGCGGGATGAGGATGGAATTCAGACTGGCGGGATCAGGGGGACAGGGCGTGATATTAGCCGGCGTCATACTCGCAGAAGCCGCGGTGAGTTATGAAGGGCTGAACGCTGTTCAAAGCCAATCGTATGGCCCGGAATCGCGCGGAGGTGCCTCCAAGTGCGAAGTGATCATTTCTGACGGGGAGATTTACTTTCCCAAGGTGATATCTCCTGACGTCATGCTGATCATGAACCAGAGTTCTTGGAACAAGTATATACATGACCTGAAAAAAGGAGGGATAGTGGTTGCCGATTCAACCCTGGTCAAGGAGCTCACACCGGTCGACGGGCATGTCTTCCCGTTTGAGATAACCGGATCAGCTATCCATGAATTCGGCAGACCAGTGGTTGCAAACATAATTGGCTTGGGGTGTTTGGCAGGTGTGACGGGGGTGATATCGAAGGAAGCAGTCCGAAAAGCGATCATGAAACGAGTACCTAAGGGCACGGAAGAGTTGAACGAAAGGGCGCTAGAGCTAGGGTATCAAATGGGTATCAGAAAAACGCTTGAATTCACCGGGAGGGGTGAGTCTAATGGCGGAGAAGACTTTGAACCCATTCGAGATCGTTCAAAAGCAAGTGTTTGACGCTTGCCAGGCGCTGGGGACGGATCCGGCTGTATACGAGATTCTGAAAGAACCACAGAGGACGCTTGAGGTGAGCATTCCCGTAAGAATGGACGATGGCTCCATAAAGAGCTTTTTGGGCTATAGGGCACAACATAACGATGCTCTCGGTCCCACGAAAGGCGGGATCCGTTTCCATCCAAACGTCTATATGGACGAAGTTAAGGCGTTGGCTATGTGGATGACTTTCAAGTGTGCAGTGCTTGGGCTGCCTTATGGTGGGGCAAAGGGTGCTGTAAAATGCGACCCCAAGTCGATGTCGCAAGGGGAAATCGAGAGACTTTCGAGAGGCTATATGAGAGCGATCAGCCAGATCGTGGGCCCGGAAAAGGACATACCTGCTCCCGACGTTTATACCAACCCGCAAATAATGGCGTGGATGGCTGACGAGTTTTCAAAGATGCGAGAGAAGAATGTCTTTGGGATAATCACCGGGAAACCGCTCATCATGGGCGGATCCGCAGGCCGAAATTCGGCCACCGCCCGCGGCTGTGTATTTACCATTGTCCAGGCCGCGAAGAGACTGGGCATTGATCTGAATGGCGCGAGGGTGGTGGTTCAAGGGTTCGGAAACGCAGGTAGCTTTGCAGCGGAGCTGATGGCGCAGCTTGGCTCGAAGATCATTGCCGTGAACGATTCGAAAGGCGCTGCAGTTAACCCCAAAGGTCTTGACCCGAAGGCAGTTAAAGAATTTAAGGCGAAGACAGGTACAGTTAAAGGGTTCCCTGGGAGCTGTGACGCCAGTAACGATGAGGTCTTGACGATGGATTGCGAGATACTTATCCCGGCGGCGTTGGAGAACCAGATAACAAGCCAAAACGCTGCTCAAGTGAAGGCAAAGATCATCGGCGAGGCTGCAAACGGACCCACTACGCCGGAAGCGGATGAGATACTCGCGAAGAATGGAGTCCTGGTGATACCGGACATACTGGCAAACGCTGGAGGGGTCACGGTCTCATACTTCGAGTGGGTCCAGAACCTTCAGAACTTCTATTGGACAGAAGAGGAAGTTAACTCCCGGCTTGAGAGGATGATGGTAGCAGCCTTTGACGCAGTGTATGATATGCATGTGGAGAAGAAGGTCAAGATGAGGGATGCGGCCTACATGAGAGCCGTAGCCCGCGTCGCAGAGGCGATGAAGGTTCGCGGTTGGCTCTGATCATGCCAAGAGGGTTCGCCCATCTGGGTGAGCCCTCAGGGTTCGGAGGTGGTAACCGTGATAAAGCCCGAAACGGCTGAGGCCATACAGAAGGCCAAGCAGGAGTGGTTGGCCACTCACAAGTTTAAGGAAACCAAGAGCGAGTTCAAGTCGGTGTCAGGGATAACGATCGAGAGGCTATACACTCCAGCAGACATCGACGTGGATTACCTCGAGGACCTTGGGTTTCCTGGCGAGTACCCGTTTACGAGAGGTATACAGCCTACCATGTACAGGGGGCGCCTTTGGACGATGCGGCAGTACGCGGGTTTCGGCACGGCCGAAGAGTCGAATAGGCGCTACCGCTATCTGCTCGAACAGGGGCAAACCGGACTGAGCGTGGCCTTTGACCTTCCAACCCAGATAGGGCTGGATTCGGACGATCCGATGGCTGAAGGCGAAGTGGGCAAGGTAGGCGTGGCCATAGATTCTCTGGAAGACATGGAGGCTTTGTTCGACGGGATACCTCTTGAGAAGGTATCTACCTCGATGACTATCAACGCTCCGGCTGCGGTTTTGCTTGCTATGTACGTGGCAGTGGCAGAAAAGCAAGGCACAAGGCCAGACCAACTGGAGGGCACTATCCAAAACGACATTCTCAAGGAGTATGCGGCCAGAGGAACTTACATTTTTCCGCCGGAGCCTTCAATGAGGCTGATAACGGATACTTTTGAGTTTTGTTCCAAATACATGCCCAGGTGGAATTCGATTTCGGTGAGCGGATACCATATCAGGGAAGCTGGCGCTACTGCAGTCCAAGAACTGGCCTTCACGCTTGCCGACGGTATCGCTTACGTAAGGGCGGCCGTGGAAAGGGGACTCGACGTAGATCAATTCGCCCCCAGGATTTCATTCTTCTTCAATGCCCACTCCAACTTCTTTGAAGAGATAGCCAAGTTTAGGGCAGCCCGGCGACTCTGGGCTCGGATAATGAAGGAGCGATTCCATGCTCGAAACCCCCGGTCCTGGATGCTGAGGTTCCACACGCAGACTGCTGGATGTACCCTTACGGCACAGCAACCAGACAATAACATAGTGAGAGTTGCCCTTCAGGCTTTGTCTGCGGTGCTAGGCGGTACCCAGTCTCTCCATACTAATTCGAGGGACGAAGCGTTAGCGCTGCCCAGTGAGGATTCAGTGCGAATAGCCTTACGCACTCAGCAGATCATAGCCTATGAAAGCGGAGTCGCTGACACAATCGATCCGCTGGCTGGAAGCTACTTCGTGGAATGGTTGACAGGCGAGATCGAGAAAAAGGCGGAGGAATATATCGAAAAGATAGAAGCTATGGGTGGGGCTCCCAAGGCCATAGCCAATGGCTATATACAAAAGGAGATACAGGAGAGCGCTTACAGGTACCAGAAGGAAGTAGAGTCCGGAGAGAGAATTGTAGTAGGTGTAAATATGTTCCAAACGGAGGATTCCGGCCACAGAGAGTTACTGAAGGTAGACCCAGCGGTTGCCGAGAAACAGGTGTTGAAACTGAACGCGTTGAAGTCCCGACGTGACAACGTGCTTGTTAAAGAAAGACTGGAGATGCTGAGGAAGGCTGCAGCCGGCAGCGATAACCTAGTACCGGTTATCCTGGACGCGGTAAAGGCGTACTGCACACTGGGCGAAATTTGCGGTGCCTTGCGGGACGTGTTCGGGGAGTACAAAGCGAGGGATTACAATGGCTAGTCGTCCGATCAGAGTGCTCGTCGCGAAGCCCGGGCTCGACGGTCACGACCGCGGAGCTAAGGTGGTGGCCAGGGCGCTTAGAGATGCCGGGATGGAAGTGATCTACAGCGGCTTGAGGCAGACTCCCGAGCAGATCGTGAAGACGGCCATCGAGGAAGACGTAGATGTCATCGGGTTGAGCTGCCTATCTGGAGCGCACCTTACATTATTCCGAAAAGTCATTGAGCTACTGCATCAAAACAATATAAAGGATATACTGATAGTGGGTGGAGGTATTATACCCGAAGAAGACGTGGAGGCTCTGAAGGAGATGGGAGTGAAGGGGATATTTGGGCCGGGAACGCCCACTTCGGAGATCGTAGATTTCATACAGCGGGAGGTCGGCCTGATTGGTTGAACTTATCGACCACATTGGAATAGCGGTACCAAGCCTCGAGCCGATGATACAGGTATTCAAAACGGGATTGGGAATCGAACATTGCGAGATCGAGGAAGTGGGCTCTCAAAAGGTAAGAACCGCAATCTTCACAATCGGCGACACTAGAATCGAGCTTCTTGAACCAACCGCGAAAGAGTCTCCTATCGCAAAGTTCATTGAGGAGAGAGGCGTAGGAATCCACCACATTGCATTCAGAGTGCGCGATATCGAAGAGGCGATAAGTCGAGTCAAACAAAGCGGCATGCGAATGATCGATGAAAAGCCTAGAGAAGGTGTACATGGCTCTAAAATCGCGTTTATCCACCCTAAATCCTTTGGAGGAGTGCTTGTGGAATTGGTGAAAAGGTAATGGGGGGAACTGAATGAGGGCGCTGAATTTTTATTCATCTATTTACCAGGCCAACCTGGTAGTAAGAAGCAAGCGCTGTACTATCAGGCTGGGCGACAAACGCCAGAAGTATAGTGAAGGCGACATCGTGATGGTGACCTACGGAGATCGCTTCAAGCCCCGCAAACGGATTTTCAATGCCGTGATCGATCGAGTGATAGTGAAGACGATCGGAGAGTTGACCCAAGAAGACTTGCTAGCTGAGAATCCCGACATGAAGACCCCCAAAGACGCCCTCGATTTCCTCAAGCGGATTTACGAAGTTCCGATGGACGAAAACACATTGGTTACGGTGATTTATTTTTCAGAGGTGATGGACTAACTTAACGGGAGGAGGTACCCAATGGGAGACACCGGAACCGTCGTAGAGTACTTCTGCCCGGCCTGCGGTACCCAAGGTATGATGATAGTGGGCATAGAGCCGGGCGGGGGTGAAGGCAGGCTGGGTAGTAGTATGCGGTGTCCCAACTGCGGCAAGACCGTGCTGGTAGGTAAGAGCTCCCAGAAGAGGCCCGAGGAGACCGTTGTGGCACCTTAGAACCACACCTCTAAGAGCGGAGAGGAGGGGGTAAAAGCCCCCTCCTCTCTTGCGTTTTGTTACAAATAGCAGAAGGATATTGCAAAGCGATGGAGAATAGTGAACCAGAGTGGGTTATAGTGGTGTAGAGTGGAGTAAATTCCCATGCTCATTGGCGAGTACCAACACACTATAGACGAAAAGGGACGGCTTACAGTGCCAGCCAAGCTGAGGGATGCTCTTGGAGATCGGTTCATCCTAACGAAAGGACTGGACGGCTGCCTTTTCGGCTACCCGGTTGAAGAATGGAAGCAGCTCGAGGCCAAGTTGAGAGAGCTGCCCCTGACGAAGGCGGACGTCAGGGCTTTCGTAAGGCTTTTGCTCGCCGGAGCGAGCGAATGCGAGCTCGACAGGCAAGGGAGATTCGTCCTGCCCAACAACTTGAGGGCGCACGCAGACATAGACAAGGACGTCATCATAACAGGGGTTTCCACCCGGATAGAGATCTGGAGCAGGCAACGCTGGGAAGAATATAGAGATAAAGCTGAAAAGAACTTCGAAGGCGTTGCGGAGGGAATTGAAGGACTTGGGTTCTAGGGAGAGGACCTTCTCGCACATCCCCGTGATGGTGGAAGAAGCTATGCATTATCTCGCTCCACGCGATGGAGGCTTGTATTTCGATTGCACAGCTGGAGCGGGAGGCCACTCCAAAGAAATACTCAGGCGTAGTGCCCCGAATGGTAAAGTTGTATGCATCGATACTGATCCCTGTGCGATCGAAGTACTGCGCTCTGCTTTAGGCGAGTTCGGCGAGAGAGCTGTCGTGGTGCAGGCGAACTTCACCGAACTAGCTCAGGTTGCGGACAGGCTCGGCATAAGCCAAACAGATGGGATTCTATTCGATCTGGGCGTGAGCTCGCTGCAACTGGATTTGCGGGAGCGCGGGTTCTCGTACAGTATGGATGCTCCTCTCGATATGAGGATGAATCCACAGCAGGTTTTGACTGCTCGGACCCTGGTGAACGAGCTCGACGAGGCTGAACTGGCAAGGATCTTCTGCGAGTATGGGGAAGAAAGGTGGGGCGGTCGGATCGCTCGGTTCATTGTGGAACGACGCGCGAGGAAGACCATAGAGACTACCGGAGAGTTGGTGGACGTGATTAAGGCGGCGATCCCGGCATCGGCTCGTCGCAAGGGGCCTCACCCGGCCAAGCGGGTTTTCCAAGCTTTACGTATAGCTGTAAACGGCGAACTGGAAGCCTTGAGACAAGTACTGCCGGTTGCTACGTCCATTTTGAATTGCGGGGGACGGATCGTAGTAATCTCATTTCACTCCCTGGAAGATAGGATCGTCAAGGACTGGTTCAAGAACTGTGCGGAGTTGTGCGTGCTTACAAAGAAACCGATAAGACCCGCTGCCGATGAGATTACGGCCAACCCGAGGTGCAGGAGCGCCAAGCTGAGGGCGGCCGAACGGGTTCTAGCTGTGGTGGAGGGTGAATAACATGTTTTGTCAGAAGAAGTACAGGCGCAGAAGGAAAAGCGCACGTGGCCCCCTGGTGGGGCTTACCTTTCTCGTAATAATGGTGACTGGGCTTGCGCTGGGTGTGGGAGTACAGTACACCGCCCTAGCTCGTGCCGAGATCTCGCTCGACTCGGCACGCTCCCGTTTGCAGGAGCTTAAACGCCAGGCAGACTGGCTGGAGACCCAACTCGCCAGTCTGACATCTCCGGCACGCATAGAACAAGTGGCCACTACGAAGCTCGGTATGGTGCGGCCCACAGAGGTCAGGGAAATAGAAAAACCGGTGCCACCCGTTGTGGCTGCGTCTCTGGTCCCGCCTGCTGAGGACCGTAACACAGAGGGGGGCGTACTGCAAAAGCTCGTTGACAGGTTGTCGCAGGGCATTCAACGGGCGCAAGCCAAACCTAGGAAATGAAAGGGCTGGTTTGATTGCTGGCTGTAACCGGCGTAAAGACGAAGAAAAGAATTCTGGCCCTTTTCATAGGTTCGACGGCTTTCCTGTTCGCGTTGGTAGTGAGAGTTGGTTACCTGCAGTTCATTAGGGGGCCGGAACTGTCGGCCCAGGCGTTGGAAATCCGCACTTTGGACGTTCCGGTGCTGCCGCAGCGGGGCATGATTTGCGATCGAAATGGCAAGGAGCTTGCGGTCAGTATCGACACGGAATCCGTTTATGCGTTTCCGTCACAGGTAAAGCAGCCCGAAGAAACGGCACGCACGCTCTCTGCCATTTTGGGAATGAGCTATGAGGAAGTCTACGAAAGAATAACGCGTAACACGTATTTCGTTTGGTTGAAACGCCAGGTAGATGCTGAGACTGCAAGCAAAGTAAGGTCTCTGAAACTCAGCGGCATCAACCTCACCCCGGAGCCAAAGCGGTTTTATCCGAACGGAACGTTGGCTGCTCACGTGCTGGGCATATCGGGTATAGATAACCAGGGGCTCGAGGGAATTGAGGCTGAGTACGATGCGGACCTCAGGGGTACACCGGGCCGGATAGTCGTGGAGACCGATGCGATCGGCCGGGAAGTACCAGATGCTCTCCACGCGTACGAGCAACCAAAGCCGGGCAAGACACTCTTCCTGACTATAGACGAAATCCTCCAGCATGTAGCCGAAAGGGAATTGGACCGTGCCATGCTCGAAACCAAGGCCAAGGGTGGAACGGTCATACTCATGGACCCGCGTAACGGCGAGATCCTCGCTCTTGCGATTAAGCCCGATTTTGACCCCAACCACTACGATAAATACCCGAACGAGAATCGAAGGATTAGTGCGATCTCCGATACGTACCCCCCGGGCTCCACATTCAAGCCGGTGACTGCTGCAGCAGCTTTAGAGGAAGGCGTCACAAGTACCAAGGATAGGTTTTTCTGCGGGGGTAGCATCAATGTACCTGGTGCTACACTGCATTGCTGGGTTCCCGAAGGCCACGGTTCGCAATCCTTTGACGAGGTGATCATGAACTCCTGTAACGTGGGATTTATCACGATGGGATTGCGGCTTGGAGCGGAGAAGTTCTATAAATATCTGGAGGCCTTCGGTTTCACGGAACCCACGGGGATAGACCTTCCGGGCGAAGGGATAGGCATCCTTCCAGATAAGTCTGATGTTAAGCCAGTGGACGTGGCCGTGATGAGTTTCGGCCAGACTCTTACGGTTACGCCAATGCAACTGATACGTGCGATAGGCGCCATCGCCAACGGCGGAATACTTGTGCAGCCGCACCTCTTGAAGGAGATGCGCGATCAAGATGGCACTGTGGTACGGAGATGGCAAGGGAGTGAAAGACGGGCTATTTCGGCGGGTACCGCTGCGGAGCTCAGACGATCCATGGAACTGGTTGTCCAAAAAGGCACGGGGCGGCAGGCTTTTGTAGAAGGTTACAAGCTTGCTGGCAAGACTGGCACCTCTAATAAAGTGATCGGTGGGACGATAGCCACTGGAAAGTACGTGGCTTCGTTCGTGGGATTTGCACCCTCTGACGATCCACGTATCGTTGGACTCGTAATTCTGGACGAACCGCAAGGGGCTTATTACGGCGGGCAGATCGCTGCCCCACTATTCTCCAGAGTAATGGCTGATGTGTTGCGTTACCTGGAAGTGCCTGCTAGACCAGATATCAGGAAGCCAGTTCAGCCATGGGAGACGCCCGTGAAGCCTGACGCCAACGGCGTGGAACGCTTGATGGAGATAGAGGTGCCGTCGATACTGTTCGATGACGTGGAGACGGCTCGCCGGAAGGTGGTCTCGTTAGGGCTGACTTTGACGATAGAAGGGTCCGGCAGTTACATAGTTTCCCAGGTGCCTGCTGCGGGAGCGTTGGTGGCATCGGGTACCACTGTTATCGCGAAGCTGGGGGAACCTCCTGTCTCTCCTGGGAAGGTAATCGTACCAAACTTAAAGGGCAGGACCATGAAAGAGGCTATGCAACTACTAGGGGAACGAAAGCTCACCATGGAAGCGGAGGGCAGTGGAATCGCAGTAAGACAGGAGCCTGAACCTGGAACAGCTGTGCCTGCAGGCAGTAGTATCCGGGTTTGGTTTGAATATCCAAAGGAGTGATCATAATATGCCTTGGAGGTTCGTGACTGCATGAGACTCGCGGAACTGCTCAGCTGCTTGAACGAGCCAAACCTGCAGGTTGCGGATGTGGAGGTAACAGGGATAACATACGACTCTCGTCGGGTGAAGCCTGGCAACGTGTTCGTATGCATCAAGGGGTTCAGCCATGACGGCCATGCCTACGCAAACGAGGCCGCCAGAAAAGGCGCGGTGGCCATCATAGCGGAGCGATCGATTCCGATCTTGGGAATCCCGGTGGTCCTTGTGGAGGATACCCGCCTCGCACTTTCCAAGTTGGCAGAGCGGTACTTCGATGAGCCCACAAGTAAAGTGAGACTGATCGGTGTCACGGGAACAAAGGGCAAGACTACCACGACATTTCTTATTAGGAGCATACTCCAAAAGGCTGGAATGAAGACGGGCTTAATGGGCACTGTCCTGAACATCGTGGGGGATGACGTACAGCCGGTCAGCCACACTACCCCGGAGGCTCCGGAGCTTTGTGCTGCCATAGCCAAAATGGCGGCATCGGGCTGTACGCACGCGGTAATGGAAGTGTCTTCTCATGCGATAGCCTTGAAAAGGGTGGCGGGCTCTCGCTTTAAGGGAGCTGTGTTCACGAACCTCAGCCAGGACCACTTGGATTTTCACGGAAATATGGAAAGCTATTTTCAAGTGAAGGCGAGTTTTTTACGGGGGATTGCCACGGCCGCAGGCCCAGAGTATGTGGCTGTGAATGTGGATGATCCATATGGCGTGAGAATAGCGGGCGAGCTTTCGGAGTACGCGATAAGTTACGGAATCAGAGAGCCAGCTATGATCCGCGCCACCGATGTGGAGGTCAGTCCAAAGGGGACGAGGTTTAAAATAGGCTTCCCAGGCGGGCGAAGTGAGCGTGTCAAGGCGAAGCTGATCGGCATGTTCAACGTATACAACCTCCTAGCGGCTTCGTCCGTGAGCTTTAGGGAAGGCGTGAAAATAGAAGACATCGTAGAGGCCATCGAACTATTCGACGGCGTGCCGGGGAGATTTGAATCGATAGATGAGGGTCAGGATTTTACTGTAGTGGTCGATTATGCTCACAGCCCTGCCAGCCTGGAGAACGTTTTGCTCACGGCGAGAGAATTGGGCCCGGAGAGGATCATCACTGTGTTCGGGTGCGGCGGAGACCGGGACCGAAGCAAGAGGCCAATCATGGGCGAAGTAGTATCTCGACTCAGTGACTATGCCATAGTAACCTCGGATAACCCGAGGAGTGAAGAGCCGGAAGAGATCATAAAAGAGATCCTGCCGGGCTTTCGTACATCTGCGTATGAGGTAATTCCGGATCGAGGGGAAGCCATATTCCGGGCGCTTAACATGGCAAAGTCTGGAGACTTCGTGCTGATCGCCGGCAAAGGGCACGAGACATACCAGGTGCTCAAAGACAGGGCCATTCATTTCGATGACAGGGAAGTCGCGCGGGATGTGCTGCGGAGGTTGAAATGAGAGAGGGAGCCCTTTTCCATTTACAGGAAGCAGCTTCTGCGATTGGGGCGAAATTGAAGGGAGCAAGCAACCCCATTGTGATGGGAGTGGGCATTGACTCAAGGCTCATCAAACCTGGTGAGCTTTTTGTAGCGCTACAAGGGGAACACACTGACGGCCACCTGCACGTAGCCGAAGCCTTTGCAAGAGGTGCATCTGCTGCAATGGTTTGCAGGCGGGTGGAGGCAGAGGGGCCGCTGTTGGAAGTAGATGACTGTCTCAGAGGCCTTTCAGACCTAGCAAAGTGGCACAGGTCCAGGGTGAACCCTATGGTCATAGGGGTCACGGGTAGCGTGGGCAAGACCACTGTTAAAGAAATGATAGCTTCGATAGCTGCTACGAGGTTCAGGACGCTCAAATCGGAAGGGAATTTCAACACCGAAATCGGCCTGCCGCTCACTTTGCTGCGGTTGAAGCCCGCCACTGAAGTGGCAGTAGTTGAAATGGCCATGAGAGGGCTTGGCCAGATTCAGAAGCTTTGTGAGATAGCCAGGCCTTCGATTGGAGTGATCACGTCCATCGGGGAAACTCACCTAGAACTGCTCGGTTCTGTAGAGAATATAGCCAGGGCCAAGTGGGAACTGGTGGAAAGCCTTCCTGCGGACGGGTGGGCTATCCTCAATTGGGATGAACCCTGGCCAAGAAGGCTCGCTCCTTCGGCAAGGTGTAGGCTGGTACGTTTCGGGTTTAGCCCGGAAGCCGACGTAACAGCTAGGGATGTCCGGGACAGAGGGGAAGAAGGCATGAGCTATACTCTCGTGACCGTCAAGGGTGAAATCAATGTAAATCTACCCGTGAACGGCAAGCACATGGTCTGCAATTCCCTGGCAGGGGCGGCTTTCGGACTCATAGTAGGTCTGGAACTAGAGGAGATCCGTTTCGGACTGGAGCACTTTTCAAGTTCCAAAATGCGGTTGGAACTGCTTAGGATCGGAGACGTACTCGTGATAAACGATGCATACAACGCCAATCCCAGTTCGATGAAGGCTGCTCTCGAAGTATTGAAGAGCATGGCGAAGGGTCGATGTATAGCTGTGCTTGGGGACATGCTGGAGCTGGGGACAAGGGCTGTGGAAGGTCATCGCGAGGTCGGGCAGAAGTGCGCGGAAGTGGGCATAGATATTCTCGTGGGAGTGGGCCCGCTTTCCAAAAACATCACAGAAGCTGCGATAACATCTGGTGTCGGGGCATCTAGAGTCTACTGGTGCAAAGACAGAGCAGAAGCCAGCCAGTTACTCAGCTCCCTCGTTAAACCCGGAGATACCGTTTTGGTAAAAGGGTCGAGGGGTAGCAAGATGGAAGAAGTGATTGTCGGATTGAAGGGTTGAGGAATGCTTGGAGTTTTGGCTTTCGTCAGCGCGTTGCTCATAGTACTAATCTTAGGACCAGTGATGATCCCATCTCTCAAAAAGCTAAAGATGGGGCAAAAAGTCCGAGACGACGGACCGGCCAGTCACAAGATAAAGGAAGGTACTCCTACTATGGGTGGCATCCTTATCCTGGCTGGTCTGGTACCTGCTTCGCTCTTTTTCGGCAGGCTGGCGTCGGAGCAAAGGATTCAGCCGGGTAAATTCGAGGTACTAATATCTTTACTCATATTGGTTTTGGGATATGCTGCAATGGGCTTTACCGACGATTATATCAAGGTCGTGCGAAGGCGGTCGTTGGGCTTACGAGCCAGGCAAAAGCTATTGTTGCAGACCCTCTTTGCAGCGGTAATTGTGATTACGGCGCAGCGACTTGGCATGGGAACCCACGTGACGGTGCCGTATACTTTCACACAAATCGACCTGGGAGCGGCAGCGTATTCTATGTTTGCGTTGCTGGTCATCATCGGGAGCGCAAACGCAGTCAACCTCACCGATGGCCTAGACGGGCTGGCTGCGGGTACGGCGGGGATAGCATTCGCCGTCTATTGGCTCATAGCTAGCGTGGCAGGCCGGACTGAACTGGCGATTTTCTGCGGCTCGGCTGCCGGCGCGTGCTTCGGTTTCCTTAAATTCAATTCCTACCCGGCGAAAGTCTTCATGGGTGACACGGGATCCCTGGCTTTGGGGAGCGCACTTGGAGGTCTCGCTATACTTACTAAGACCGAACTGGTGCTCCCAATCGTCGGTTTCGTCTTCGTTATCGAGACGCTGTCGGTCATAATTCAAGTGCTGTCCTTCAGACTGACGGGCAGGAGAGTGTTCAGAATGAGCCCGCTCCATCACCATTTCGAGCTGTGTGGTTTCAAAGAAAAGTCAATCGTAACTTGCTTTTACGTAGTGGGCATATTAGCTGCTGTAGCAGCGTTAATGGGCCTAAGCGGCCTGTGAGGTGCCACCATGAAACATCAAGGAAGGCCCGTCGATGGGTTGTTATATTCCGGTTGTATGGTGCTACTCGCCATAGGCATCGTAATGGTTTTCAGTGCCAGCTCAATCCGTGCAATGAAGAGCTACAACGACCCATACTATTTTCTCAAGCGCCAACTGATATGGGCAGGCCTGGGGCTTATCATCATGACCGTGCTGGCCAACATACATTACGTTAGATTAAGGAAAATCGCTACGACTGTAATGGCCATAAGCCTGCTCTTCTTGGTGCTCGTACTGGTGCCTGGTATAGGCAAGGTTATAAACGGATCACGACGGTGGATCGGCATCGGTCAAATCGGATTCCAGCCTTCAGAGCTTTGTAAAGGCGTTTTCGTTTTGTTCATGGCAGCCAGCCTTTCCGAACGAGGGAAAGAGCTCAACAACCCTGTCAAAGGGCTGCTGCCGTATGTCCTGCTGATCGGCGTCATTTTCGGGCTGGTACTGAAAGAGCCAGACCTGGGTACCGGAATAGCTATCGCAGGGACTGGATTCATGTTGCTGTTCGCTGGCGGCATTGCTGTCTGGCAATTGACGGCGATCGGGGTAGTGGCTCTGCCCGTGCTTTGGCATGCCATAAACAGTGCTACGTATCGCAGGAACCGATTCCTCGCTTTTTTAAACCCGTGGGCCGACCCAACTGGTACCGGTTACCATATCATCCAGGGGCTATATGCTCTGGGATCGGGCGGGCCTTTCGGCTTGGGTTTCATGAGGAGCCGGCAAAAGTGGCTGTACTTACCAGAACCTCACACTGACTTCATCTTCGCAGTCATAGGCGAAGAGCTTGGATTCATTGGCTGCCTGGCAGTCATTTCCCTCTTTATGTTGATAGCGTGGAGAGGCTACAGGATATCGATGACAGCTCCAGACAGGTTTGGCAGCCTCCTGGCCGCAGGCATGACCACCATGATTATCCTGCAGGCTATCGTAAACATCGGCGTAGTTACGGCATCGCTGCCTGTCACAGGGATTCCCCTTCCGTTCATAAGTTCGGGCGGATCGTCTCTGATGACTAACCTGGCAGCTGTAGGGGTTCTGTTAAACATATCGAGATATACAGTGGAGTGACCCAGATGAGGTATCTTATTTCTGGAGGGGGCACTGGTGGGCACATATATCCGGCGCTCGCCGTCTGTGAGGCATTAAACGAAGTTGACGAGAATTCCGAGGTGTTGTATGTCGGGACGCGTAACGGGCTTGAGTCTCGCATAGTACCTGCGTACGGTATACGCCTAGCTACGATACAGTCGGGTGGGATCGCAGGCAAGTCCCCGATAAAAGCCCTCAAGGGCGCTATGGCGGCAACGAAAGGATTCGTCGAGAGCACGAAGACCGTGAGATCATTTCGCCCGGACGCGGCTCTGGGGACTGGCGGCTATGTCTCGGGCCCCGTCATGCTGGCGTGCTGGCTGGCTGGGGTACCTATCGGTATCCAGGAGCAGAACGCGATGCCAGGCATGACCAATCGTATCTTGTCCAGGATAGCAAACCGAGTATTCTTAGCTTTTCCCGGCTCGAAAAGATGTTTTCCGACCGGTGCCACCCGTAAAGCGGTTGTCCTGGGCAATCCGATCAGGAGGTCGATTGTGACGACTCCCAAGGGCGCGGGATACTGGGCTTTCGGCATTGAACCAGGATGGAGGACAGTCGTGGTTTTCGGCGGGAGCCGCGGAGCCGAGCCGCTCGTCTTCGGAGCGCTCGATGTGGCGAAGGAGTCTCGTCAGAGACGCGTAGTTTTCCTGGTAATAACGGGTAATGCCAGTTTCGAGCGGGCAAGGGCGATTGTGGAAACGAGTGGTATATCCTACGATCAAGGTGGAAACGTTATACTGAGACCATACGTGGAAGAAATGCATCTCGCCTACAGCGTCGCAGAACTGGTAGTTGCTAGGGCCGGAGGGTTGACTGTGTCTGAGCTGGCGGCACGTGGGATACCAAGTGTACTCGTCCCTTCTCCGTATGTTGCAGGACGACACCAAGAGCACAACGCGGCGGTGCTGGCAGAGAGCGGAGGGGCAGTTGTGGTGCACGAAGGCAAGCAATTCGTAGTCCAACTGAAACGGGTGCTTGACGATCTGCTCGGTGACGCGGAGAAGCTCAAGCAAATGGGAGAACGTGCTAAGCGCGTGGGAAAGCCTGATGCCGCCCGGGATATAGCTTGCCAGCTCTACGAAATGGCACGACGCTCTCATCGTTGAAGCATATCATGTAGTACCTGATTAGAGGTGGACTCATATTGAATCATATCTACTTCATCGCGATCGGCGGCGCGGGTATGAGCGCCATCGCGCGGGTACTTTTAGCCAAGGGATACAAGGTATCTGGGTCTGACGTCAAGGAAAACGAAGCAACGTCCAGGTTACGTAAGCTCGGTGCGACCATATATTTGGGACATCGGGCCGAAAACCTTGAACCCACAGTGGACCTGATCGTCATATCGTCCGCCATACACGAGGACAACCCCGAGGTGCAGGAGGGCAGACGTAGGAATCTGCCTATTGTCCACCGGTCCGACGTTTTAGCCCAACTCCTAAACGGAGCACGCGGAGTCGCTGTAGCCGGGGCGCACGGCAAGACTACTACCACGTCCATGATAGGTCTAGCATTTGAAGCAGCCGGCCTGCGGCCCACGATTCTCGTCGGAGGGGAAGTGCTGGATTTCGGTGGCAACGCTCTGGTTGGAAACGGGGACTACCTGATTGCAGAAGCCGACGAAAGCGATGGATCTTTTCTCAAACTGAAAGCGAAGGTGGCAGTCGCCACAAATATCGATAACGATCACCTCGATTACTGGAAAACAACGGAGGCTTTGCGGCAAGCCTTTCGTGAGTACCTGCAAAATGTGAAGCCGGACGGCTACGCCGTAGTATGCAACGATGATGCCCTCCTCAGAGGGATGGTCCCCCAACTGCGCGTACCCGTAGTGACTTACGGTCTAACGCCTGGAGCAAAGGTGAGCGCAACGGAGATTCATCTCGATAGGTGGGGCTCGAAGTTTACGCTCTCCGTAGACGGATTACGTCTGAGACGCGTGAGCTTAAGCGTTCCCGGCCTACATAATGTCCAGAACTCCCTTGCGGCTTTTGCAGTTAGCCTCAGAGAAAGTTTACCCTTGGATAGGGTGCAGAGCGCCCTCGAAAATTTTAAGGGTGTCGATAGAAGGCTGCAAAAGATCGCCGAGGTAAATGGTATTACAGTTATGGATGATTATGCTCATCACCCTACTGAGATCCAAGCCAGTCTGGCTGCGATACGGTTGGCGGGTTTCAACAAGGTGATCGTCATATTTCAGCCTCACAGATACTCCCGTACCAGGATACTGGCTGAACAGTTCGGTAAGGCATTCGATCAGGCGGACCTGGTAATCATAGCTCCCATTTACGCGGGACCAGGTGAGAGAGTCATTCCAGGCGTCAGCTCTAGGCTGATCGTGGATTCCATTCGAGAGCACGGGGGCCGGGTTTTATTTGCTGAGGACCTGGAGGAGATATGCAAGCTCGCGGTCGAGAACGCGGGGAAAGGTGACGTCATAGTGACGATGGGGGCCGGGGATGTATGGAAGGCGGGGAAGACCCTACAGGAGATGCTGCAGTAACCGCTTACTGCAGACTCACGTAAGATGGGTTAGAGGTGCGCTCTCATGGAACGTTATATTATTGCGGGCCCCAGAAAACTCGTGGGAAAAGTGCGAGCCAGCGGGGCGAAGAACGCCGTTTTGCCCGTCATGGCTGCAACGGTATTGACCAGGCATTGTTGTATCATACATGACGTGCCCTACCTGAAGGACGTATATGTCATGAGCGACATCCTTCAAACGCTGGGGTGTGCCGTCGAACTAATGAAGAGCTCTACCGAAGGGAATTCCCTGATCGTAGATCCTATCAGGGTTGTCTCCCATGAGGTCCCCGAAGAGCTCATGAGGCAAATGCGTTCCTCGATATTCCTGATGGGGCCCCTTCTAGCCAGGCTGGGCCGGGTTAAGGTGTCTTATCCTGGAGGGTGCGCCATAGGTCCAAGACCCATCGATCTGCATCTAAGAGGGCTCAGAGCGTTGGGGGCTACCATAACCGAAAGGGCCGGATACATTGTTGCAGAAACCGACGGTCTTCGTGGTTGCGAAATTCATTTAGACTTTCCGAGCGTCGGAGCGACGGAGAACATCATGATGGCGGCCGTGCTGGCAAAAGGTACTACTATCATCCGCAATGCGGCCAAAGAACCCGAGATAACCGAACTGCAAAACTTCTTGAATGCTATGGGTGCCAAAGTTAAAGGCGCAGGGACAGACTTGATTCGGGTTGAAGGAGTCGACGAGTTGGGGCCTGCCGAACATACGGTGATCCCCGACAGAATCGAAGTAGGCACTTTCATGGTGGGCGCGGCCTTAACGGGCGGTTGCGTGGAAATTATTAACTGTATTCCCGAACATGTCCAGGCAGTGACTGCGAAGCTCAGGGAAGCTGGTGCCAAAGTCACCGAAGGGAAGAGTACCATAACGGTTGAAGCTAATGATAGACCTCTTGCGATTGACATCAAGACCTTACCCTATCCTGGTTTTCCAACGGATATGCAGCCGCAGATCATGGCGCTCATGTGCATAGCCAATGGGACCAGCGTAATTACCGAAACCATTTTCGAAAGCCGCTTCAAGCATGCCGAGGAGTTCAGGCGAATGGGAGCGAAAATCCGAACGGAAGGGCGGGTAGCTGTCGTAAAAGGAGTCCCGTCTTTGTCCGGAGCTTCTGTAGAGGTTTCGGATCTTCGAGGCGGTGCGGCGCTTGTACTGGCTGGGATCGCGGCAGAAGGAGTGAGTGTAATCGAGGACATCCACCATATTGAACGTGGGTACGAAAAGTTTGACGAGAAACTACGGGGCTTGGGCGCAGCGATTGAACGGTCATCTAGATAGGTCTGTGCTACAATGATATGAAAGTCAGCATTCATGGCGGTGACGGGCATGCGCTGGTGGGTGTGGTTGGTGGCCCTTCTTTTGCTGTTAGGAAGTTGCTTTGCTTTCGTTAGCGATGCTATCTTTACCTGCCGGAATGTGGCCATTGAAGGGAACTCTCTCGTGAGTCGAGAAGAGGTTTTGGCAGCCTCCGGTCTGAGACCTGGGATGAATCTCCTGACCGTAGTGCCGCCGCTAGTACGCAATAGACTGTTGAGGTTGCCTGCTATCAAAGAGGCCACGGTAGAGCTGAAGTTGCCCGACACCATACGAATCGCCCTCAAGGAACGCAATAAATTTGCACTATACAACAGCGGGGGCAAATTCTTTTTTCTAGACGAAGTCGGGACAGTACTCGGGCAGACTCGAGCAGATGCCTCGTTACCGATCGTATCCTACGTTGGGGAAGAAGTAGTGCGAATAGGAGACCAACCACCTCCGGCTGTCAACGGCCTTCGGGTGATAAGGGCAACTGCGGAGCTAGCCCCACGGATATCGGAGGTGTCCTGCGATGCCTCTTACGGGATGAGGCTTTTCCTTCGCGAAGGTACTTGCGTAGAATTAGGACAAGCAGATAGTTCACTTGAAAGCAGGTGCAGAACGGCGGTGGAGGTAATCAATCACCTAAAAGATCTCTCTACGGTCAAGAAGATAGACGTCAGATTCTCAAAACCGGTGATCACGGGGGTGATCCCGTGAAGGGAATCGGGAACAAGTCAGCTCTGGCTTTTGTATGTTTACTCCTAGGCATCATGATTTCTATTCAGTTCAGGGTCCAAAAGGACATAAAGAAATCCAACGCTATGCAGCGTACCGAAGAGCTTGTGGTTAGGCTTCAAGACTCTGAAAAGCAGCGTGAGGCGCTCGAGAGGGAAGTGAGCGACTTACGCAACAGGATTGCCGAGATGGCCAGCGGGGCAGATACCATAAAAGCCCTATCGGCTGAGCTCGAAAACATGCGATTGGCACTGGGGCTTGTGGATCTAAAGGGCCCTGGCGTGACGGTGCTTATGGAGGATTCAAAGAGGGCTGCAAAGCCTGGTGATGACCCGAACGCTTTCCTCATACACGATGACGACGTGCTAAGGGTGATAAACGAACTGCGGGCATCCGGAGCAGAAGCCATCTCTGTAAATGGGCAAAGAGTAATGGCTCGCACCGAGGTGAGGTGCGTGGGCCCTACCATTTCAGTGAACGGAGTCAGATTATCTCCGCCAATCGTGATCCACGCCATTGGAAACGCTGATACAATGGAAGCTGGCCTAAAAATGAGGGGCGGTGTTATAGACGCAGTGGCCGTTTGGGGGATAGAAGTCAAGGTCAAGAAGGAGACGGAAGTGATTGTCCCTGCATATAAGGGGAGCCTGAAGTTCGAATACGCTATGCCCGTCAAGAAAGCTGGTGATCAATGATGTGGGTTGCAGCACTTGCTCTGGCTGCTGGGCTTGTGCTTGGCTTCAATTTGCCACTCCGCATTCCGATATCATATGCGAGATATCTTTCCATAGCCGTGCTCGCGGCACTTGACTCTGTGTTCGGGGGGCTCAGGGCTTCTCTCGAAGGGAATTTCGACAGCGCCGTTTTCGTCACCGGATTGATAGCCAATTCGGGTCTGGCAGCTGCTCTTACCTTCATTGGAGATACTCTAGGTGTAGAGCTGTATTATGCTGCACTCTTCGCTTTTGGCTATAGGGTTTTCCTCAATCTTGGCGTTATACGCAGAGACCTGCTAAGGATCTACTACCAGGGAAGACAGCCTCGAGAAATGAGCTCCCAATGGAGGTGAGAACTTGGCCCGGCGGCGATATGTCACGGGTTTAGACTTGGGTAGCAGTAAGGTGTCGGCCGTTGTGGCGGAGCTGCGAGAAGACGGACTCCCAGTCATAGCTGGGGTGGGGACGAGCACCTCTGCTGGGATGAAGAGGGGCGTGGTGGTCGACATCGAGCGCACTGTTAAGAGCATCGCAGAAGCAGTGGAGAGGGCGGAGCGGATGTCTGGCGTTCCGGTCAAATCCGCTTACATAAACATATCTGGTGCGCACGTGGGGACGTGCAACAACAGAGGGGTGATTGCCGTCTCCAGAGAGGACAAGGAGATCACCCAGGAAGACGTGGATCGGGTGATGGAAGCTGCCAGGGTGATTAATATACCCTCCGATAGAGAGATCGTGCACGTTTTGCCTCGCCAGTTTGTGGTAGACGGTTATGAGGGCGTACGGGACCCGGTAGGCATGATGGGGGTCCGACTGGAAGTGGAGGCTCAAATTGTAACCGGTGCGGTGACATCGATTCAGAACGTGCTTCGCAGCGTTTACCGAGCGGGATTGCAGGTGGACGATGTGGTACTGGCGGCACTAGCTTCGGGCGAAGCGGTACTCCAACCTGCAGAGAAAGAACTTGGGGTGGTCGTTGTCGATATTGGAGGTGGCACGACCGATCTGGCTATCTTTGAGCAGGGCAGCCTCTGGTATGCTGGGGTGATTCCAATCGGTGGAGAACACATAACCAACGATCTGGCGGTAGGTTTACGCACGCCTATCAACCAAGCAGAGAGCGTGAAGGTACGGTACGGGAAGGCTCTCGCTTCTCTGGTCCCCGATGACGCATATATCACTGTGACGGGGGTGGGGGGGTCTTCCAAGAGGGAGGCCTCTCAGAAGACGGTATGTACCATCATCGAGGCACGTGCTCAGGAGATTGCGGAAATGATCGGCGCCGAAATCCAGAAGTCAGGCTATTCACGGATCATCCCGGGGGGGCTGGTAGTGACAGGTGGGTGTTCTGAATTGCCAGGGTTCATCGATCTCCTTTCGGAGAGGCTCGATATGCCCGCGAGGAAGGGAACACCCGGCGGCGTCGCCGGATTAGTGGATGCCGCTTCTTCGCCATCCCTGGCGTGCGCCGTGGGACTGGTGATTTTCGCCAGCAAACAGCTTGGATCGAAGGAGCCCGGAGGGGAAGTTCTCTCCGAAGATGAATCCTTTATGGGACGGGTAGTTAATTTTTTCAGAAGTCTCTTCTGAGAGTGGGGGGCGGAGTCCAAAAATGGGGGACAAAGAGGAAAGATATGCTTCCTTGAGAGTTATCGGAGTTGGTGGTGGGGGATGTAACGCGGTTAACCGGATGATTGCGGCAGGCCTCAAGGGAGTTGATTTTATCGCCGTAAATACAGACGTGCAGGCTCTTCAGCGTTCGGCTGCCCCCACAAAGGTACAGGTGGGCTCTAACCTTACGAGAGGGTTGGGTGCAGGGGCCAATCCTGAGATAGGCCAAAAGGCGGCTGAAGAAAGCAAGGAGGAACTAATTAAGTATCTCAAAGGTGCGGATATGGTTTTCATTACCGCAGGGATGGGCGGGGGTACTGGCACGGGAGGAGATCCCGTGATAGCCGAACTGGCGAAAGAATCGGGAGCGCTGACGGTTGGCGTTGTGACCAAACCTTTCTCTTTTGAAGGGCGACGCAGAATGAGCGTGGCGGAAAAAGGGATCAGTACCTTACGCGAGAAAGTGGACACGCTCATAGTGATTCCTAATGACAGGCTTTTGCAGGTGGTAGATAAGAAGACCCCTATCCTAGAGGCGTTCAGAATCGCCGACGATGTGCTACGACAGGGGGTCCAAGGCATTTCGGACCTGATTGCTGTCCCTGGATTGATAAACCTGGATTTTGCAGACGTTCGCACGATCATGAAAGACACGGGCTCGGCTCTCATGGGCATCGGGGTGGCTTCTGGAGAGAATCGTTCGGTGGAGGCTGCCAAAGCAGCCATATCGAGCCCCCTGCTTGAAACCTCTGTCGAGGGTGCCAAAGGTGTGCTGCTGAATATAACGGGCGGCAGCGACCTGGGACTGTTCGAAGTCAACGAGGCAGCAGAAGTAGTCGCGCAAGCGTGCGATCCGGAGGCGAATATCATTTTCGGTGCTGTAATTGACGAGGAACTTAAAGATGAAGTGCGTGTCACCGTAATAGCGACTGGCTTTACCGGCCAGCGAGCTCCCAGGATGCTGGAGCAACTTAAAGAGCTGGAGGTAGTTCCCAGAGGCGGAAGTGAACTGGATATCCCAGCTTTCTTGAGGCGGAGGAGCAGCAACTAGGCTTTCTGCAGTATGTGCCGCGTGCCTTCATATAATGTTGCGAAGGGGGGCGCGCAAATGGCTAAGCTATCTGACTTGGAAGGAAGAGACGTGATAAGCGTCAACGACGGGAGGCTGCTTGGAAACATTGCCGACGTCGAGATAGACATAACCTCCGGCTGTATAGAAGCGGTGATAGTGCCAGGACCAGGTAGAGTAATGGGGCTCTTCGGCCAAAAAACTGAATTTCGAATTCCCTGGCAGAACATAAAGAAGATCGGCCCGGATGTCATTCTGGTAGACATGACTGTGTGATTTTGTCTGGAGGACGCTAGGACTTGAGTTGTATTGTGAGCGATCGAGGCTACGTGGAAATCTGGTTTGAGGGATACCCTGGCATTGAGGACATCGTTTCTGCCGGTTTCAGTACGTTGCTCTGCGATTCGTCCACGGATTTCGTAAAGCTGATCGGTCTAGATGAAGGGACGTTTGTACGGGGTAGACAAGTGCATGGAGACAGAGTTGTCCTGGTGGGAGAGGGCGACAGTGGCTCGACGGTCCCTGCTGCCGATGGACTGGTCACTTCTCAAAGACGTCTGGCGCTTACCGCTACTTTCGCAGACTGCGTGCCATTGTTTATGGTAGAACCATCGGCGGGGCTGATCGCTCTCGTCCATGCTGGTTGGCGAGGCACGGTGAAACGCATAGCGGAGAAAGCCGTACAGGTCATTGTGGATAATGGCGGACTGAGGGAGCGTATTTTAGTCGCGCTGGGGCCGCACATATGCAAACGTTGCTACGAGGTGGACGAGATGGTACTCCGTCAGTTTTCATGCAGTTATTCACGAGCTGACGAGTTCTTTGAAGCCTCAAGGCCGGGGCACTGGTTGCTCGATCTGGATCGCGCTAACCGCCGGTGTTTGGAAGAGGCTGGCGTACTAACTGATCATATTTCCTCGTGTGGTCTCTGCACCTCTTGCAGCGTGGGGCTGTTGAGCTCGCGACGTCGGGATGGAGAACGCGCGCCCCTTATGAGGGGGGCGATATTTCTTAAGTGAGCCGACGCGTGGGACCCAGGAAGAGACGCGCTACGATTCGTAAACGTAGGATTCCGGCGAAGTTCGTGGTGGGGTTGGGGCTGCTTCTGTGCCTGGGTTTGGGGGCAAGGAGAGCAGCTTCATGGCTTTTGGTGAGGCCAGTTAGGGTGGAAGAAGGTACTGTAGAACAGACCGTGAGCGGTGAAGGGGTCGTCATCAGGGACGAAGAGGCGTTTACTGTACCTCCGGGCGCTGAACTGAAAGCGCTGGTAAGAGAAGGAGACAGAGTCCGAGTAGGTACTCCGATAATGGAAGCTGAGGACGATTCTGCTTCGAAGGAACTCAAAAGAGTGCTCTCCGAGGCGGAGGCAGAACTGGCCGAATGGACAGCGCAGAACCAGCCTAAAGTCACTTCTCTGAGCGAGCAACTGAGCGCTTGCCGGTCCAAGCTGGATGACTTGCTCAGCCAGGTACTGGCCAGCCTGAGTGCGGGCGATGCCGCCAGGGCAAAGGCTCTGGAAGCCGCTATAAGCAGCGAGCTGGCGACACACCGGGATCTTACGGGTGAGTACGACGGCATCTTGGCCAGGGGCAACAGGCTGATCGAACAGAAAGCCTCTGTGGAACGTGCGCTAAGCAGCGCTGTAGCGAGAGTCTGTGCTACGATTCCAGGTGTGGTTAGCTTCAAGGTGGATGGGCTTGAGAGTTGTCTCTCAGGGTCGCCATTATCTTTGCTAAGCCCAAGGGCATTGAAGGTGATCGTGCAAAACAAGCCTAGCAGTATCCCCGGTGGTTCCTATAAAATCGTTCGATCTCAGGACGTCACAGTCGGTGTGGTATGTTCTGTAGAAAAGGCGGCCCAGGTGATAAGTAAAGGCATCCTGGACCTAAAGATAGGGGAGAAAAGCTACAAGGCTAGGGTAAAGCAACTTTCACAACAAGACCCTCCGGGTTTTGTAAATGTGTTCTTCGACGTACCTGACGCAGCGCAAGATTTGATCGATGCGCGGCAGGTACAGGTGGATATCGTGCTAGGGAGACTCTCGGGTGTATTGGTGCCGAAGAATTGTCTTACTCGGCGGGGCGAGGTGACCGGAGTTTTCGTGGTAAAGAAAACGATTGCACGATTCCAGCCCGTCGAAGTGCTCGGAGAGGTTCCTGGAAAGGGAATACTGGTCTCGGACCTTCTCCCGGGTCAGTACGTTGCTACTCACCCGTGGCTCGTGAAGGAGGGACAGGTAATTCGATGAGTCTAGAGGATAACTTAGTGAGAGTGCGGCAGAGAATTGCGGAAGCCTGTAAAAGGGCAGGAAGGCCAATCGAGGCCGTGAAGTTGGTGGCGGTCACCAAGAATGTTAGCCCGGACAGAATACTTGAGGCCGCGGGGCTAGGGGTAACGTACTTCGGCGAAAACCGGGTACAGGAGGCGAAGAAGAAGATATCCGTTCTGGGGGATAAAGCTCAGGGGCTGCGGTTTCACATGATAGGCCACCTTCAGCGAAACAAAGTGGCCCCTGCTTTAAGGATGTTCGAGCTAATCCATTCCGTGGATAGCCTTAGGTTATTGCAAGCGATAGAACGGAAAAGTGACGAGTTGGGAATCACGGCGAAGATCCTACTGCAAGTGAACGTCTCAGGGGAGAGCACCAAAAGCGGCTTTAGCCCGCAGGAACTCAACAGCGTTTTGGAGGTAGCAACAGGACTTAGGCACATACAAGTGATGGGGCTAATGACCATCGCGCCGTATACCGAAAACCCGGAGACCGTAAGGCCTTATTTCGCACAATTGCGCGAGCTAACCGAGATCGATCCCTCCGTGTTGCGCGAGCTTTCAATGGGCATGAGCGGCGATTTCGAGGTGGCGATCGAAGAAGGAGCCACGATGGTCCGGATAGGTACTGCCATATTCGGGTCAAGATGTTATACTCGGGAGGAGAATTCCATTGGAATGGATTCTAGCGCTGGCTAACGTAATCTTGGATTTTTTCACGTGGGCAATAATCTTGAGGGCATTGTTCAGTTGGATTGCTCCCGAGCGCGGGAACGCAGTACTTCAGAATATACAACGAGGCTTGTACCGCGTTACCGAACCCATCCTGGCCCCGATCAGGAGGACAGTGAAAGTTCAAGGCCTCGTAGATTTTTCCCCCGTGATCGCTCTGCTCATTATATATTGGATAAGAAGACTGCTGGTGATATTACTCCGGTAGAGACCAGGGATTGAGAACAGGAGGGATTCGATGCTTACGCCGCTTGATATCCATAATAAAGAGTTCCGCAGATCATTTCGTGGATACAATGAGGACGAGGTAGATGAGTTCCTTGACCAGGTGGTTAGGGACTTCGAAATCATGACGAAGGAAAACGCTGAACTCAAGGAACGGCTGGCAGAACTAGATTCGGAAGTAGCGAGGTTTAAGAAACTGGAAGAAACGCTTAATAATACCCTCGTCGTAGCCCAGGCTACTGCGGAAGAAGTGAAGAATAACGCCCACAAAGAGGCGGAGCTAATCATAAAGGACGCCCAGAGACAGGCAGCAGAAATCCTGGAGGAGGCACGTCGGAAATACAGGGAGTGTGAAGCGAGTTTCGAGAACCTCAAAGGCGAGATTCAGACATTCAAAGCTCGGATGCGTGCAATGCTTCATTCATACCTTGAACTGTTAGACGAGGAGGGGGCAGAAAACGTTGACGGCCGCAGTGCCACGGGCGACTTTGGGCGTGACGGTCAAACCAAGGGCAAGCAAGTGTCGGGTGACGAGTGATGGTAATTGCCTAACCGTATGTCTCACGGCACACCCGGTTGAAGGTAAAGCGAATGAGCAACTATTGAGGCTGCTAAAGGAGTACCTCGCCGTTCCTACACAGCAGATGGAGATCATTGCAGGAAAGAGTTCTAGGAGGAAGCTCGTGAGGGTGAACGGCATAACGCAGGAAAAGCTCGACGAAATACTCCGCAAAAAGATGGAAATAATAGCAGCCAATGGGAGTTGATGCGGTTGGACTATTCGGACACGCTTAACTTACCAAAGACGAAGTTCCCTATGAAGGCAAACTTGCCCACCATGGAGCCGCAGATCCAGGAATTCTGGGAGAAGAAGCAGATCTATAAGAAACTGCTGGAGCGTTCAGCGGGGCTCCCGAAGTTCATACTTCATGATGGCCCTCCTTATGCTAACGGGGATATCCACATCGGTACAGCCCTGAACAAGGTTCTGAAGGATATAGTAGTCCGTTTTGCCTCGATGGACGGCTACAACGCACCGTACGTTCCGGGCTGGGATACTCACGGTTTGCCCATTGAGCTTCAGATGCTCAAGAGCCTGGGCATGAGGAGAGAAGCCGTTAGTGCGGTCCAACTTCGCAAAGCGTGCAGGGAGTTTGCTCTCAAATTCTTGGAAATCCAAAAGAAGGAATTCAAACGGCTGGGTGTACGGGGAGACTGGGAGGCGCCGTACGTTACCCTCGATCCTAAATATGAAGCGAGGCAGATCCTCGTCTTCGGCGAGATGCTGAAGAAAGGGTATATATACAAGGGCCTCAAGCCGGTTTACTGGTGTACTTCTTGTGAGACGGCTCTGGCTGAAGCGGAAGTAGAGTACAAGGAGGCCAGGTCCCCTTCAATATACGTAGCCTTTCCTGTGGTTGACGGAAAAGGGGTGGTGGAAAACGGTGCGAGGTTCGTGATATGGACTACCACTCCCTGGACGATACCGGCTAATTTGGCCATATGCCTGCACCCGGCTAAGGACTACGCGGTGGCGAAAACGAGTGCGGGTAAGCTGATTGTGGCTGACGAGCTCGTTGGAAAATCGATGGCCGCAATGGGGATCAAAGAGTATGAAGTGGAGGCGCGCATACCGGCTCGGAAGCTTGAAGGAGTGGAGTGCCAGCACCCGCTCTTCGATAGGCGTTCGCTAATAATTCTCGGGGAGCACGTTACGATGGACGAAGGTACCGGATGCGTGCATACTGCTCCTGGCCACGGTCACGAGGATTTCGAGGTGGGCCAGAGATATGGTCTCGACGTCTTACAGCCGCTCGATTCGAAGGGGCGTTTCACCGAATTGGGAGGCCAGTTTGCAGGGCTTCATTATAAGGATGCTAATGAGGCCATAATCAACGCCTTATCGCAGGCTGGCGCGCTGATGGCCCGGGGGACGATCACGCACCAGTATCCTCACTGTTGGAGATGCAAGCAGCCGCTTCTATTCAGAGCTACCGAGCAGTGGTTTGCGTCCGTACAGGGATTTCGGGAAGAGGCGCTTCGCGCAATTGACGCGGTGCGCTGGATACCCGCATGGGGCAAGGAACGCATGCGCAATATGGTAAGCGAACGAAGCGACTGGTGTATCTCGAGGCAGCGCGTATGGGGCGTACCGATACCGGTGTTCTACTGCAAAAATTGCGGCGAGCTTCTGGTGACGGACGAAAGCATTAAGGCTGTTGCTCAGCTGTTCGAGCGGGAAGGGAGCGACGCTTGGTTCACCAAAGACGCGGAGGAAATACTGCCTGCAGGGACTCAGTGCCATGAGTGCGGTGGTCATGAATTCGAGAAAGAGACCGACATCATGGACGTGTGGTTCGATTCAGGCTCCAGCCACGCTGCGGTGCTGCAAACCAGGCCAGAACTGAAGTGGCCTGCCACAATGTACCTCGAAGGAAGCGACCAGCACAGAGGATGGTTCCAGTCCTCGTTGCTTACGGCAGTCGCCACGAGGGGAAGAGCGCCTTACGAGATGGTACTGACCCATGGTTTCGTGGTGGATGGGGAAGGACGGAAGATGTCCAAATCCCTTGGCAACGTGATTTCGCCCCAGACGATCATTTCGAAGTATGGTGCAGACGTATTCCGCTTGTGGGTGGCTTCGTCTGATTACACAGGCGATGTCCGCATTTCGGAGGACATTTTGAGGCAGCTGGCCGAGGTCTACCGGAAGCTGAGAAACACATTCCGGTTTATTCTCGGCAACCTGTATGATTTCGATCCTTCGCGCGATGCGGTCCCTTACGACGAGCTACTGGAGATCGACAAGTGGGCGTTGTCCGGGCTGGAGCGCTTGCGGAAAAAGGTGACCGATTGGTACCGGAACTACCAGTATCATCTCATTTACCACGATGTACACAACTTTTGCGTCATTCGCATGTCCAACTTCTACTTCGACATATTGAAAGACAGGTTGTACTGCGATAAAGCTGATTCTGCCTCTCGCCGGAGTGCCCAAACGGCTCTGTACCACATAGCGAAGGTACTGGTGAGAATCGTCGATCCAATCCTGCCCCATACAATGGAAGAGGTCTGGCAGTACCTGCCGAAGCTGCCGGATGATCCTGAAAGCGTGGAGCTCTGTTCGTGGCCTGAGGCCGAGCCCGAATATCTCGATGACGAGCTCGAGCGAAAATGGGAAAAGATCATTGAACTCCGTGAGCATGTGACTAAAGCACTCGAGGTGGCCAGAGCAGAAAAGATGATCGGCTCATCGTTGGAGGCGCGAGTGACCCTCGTCCCCAAAGAGGCTGAACTATACTCCTTCGTGCGAGATAATCTGAGACTGCTCGGCGAGGTGTTCATAGTATCGCAGCTGGACGTCATGGAACCCGGCACCCCTGTTTCTGCAGAAGGAAAAGAGTACAGCAACGAAAAACTGACGTTAGTAGTAAGGCCAGCCTTGGGGACAAAGTGTGCCAGGTGCTGGATGTATTCAGAGGCTACCGGGTCCGCGCCTGACTACCCGGATGTGTGCCCGAGGTGCGCTAGTGTGCTGGCATCTTCGTGAAGGAATCGGCTCGCCCATAGCAAATTAGTAAGGGCGAGCCGATCTAGTTTTGCACGAAGAGGAGGCCGGTAAGATGAACGAAGCGTCCCAACGTGTCAAGGTCACTCTGCCCATGTTATTCGAAAAGAAGCAGAAGCGCGAGCCTATTACCATGCTGACGGCATATGATTATCCGTTGGCCTTGCTTGAGGATAGGGCAGGCATTGATATCATTCTCGTCGGCGACTCTCTTGGGATGACTGTACTGGGCTATGATTCTACTTTACCGGTAACCATGGATGTAATGGTGGTGCATGCACAGGCAGTTAGGCGGGGTGCCAAGTACGCCTTCGTAATTGGTGACATGCCGTATATGTCTTATCAGATAAGTCCGGCCGAAGCGGTCCGAAACGCGGGCAGATTCATGGCGGAGGCCGGGTGCGATGGCGTCAAGCTCGAAGGTGGTGCAGCTATGGCACCTGCCGTGAAGGCCATTGTAAGTGCCGGTATTCCTGTGATGGGACATCTGGGTATCACGCCTCAATCGATGTCCATGCTCGGTGGCTTCAGATCCCAGGGCCGAAGCGCTGAAGCAGCATTGAGAATCGTCAAAGACGCCGATGCCCTGTTCGAGGCGGGCATTTCCATGTTGCTGCTGGAGGGGGTACCGCCGGAGGTAGGTAAATGCATATCCGAGCGGCTTCCGATCCCGGTCATCTCAATAGGTGCTGGACCGTATTGCGATGGTCAGCTTCTTATAGTTCACGACGCTCTGGGCTTCTTCGATAGATTCACTCCAAAGTTTGTCAAGAAGTATGCCGATCTGAGTGCCGTGATATCCGCTGCACTGGAACAATACAAGCAGGAAGTGGCTACAAAGCAGTTTCCTGGGCCAGAGCATTGTTACAAGATGATACCGGGAGAGGCGCAGTCCTTCATGGAGGAAGTGGCTAAGCTAGAACCCGTTAAAGATGCAGGCGGGAAAGTAAGCTGAAAAGTTTACCCAATTGGATTTTGAAATCATTTTTCCCTAACCACTCGAGGATGGCCAGCCGGACCTCCGGGAGCGAAATGTCTTCCGGAGGGTTTAGGTTTCTAGGGGATGTTTTTCCCGAATATGCCATTTCTAACGATCGCCTTAGCACTTCCACTTTCTCCGGGTCAATCGTATATTTGCCCGTAATGCCTAAGTAACAAAGAGGAGGGAAGAGTACGCACCACCAATTCTGCCCGTTTCCGTCCCCAATAACGACTCGTAAAGCTTCGTAGCGTCCAGCTGGTAAGACGAGCTCCCCGTATGTCCTTACTGGGAACTGGTAATGACCAAGTTCCACACGAACCGGTGTGTTCGGGTCGCACCCGTTTTCGACGATCACTTCTTTTACCCGGGACCGGACGTCGCCCAGGTATCTGCGTACCACTGTTTCTGCCTCGCGACGGGTACGTACCTGAGATAGCTCGGCGCCCAGGATCTTCAGCACTTCGTCTCTAACCGAGAGCTTTAGTGCTTGATCATCAGGGCTGTCGCTGTTAGCCACGACATGGAGTCGAATTAAATCCGGCTCAGAGTGCGCCGAATAACCCCAGAGGCCAACGAGAATTGCGAGTATGAGGAGACTGGCGAGTCCTCCTCTTGCCACAGGGCATCCCTCACATGTGCTTCTTGATATGATTCAAAGCGGCCTTTTCCAATCTGGAGACCTGAGCCTGTGAGATTCCGATCTCTTCGGCTACTTCCATTTGTGTCTTACCCTCGTAAAAGCGTTTAGATAGGATTAGCTTTTCCCTAGGCGAGAGCCGTTCCATGGCCTCCCTTATCGATATGCCGTCCAGCCAAGTAGCATCGTCATTTTTTTCGTCCGAAATCTGGTCCATGACATATATCGGGTCACCGCTGTCATGGTAGACAGGCTCAAAAAGGGATATGGGGTCTTGAATTGCATCCAGAGCGAACACTACTTCCTCTTGAGGTACGTTCAGTTCGCTGGCTATTTCCTTGATGGTAGGTTCTCGCGAATACCTGCTCACGAGAGAGTCTCGCACCTGTAAAGCCTTGTAGGCTATGTCTCGAAGCGATCTCGAGACCCTTATGTGGTTATTGTCCCTCAGGTACCGCCGAATTTCGCCTATTATCATGGGCACGGCGTATGTCGAAAACCTGACGTTTTGATTGAGGTCGAAATTGTCAATGGCCTTCATTAGGCCGATGCAACCGATTTGGAAGAGATCGTCTACGTCCTCGCCTCTGTTGTTGAATCTTTGTATCACGCTGAGGACGAGTCGCAGGTTGCCATGCACCAGCTCTTCTCTAGCCTTCTTATCGCCTTGCTTCACTTTGATGAAAAGTTGCCTCATCCTGTTGTTAGAAAGCACGGGGAGCTTAGCAGTATTGACCCCGCAGATCTCCACCTTGTTAACCAGCAAGGCGATTCCTCCCGCACGAATGTTCGGAAGGATTATTCCCGCAATTACATGAAGTTATGTACGTAAAAGCTCGATAAGTAGGCCGGAGGTGATACTTGTGGTCAAGAGGATGAGGATTATGCGGAAGGTATCCCGGGCGTTCTTATTTTCTTTGGCCAACACGAGTATGCCCATCCCGGAACTTGAACATAGCCCTGCTATGGCTGCCCCAAAGCTGATTGTACCTTTGAGGAAGAATTCAGCCAGGGCGACCGAAACGCCGCAAGAAGGAATCAGGCCTATGATCGCCGTGGCAACCGGCTGTGCCAGGCTCCCTTGCAAAAAGAGGTTCTCCATCGTATCACTTCCGAGCACTGCGATGCCGATCTCTATCCCGATAGATACACTGAACGTCAGAATCACGATCTTTAGCGTGCGCACGAGGCTGTTAACCAAGAGCTGGCTCAAGGACTCGTGGGATTCGGTATGGCATCCACACGTTCTAGGCAAGACCGCGGTGGGGTGTTTGTAGTAAACATCCACCACATATCCGACGCATATCGCTATGAACAGCTTAGTGATGAGTATTTGAGCTATAACTTTTGAGGCACCCGCTTCTGCCAGTAAAACGGGCAACGCCTCGTCCGAAGTTGATATGAACGTTGCCAGAAGAGTGCCCGAAGTAATCAATCCTTCTGAGTACAGGCAAGAGGAAGCTACTGAGAAGCCACACTGCGGCACTAACCCAAGCAGAGCTCCAAAAAGGGGGCCCGTTCTAGCTGTTTTGCTTACCTTTGGCGCCGTCGCGTGTGATAAACGGTGTTCAAGTAATTCTACCAGGATATAAACAGCGAAAAGAACAGGGGCCAACCTTAACGTGTCAGTTCCCACTTCTAAGATGAGTTCTGCCAACCTTTCGCCACCTTCCGCTATCAGTGTAGTATACCACTGTATTTCTTTACCATCCAGAATCGCGCGTGGAATCTGTTAAGCGAATCCGGGTCAGCGCACTTCCTCTCCGAACTCCATTTTCTTCAATCGCCGTAAAGAACTTAGTTCACCCATAACATATGGCAGGCGCTGCCAGCGCGTTGACAGTAAATATAGTAGGACAGTATAATTACGCCGTTACACTGCTGTTTGAGGAGGCTACGCATTGATGTCTGGCCCCGGTCGATCCAAACTTTTTAGACTCGGGTTTCGAGTGAAAGCCCGGATCTTGCTCGTGGCTTTGCTCATCGTC
Source organism: Bacillota bacterium (assembly GCA_012840015.1). GTDB lineage: Bacteria > Bacillota > Sulfobacillia > DUMF01 > DUMF01 > DUMF01. The sequence continues at coordinate 131,567 of DUMF01000029.1, forward strand.
ATAGCAGGCAGTACTTTTTACCTGACAAGGGTTAACCCCATTTTGGCACGCTTAAACCAGGGACTTGACCTCAAAGGTGGACTACACGTGGTCCTCGAGGCTGTCAGCACGCCGGAAGCTCCGGTCACGAAGGAAAGCGTTGATGCAGCTCAAAGGGTGATAGAGCACAGGGTCAATCTTCTCGGAGTCACGGAGCCTGATATACAGCGGTCCGGAAATAGGATCATCATGGAACTACCCGGGGTAAACGAACCCGAGAAGGCAGCCGAAATAGTTGGGAAAACTGCGCTCCTGGAGTTTAAAGATGAGAGCGGCAAAACCCTTCTGACCGGGAAAGATCTGGCTAACGCCGACGTAGGTACCAGGGGCACGCAGCCTGTCGTGCTTCTAGAGTTTAACTCAGAAGGCGCAAAAAAGTTCGCCGAAGCGACGACGAACAATGTCAACAAGCGAATTCTCATCACTCTCGACGGCGAGCTTATCTCCTTCCCGTTGGTGACTGAACCAATTACTGGGGGAAATGCAGAGATTACCGGTTACACCGACATGAGAGACGCTTATAACCTAGCCGTTTTGTTAAAATCGGGGGCTCTTCCGGTCAAACTGGACACAGTAGAGACATGGTCTGTAAGTGCAATGCTAGGTCAGGATTCGATAAACAAGTCTAAGCTTGCGGCTGTAGTGGGAATCGGCGCAGTGATGCTGTTCATGTTGCTTTACTACAGACTATCTGGGTTGATCGCCGACGTGGCTCTTTTGGTATACATGCTGATTACTCTGGCGGTCCTGGTTCTGATAAAGGCGACCCTCACATTACCTGGCATTGCGGGTCTGATTCTCTCGGTGGGTATGGCTGTAGACGCTAACGTTCTCATTTTCGAAAGGATAAAAGAGGAACTACGTGGCGGGCGAACTCTGAAATCAGCCATCGCTACGGGCTTTAGCCGTGCGCTGGTCACAATCGTAGATTCAAACCTGACTACCCTAATAGCTGTGCTAGTTCTCTTTTTCTTGACCAGCGGCCCAGTGCGTGGCTTTTCCCTCACGTTGGGCATTGGTGTGCTGGCGAGTATGTTCACCGCAATCAGCGTTACCAGGTGGCTACTCACACTTTCCGTTGATTCAGGACTCCTGCGAAACAGCCTGGCTCTTTTCGGGGTGACGGAGGTGAGCGCGAGATGAGATTCGATTTCGTTAAGATGTTTCGGGTGGCTGGGATGCTCTCTGTTACCGTCATCGTGGTGGGGTTAATTTTTATGGCCCTGCCTGGGCGCGGGCTAAGATGGGGTCTGGATTTCACGGGGGGTGTTTTACTCCAAGCACACTTCGCTGGAGAGGCTCCCAACGAAAGCGCAGTTCGGGAGCTACTCGCTTTGCAAAATATAACCGGTCCCGTTATCCAGCGTTCTACCAACGGGCATGACTTGCTCGTAAGAATGGGAAGGATGACCAACGAGCAAAGACAAGCAGTAGTGGCGGCTCTCAAGGCCAAGTTCGGGGAATTTCAGGTTGTGCGGCTTGACGACATAAGCGGCAGCGTCAGTAGCGAACTAACCAAAGCCACTTTGCTGGCACTTCTCGTGGCTAATCTGGGCATGATGCTTTATATAGCGCTTAGGTTTGAAATAAAATTTGCCGTGGCTGCGATAATAGCTTTAGTCCATGACGTACTCGTTACTGTCGGTATGGCAGCGGTGGCGGGAGCGGAGGTAAACCGAACTTTCGTCGCAGCTCTCCTAACTATTATAGGTTACTCCATTAACGACACCATCGTGGTTTATGACCGGATCCGGGAAAACCTTAAAACGAAGAAAAAGGGTGAGTCTCTTGCGTCTATCGTAAACCGGAGCATCAATGAAACCTTAACGCGATCTATTAATACGTCGCTCACGACCTTGTTGGCAGTGGCGGCTATCTATCTTTTTGGTGGCACAACCACTAAGGATTTTGCCTTCGCCTTACTAGTAGGTATCACAGCTGGCACCTATTCATCGATCTTCATAGCAAGCCCAATATGGTTACTTTGGAAAACTAAAGAAGGCTAAAGCTAGAACCCGGGGCGGGCCTTTTCCGAACGATCTTGTTTGGGGAAAGGCCCGTTTTTTGCTTCAGCGCTCAGGGCAAAATAAGGGTGCCAGGAGGAATGCTCATGAAGTCGTTCGAAAAACTTGTGCGGCACGAGGGTAACGACACACTTTTTAGGTGCATGGAAATTTCGATTGTATCCACCGCCATGGGCGTGCCATTGCATCTGCACGCGGAGGGGCTGAGAGGTACTGGAAAGAGTACGATCATGTTGGCGGCGCGGCAGGTCCTTCCCACGATCAGGCGCGTGAGGGGCTGCCAATACAATTGCGATCCGGAGCGACCACATTGCCCAGAACACAAAGATCTTTCACGTGCTGAGCTGTTGAGCATCGGTATTGAAGAGGTTCCGATGCCTTTCTTGGAGATATCCCATTCGGCCAAAGTGGGCACAGTAGTTGGCAGCATAGATTTGGAAGAGCTCACTTCCGGTTCTAGCAAGGCTCGCCTGTTGCCTGGAACCATACCCATGGCGAACAGGGGGATAATCTTCATCGATGAGATAAACCGGCTTGCAGAAACGTCGCCTGAAATCGCTGACGTGTTACTTGCAGCCATGGGAACCAAGCCGGGCCGGGTCAAGATCGAGGAAACCGGAATGAAGCCCGTGGAGATGCCGGTAGCCTGCTCAGTATGGGCTGCATCCAACCCGGACGAGGAGCCCGGCGCCCTGGAGGATATAAGGAAACAACTAGCAGATAGGTTCGACCTTACTGTATCGATGGGTAGGCCAACGGACCCATCCGCGATCGTAAGCATACTTAGAAAAGAGGGTTTTGCGGTGCCCCTCGGAAACCAGGTGCGAGAAAACCTCCTTCGAGCCTGTGAACGGGGCACTGCTGAGGTACCGCAATTCCTGGATGAGATTGTCGCGCAGCTGTATATCATGTTCAACCTAGAAAGCCTTCGGTCTGCTGAGGCGCTGAGACACGTGGCTAGCGTAAACGCTGCTCTTATGGGCAGAGGAGTTGCCAGCATCGATGACCTTATCGCAGTAGCGCAGCCCTGTTTGAGGCACAGGGTTGAGATGAACACGCTGGCGCAGATAATAAAGTACCTGGCCGAGCTAAAGGAGGGGAAGAAGCAAAGCGAGGTACCCGCAGGAGCGAGTACTACCACCAAAGCGGCGCCTAGACACCAGCAGCAACCGGCGTCTGCGCTGGACAGACTTTTGAGCAGGGTAAAGGAGAGTATGGAAAGTTACCGGGCTGGCGTAACTCCTTCCGCCAAGCATTCTCAGGACTCCAAGGGCGGCGCTTCCGACAGCGGCGGCGGAGCCAAAAAACCGCTCGACCCCATGACCACGCCTCTCGCTGCACCCCCCAGGGTCGCAAGGAGCATACCGGATTTGCGCTTGGATGAGTTGGTTAGGACGGAAGAGGAACTTAGATGAGCGGGTTCCCGAAGGTCCCGGAAGAAATCAAACTCGTAGGGGATTATATCGGATCGGTACTTTCTAGCGGACGCGGTTTACGGCTCGGCGAAGCTGCGGTGGTATCGAAAAGGGTACATACCATTGATCCGAATGAACCTGAAAGAGTAAGTATTCTCACCGGAGCCGATGCTGGGCGGGTATTTTATAGAAGGCACCAAAAGGACCAGGTCATACACATTGATGTGTTTCACGAAATCGGGCCTGTGGATCATCGCCGGGTAGCTGCGCTAATCCGGGAAGCATTTCGCGATGCCGCGGATACCCGCATGCGGGACCTTCCCGATTTCATGGATGTGCAGACGGCAACAGGAGGCGGACGGGTAACCGGAACGCTGATGTTTGGCAACCGCCCCTCACTTAAAAGGGCACACCTCAACCACGTACACGTGGCCGCCATGGTGGAAGACAGCCTCCTTTGGGCGCTCATTTTGCTTATTGCAGCGGTGGAGAAAGCGATTCATCAGTCAGGCTTTCAACTGAGGATGATCGAGCACCTCACTAACGTAACGAGCCAGGGTATGATGAGTCAACTGGATCTGTCCGACTACTCCAGTGTCATGGATTCCTACCTTCAGGAAAACGAGCCCAACATCGAGGATACGATTTTGCACTATTCGGATATGCAAGAGGCGCTGGAACTGGCTGACGAGTTGGGAGGAGTGGAAGAGGCCGGGTCCATATTGGAAGCCGTCGAAAACAGGAGCCATTTGCACTCGCTGGTAGATTGGTTATCAAGTAAGCGAGAGTGTTTTTCGGATATTGCGGACGAGCTACTGAAACGCGGTCTTGTCACAAAACAGGGGTGGGGGCTCAACCTCACGGAGCGGGGGAGGCGTGTGGCTGACATATTCAAGTACCGTAGGAAGGAGCTCGAGGCCCAGTTCAAGCGCATGATGAGAAAACTACCCGCTGTTCGATACCCTTCCCCCAAAGTAGATAACGGCAACAGGAGAGTGTTGCCGTGGAAGGCATGGCGATGGGGATCCGCCATGCCGCTCGAGCCAGGCGAGTGGGTAAGCGGCCTTGCCATCCCCGAGACCGTTTTAAAAGCGGCGTTTCGAGAGCATTCAAGCCGGCAAATACAAATACATTGGTCGGACATTATGCTTTATAAACGACTTTCCACCCCCAAGAGCAGAGTGTTGCTTCTAGTGGACGCCAGTGCGAGCATGGCGGGGAAGCGCATACGTGCTGCAAAACATCTGGCCAGGCATCTTTTGCTATCTACCAGAGAGAAAGTGGCCATTGCCGTCTTCCAGGAAAACGCCGTGAAGCTTGTGGTTCCGTTCACGAGGGATTACAAGCGCCTGGAAGAAGGCATAAGGACCATGCAACCTACTGGGCTCACCCCTCTCGCCGAAGGCATATGTTTTGCGGTCTCGTATATCAAAAGTTGTAGGGCTAAATCAGTCTTACTACTTATGATCACAGATGGGATACCAACGGTGCCCAAGTGGACCCTTAACCCAGTTGAAGACGCATTGAAGGCTTCCGCGATGCTTTCTGACAATCACATCAAATTCAGCTGTATCGGGTTGGAGCCTAACAGAGCTTTTTTGGATGAGTTGACCGCGAGGGCGAAAGGCAATCTATATGTACTGGAAGAATTGGAGAAAGAAGCCCTATTCAATATTGCCCGCTCAGAAACCGACCGGCTAAAGGCCAAACGAGTTTAATGCGATTTGGTCGTTAATAAAGGATTTTCGAGCAGACGGCAAGAAATAAGCACCGTCTGCTATTATTTTGTCGTATCTTGGAATGGAAAGGGTGGTGAACTTGGCTAGAGTCGGCATACTCATGATCATCGTGCTAGTGGTGGCAGCGTTCGTCGGGCAGAATACCATGCCCGTAGAGGTAGCCTTTCTCGTGTGGAAAGGTAACGTGCCTGCGTGGTCTCTGGTTGTACTACCGTTTGGATTGGGGATTCTAATCGTGGTTCTGGCGTTTGGAATTCCGGGATCACTCAAGGCGAATAGGATGAAAAGTCGGATTCAGCAGCTCGAAGAGAAGGTTAGAATGTTAGAATCTATGCGGGAGGGAAAAGATGATGACGCTAGAGGAAGTAGCTGCCAAGATACGCGTGGTTCCTGATTTCCCAAAGCCAGGGATAAGTTTTAAGGACATAACCCCGATCCTCAAAGACCCCGAGGCCTTTAGGTGTGCAGTGGATGCACTAGCCGAGAGATGCGCCGGCATCGATTTTGAGTGCATAGCGGCCCCAGAAGCTAGAGGGTTTATAATAGGGTCGGCGTTGGCTTATAAAATGGGCAAGGGGTTTGTTCCGGTACGCAAGCCGGGCAAACTTCCGTGGAAGACTGTTTCAGGGCGGTACGCTTTAGAGTATGGAAACGATAGCCTGGAAATGCATCTCGATGCTGTCGCTCCTGGAGAAAGGGTACTTGTTCTGGATGATGTTCTTGCCACAGGCGGTACGATATCTGCAACGATCGACATGGTAAAGAAACTAGGGGGCACAGTCGCGGCAGTGGCTTTTCTCGTGGAGCTATCGTACATAAACGGGCGTGAAAACCTCAAGGACTATCTTGTGGTTTCTGCCATAGAGTTAAAGGAGTAACCAGGGCGATTTGATGACCATCGAGATGTTGCTTGAGCGGATACAGACTTATGTCTCAGGTGAGGGGCTGGAGTTTGTAAAAAGGGCCTACGAGTTTAGCCGCCGCGCTCACTACGGTCAGCATCGGGCTTCTGGCGAAGACTACATCCAGCACCCCCTTCACGTTGCTATGATTCTCGCTGAGCTGGAGATGGACGTGAATACCATTGCCGCTGCGCTGCTGCACGACGTCGTTGAAGACACCGACGAAAGGATGGAGGATATAAGAGCTGAATTCGGGACTGAAGTAGCGTCGCTAGTGGATGGGGTCACTAAACTGGACAAGCTCGAGTTCAAGACGCCTTTAGAGGAACAGGCGGAAAACTTCAGGAAAATGTTCCTCGCCATGGCGGAGGACCTTCGCGTTATTATCATCAAACTCGCGGATAGGCTCCATAACATGCGTACGATACAGCACTTGGACGATGAGCGACGCCTTAGAATTGCCAGAGAAACATTGGAGATATACGCTCCGCTGGCTCACCGGCTCGGTATGTGGAGATTCAAGTGGGAATTAGAGGATTTGGCCTTTAAGGTATTGATGCCTGAACAATATCACAGCTTGGCCGAAAGCATAGCAAAGCAACGTGCCGAACGTGAGGCTTTGATTCAACAGGTAACCAGCATTCTTAAGTCAAAGCTTGAAGAAGTCGGCCTGAAGTGCGATGTGCAGGGGCGTGCCAAGCACTTCTACAGTATCTATAAAAAGATGCTCGAACAGCAGAAAGAGCTCAAGGACATTTACGATTTGATAGCCGTACGCGTGATCGTGAACACCGTAAGGGACTGCTATGCGGCTTTGGGTGTCGTCCACACATTATGGAAGCCTATACCCGGGCGTTTTAAGGACTATATCGCCATGCCCAAGTCTAATATGTACCAGTCCTTGCATACCACAGTGATCGGCCCGGACGGAGAGCCATTCGAGATCCAAATTAGGACGTGGGACATGCACAGAACAGCAGAGTATGGCATTGCTGCCCACTGGAAGTACAAGGAAGGTGGGGAAGGGGACAAGCAGTTTAACGAGAAACTGGCATGGCTGCGGCAGGTTCTGGACTGGCAAAGGGAGCTCAAAGACGCCCGCGAGTTTATGGAGGCCCTGAAGATAGACTTGTTCGACGACGAGGTTTTCGTCTTTACGCCGAAGGGTGACGTGATAGACCTACCTGCGGGGGCTACACCTCTGGATTTCGCCTACCAGATACACACCGACGTTGGCCATCATTGCGTTGGGGTAAAGGTGAATGGAAAGATAGTGCCGTTGGACCATGAGCTTAAGAACGGTGACATCGTGGAGATACTCACCTCCAAACAATCGGCGGGCCCTAGCCTGGACTGGCTCAACCTCGTCAAGACCTCGGCTGCTAAGAATAAGATAAGGCAGTTTTTCAAACGGCAGCGCCGTGAGGAAAATATCGCCAGGGGTAAGGAATTGATTGAGAAGGAAAGCAAGCGGCTGGGCCTTGATTTCCGAGCCCTGACGGAAGAATCTGTGATCGAAGAAACGCGGAGGAAGCTTAACCTGAATACCGCGGATGATTTCTTTGCTACGGTGGGATATGGGGGCATGACGCCGCAGCTGGCGGTATCCAAGCTTAAAGAGGAACTGCTTCGCAAGGCGCCTGTGCTCGAGCTCAAGCGCATCGTGCCGTCGGAAGAATCTAAGCGCCGTTCGCGCGCTGTCGGGCAGGGCGTGAGCGTGAGGGGTGTTTCGAACGTTCTGGTCAAATTCGCGAAATGCTGTAACCCGGTACCGGGTGATGCAATCATAGGGTATATCACTCGTGGGAGAGGGGTATCGATACACAGGGTGGACTGCCCGAATGTAATGCTCTATGCCAAGGAACCAGAAAGGCTGATTGAAGCCACTTGGCAGTCGGAGCATGCATTCTCTTTACCCGTGGACATAATGGTCAAGGGAGCCGATCGACCTGGACTTCTCTCGGATATAGCGGCAGTCGTGGCAGACCTGAGAACGAACATCGTATCCGCGAGAGCTCGTACTACAGCTGAGGGTACTGCACTGATAGAGATGACGGTTGAGATCAGGGACCTCGCTCACCTGCAACAGCTGATTTCGAAAGTGTCGAAGGTGAAGGACGTGCTTTCTGTGATGCGCGTTGTGCGGGAAAAACACGCTTAGGGGGACAGCCGGGTTGGTGGTTTGTGTACAACGAGTAACAAGGGCTGCGGTGAGCGTAAGCGGTGCGGAAGTTGCCCGCATCGATAAGGGCCTCCTCGCACTTGTGGGGATTTGTACGGGAGACAATGCCGAAGTAGCAGCGAAAATGGCACGCAAGCTGGCTTTGTTACGGGTATTCGAAGACGCCGATGGCAAGATGAATCTGGGTCTTGCCCAGGTCAGCGGTTCGGTGCTGGCGGTTTCTCAGTTTACGCTGTGTGCGGATTGCCGTAAAGGGAATAGGCCTTCGTTTTCGGAGGCTTTGCCCGCAGCGGATGCAAAGAGAGTTTTCGACCGTTTTGTTGAGGAGCTGAGAAAACTCGTTCCAGTTCAGACTGGCGTGTTTGGGGCTAAGATGCAGGTTGAACTGGTCAACGATGGCCCCGTGACGCTGATATTGACCAGCAGGGAAATGGAGTGATTGTTATGATCGTTGAGTGTTTACCTGTGGGTCCGCTGCAAGCCAACTGCTACATAGTCGGGTGTGAAAAGAGTGGTTCCTGCGCGGTGATCGACCCCGGCGGCGACGCAGAGCACATTCTCGCCAGGATCCGGAGCCTGAACTTGAAAGTGGAGGCGATAATCAACACACACGGGCACATCGACCACATCGCCGCCAACAACAAAATCAAGGATGCCACAGGCGCGCCGATATTGGTTTCTGAAAAGGATGCAAAAATGCTGACCAGCGCGGCCGCCAATCTTTCCCTGTGGGGGGGAAGGGCGTTATCTTCGTATCCTGCCGACAGGACTTTGAAAGAAGGAGACATTATCAAGGTAGGAGAGGTGGAGCTGAAAGTGTTGGAGACCCCCGGCCATACTCCCGGCGGGATCAGCCTTTTTGCAGAAGAGGTCGTGTTTACTGGAGACACGCTATTTGCGGGGAGTATCGGGCGAACTGATTTCCCGGGAGGGAGTTTTCGAGACATCATAAAGTCGATCAAAGAGAAATTGCTACCTCTCGGCGATAACATAAGGGTGCTCCCTGGACACGGGCCGGAATCTACTATCGGCGAAGAAAGGGTTTCCAATCCGTTCCTCGTAGGATAGTGTTTTGAACTTCGCTCATTGATTTCCACTGGTATACCGATACCGTTCTGCGAATTGAGCCTTGATCAGTTTTTCCATTGCCCCGAAGGGGCAAAATACGCATATGATGATCAAGCTGACCACGCGATGAACGGGGGTATACCTGTGACTTTCAAAAGAGTGAGATTCCGGCGCGGTTCAACGGGCTTTACCGGTGTGCATCCCGAAGAGCTGAGCCAGGAGATCACGGAACGGGAGTTCAGGCAGCTGATGAAGGCCGGGGCGTCAGACACTGAGATTGCTGAGAAGACGGGTTTGTCCTTGACCACCGTCGAACAGCTTCGCCCGCACTTCGAAGGTAAGTCACCGGCCAAGTCAAGCGACAATGCCACTGAATACACGCCATTCATAGTTGACTAAGAATCACTAAGAGAATCGATAGGTGGTGTGCCCGCGTCCCCTTGGATGTCGGGCACGCCGTTTTTGCTCGGATTTTTTAAGTTAAAGCGTGAGGTGCCCGTTGGATTAACGTGAACGCCGGCCCGATTTCGCTTGAGTGACGATTTGACAGTCTTCGGAGGCCCAAATAGAATAGGGAGCTGTAGAGGGGGAGAGGTTGGATGCTTGTGACCAGAGGGCCCAGAGGTACTCAAGACACGCTCCCTGAAGATGCCCTAGTTTGGCAAGTTGTGGAAGACAAACTCCGTTCCGTATGCCGTCGATATAACTACGGTGAAGTGAGAACCCCCATCTTTGAACACACTGAGCTTTTCCTCCGCTTAGGGGAATCCACCGATGTGGTTACCAAAGAGATGTATACGTTTCTAGACAAAGGCGGCAGAAGCCTTACGCTGAGGCCCGAGGGGACCGCTGCTGCCGTCAGAGCTTTCTTGCAGCACGGGCTGGTTAACGGGCAGCTGCCGGTCAAGTGGTATTATGTCGGACCGATGTTTAGATATGAAAGGCCCCAAAGCGGGAGGATGAGACAGTTCAGCCAATTCGGCATAGAGGTATTCGGTGCAGCGGATGAGGCAGCTGACGCTGAGGTCATCTGCTTGGCAATAGACTATTTGACCGAGGTGGGCTTGACTGGGCTCAAGCTCGAAATTAACTCGTTAGGTTGTCGGGAGTGCCGTCCTGCATTTCGGGCGGCTTTGATAGATTTTTTGGAGCCCCGGGAAAATCTCCTGTGCGAGGATTGCCGCGGGAGGCTTCAAAGGAATCCCCTGCGAGTACTGGACTGCAAGAACGAAAGCTGTAAAGCGGTTATGGCGAATGCGCCTAGCCCACTTGACTCGCTCTGCGGGACTTGCCGGGATCATTTTGAGGGTGTGCAGGCACTTCTGAAGGCTGCCGGGGTTTCGTTCGAGGTTAACCCCAGAATCGTAAGGGGCCTGGACTACTATACCAGGACGGTATTCGAGATTTCTCACGAAAAGCTTGGTGCGCAGGCGACGGTGTGCGGTGGAGGAAGGTACGATAACCTCATTGAGGAGTTGGGTGGGCCACCCACGCCCGCAGTCGGTTTTGGGCTCGGACTGGACAGACTGGTGCTCTCCCTCAAGGAGCAAGGCGTGCAGCTTGACCTGGATCGGGGCATTGACGCCTATGTGGTCTATCAGCCAGGCTACGGAGAGGAAGCATTCAAGTTGTTACAGAAACTGAGAGCCAGCGGAGTCGTTGCGGATATCGAGATGATGGGACGAAGCCTCAAAGCGCAGATGAAACACGCGAGCAAGATCAAGGCTGCCTTTGCGATCATAATCGGGGAGCGAGAGGTAAAGAACGGTGTGGGGACCGTGAGAGATATGCAGGCAGGCGAACAACAGGAAGTCCCCATTTCGGACATTCCACGGTTCGTTCGGGAGGCTAGAAAATGAGAACGGTATTCTGTGGTGAGCTTGGGTTAAAACATGTGGGAGAACGTGTCACGGTGTGCGGATGGGTGAATCGCAGGAGGGACCACGGTGGCGTCATATTCATCGATCTGAGAGATAGGTCGGGGATCCTGCAGCTGGTGTTTCACCCCGATGCTGGTCGGGAGGCCTTCCGCATTGCAGACAGTCTTAGGTCGGAATTCGTGATTAGAGCCAGCGGCACACTGGTAAAGAGGCCGGAGGGCCGGGTCAACCCCAAACTGAGTACCGGAGAAGTAGAGCTGGCCGTGGACGACCTCACCGTATTGAACCCAGCCAAGACTCCGCCGTTCGATCTCGCGGAGCGCGTCACTGACGTAGATGAAAGCTTGAGGCTCAAGTACAGGTTTCTCGACCTAAGACGCCCCGAAATGCAGCGCAACATCATTGTTAGATATAAAGCAACGAAGGCCGTAAGGGACTTCCTGGATAGCGAGGGTTTCCTGGAGATAGAAACGCCCATGCTCACCAGGAGTACTCCAGAGGGCGCGCGAGACTATGTCGTGCCGAGTCGCCTCGAGAAGGGTCGGTTCTGGGCCTTGCCGCAGTCGCCCCAACTGTTCAAACAGCTGCTTATGGTAGCCGGGTTTGAACGCTACTTCCAAATCGCGAGGTGCTTCAGGGACGAGGACCTGCGCGCAGACCGGCAACCCGACTTCACTCAGATAGACATAGAAATGTCTTTCGTCACGCAGGAAGATGTTTTGAAGACTGTTGAGGGGATGATGGCCTACATTTATAAAGCCGCGCTTGGAAAGACTATCCAGACTCCTTTCCCTAGGTTGACGTATCAGGAAGCCATAAGCAGCTATGGTTCAGACAAGCCCGATCTAAGGTTTGACATGAAAATCGTCGAGTTGACTGAGAGCCTGAGGGGAGCCGGGTTCAAGGCGTTTGACGCCGGAGCCGAACGGGGCGGAATCTACGGCTTCGTGATACCGGGGGGCGCTTTGTTCTCCAGGAGCAGGATCGACGGCATAGTCGAGCTGGCAAAACAGCACGGCATCATCACGGCTTGGTTTGCTTTTCGTTCTGAAGGCATAGTTTCCCCGGTGGCGAAGTTCTTGGCCCCGTCGCGGTTAAACCTTCTCAAGGAAGCGTGCGGCGCCAAAGAGGGAGACCTTTTACTAGTCACAGCGGGCTCGAAACAGAGCTCTCTCACCGGCTTAGGCGCTCTGAGGCTCGAATTAGGCAAGACGTTGGGAATGGTTCGGGAAGATCTGTTTAAGTTCTGCTGGGTGGTTGACTTCCCGCTGTTCGAATATAGCGAGGAGGAAAAGCGGTTGGTGGCCATGCATCACCCGTTCACCTCACCCAAAGAAGAGGACCTACCTTTGATAGAGGAGAGGCCCGAGGCGGTGAGGGCGATATGCTATGACCTCGTATTAAACGGCGTTGAGCTGGGATCCGGGAGCATACGGATACATCGCAGAGATGTGCAGGAAAAAGTATTCAAAGTGCTGGGGCTGGGACCGGAAGAAGCGAAAGAAAAATTCGGTTTTTTGCTGGATGCGTTTGAGTACGGTGCTCCACCTCACGGCGGTATCGCGCTGGGGTTGGATAGATTGGTAATGCTCATGGTAGGAGCCACTACTATAAGGGATGTGATTGCATTCCCCAAAACTGCTTCTGGGAGCGACCCTTTGACTGGAGCGCCAGCAACGTTAAGTGAAGAAAGGCTGAAGGAACTAGGCTTGAGATTGGACATTCAATAACCAATGTTCGGAAAGATCATGCACTTGAAAAAAGAAGATCGCAGTGATAGTATCAAGACAGCGAGACCCTGCTGTGATCGTGGTCCTTGGTGAAGTTTGAGCCAACACCAAGACATAGGGAGTCTGGACTCCAGCTGCGGAATGCACGCCCTTAGCCGCGAGGAAGGGAAGCGTGAAACAGCTGGGAGGACACCCACCTGAATGAGACCGGTTCTAAACTTACCGGCACTCACGACACGGCGGGGCTTTCGTTTTCCCTCTTAGCTGACCCACGAGCAGGTGTTAGACGTGTTAGAATTAAGAAAACCCCACTGGAGGGATTGACGTTGAAATACATAGACCTCAGAAGTGACACCGTGACCAAGCCCACCCCTGCAATGCGGAAAGCCATGGCTGAAGCAGAAGTGGGGGACGACGTTTATGGTGAGGACCCCACGATGAATGAACTGGAAAAACTGGCGGCGGAGATGGTAGGCAAAGAAGCCGCTCTTTTCGTTACAAGTGGTACTCAGGGAAACCAGGTAGCGGTAATGACTCATACGCGTCGAGGCGACGAAGTAATCCTGGAATCTGAGTCTCATATTTACTACTACGAAGTTGGAGCAATGGCAACCCTGTCAGCAGTGCAAGCGCGAACGGTTCCGGGCCGGCTGGGAGCCATGGATCCGGATGATGTGCGGGCTGCAATCCGTTCTGAAAACATACATTTCCCGCGTACGAGCTTGATATGCTTAGAGAATACTCACAACAGGGCAGGCGGTACAGTACTGCCGCTGGATAACATGAAAGAGATTTATGAAATTGCAAAAAGGGCGGGGTTATCGGTCCATTTGGACGGGGCTCGTCTGTTCAATGCTGCGACGGCTTTGGGCGTTGACCCGAAAGAAATCACGAAGTATTGCGATTCGGTGATGTTCTGTCTGTCAAAGGGGCTATGTGCTCCGGTGGGCTCCATACTGGCGGGAGACAGCGCGTGGATAAAGCGCGCCAGGAAAAACAGGAAGATGCTTGGTGGAGGACTCAGGCAGGCTGGCGTTCTCGCTGCAGCCGGGATAGTGGCTCTGAAGGAGATGACTTTAAGGCTGGCTGAAGATCATGCCAATGCGCGTTTGTTGGCCGAGGGTTTCGCACGTATACCAGGACTTGCGGTAGATATGCAACGCGTTCAAACCAACATGGTAATGGTTGACGTCGCCGGATTGGGAGTGACCGGGCAACAGTTTTCCGATGCGCTTCTGGAGCGCGGCGTTAAGGCAAATCCGATGCGTCCTACAGTACTGCGATTCGTTACGCATAATGACGTTAGCCGCGAAGACTGCTTGAAAGCGGTAGAGATAGTGCGAGACGTGGCAGGGCGATTCGCTCATGGGGTTGCTTGAATCCAAGTATACAGAGCCTCTGGCGTGGCGAATGAGGCCGACAGATCTGTCCGAAATCGTGGGGCAGGAACATATTCTTTCGCCGGGAAAGCCGCTGAGGCGCGCCATCGATAACGGTTATCTATTCTCCATGATCTTGTGGGGTCCACCGGGTTGTGGCAAATCGAGCCTTGCGCGGGTGTTGGTTAAGAAATGCTCTGCAAAGCTTGTGCGACTAAGCGCAGTCAGTGCAGGGGTCTCCGATGTGCGCAAGGCTGTGGAGGAAGCAGAAGCGTCAATGCAGATCGAGGGGACTCCGACGGTGCTGTTCGTGGACGAAGTCCACCGGTTTAGCAAGACGCAACAAGATGCATTACTTCCTTACATCGAGGACGGCACGGTGACTTTCATCGGCGCCACCACTGAGAATCCTCGCTATTCGCTCATACCAGCACTTATATCCAGGTGCTCGGTGATAGAGATGCGTCCCCTTGAAGACACTGATATCCGAGTTATTCTTGAGCGTGCACTTCACGATAAAGCGCGCGGGCTGGGGTTGGTCCCGGTGGATATGGAACCTGGCTCGGTGGAGCTCATTTGCAGATTGAGCGGGGGAGATGCTCGGGTGGCCTTGAACACGCTCGAAATGGTCGTGCGAAGCGGTAGTGCTGGACGTGATGGCACCGTAAAAGTGACGAAGCAGGATATTCTGGACGCTTCGAAGATGGTAGTGGGGAAAGGGGTTAAGGACCTAGACCTACATTACGACCTTGTGTCAGCGTTCATTAAAAGCATGCGAGGATCGGATCCAGATGCTGCGATCTACTGGCTCGCGAGGATGATCATGGCAGGTGAGGATCTGGAGTTCATATGTCGAAGACTGGTCATTGCTGCCGCGGAGGACGTGGGCAACGCGGACCCCATGGCCCTGGTAGTTGCGACCGCCGCCGCTGAAGCGGCGAGAATGGTCGGCTTTCCCGAGGCGCAAATCCCCCTGGCGCAGGCGGCGATTTATGTGGCTTGTTCTGACAAAAGCAATGCTGCATACACAGCGATATCGAAAGCCATGGAGCAAATCAAGAGTAAAGGTACTCCAGCCGTCCCACGGCATATCCGGTACGCAGCTGAAGGATACCTCTATCCTCACGATTATCCGGGACACTGGGTAAGCCAAAGTTACCTTCCATCTGAAGCGGGTAAGTGCAAGTTTGTGCAGTTGTCGGACGAAGGCTACGAAGCGAAAATGAAAGAGCGTCTCGCACGAAAGTATGAATCGCCGCCGCAACGGGAATAATAGGGTTTAGCAGGGAGGAACTTCGTGGTGCAATGCCCAAACTGCGGCGGTCGTTCCATAGGTAAAATAGGCTGTAATCAATACTACTGCTGGGAATGCTGTGTGGAGTTCTCGCGATCGAGGAACGGCGAATGGCACGTGTATACCGTTCTGGATGACGGCAGCCTATCCCGGGTGATTACCGGTTCCTGCGATCAGGCGCCCGGTTCGGCCACCACGGCTCAGCACCTTGCGATTCCGTAACAGTTCGTGGAGGCGGTCACTTTGGGAACTTCGGGAAAAGGAAGCTGGGTGAGGGGGTTTTTCACGGGAGGATTGTTCGGTGCCATGGCTGCCATACTGTTGGGGCCACAGTTGGAACCAGGCACCCGAAAGCGAATAGAGCAAACCGGCGAATCCATTCACCAGACTGCTGCTGGTTTGTGGAATATGGCCCACAGACGTTTTAAGATGAAACGTCGTAGACGGTGGTTCTAATACGCCTTCCACCAATGGGGGTGTGGAACCACCCCCAATGTTTGTTTTTTAGAGGTGACAACGCTTGTTGTCGAAAGAAAAGAGCCGCCGCCTCGCAAAGTTCCTGTTGGCCGCTGTCACGTTAGTCTTCTTGTGGTATGTCCGGCGTGCACTGACCCCTTTTCTGTTCGCAACGGTTATCGCCTATGTACTTGAGCCACCAGTTGAGTATATGGTCAGCAAGAAGGTGCCGCGCCCAATGGCCATCATCGCGATGTACCTCCTTCTGGGTGCTCTCATTACGGCTCTCGTGACATACGTGGTGCCAGGATTCGTGGCTGAGTTCAACAGGCTCTCGGAAACGTTTCCGAACTATTCATCCCAGGCAATAAAGTTGGCCTACGACTTCTACTCCAGATATAGGGGTGCAGCAATACCTGATAGCATAAGACTGGCCATAGATCAATCCCTGGCAGAGCTTCAGGGGGCTTTGCTCGTCCTAAGCAGAAACCTGGTGTCGAGACTCATGGAAACCCTTTCTGGATTTGCGGCTTTCCTGATCTCTCCCATCCTTGCCTTCTACATTTTGAATGATTTGCCCGAGATACGCCGCTCAATATTCGGGTTCATGCCAAGAGGCGCGGGATGGAGCCAACTGCTGGTCGCAATTGATAACGTCATCAAAGGTTTCATTCGAGGTCAAATTCTAGTGGGCATTTTCGTGGGGATCGCAGTGGGCATAGTGCTCAGCGCATTTGGCGTTGGTTTTCCATTATTGCTAGGGGTGCTGGCCGCGGTGGGAGAACTGGTACCCTACTTTGGTCCCGTACTCGCGGCACTGCCGGCTATCGCTCTAGCCTTTAGCAAGTCGATGATCACAGGGCTCGAGGTGGCTATCGTGTTGGTAGCGATCCAGCAGATAGACAGTACTATAATCTACCCGAAGGTGGTCGGGAAAGGGGTAGGCCTCCATCCGTTAAGTGTGGTCTTTGCGGTGCTCGTGGGGGGGTACGTCGCTGGATTTTGGGGCATGTTCCTGGCCGTGCCCGTTGCAGGGATCCTGCGGGAAGTTGTAAAGTTCGTGTGGGTGAAGTACTTTAGTTAACAGGCCAAAGAAGGGGGAATAGTCCTGTGCGGATGAGCAAGCTGCTAACCAAGACTCTAAGAGAAGCTCCTGCGGAAGCAGAACTGGCCAGCCACCAATTAATGCTGCGTGCAGGCATGATAAAGCGACTTAGCTCCGGAATTTATACATATCTTCCTTTGGGGTGGCGCGTGATTAAGAAAATAGAAAACATCATTCGGGAAGAAATGGATGCCGTGGGCGGCCAGGAAATCAACATGCCAGTGGTTCACCCTGCAGAGATATGGCAGGAAAGCGGGCGCTGGTACTCGGTGGGAGCCGAGCTTGCCAGGTTCAAAGATAGGTGGGGTCGGGAGATGGCACTGGCGATGACCCACGAAGAAGTTGTGACCGATGTGGCGCGACAGTACATAGATTCGTACAAGCAACTGCCGGTCGTCCTGTACCATCTTCAAACCAAGTTCAGGGACGAGCCCCGCCCCCGTGGAGGTCTCATCAGAGTCAGGGAGTTTATTATGAAGGACGCCTATTCCTTTCATCGAGATTTCGAAGACCTGGATAGGTATTACCCGGCGATGTGCCAGGCGTACATGAACATTTTCTGGCGTTGCGGTGTGGACGTTACCATGGTTCTCTCGGATGTGGGGATGATGGGTGGTTCTACCGCTCACGAATTCATGATGCTTTCCGAAGCCGGTGAAGATACTCTGATATTCTGCGATAAGTGTGGCTATGCTGCAAATGAAGAGGTAGCTACCTTGCAAAAAGGAGAGCCGCTACCGCGACCGGCTTCTGTGCCGGGGATAGAAGAGGTCGCTACTCCAGGTACTACAGAAGTGGAGCAAGTATCTCAGCTTCTGGGCGTGTCTACGAAGGTCGTCATGAAGACCATGGTATATGAGAGTGGCGACAGGTTAGTGCTGGCTGTCATCCGAGGAGATCTCGACGTGAACGAACGTAAGCTGGCCAATGCCAGCGGAGTAACTGAACTGAAACCGGCTGAGCCTGATCGGATTCGCAGGGCCGGAATGGAACCAGGCTACCTGTCGCCGGTAGGCTTGAAGGGAGCCGGCATAACCGTAGTCGTGGATGATAGTGTGAGCGACGGCGGCCCGATGATCGCGGGTGCCAACAAGGCTGGTTTCCATTTGAAAAACGTTTTGTACGGCCGAGACTTCTCTGGGACAGTCCGTGATATCGCTCTGGCACGGTCGGGAGACAGGTGTTCTCGGTGCGGCAGCCCATTACGCGTCACGAGGGGAATAGAGGCCGGGAACACGTTTAAGCTTGGTACCAAGTATTCGAGCTCGATGAATGCTACTTTCGTGGACGTCGACGGGGAAAGGAAGCCCTTCGTCATGGGATGCTATGGCATCGGTGTCGGGCGATTGTTCGCGTGCATCGTAGAGGGCCATCACGATGAGAAGGGTATAGTCTTCCCGATGACTGTGGCACCTTACCATGTTTACCTGATACATCTCGGCGAAAGCGATGATGTCAAAGAGGCTGCCCAACGGGTCTACGCCGAGCTTGACGGGGCAGGGGTCGAAGTCCTCTATGACGATAGAGATGTGAGTGCTGGCGTCAAGTTCAACGATGCTGACTTGATAGGGATACCCGTGAGAGTAACGATAAGCAAGCGCACGCTGGCGCACGGGGCCGCAGAACTAAAGTTAAGAAGCGCAGACGAAGTCCGTTTAGTAGATCTGGGTGATCTAGCTCTACAAATAAGAAACATGGTAGCTGCGGAGAAGAGAAAATACAACGATAGGAGGGTCCAATACCCCACCGTGTGGTAGCACTCGGCTACTGATCGGGAAGATGCAAGGGGGCCAGACTTGCCGGCCCCCGCTTCTTTTTCTAAACCCTGTTGGGTGATCCAATTGAAGGAATTTCTAATTTATTATAGAAATACTAACCGGCATGATAACTATAGTGGTCAGGCCAGTGGACCCCGGGGAGATTCCCGGCGTCTCCCCATGGGGCGGCTGGATGGAGGAGGTGATGAACTTTCCAGCTCTCGTTGTGACCGGGTCGGCCGGGAATTCTTCACAAGAAAGGAGGATCCTCATGCCACTTGGAGTGCTTGCGATCATTGGATTCCTGCCCATTCTTTGTGCCTTCGTCACAATGGCGGTGTTACGTTGGCCCGGGAAAAAGGCTATGCCGGTTTCTTGGTTAGTCGCTTTGGTACTTGCGGCGGCAGTCTGGCGGATGGACGCCATTTGGTTGACTGCAGCAACGATTAACGGGATTCTCAATGCTTTGAACATCCTCATAATCGTGTTCGGGGCAATTCTCGTGATGAACGTACTCAATTTCAGTGGTGCGATGGCAGTCATCAACAAGGGGTTCTATGGTATCACTCCTGATAGACGTATACAGGCAATAATCGCCGGGTGGATGTTTGGCGCTTTAATCGAAGGGGCAGCTGGATTCGGTACCCCCGCAGCCCTGGCTGGCCCGCTGATGGTAGGTCTGGGTTTCCCACCGCTAGCAGCCGCTCTTGTAGCCTTAATCTACAACAGCACCCCAGTATCGTTCGGGGCGGTTGGAACCCCACACATCGGAGGCATTTGGGCAGTACTGGGGCCGATGTTCAAGGATAAGGTGCCCATGGGGCTGGCCGGTACTGAATACCTGAGGATTCAAGGAATCTGGAGCGCTACGATTCACGGTATCTGCGGGATATTCGTCCCGTTGCTAGGAATATGCATGATGACGTGGCTCTTCGGCGAAAAACACGATTGGCGAGAAGGGCTTGGCGCTGCGCCTTTTGCAATCTTTTCTGGGCTAGTATTTGTGATACCGTATTGGCTGCTAAGCTGGCTTGGGCCGGAACTTCCTTCTCTCGGCGGGGCAGCTATAGGGCTTTTGATCACTGTATGGGCAGCTTCAAGGGGCTTCCTCGTGCCCGACAAACCTTGGGACTTTCCGCCCAAAGAAAAGTGGGGCAAGGAATGGTTCGGAGCCACAGTTTCAGTGGAGGAAACGCCTAAGCACATCACGCCGTTGTTAGCGTATCTTTCATACATCCTGATCGTCCTGGCCCTGGTATTGACCAGGCTGCGGAATCTACCTTTTGGAGGGTGGCTGAAAGCCTGGACGATTGCCTGGAAGAACATTCTGGGCACGAACCTCGCCTATTCCGTGCAACCTCTTAACCTCCCGGGTATCTTCCCGTTCTTGGTGGTTGCCCTGCTTGCGATGGGCTATTTGAGAATGACCCCTGCTGCGCGCAGCAAAACATGGTCGACCACTTTCAAACAGCTTGTTTCGGCGGCGATAGCGCTGTGTGCAGCCGTGGCCATGGTGCAGGTCATGTTGTGCACCGCGAACAACCCCATGAAGATCGATGGCATGATGACTGCAATGGCCAAAACTACTGCCTTGATCTTTGGTAAGGCTTGGCCGATCGCTTCACCTTGGGTTGGTATCCTTGGGGCATTCATGGCTGGGAGCAATACTGTGTCCAACATTATGTTTACCGGCTTCCAGTACACGATTGCAGATCAGTTGGGGATTTCGCACTTGATCGTCGTGTCCCTGCAGTGCGTCGGGGGCGCTATAGGCAACATGATCTGTGTTCACAACGTGGTGGCTGCCTGCACTACAGTTGGCTCCCCGGGTGAAGGGACCATAATCAAGGCCAACCTGATCCCAGCTACACTGTACGCAGTAGCGGCTGGTATACTTGGATTGCTCTTCATCTACGTGCTTTTCCCCGGGACTTACTAACGTAGCCGGAGTGATGGGTGGGCCGAGTGCCCACCCGCTCCTTCATTGTTCTTGTAAAGCATACGGGGGTGAGGGTATGAGACAGGTGGCCGGGCCGCTAGAGGAAATAGTAGGGGCCGAAAATGTATTGACTGAAGCGGAAGACTTGTTTTGTTACGCCTATGACTCGACCCACGTAGAGTTCATGCCTGATGTCGTGGTAAGGCCTGGATCAGCGGACGAAGTAGCGCGCATAGTCAGGCTAGCCAACGAATTGGAGGTCCCTGTAGTACCACGTGGTTCGGGGACTGGCTTGAGCGGCGGTAGCGTTCCGATTGAGGGCGGCATCGTGATGGACCTGACTCGCCTCAACCGCATTCTAGAGGTAAATGTATCTGACTTATATGCAGTGGTGGAGCCGGGGACGATCACACTAGATTTCGCTAACAAGGTCGAAGCTGAGGGATTGTTATACCCGCCGGATCCAGGATCTAATAGCGCCTCTACCCTGGGAGGAAACGTAGCGGAAAATGCGGGTGGACTCCGAGGACTGAAATATGGGGTTACCAAAGATTACGTAATGGGCTTGGAAGTAGTTTCTCCTACTGGGGAACTGTTCAACACGGGCTCGAAGACGGTTAAGTGCGTCACTGGGTTTGACCTTACTCGCTTAATCGTTGGGTCAGAGGGCACACTGGGTGTCGTAACTAAGATCATCCTTAAACTGGTACCTAAACCCGAGTTCGCACAGGCAATGCAAGCGATTTTTGACGAGGTTGGGAAGGCCGCTTCGGCGGTTTCGGCAATCATCAGGGCGGGTATAGTACCTGCTACCTTAGAGATCCTCGACAACGTGACCATTAACGCGATAGAGGACTATAAACCTGCCGGTCTGCCCAGGGATGCGGCGGCAGTGCTGCTGATAGAGGCCGATGGAGCAAAGGAAGCTGTGCAGAGGCAGGTCGCCCAGATAGACGAGATATGCCGCCGGGAAGGGGCAAGGAAAATCGACGTGGCGCGGGACGAGGCAGAGAAAGCCAAGGTATGGGCAGGCAGGCGGGCTGCTCTGGCGGCGCTGGCGAGGGTGAAGCCTACCACCATCCTTGAAGACGCAACGGTACCGCGAAGTAAGATACCGGAAATGGTTGCGGCTATAAACTCTATTGCCAAGGAATATAACCTGACGGTAGGTACATTTGGCCACGCAGGGGACGGAAACCTCCATCCTACGTTCCTCGTTGACGAACGAGATAAAGACGAAATGGCCAGAGTGGAGAAAGCCACTTATGAACTCTTCCGTATAGGGCTATCGTTAGGCGGGACTCTCAGCGGCGAGCATGGAATTGGAATCACAAAAGCCAAGTTTTTGCATTGGGAGCTGGGGAAGAACGGTGTCGAGGTAATGAAGAGAATAAAACGCGCCCTTGACCCCAAGAACATTCTCAATCCTGGCAAGATGGAACTAGGGGGTGGGCGCAAATGATAGATCCGCTCGAACTTGAGGAATTGGTCGTAAAGTGTATGAAGTGCGGGTTGTGTAAGCCTGCTTGCCCCGTTTTCAAGGAAGTGGGAGTGGAGTCCGCTCTAGCCAGGGGTAAGGTCAGGCTGATAAAGGGCGCGTTGAGGAAGGAAATCCCGTTGACTAGAGCGCTTGCCGACAGAATTTATATGTGCCTGGGGTGCCGGCAGTGTTTTACAGCCTGCCCGAGCGGCGTTAGGACAGACGAGATAGTCCTAGCTGCGAGATCCGAATTCGCTGATAGGATAGGTCTACCGCAGACCATGGCAGCGCTTCGGGACAACGTGTATCGCTCAGGAAACATCCGCGGGGAGGAAAAGGCCCATCGCACCTTATGGACCGATACCCTACCCCGTGAAACGCTTGAGAGAGCGAAGCATGCTGCTCCGGAGGTGGTGTATTTCGCAGGCTGCGTTGCCTCCCTATATCCGATGGTGTACGGGATTCCACAGGCCTTCGTCACTCTCCTCAACAAGGCAGGAGTGTCATTCCAAATGATGGGCGAAGAAGAAGAGTGCTGCGGCTTCCCGTTGATTGCGGCAGGGGCTGTAGAGCGCATCAAGGATATCGCCAGTCATAATGTAATGTCTATAGAGAGCCGTGCACCTAAGACACTCGTCACCACATGTCCCTCATGTTACCACACGTGGAAAGAGGAGTATCCGAGGTTGATAGGGCGCGAGCTCAATTTTGAGGTGCTCCATTCGACCCAATACCTGGAACGGTTGATTTCGGAGGGGAGACTCAAACTCGGGCACGTCGATATGACTGTAACCTACCACGATCCGTGCGACCTGGGCCGGAAGAGCGGTATCTTCGACCCTCCGCGAAACGTGTTGAAGGCGCTGCCCGGGCTCAAACTGGTGGAGCTACCGAGTTCCGGGGTTTCGAGCGTTTGCTGCGGTGGCGGCGGGAACCTCGAAATGACCTTCCCGGCAGTGCAAAGCAAGATAGCGCAGAGGAAGATCCGGGACGTTCTTTCGACCGGCGCTAAGACGGTAGTATCTGCCTGCCAGCAGTGTAAGCGGACGATTTCCACAGCATCGAGGAGTATGAAAGCGGGCGTGAAAGTACTTGATATTACGGAGCTTGTTCTAAGGTCAGTGGAGGCGGAAGGATAGAAAGGAGGGACGTGAAATGGGCTTTAAGGAGCCCCTCGAGACCAAGATAAGGATGGGGCTGCAGGATGTGCAGTCCACCAAGGGCAGAAACATAGCTCTAGACGTGATATGTCCGAAGCACATTGCCAAGGTGAAGCAGTATCCCGGGTTATCCAGGAGGTTACGTGAAATAAAGGCATACTCGATCGCGAACCTGGATACCCTTCTGCCTCAGGCTATCAGTTCACTCCAGGCTGCCGGATGTAAGGTGTTCTATGCCAAGACTGGTAAAGAGGCAGTGGACTATATTCTCAGCGTGGTGAAAGGTGGAACTGTAGTAAAATCCAAAACCAACGCTGGGAAAGAAGTCGGGCTTGTCGAGGCATTGGAAGCCAAGGGGGTTCGCGTAGTTGAGACGGACCTGGGAGATCGGATAGTGCAGCTGGCGGACGTACTACCTAGTCACTCCCTTGTGCCAGCGCTTCATGTGCCGCGAGAAAAGATATCGGAGATCTTCACGCGCGAGTACGGTTATGAAGTGACCACGGAATTGGACGATCTCATCGCTGCTGCCCGAAAAGGTACTTTGCAAGAGATTCTCAAGGCGGATTATGGGCTTTCGGGAGCTAACGCCATTGCAGCCGACTCTGGTACCATATTCCTTATTGAAAACGAGGGCAATATCAGGGCGGTAACTAACATCCCTCGAGTCCACATCGTGATTGCTGGCATCGAAAAGATCGTTCCAACACCGTTGGATGCTCTAACTGTGGTACAGGCTGCTTCGGTTTATGGCCTTGGGCAGGACTTGGGCACGTATGTTTCGTGCATATCTGGACCGAGCCGAACGGCGGACATAGAGTATCGTCTTGTACTGGGCATGCACGGACCGGAAGAGGTACACGTGGTACTAATCGATAACGGCCGGACCGAGGCCATCCGGGAAGGGTTTCAGGAGCTGCTTTACTGCACTAACTGCGGCAGTTGCTTGAATTTCTGCCCCGTATACGGAGCCATCGGCGAAAACTATGGGTACAAGTATCTCGGAGGGCGCGGAGTGGCTTTCACTTCGTTCCACGCCTCTTTGGAAAAGGCCCAAAAGGAAGGCCTGTCTTTCTGCACCACTTGTGAGAGCTGTAGGGTGGCGTGCCCTGCACAGATAAACGCGCCTGAGATGGTTAAGCGCCTGAGGGCAAAGGCGCAGAAAGAAAACGTGGCTCTCGAAACGTACGCAGAGGCGAAAAGGGTTATCGACGCTTACGGCAATCCTTACGGAGAGAAACGCGAGCCATGGGGTTACGAAAAAGAGCAAGCTGAAAACGTGGTATTCATGGGCTGCGTATCCGCATTTCGTGAACGAGAAGCGGCCATGGCTGGTCTCGAGCTACTCCAAAAGCTGGGAGTCGATTTCTCAACTATAGATGAGAAATGCTGCGGCGGTGTGTATGAAGATATAGGCTACGCGGCCAATCCGGAGTTCGTCCAGTCTAACCTGGATCAAATCCGGGCTAAGGGTGCTAAGCGGCTTATAGTTTTCTGCCCGCGTTGCACGAGATTCTTTAAAGCGAACAAGGCCTTCGTGGGGCTTGAAGTGGTAAACATACTGGAGTTCCTCTCCACGATCGAAATTCCCGTACACATCAAAGACCTGGTGACCTGGCACGATCCTTGCCACCTGGGCAGATCTCTGGGCATCTACGATCAGCCTAGAGGGATAATCCGCAAAGCCAATGGCGAACTTGTGGAACCGCTAAGGGCTTATGAATACGGCAGGTGCTGCGGTGCCGGTTCCGTTGTACGAGGGATTTACCCGAGGATGTCGTTGAATATGGCGCGGACCAGGGTTGACGAGCTGGCCAAGCTTGGCGCCCGAGTCATACTTACGGAGTGCCCTGCCTGCTTGCATAACCTGAAAAACGCCAAGACGTCCAAGCATAATGTTAGAGTCTACAACTTAACGGAGTATCTAAACCGCCTCATGGCTGGAGGAAACGGAGAGGAGTGATCGCATGAAGATAGGTTCTTACGAATTTCCGGATGATCTGTACTACGATGCCCACCATTGCTGGGCTAGAGTGGAAGGCGATCTGGTGGTCACCGGGATCACGGATTTCGCGCAAAAACTGGCTGGGGACATCGTATACGTCGAAATTCCTTCTAAGGGCCGGAAGGTCGAGCAGGGTGCTCCTTATGCTTCAATGGAAAGCGGTAAATGGGTGGGAAGATTATACGCTCCGGTATCGGGGTCAATCGTAGCCGTCAATGAATCTCTCGAGGAGGATACTTCTCTGGTGAACTCGAGCCCGTATGGGGACGGCTGGGTTGCCAAGATCAAGCCAAGCGACTTGGGACAATTGGCCACTCTTATGAAGACAGGGCCAAAGCTAGAGGAGTTCATCCAGAGCGAGATCGCCCGCATTGAAAAAGAAAAGACGGCCAAGAAGTGAGGGATACATTGTGAGTGGGTGGAGACTGCTAGAGCTCGGTGCATTGGCCCCAGTAATGACGCAGGCCATTTACCATTCAGTCGCTATACACGTTGGTGCTGGTGTCTCTCCACCCACCCTTATCCTTTGCTATCCAGAGAGCCCTCTGGTTTGCGTGGGGTATCACGAAGATGCAGAAGAGGACGTGGACGTTCAGGCAGTGCGCCGGAAGGGGTATCCATTGGTAAGACGGATGCTTGGCGGGGGCGCAGTGCTACTGGACCCCGGGCAGATATTCTACCAAGTCATCATCGCCGCCGACGACGAGAGGGCTCCCGTCACGATAGAAGGACTTTTCGCGAGGTACTTGGAGGCACCGGTCAGGGTTTACAGGCGCCTCGGCATCCCCGCGTCTCGCAGAGGCGTGAATGACATCGAAGTGGACGGGAAGAAAATTTCAGGGAATGGTGCCGGTCTTATTGAGGGAAGTCAGGTTCTGACTGGCAACATAATACTGAGTTTCCCCTACGACGAGATGGTCCAGCTGTTGAGAGTGCCGGACGAGAAGTTCAGGGACAAGGTGGCAAGGACTTTAAAGGGAAGATTAACTACATGTCGGGATGTGTTGGGATGCGAACCCGATCGGGCGACTGTGCTCCGATACCTTGTCGAAGAATACTCCCAGACGTTAGAAGGCTTGACTCCAGGAAACCTGTCGGAGGAAGAGAGCGAGACCGCAAACTCGCTCTGCCGCGAATATGTCACCGATGAATGGGTGTTCAGTCGTTCCAGAAAGAAGAGGCAAATCAAATTAAAGGTCTCTGAACGCGCTTGGGTGGGTGAGGGGATTCATAAAGCTCCAGGCGGTATCGTTAGGGCACTTTTGGTGGTAGCCGATGGTAAGATCGAAGAAGTGTCGTTTGATGGGGATTTCTTCGCCAACCCTTTGGACTGCATAGATAAGCTTTCGCTAAGCCTTCGCGGAGTGTTGTGCCAGCCGGAACATGTGAGGGACGCAATCACTCGCTTTCTAGCCAGTAATCCAGTAGAAGTCCCAGGAGTAGGGGCTGAAGACTTCTTCCGGGCGGTAGCTGCCTCTGGGTTGCTCACTGGGGGGACTAAGATTTGAACGATGTTTTCCGTATTGACCAAATGAACTTTTCACTGGCGAATGAGATCTTGAGCAGTGTGGGGGACGGGGACCGGCTGCTGAAATGCATCCAGTGTGGCACTTGCACGGGGACATGCCCCGCGGCTGGTGGCATGGAGCGGACTCCCAGAGAAATTGCGAGAATGGTGCAATTGGGTTTGGTGGAGGAAGCTTTACGGAGCCAGGTTTTCTGGAACTGTGTTGGATGCGCGTCCTGCAAGCTCAAGTGTCCACGCGGAGTACCACTAGCCGATCTTATGACGACACTAAGAGCTGAATTCACGAGGAGAATTGGTGTGCCTGAAAGCATGGCCGCACTCAGCGATGCTCTAGAGCGGACGAACAACATCACGGGAGACCCGCCTGAGAACAAGCTTCTATGGTTGAAGAACATGGAGCAGCCAGCACTCGAGGGACGGATAGGTCGGGGCGCGGAGGTGGCATTTTTCACAGGCTGTGTAAGCTCTTTGTTCCCGATGGTGTATGGGATACCCCAATCTTTCGTTCGTATACTCGAGGCGAGCGGTATAGAGTATTGCGTTTTGGGGTCAGACGAATGGTGCTGCGGGTTTCCGCTGTTAGCCGCCGGAATGCCGGATAAGCTCGAACGGTTAGCCAGGCATAACGTAGAAACCCTCAGGGAAATGGGTGTGCGTACGCTGGTGACCACCTGCCCGTCCTGCTTCCACACCTGGAAATGGGATTACCTTGAAATCGTGGGTAAACTTCCATTTAGGGTGCTTCACTCCAGCGAATTCG